>NZ_JAAAPK010000003.1:0-600000 GCF_009909105.1 Corallococcus exiguus
CCCACGGTAGCGGGCTCCAGCGCGCCCGAGTTCCTGACCGTCGAAGAGGCCGCAGCAATCCTGCGCGTGAACCGGAAAACGCTCTACGAGTCGATCCGGCTCGGGCAGGTGCCGGGCGTCGTTCGCGTGGGGAAATCGCTGCGGATCCGCCGTGCTGCCCTGGTAGGGTCTTCCTCGGGTAAGGGCCGTGATTCTGACGACGGGAAGCGACGATGAGCGTCAGATTACGGAAGTGGACGACCAAAGAAGGGAAGTCAGAGGAGGCGTGGCAAGTGGACTTCGTTTTTCAGCACACGGACGGGCGGAAGCAACGGGTCGTGAAGTTCTCGCCCGTGCAGACCCGTCGCGGCGCTGAGCAATACGAACGCGAGCTGCGTAACGCCCTGCTCAACGGGACTTTCGGAAAGGAGCAGAAGAGCGAGGAGCGGATCACGCTGGCAACGTTTACGCAGCGCTTCCTCACCTTCAGCGAGAACAACAACAAGAACTCTAGCGTTTTCAGCAAGCGCCAGATTTTGAAACACCACATCACGCCCTTTTTCGGGGAAATGGCTTTGGCTGAGATTGGCCCCGCCGAAATCGAAGACTTTAAAGCCTTGATGCGAAGCAAGAGGTCAGCCGCACGCGCCCGGAAGGAAGCCCCCACAAAGGCTGCGATCCGGAAGCGACAGAACGCGGATGCCAAGCCCCTAAGCTTGAAGACGATCAACAACGTTCTGACCGTGCTTCACAAGCTGCTGTCGCTCGCGGAAGAGCAACGGGTCATCTCACAGGCTCCACGCGTGAGGCTCTTCGGGAAGATCGCGAAGCCCGCCTTCGACTTCCTGAACTTCGACGAAGCCGAGCGGCTTGTCGCCGCCGCTGAACCGGAATGGCGGCTCGTGCTGCTCGTCGCCCTCAAGTCGGGGCTGCGGCAGGGGGAGCTAATCGGGCTCCAGTGGAACGATCTCAGCCTGCCGCAGGGCTTGCTGCACGTCCGTCGGACAATCTGGCGCGGGATAGAGGGCTTGCCGAAGGGCGGGCGCGAGCGAACAGTCGATTTGCCCGCGTCTGTCGTGGATGCCCTCAAGGCACACCGGCACCTTCGGGGCCGCTTCGTTTTCTGCCAAGAGGACGGACGGCCACTTACGCCGGGGAAGATGAAGGCGCCGCTTCGTCGTGCGCTCCAGGCGGCGGGCATCACCCGCGAGCAGGGGCAAATCGGCTGGCACGACTTGCGGCACACCTACGGAAGCCACCTCGCCATGAGGGCCGTTCCGTTGAAGGTGGTTCAGGAGCTGATGGGGCACGCAACGATCGAAATGACGATGCGCTATGCCCACCTGAGCCCCGACACGCGGAGAGAGGCGGTCTCTGTTCTCGACCGCCCCTCTGTTCCCGCGTGCGACATACGTGCAACACGGGCGGTTGAAGCGTCTAACCACCCGTAACTACAAGGTGAAACTGTGGAGGCGGAGGGAATCGAACCCTCCACCTGGGCCAGGAAAATCGGGCGCTTACCTTCACGTCCCCTCTGAGAAGGGCGCCAGCGGCAGCGCCAGAACGCTGGACGACGCCAAGCAGCGTAACAGCGTAACGCCCGTCTCCCCGGGCGCCCCTGAGGTCGCAGCCTACCGCGAGAAGGTGCCGCCCGCCGACGGGTGCCGCGCCTGCGCGAAGAGCTTCGGACGCACTCGGCAGGCCTGCCTCTACCACGCCATCGGCTTCGCCGTGGCCGAGGTGGCCGACCTGGAGGCCCGCCTCGACGCCCGCCCTCCCTCCCCCGTCATTAGCGGCACGAATGGAGGTGAACAGTGAAGCGCGCCGCTCGCGACTCGGCCCGAGCCGTCCGGACCGGTGGACGGCAGTCCACGGCCATCATCGCGTCCTCCGCCCCCATTCCCCTTGGAGAGAAGCTCCGCGCGTACCTGTCCACCGGCGCGGAAGGCCTCGGGGTCAGCCTGGAGCCGTCGGAGTGCCAGGCCGTCCTCAACGCGGTTGAGCATGCCCGGCAGGCCGGGCCCATCACACCGTCGGGAACGGACACCGACGCGGTGACGGCGTTCCGGCGCTCGCTCCCGATGGTGGCGGGCTGCGCGGTGTGCAGCGCCAGCACCATGGGCGGGCAGCCCCCCATGGCCTGCTGGAAGCACGCACTCCCGGTGGCCGTGGCTGAGCGCGTGCGGCTCAAGCAGCAGTTTGACGACGTCGAGTCGCTGATCCACGCCCTGGTGGACACCTTCGGCGAGCGCAAGGCGGTTCTCGGCCAGGTGGTGATGGGGCTGGCCGTCCAGGTGCAGGCTATTCGCGATGACGGGGGCCGCCCGTGAGAGCCCGCAGGAAGTCCCGCAGGCCGCCCCTCCTCACGACTCCAGCCATGCGTCGGCAGGCTGTTGCCCACCTGCTGAAGACGACGTCGGCGAGCCATCTGGGCCTACTGCGCAAGCGTCTTCACGACGAGGCGCAGCTGATGCAACTCGGCGGATGCGCCATCTGCTGGGCAAAGCGGTCCATCGCGGAGGTGTACTCCGAGCGCGCCGACATCCCCATGGGCACGTGCAGCAGCAAGCGCTGCCGCGACCTCTGGAGCGATGCGAGGAATAGAGAATCCGCCTGGCGGCAGCAGCTCCGCGCGGAGGCGACATGAGCTGCCCCAGCGCCATCACCGACGTGCTGTCCGGGCGTATTCAGTGGTGCGTCGTTCACGGAGATTCCGCCCAGGTTCTGACGGCACTTCCTCGTCGCTCTGTGGACCACGTGCTGTGTGATCCTCCCTTCTCGCCCAACGTGCATTTGCTGCAGCGACGCATGCTTCGCGGCAACTCGAAGCGAGCAGGGCATGAGCAGGTGGGCTTTGCGCCCTTGGGTTTTGAGGCGCTCACACCGGAGTTGCGCCGGCTATGCGGCATGCACTTCGCGCGTGTCGCGCGGCGATGGGTCTTGGTGAAGTGCGACGCAGAAGGCCAACAGGCGTGGCAGGCGGAGCTGGAACGCGCGGGTGGGCGTCACGTCCGTGTCGGTATCTGGCACAAGCTCTCCGCCCAGCCGCAGCTCTCCGGTGATAGGCCCGCCGTCGCGCACGAGGCCTTCGAGATTGCCCATGTTCGCGGGGAGCGTCTGCGCTGGCATGGCGGTGGCCTCCATGCCTTCTGGGCGCACGCCATCGCGACGGACCGCAACGGAACCAACTCACGGATCCACACCACGCAGACACCGGTGGCGCTATGGCTCGATTTGGTGTCCCAGTTCACGGACCCTGGCGAGTTGGTGCTGGACCCCTTCGCCGGCAGCGGCAGCCTGGGTGTCGCATGCCTTCGACTGGGCCGACGGTACCTCGGAGTAGAGAGGCAGGCTCACTACGCAGAAAGCGCGCACGAGTGGCTCGCTGCTGAGAATCGCGGCAGCACGTTGGCCGCAGCCCGCGCCGGCCAACTGGGACTCTTCTCAGGCGGTGCGCGGTGAGTCTCTGCGACGCTCCCATGCGCGTCCCCATCTTCGGAGCCACCGCGCCCCAGCCCTGGGCGTGGAGCATCCAGGTCCGCAACGCGCCCATCCTCAATCTCCACCGGGCCCCGCCAGCGGACGTGCTGGGCGCCTACGTCGCGGTGTGCGCGGCGGCGGAGTACGTGCCGGAGCTGAAGGACTGGATGGCTTCCTGGCATGGGCCGGGCGTCGCGGCCCCGCCCGCGGACGAACTTCCGGCGTGCGCGGTGGTGGCGATAGCTCGCGTCGCCGCGGTGTCGCTGTGGCCGGACGGCGAGCGGCAGTCGCGCTGGTACGTGGGTCCAGCGGGCCTGTGGCTGGAGGACGTGGTGGAGTTGCCGGAACCGGTGGCCTGCGAGCCCGGCCCCGCGGACACGCTGTGGGAGGTACCCGCGCCGGTGTTGGCTCGCGTGCGCCTCGCCTTCGGTGCCATCGTCGGGGAGGACAAGGCGCGCTGGGAGGCCTACGAGGCCCGCGCGGCACGCGCCGGTGGTCGTGAGCCCGCCACGCTCCGCGAACGCGTCCTGCGAAAGTGCAGCTGTCGGCGCGCGATGACCCCGTGCCGAACGTGCCGCACCTGGCGCTGCACCGCGCCCGGGTGCCCGCCGCACACCTGCGCCACCGGGGTGTCTCCGTGAGCCGCTGCCGCTTGCCTGCCGTGCGCTGCGAGCACTGCGGAGCCACCCGCCTGGTCGGCGCCGTCACCCCCGCGGGCCTGCTCGCGCCCCACGCGCCGCGCATCGCCTCGAAGGCCGTGCGGGCGAAGCACCCGGGCCCCTGGCCCACCTGCCGCCATGGCTTGGCCGCGCTCGCCGACTGCGCGGACCGGCCCATCCCGCCCGAGTGCTGCCCCCATCTCATCCCAGACACCACACCATGAGCACCTGCCCGACCCCGAAGCCGAACGACGAGATGGAGCACCTGCGCGCGGAGCTGGCGCTCGAGCGCGAGGAGCGCATCCGCGCCGAGGCCCGCGCCGAAGGTGAGCGCGCCGCCTACGAGCGCACCATGGCCCTCCTGGCGGACCTGTTCGCCCTCCAGGCCTCTCCCGCCCCCGCCGTCAGGACGGGTGCAGCCGCCCCTGCCCGCCGTGGCGATCCGAACAGCCCGGGCGCCATCCGCTCCCGCCGCTACCGCGAGGCGCGCGAAGCGTCACAGGCCAGCACCGTGACGACTGGTGACGTCACCGATGGTTCCCGTGACGTCACCGCAACGCCCGTGACGTCACGAGCCGTCACCGTGACGTCACCAAACGTCACGGTGACGTCCGTTGTCCGAGGCGAGCCGCGCCCCCTTCCCCCTGTGGGGGTTTCCCCCTCCCCCGCACCCCCTCCCCCTTCCCCCTTACCCCCTTCCCCGTCTGCTGCTGCTGGTGGCGCTGGCCTGGCGCAGGCCGCCCCGTCCCTCGGCGGCAGCGCACCGGCGGCGGCCGACGTCGAGCCCTCGCCGGCGGTGGCCTTCTTCGCCTGGACCCAGGAGCAGCGCCTGCTGGCCTACCCCCGGGCCCTGCCCCAGCCGCCGCCGGCGGGCTGGGCCACGTGGTACCGCGAGGCGCTCGCCGTCCTCGGCGGAAACGAGGAGCGTCTCCGCGGCGCGTGGCAGGCCTTCCTCGCCGACGACTGGGCCCGGACACGGCGCCCCGTCTGCCCGGCCCAGGCCTTCGTTGCCCAGGACGTCTGGCGCCGCCATGTCCCGGAGCAGGATGCCCCGGCCGAGATTGAAACCGCGCCGGCATTGCCCGCCACCGAAGCTGGCACCACGTGGCGCCAGGTGCTGGCCGAGCTCCATGCGGACGGCAAGCGCTACGTGGCCGAGCAACTCATGCGCCTCACTCCGACGCTGGAGGAGGGAATGCTCGTGCTGGAGGCGCCGGACCGGTTCGCCGCTGCGCTCATCCAGGACGACTACCTGCCGCTCATCGAGTCCGCGCTCGCGCGCCTCGACGTCCCGGCCCGCACGGTCCTCATCCACGCGGCGGGCACGCATTGAGCCCCCGCACGCCCGCGAAAGAAGCGCCCGTCATGTCCTGCATCACGCCTGCCCCATCCAGGGGATTGTCCCAGTCCGCCGCGCGCACGAAGGCTCCTGCCGCCATGCCGGCATCTCGCGCGCATCCGATGAAGCGAGCCCTCGTCGTGGGCGGCGTCGCCAGCTACGTCCACGGCACGCTGGCCAAGAAGCTCGCGCGCTGGGGCTTCGTCGTCGAGGGCCACCAGGAAATGCGTGCGCGGATGACGGCCGCCGTCAGCGCCGCGCGCTTCGACGCCCTACTCATCTTCGCGGAGATGGTGCCCACGCGCACCGTCATCGAGGACTGGGAGGCAGCCGCGGAGAGCAGCGGCGTGCCCTGCATCGTCCTCGACCGCCACGAGGCGCACTGGCCCAAGGCGCTCGCGCGCCACGGCTACGAGCCCATCAACCCCGTCACCGCGTCGGCGGTGGCCACCACCCACGAGGAAGCCATGCCCACCCTGCCCGTCCCCGCTGCCAAGAGCGCTCCGTCTCCGCGCCCGCCCACCCAGCCCTTCGAGGACCTCCTGACACAGCTTGAGGTCCTCCTCGCAGAGATGGGGGACGTGGGCATGGAGACGCTGTCTTGGAGCCGCGGCAAGGGCCTCGACTACGAGGCCGTCATCCGCGTGCGCGGCCACCGCGGCACCTGAGCGCCCCGCCACCTTCACCTTCGCGCGGCTCCCGCGCGAGTTCACCCGCAACACCACGAGGCAGCACTATGAACGTAGGAACCGGAGCAGGCATTGGACTGGGGCAGTTGGAGCGCGACCAGCGCGAAGTGAAGCGGCTGCACGACGCCTACCTTGAGGCATTGGACAGGCACGACGGCACGGGCAGCCCGCTGACGGAGTGGGAAGACGTGCCGCCGCGCGAGCGCCAGGCGTGGCGCGCAGTGGACGTGCTGGTGCGCCTCCGCGTGGAGCGGGCGGAGACGCAGCTGGACCTGGTGCGCTCGGAGCGTGATGCCCTCGTGGCGGAAGCCAACGCGCTGCGCTCGCAGGTCCGCTTCCTGGAGGTGCTGCGCAACCAGGACGAATTGGAGACGACGCGCGCGAAGCTGGAGCTAGAGGCGCTCCGCGGCGCACGACAGCGGGAGGCGAACCCGAAGCCCAACGCGCCTCCGCCGAAGGCGCCCGTATCCGCGCCGCGGACTGTGAAGGTGGCGGGGCTGGTTGAAGACAAGGCAGCCGACGGCCTCTACCTCGCCGTGGAGAGTGGGTTGGAGGTGATTCACCCGGGTGCCACCGTGCGCGTCCAGGGCACCTCCGTGACGGTAGAAGTGACGGACGTCATGCCCGAGGAAGAAACGCCCATCTTCATCGCCTCGCCGGACGGCGCATTCACGGTGAAGGCGGGAGATGTGCTGGAGGTGGTGACGGACGAGGAGCAATCCGCGGTCGCCGACTCCGCGCCCCTCGTCACCGTCAAGGTGACGGCGGTGGCTCCTGACGAGGAAGGCGGCGGCTTCTACTTGGCCGTGGATCGCGGGCTGCGCGAGGTCCACCAGGGCGACGCCGTTCGCATCCAAGGCACGGGCATGGTGGCGGTCGTGACGGGCGTGGAGCCGACAACCCCTCTGCCCATCTTCATCGGATACCCGCCGCCCAGCTTCGCGCCGAAGGAAGGGGACGTGCTGGAGCTGCTGCCGAAGCCGGGCGGCGACTTGTCCGCGCTCATCGCGTAGGGGCGCCGTGCTCCGGGGCCGGCCTTCATGCGCGGCGCCGGCTCCCTCTTGAGAAGGATTGAAGTCCAAGCAAAACGAGACTAAACAGCCATACATGCACAATCGGAACATCCGATTCGGCGGCATGCTCGTGGTGGTGCTCGCGTTGGTGGGGGCGGGCTGCGGTGGCGGCGCCCATGCGCGGGCGAGCGACACCCAGCCCAGTGCCACCGCGGTGTACCTGGCCCAGGCGCAGTGTGGCCCCCAGGACTCCACGGTGAGTTGCTGCGTAAAGACGCACCCGGGCAACCCCGCGCGCTGCGGGGCCACGGACTTCGAGGCAGAGGAAATCCTCTTCGGCGCCAGGGTCGCCAAGGAGTTGGCCCGAGAGGACCTGCCGGAGTGGAAGCGCTACTGCATGAACGAGTACGAGAAGTGCCAGAATCAGGACTGGATAGGCCATTGCTACGACTGCTTCCGCCTCTGTGAGGGCCAGCAGGGGGAATGGCCGCACGACCGATGCTTCCGGCAACGGAAGGGCCGGTAGCGGCATGAGCCAGGACATCAACTGGGACGAGGTGCGTGCGCTCGCTGCGCGCATCGAGTCCGGCGAAACACTGGCGCTCACTCCCGGCGTGCGTGAGTTGCTGCTGCGGACTGCGCGTGAGGTGGCCATCCCTGAGCCGGATGCACAGGCCGCCGTCCAGGACGCGGCTACCGCGACCACGCTTCTGCGGGAGGCCCGCGCGCGGATCCGCGAGGGCTCCATGCGACTGGCGCGCACGCGGATGCAGGCTGGTGACCTCGCGAAGGCGGGCGATAAAGCCGGGGCCCGGAAGCTGCTGGAGGACCTGCTCGCCGTGGAGGTGGTGCCCCTCTACCGTGAGCAGGCGGAGCTGGAGTTGGAGGACCTGGACTGACGGGCGCTCACGCGCACCGCGAGCACAGCACCAGCCATTCCTTCCGGAAGCTGGCCCCACGCGTCGACTCCTTCAGCACAAGGGAGCCCGCGCGCGGGGGCACCTGGGCGCCGCACCGGCAGCGTCCGGCGCGGAGGTTGGGGCGCCTGCCCTGCTCGGCGCTCGCGCACACCAGGTGCCGCGTGCCGGTGGCGGCGGAGTACTCCACGTACTCGCCCTTGAGGATGCGCCCGCCGCACCCGGCAGCCGTGCACGTGCCCGCCTTCTTCGCGACGATGGTGGGCACCTACGCGCCCCACGCCGACGGGCGGCGGGACTCCCCCGAGGGGAGCGCGAGCCCCATCTGGGCGCCTTGCCCCACCGGGCGCGGCCGCACGTCCCGGGGCGCGGCCGCGCGGCGCTGGCGCAGCTTCCCGGAGGCGCGCGCAGGCAGCTCCGGCCCGAGCCCCTTGGCGTCCATCGCCTCGCGCATCCGCCTCAGCGCCTGCCTGTGCAGCCGCAACACCTCGTCCTCCGACAGGCGCAGTTCCTGGGCCACGGTCCGCGCCGCGGGCTCCGCGCCCAGGGGGCGCTCGTAGCCAGCCAGCTTCTGCGCCACCACCCGCTGCAGCTGGGGCAACTGGTACAGCGCGGTGAGGGCTGCATCGCGCTCGGCCACGTGCCGGTGGCGCGCGGCCGTCGTGTCCACCAGCCCCAGGCGCGTCTCCACGTTCGCGGCGGAGTCCCGGCCTTCCTCGCCGGCCAGTAGGCAGTCGAGAGAGACGGTGGAGATGGAGCCCTCGCCCAGCGTCAGGATGGAGGCCTCGTCCAGCCCCTGGGCACGCAGTGCGGTGGACACCGGCACGCCCTCCTTCCGCGCCGCCTTCTTCGCGCGCCGCAGCCGCTTCAGGGCGTGGTCAGTGACGTGGACGGCGCTGCGCTCCCCCGCCGCGTAGCGCTCCATGGCCTGCCGCGCGAGGCGCAGCACGTAGGCCGGGTAGAGGCAGCGTCCGGGCTCGCGGCCCGGGACGAAGCGACGCCAGGCATTGAAGGTGGCCACCTGCCCCTCCTGCTCCAGGTCCTCCGCGGGCACCTTCCAGCGGCGGGCGACGGAGCTGGCCGCGAGCACCAGGTGCGGCCTCACCAGCACCGCGAGGCGGCCCGCCGCGCGGTGCTGCTCCGGGCAGCCGTCGGGCAGCTCGCGCAGCAGGTGGAGCAGCGCCTCCATTTCATCGTCAGGGGTGGGCGCCGGCGGTGGGCCGGGCGGGAGCGTCGGGAGGCGGGCAGAGGCAAGACGAAGGGCACAGGCGGACATCGAGGACTCCAGCCCCTGCGCGCGCGCAGGGGCGGTATACTGGCGTCCCCGGCGTGCTCCCCAGCGCTCCTGGCCTGTACGGGCTCGACCGTCTTCCCCGGTCGGGCCCGTCGTCTTTTCAGCTACCACGTCTACCCGACAGCGCCACCCGCCCGGCCCCGCCTCACTGCGGGCGTCACCTGTGCCCTCGGGGAGCGGACGCGCTTCTCCGCGGGGACGTCCAGCGCCGTTCGCGTCACCTCCCCGCGCACTGCCGCCAACGCTTCCTCCGGCGTGGTGACGATGGCCACCACCACACCGGCCGCGCGCAACCGGGCGTGGAGCTCCACCTGGGCGGGCTTCATCCGCCCGCCCTTCGATTTCACCTCCAGCAGCACCACCTGGCCGCGTCGGCAGCACAGCAGATCCGGGAAGCCCGGCGCGGAGACGCGCTCCACCGTCCACCCGGCGAGCTGGAGGGCCTGCACCACCGCAGGCTCCGCGTCGTCGCGCTGCGCTGCCCACCTCACCGGTCACCTGCCGTGTTGTCCATGCCTGGGCAGAAGGGGCGGCGCGGTGAGCTGACGGCACGTCTCCTGCTCTTCCTTGGGCGCATGGACACGACGACGAGGGAGGCGCTTGCGAGGCGCCTGGGGCGGGCGGAGCTGGAGTTGCAGCGGGCGCAGCGTGAGTCGGACGGAAGTCCAGCCGCGCGGACGCGGCTGGAAGCCGCACGAATTGAGTACCGCGCGGCCGAGCACCACGCCCAGCAGGTGCTCGGCGCGCGCGTGGCGCTGGAGGTCGTGGAGCACCTCTGCGCGTAGTGGCCTCAGGCCGCGCGCGCCAGGGCGGTGCCGGCCTCCAGCCGATGAGCGGCGGCCTCGCAGTAGCGCTCCTCGAGCTCAACGCCCACGGCGCGCAGCCCGAGCTGCTGCGCGGCCACCAGCGTCGCGCCGGAGCCCGCGAACGGGTCGAGGACGAGGCCTCCCTTGGGGCACGCGCGCTCGAGCAGGTAGGCCAGCAGGTTGACCGGCTTCTCGGTGGGGTGTGTTCGCTTCGCGTTGGGCACCGGCGGGTAGCCGGAGAGGACCGCCCCGTGCCGCTTTCCGGCGAGGCGGCGTCGCTTCGAGCCAGTGGCGTGCAAGATCACCTCGTAATCCGGCGCGAAGCTGGCGGCGCAGTCCCCCATGCCGCCCCTGGCCTTCCACCACATCAACGCGCCCTTGACGCGGAGGTGCGAGGACGCTGCGTCGAAGAAATCAGGCCACGACGCCCAGTGGCAAAAAACGAACGCGTGAACGTCTGGCTTCAGCGCGGGGCCAGCCGCGGTGAGCGCCTGGCGGAAGACGCGCATGCCCTGGCGCGAGCCGTCCGCGCGGATGGCCGCGCCGCTCCGGCCCTTGGCCTCGTAGGCCATCCCATAGGGCGGGTCGGTGAGCAGTACGTCCACGGATTCGGACGGGGGTCCGGGCAGCAGGTCGCGGCAGTCGCCGTGGTACAGGGTGATGGTGTCGGTCTGGAAGTAGGGCTTCACTCTGGGGGCCTCGTAGGACACGTGGCGCGGAGGTCGCACCACGCGCGCGCGTGGTGCACGGGGGATGCCGATACGGCAACGCCCTCAAGGCGGACCCTACCCAGTAGGGCGAACTCCAAGCCCGGGACTTAACTTGCCGTGAGGACAGCGCTATCACGTTTTTCTGTGATGCCCCTCTGCCACCAGTTCGCACGGAGCTCAGCGGCCACCGCTGCGGGCAGCGGCGCGGCCGCCACCGGTACCGGTGGAAAGCCCTCATTCGCAGGGTGGCTGGTCCTGCTCGTCACCGTGCCGAACACCCCCAAGAGGACGGCCGCACGGCTGCTTGCCGAGCGTCCCGATTTGCATCTTCGAGGACGCAACTTCCTGAGCCCACTGCCGAGAATGAGCCGGGGTAGTAGGTGTTGAGGCCTGCTGAAGAACCCACGGATCCTGGCGACCCTTCAATGAGGGGGAACTGGAAGATGAGTTGCAGAAGCTGGAGTCCTCGTTACCTGGACCGGCAGAGGATGACGGTCTACCTGAAGCCGAGAGCGATGGGCCATGCGTGACATCGACGTTCGCCACGCCATCTGGGAGCAGCTCCGCGCTGAGCATGCCGACGACGATGACACGCGTCTGCTCGACGAGTTCGGCTTGGAACACGGCGACGTCCGCGTTGACGTTGTGGTGATCAACGGAGAGATTCACGGCTACGAGCTCAAGAGCGAGCGCGACACCCTGACACGGCTACCTCGTCAGGTGACGGCCTACAGCGCCGCACTTGACCGCGCGACGTTAGTCGTCGCGGAAGGGCATCTGGCCAAGGCCTCAGCTCTTGTACCGGAGTGGTGGGGATTGAGCATCGCGCACTCGGTGGAGGGACGTGCGGTGCGTGTCGAAGCCCACAGGCTTGCGGCGCGAAATCCGGAGCAGCAAATGATTTCGGTTGCCCGGCTGCTTTGGCGACCTGAGGCCCTCGCGCTGCTTGAGCAGGCCGGAGCCGCGCGGGGCGTGCGTAGCAAGCCCCGCGCGTTCCTTTACGAACGCCTCACGGAGTGCCTTGCGCCTGACCAGTTGCGGGACCAGGTACGAGCGGCACTGAAAGCGCGATCTGGCTGGCGATCTGCCGCACCACGAACGTGAGGTGGTGGTTCGTCCCCACCTGCCGCCACGTCATCATGTTGCCCGGCCCGGTCTGAGCGGTGGCGCAGGCGACGATGTGCTTGTCGCCCTCGCTAAACAGAGGGCCACAGAACTCGGGACGTCCCATCAACAGTTGACAGAGGGTGGCATTCGAAGGCCCCTTCTGCTTCTTGACGCTCTGCCCGCGAAGGACAAGCCACTCGCTGTCGATGGTGTACCGGATGTTGTGGAGCGGCGACATGAATCGCGGATCGATGTCCGGCAGGTCGGCATTGGCGACGGCGTAGTCACTGAAGGTCGGCACGCGAGCCCCCGCCGGAAGCCTGCCAAGCAGGCTCTTCCAGAGTCCCCATTCGACGCGCGGGAGCTGAACCACGGAGCCCACAGCAACCCCGGCGAGCGACGGGGGAAAGCTGCAGCCTGCCAACGTGAACGTCCGCCACGCGTTCACATTCGGGAACTGCGGAACCACCTGCGACAGGGCCATGAGGTACGGAGCAACATTGCTCGCATCGACCTCTTCCAAGTCGATCAGCATGTCAATCTGAGCGAGCGGAAGCCCGAGCCACGTCGTGACTTGGCCGAGTTGCTGCACGAACGCCGGAGAGTAGAGGTCGTCGCGCGACACCCGAATCATGACGCCGCGCTGATCCTTGGCGAGGATGGCGAGTACGGCAGCCAACAGCGCCGCATCAGGATTGATGGGCACCACCGGAACAGGGAGCAGCCCCTTCGCGCGCGCGGCATCGAAAAAGTACGTGTACGCGTGACGGTTGGCAGGGTCCCCGACAACAGCAGGGGAGAGTTCAGCAGGCGCCAAGTCCAAGAAGAAAGGGCGGTCCGTTCCCCACGCCTTGATGAGCTTATCTCTGACGGCATCGAGATGAGCCGCCTCGGACTTCTTGGCCTGATCGTCATCGTAGTCCCAGTCGACCGGGGGAACCTCGATGAGCGGAGTAAGTGCTGCCCTATCCGGAGCATAGAGCTGACGGAGCGCGTTGAACTCCCCCAGCTTTCCCTTGAGAATCGGAACGTAGTGACCACTGCCAAAGACCTGCGAAGCCGGCATGTCCCCCCCAGTGAGGTTGGATGACGGCCCCAGGTCTGACACACATTCAGTCAAATCAAAACAGCGTCTGCGTGAACCCAGGGAGGGTAACTAGCAACACCATAAATAGTTTGAATTTCGCTTTTTTAAAGCCTGTCTGGCTAAGTGCGAGCAGCGGGCCCGCCCTGGACGCCCAAGGCGGACCCGCGGTGCATCACCAGCCGAAGGTCCACCTCACGCCCGCGCCAGCCATGCGTTCGCGGGCGGTGGCCTCCGCGAAGCCGAAGACGCCCAGGTTCTCCCGGAGCCTCGCCCCGCCCTCCAGGCGCGCGTAGGCGCCCGTGAGGGAGGAAACGCCGGCCTGGGCCTCCAGGTACCCGCTTCTCACCGGCACGTCACTCAGCACCCGCGACAGCCCCGCGGCGACTGCTACCCGCAGGGCATCGAAGGGACCGCCGTGGCCGGGGCCAGCGCGGCCGTGCTACCGATGGCGCCCAGGGCCTGCGCGGCGGAGACGACCTCCTCCGCGATGGTGGTGGAGGGCGTCGCCTTGCCCGCCTTCATCCGGTCCACGGCCGCCTCAATGAGGCCACCCAGGAAGGTACCGATGCTGCCGGCGGTGAGGCCCAGCACCGCCTGGAGCTCCTTCAGCCCGTGCTCGCCCAGGCTCGCCTTGAGCTGCGTGAGCGCTTCCGTCTTGATCTTCGCCAGCTCCTCGGCCGTGAGGACTCCATCGGCGGCGGCGGCCTCCAGCTTCGGCCGCATCGTCACCTCCAACTCGCGGACGGTGGACTCCGCCAGCATGGAGACGCGGGCGCCCACCTGGGCCAGCTTCGAGTCCCCGGCCTGGGCGTTCAGCTTCTTGGTGAGGGCGTAGAGCGCGGCCGAGATGAGGGTGGCCAGGGCCGCAGCCACGATGGGGACGGCGGTGACGGCCGCCGACATGAGCACGGTCTGGATGCTCGTGTCCGCGGTGGCACCGGTGGACGCCTGGGCGAGGGCCGTCGGCGCGGTGAGGAGGGCCGCGAGGCCCGCGGCCAGAGTGAGACGCTTCTTCATGGTGTTGCTCCCGTTTCAGGGGGTTGGAGCTGCACCACGAAGAAGGGGTGCCTCGTTCAGCTACCACGTCGGAGGTATTCCCCTTCGTCGCGGGCGCGGCGCCTACTGCCGCGCCATGTACGTACTGAACTCGCTGGGACCAGGCATTGAAGCGCGCGTCTACTGGGCACGTGGCGGCCCCTCCGCACTGCAAGAGGCCGTGAGCGATGGAGCGCTCTCCGAGGCCATGGCCCTGCGCATCGCCAGGGAGATGCCGCTCCTGGCGTTAGAGGACGTGGTGGGCCGAGTGGGCTTCGAGCGGTTCCAGGACGCGGAGTTGGACCCGCTTGTGACAGAGACGCAGCTGGCCGTGCTGGAAGGCAAGACCGACCTGGTGTGGTCGCGCCAGGAGCTGCTCGAGCGGTGGATGCAACTCCGGTGGGGAGCACATGGGCACCACTCCATGGTGATGTCCGACGCGCTGGCGCGTACCGCCCGCAGCACGGAGCTCCAGGGCTACAACTGCGACGACGTGACGGTGCGCGGGCGCACGCTGCATGTGCCGGTCCCGCCCGTCGCAGGAATCACGCTTCCGGATGCAACGGGCCGCGATTGGCCTGTCGCAGACATGCTGATTGCGTCGGAGGGGGACGGGCAACAGTGGTGCGTGCTGCTTGAGGCTCCCGGCGACACCCCGCAGCAGCAGACCGTCGCCGCCATCAGGATTGACTGGCCCGCCGGCGTGTCCGTCGGCGAGGCGCTCGACCGATTCGACAAGGAGGCGGCACCTGGCGTCGACTGGCGCGCGGCGTGGCGGTGGATTCTAGGCGTGATGCTGGCCCGCCAACCCCCGCCAGCTCAGGCGTAGTCTCACGTGCGCCTGCGCGCGTCACGAGACGAAGGGCAGGCACCGGAAGCCCAGCAGGTCCGGCCGGTACTCCACGCGCGTGAAGGCCTTCACCTTCGCGTCCGCGCGCGCCGCGTCCTCCAGCGTGAGCGTCTTGCTGCCGCCCCCGGACGCACCAACCACCACGCCCGCGCCCACGTGCACCATGACGTGATCCGGGTCCCCGGCCTTGCCGTACAGCACCAGGTCTCCGGGCTGGAGGTCCGCTACGCTCGCCACCGGCAGGCACTCCGCCCACAGCCGGTCCGTGTTGTGCGTCGCGCGCCAGTCCTTCCCGCCCACTTGGTGCCAAGCCCACGTCACGAGGCCGCTGCAATCGAAGAGGCGCGGGCCCTCCACCGAAGTGCGCTGGCCCTTCGCGCCCCACCGGTAGGGCGAGTGCATCTGGGCGAGGACAAGCTGCAGGAAGGTGGCGCGCTGCGAGGTGATAATGGGCACGGCGGGCTCCGGGGCAAAGAGGCGTCCTCCCCAGAAGGGGCGCCCAGTGGCCTGCTGCCATGCGCGTGGCCAGCGTGATGGGCCAGTGATGCTGCGAGGTTTGCAGAAGGAGAACGAGCGATGAGCGTCAGCGATGGGTTGAGGGAGAAGCTGGAGTACGCGTTCACCATGGAGTCCAGCACGGCGCTGCGCGAGGTTGCTCGCGAAGCGACCGTCTACGTCCAGTCTGTACAGGTGCTCCTCAGGCAGGCAGACGAGGCGATTCAACGCGGGGATTACGTGAACTACGTCGATCCTCAGAAGACGCGTGCCGCCTGCCTGAAGGAGATCGATGCCTTGCAGAAGATCAACAGGGACGCGAATGCAGAGGTCGAGCGGCGCGAGGGTCGGTAATCAACCGCCGCCGGAGTGCAATGCGCTGTTGAAGTCTGTTTCCTCACGGGTGGCCAGGGCCCGCATCCTTGGCCACCACGTTGGCGGCGTGCTGAAGCTGCCTGGAGGTTCGCTCGCCCATCAGCAGCGTGACGTGGTTCACCACCTGGTGCAGCTGTGGCCGCGCGGCGCCCATCCAGTCCTCCAGGGCCCGGAGGCGCAGCTCCACCACCTTCAGCATGGCGGCGTGCTCGTTTACCACGCGCAGCTCCGCCTTGATGTCGCGCACGTCCTGGGCGACCGCGCCCAGCGACTGCACCAGCAGGGGCACCTGGTCCACTGCGGACTCGTGCTTCGTCTGCCGGCGCGACAGCAGGCCGTTGAGGAGCGGAACCAGGAGCTGGCTCACGGCCAGGATGAGGACAGCGGACTCGGTGCTGACGGGGGGCATGCCCGTCAGAAGGGGCGGTGCCTCACCCTGGAGCACGCGGGCTGCGCGGCGCGGCGGGCGCCCAGCGCGTCCACGCCCACCGGGACGCCTCGCCGGGCGGGCCCGGGACGAGCTCGCGGCGCCAGCGCCTACCGCCCGGTCCTCGGTGGTAGCCCCGCGGGAGCGCCACGCCCGCAGAGCAGCCAGGCACCGGGCACGGCAGGTCCTCGCGTGTGCGCGGGCAGGAACAGGACGTCACAGCCCCAGCTCCTGGCGCCAACCCGGAATGAACAGGTCCATCTCGCCGGTGTAGAACCCGCCACGCTGTGCGACGCGCTCCAGGGTCTGGCCCCCACCACTGTAGCGGTCGCAGTAGACGACGTAGGCACGCTCCGCGAGTGCCCACGGCATGCTCGTGGGCGCCCCAGCCTTGCGTTCCTCGGGGGACAGGATCAGCGGGAAGCGGCGCTCGCTCATCGCGCGGGCTCCGCGTCCCGGCCGTCCGCATCCCATCCGAACCAGCCGAGGTGCAGCCGGTCCACCGCCTCATCGACGCGCGGCCGGGGGGTGCTGCTGTCGTACAGAAGTCCGTCGAGGTACGGCGTCACGGGCTTTAGGGCGCCCACCTCCCGCCCCTCGTGGTCCGTCACCGTCATGCGTCCGTTGGAGTTGGTCATTCTCCGGAGGAAGGGGCGACGGCGCGGGCGACTCTAATCAGCGAGGCTGCGCCGGCGTTTCAAGTCTCCAGACCTGTACAGAGAAAGCAATGAGCAGGTGTCGATGTGCTGGTCGCCGCGCATGCACTCGATGACGACCTGCCCGAAGGGCTCACAATCCATGCGCACGCTGGTCGGATCTTCCTGGCCCGGCGCGCGGCTCTCGGCATACCGAGTCCAGACGTGGGCCGGAAGCGTTACGCTCGTGCCGCTTGACGCAGCGATGTAGGCCAGCGTGTCGATGAACTTCAGGAGCTCGTCGATATCGGAGGTGGAACAGCGGCATTCCCCTTGCTGGCCCCGGGCATCGACGGGACAACGACACCCTCTGGTCACCACACCCATGATGTCGAGGCGCCGTTCCTTGAGGTCGTTGTTGAAGACGATGTGATACCCGTCCACGTCGGTCGACTCGATCTCGCCAAACCCGACGAAACCAGCGGGCACAGGCTTGGCGTCGCGTGCAGCCCTTGCCGCGAAGTCGTTCATTTGCCGAGAGAGCAGGGCCATCGTCGTGCCAGGCAGAGCATCAAGCAGCATCTGCACAAATCGTGAGTTGACCGTGACCTTGTAGACGAGCGGGTTCGTTGGTTGGTTCGGCATGGGTACGTCCTCCGGTGATGAAGTCCAGCGTACTGGCGTTTCCTGACCAATACGGACGAAGGGGCGGCGCGGGCATGTCCTACACGGCGGGCGCGGCCCCCTGGGGTGGGAAACCCACACGTACGCCTTCCGAAAGGATTGCTCGGAGCGCTGCAATCCTACGGCACGGAAAACTCCCGGAAAATCCCGGCGAGCTCTGAGACGACCCCCTGATTTTTTGCCCCCTACGCGTTCCTGGAGGGCCGCTGGCGCGTCTTCGGCGCTCGCACGTGGGCGCGGAAGGCTCGAAGCGCGCGTGCGCTGGCGCCCCTTCTGGAGGGCATGGCCCGCCACCGCGACCACCAGCCAGAGCGCGAGCCCGAAGAGCTGGTGAGCCTCGACCCGCTCCTCAACTATCGGCCCCTGGGCAAGCCCGGCCCGGTGACGACGCTGACGCCGCAGCTCGGCGCGCAGCTGTGTCGCCGCATCGCCGCGGGCGACACCCTGCGCGACGCGGCCGCCGCCGTCGGCACCACGGACACCGTCGTCCAAGGGTGGCGCACGCGCGGCACCGAGTCCGTCGAGCGCGGGAAGGAGGACGTCTACACGGCCTTCGTCATGGAGTACGACGCGGCCGCCGCGCACTTCCGGCGTGTCCTCCAGGAAGCCGCGATGGAGAACATCGGCAACCGCGCCTTCAACGACAAGTGGGTCCGCTGGCGCCTGGCCACGAGCGACCCGAAGAACTTCACCTTGCCGCGCACCGCGGGGCCCACCAGCAGCGACGGTGGCGCCTTCGAGCTCGTCACCCCGGATGAGGCGCAAAAGACGCTGGCGGAGCGGCTGGCCCGCTTCCTCACGAACGAGGACAAGAAGCTGGAGCCTCCCCCACCTGCCCCGGAGGAGTAGCCACCCCTTCTGGGTGGTGCAGTCCAACCACCACTCAGGAGCACCGCATGTCCTCCCCGTCCACGCCGTCCGCCGCGTCCACCCCGAGCACCGAAACCGCCCACTGGCGCATGGCCTCCACCGAGTCGCTGGCCAAGTCCATCCAGGAGGCGGAGGGGTGCTCCCCCGAGGAGTCCCTCGCCAAGGCGCAGGAAATGGCCGACACCGTCCAGGGCGAGCCGTCCGAGGTGGACCGGAAGGTGGGCGACTTCCACGTCGCGGCGACCGCCGACATCTCCAGCGCCGCCGCCGAGTTGAAGGCGCTCGACGCGCAGCTCCAGGAGACGGCGGACTCCATCGTCAAGGTCGCGTCCGCTCCCGTCACCCCGGTGGCCCTCGCGGGGCTCATCGACGCGTCCGCCTCCGCCTTCCGCGCCCTGTCGGTCCGTGACAACTCGGGCGCCTGGGTGGACGAGAAGGTGACGAACCAGGTCGCCGCCGACGTGGCCGCGCTGGTGGCCCGGGCGCGCGCCCTCGCCTGCCGCGAGTAGCCGCCCCTTCTCGGAGGGCATGACCAAATCGAAAGCCGTCACCGCCGGGAAGGACCTGCTCCATGGCCTTCCCGTCATCCGCCCCGAGACGCACGGCCGCCACTCGCGCCTGGATGAACTGGCGCTCATCCTCCGGGAGAAGTTCGGCACCACGGCGGGCTTCTCGGACCGGTTGGGCCTCACGCCCCAGGAGCTGCTCGTCCTCTTCTACGAGCCCGAGTACTCCCTCCGCCCCGCCCAGCAGCCGCCGGACATGATTGCCGCCGAGCACGCGCGCTGGCGGACGTGGTTCCTGCTGGGCGGGCGCGGCGCCGGCAAGACGCACGCGGGCGCCTGTGCCGTGCTGCGCGAGGCGAAGGCGGACCCCGAGGCGCGCATCCTCATCGTCGGCCCCACGTACACGGAGATTCAGAAGAACCAGCTCGAAGGCCCCAGCGGCATCATCACCCTGGCGCCGCCGTGGTTCCGCCCCGAGCATCTGAAGTCGAAGAAGCAGCTCATCTTCCCCAATGGCGTGAAGGCCGACTACCTGCCGGCTGCGGACGCGGACAAGTTCCGCGGCTACGGCTACACCTTCGAGTGGCTGGATGAGGTGGTGGCCTGGAAGAAGGACCCCGTCGCCGTCTGGAATGAGTGCTGCCGCGTCGGTCGCGGCACGTCCGCGCGAATGCGCAAGCTGGGACGCTCCAGCCGCAAGGTCATCACCACCACGCCCGCGCCCACGGAGCTCTTCCGCGAAATCCTCAAGCAGCGGGATGGACTCGTGCTCTCGCGCTCCAGCACGTTGGACAACAGCGCGCACCTGGACGACGCCTATTCCCTCCAGGCGCGTGACGCAGCGAAGAGCGCCATCGGCAGGCGTGAGTTCTACGGCGAGCTGGAGTTCGATTTGGACCCGGCCCTCTTCAGGGGGGTGGACTGGAACGCCTCGCGCGTGAAGCCGAAGGACGCGCCCTCCGTCTTCGACTTCATCGTCGTGGGCCTGGACCCCGCCACCGGCGAGAAGAAGGGCGCGGACATGCACGGCATCGTGGTGGTGGGCGTGCGCCGCGAGGAGGACGGGCGCGACCATGCCTACGTGCTCGCAGACCTCTCCCTGAAGAGCCCGGAGCCGGCGGCCTGGGCGAAGAAGGCGGTGGCCGCGCTCAAGGCCTGGGAGCCCCACGCGAAGAAGGACAGCGGCGGGCGGCCCCGCGCGTGGATCATGGCGGAGACGAACACGGGCGGCAGCATGGTGCGGTCCACCATCCATACCCTGGCGAAGGTGAAGGTGCTCACCGAGCGCGCGCGCAACTCGAAGGCGGAGCGCGCGGCGCCCGTATCCATGCTCGCTGCGGCGGGCCTCGTGCACATGGTGGGGAAGCTCGACAAGCTGGAGGAGCAGTTGTCGAAGTTCACCGGTGCCCCGGGCGGCCACGCGCGGGATGACCGCGTGGATGCCATGGTGTGGCCCATCTACAAGCACGTCGTGAAGATGCGGCGCAACGTCGGCGCGGCGGCGGACCCGGAGCCCGAGGACACGAGCGGCGAGGAGTAGCCACCCCTTATTGGAGGGCATGGCCTCCATTCTCTTTCGCGTCGCGAAGGCGCTCGGTCTCGTGCCGACACCTCGGGGCGGTGGACAGCAGCTCGTTCACGCCCTGCCGCTCGTCAGCTTCAGTCCGCGTCGAGGCAGCCGCGAGGTGTTGCGCGCGTACAAGGAAAACGCGTGGCTGCGCCTCGTGGTGGACACCGTGGCCGAGAAGGTGGCCACGCCCCGCTGGCGCGTCTATAAGCGCGCCCGGCCCGGCGTCCTGGGCGTGCTCGACCAGCGACTGAAGTCCGCCGACCCAGCGCTGCGCACCAAGGCGCTGAAGGATGCGAGCGCCGCGGGCGAACTGGTGGAACTGCCGGACCACGAACTGCTGCGCCTGCTGGAAGCGCCGCACCCGAAGTACCCCGGGCGGGCCTACCGAAAGCTCAGTCAGGAGCACGTGGACCTGGTGGGTGAGGCCTTCTTCTGGCTGCGCCGGGATGACACCGGCCGCGTGGTGGGCTGGGAGGTGGTGCCTCCACACCGGGTGATGATGACGCCCACGCCGGAGTCCCCCGTCTTCTTCCTCAGCTACAACACCTTCGTCGGCGCGGTGTCCGAGTCGGACGTCCTCTGGTTCAAGCACCTGGATCCGGAGGCTCCCGAGGACCGTGGGGCCGGCGCCGGCATGGCACTGGGTGATGAATTGGACACGGCGGAGGCCATCTCCCGCGCGACGAAGTCTACCTTCGAACGCGGGGGCGTTCCGGCTGCCATCGTTGGCTTGGGCAACAAGAGTGACGACGACGGCAGCACCACGAGCGAGTCTGCTCAAGACCTGGAAGCGCGCTTCAACGCACAGCACCAGGGCCCGAGCAACGCGGGCAAGGTGTGGTTCGCGCCAGCGGGCGTCTCTCTTGCGCAGGTGCAGGTGAACTTCCGGGAGCTCCAGACGGAGGAGCTGAAGAAGGGTCTGCTGGACTTCATCCGCCAGACGTACAACGTGCCGCCGGAACTGGTGGGCGACCTCACGTCCAGCAACCGCTCCACTGCGGAGAGCGCCGAGTACACCCTCGCGGACTTCGCCGTCCTGCCCCGCCTGGAGTTCTGGCGCACGTGGCTCCAGCACTGCCTGGTGCCCCTCGTCGATAGGGACGCCATCCTCGACTACGACGACCCGCGCCCTCAGGAGTTCGAGCGTGTCTTCAGGTTGATGACGACGCAGCCTACCGAGGCATTCACCTACAACGAGGTGCGCGAGCTGGCGGGCTACGAGCCGGACCCGCTCCTCGAGGGCAAGCGCCCCCCTCCCCTGCCCGGTGCTGGAGGGGGCAACAACCCGCAGTCGGCGTCCGCGAACGCCACACCCAACCCGCCGAGAGACAGGAGCGGCGAAGAGGGGCGGCTGTAGCGCCAGGCGCCGCCCCTTCTTCTGGGGCATGGACAGACGCCCGCGCACCAAGCGCAGCACGCGCGCCCTCAAGCTGAAGCTCTACGAGCCCCCCGCCACTGCTGCGCCGCCCGCGCAGGCCAGCACGCCTCCCGTCTTCCGGCTGATTGACCCGCCAGAGGAGTACGACCGCGACGGGGACCGGATGGCGGCGGGTGCGCTGCGCCTACCGCCCGGCCAGGCGGACGTGCCCCTCTACTGGGACCACAGCCACCAGGACCCGAAGGCCTCCGGCCGCTTCCCCGTCGGTCGCGCGCGCATCTGGTGGGAGGGCGGCGAGCCGCTCATGTCCCCCCTCTTCGATGGCATCGGCGAAGTCTCTCAACTCTGCGCTGCGAAGGTGAAAGCCCGCACCCTCGACGCGTGCTCCATCGGCTACCTCACGCTGTCCGCCCGCCCCAACGACAGGGGTGGCGAGGACGTGCAGCAGGCGGAGCTGGTGGAGGTTTCCATCACGGGCATTGGCGCGAAGCGTTCCGCGCGGAGACTCAAGAGCATGGCGACCCCCGAGGAAGTGCAGCAGACGTTCGACCAGATGGCCAATGACATCGCCGAGACGAAGGCGCTGGTGGCCGAGGTGAAGGAGATGGTGGCGAAGCTGGTGCCGGCGCCCGAGGAGACGAAGAGCGAGGAGGGCCAGGAAGGAGAGGGCGCTGCCGAGGGCGAGGACGCGGTGACGAAGTACTTCCGCAGCCTCGTCACGAAGAAGGCGTAGCCGCGCGCGGCGCCGCCCCTTCTCTCCAACTGGACGCATCACCCAACCCTTCCGCAGGAGCTGTCATGTCCACGCCCCCGAAGCTCGCCGCGCCCGCCGCCGTCCCCCCGGTGGTGGAGGCCGCGCTCGCGCCCATCATCCTCAAGCACGTCGAGGCCGCGCTCGCCGCGCGTCCCGCCATCATCAGCCCCGCGGCGCCCGGTCGCGCGCCCGCCCTGCTGAAGTACAAGGGCATGTTCGACACGGAGCAGCCGGCGCTCGCCGCGTTGGGCCTGCGCCTCAAGGCCGCCTTCCTGGAGTACGAGGACCGCACCGGCCGCGAGAAGGCCAAGAACCTCAACCAGCCGCTGCGTGAGTGGCTGGAGAAGGTGAAGTCCGCGGGCGTCTTCGAGTCCGTCTTCGCCCAGGGCGGCAGTATCTGGGCGCGCGAGTCCCGCAGCGAGGAGATCATCGACGCGCTGCGCCCCGCCTCCATCCTCCTGCGCGCCGGCCCGCGCATCGAGTCGGGCTACGGCTCCAAGCTCACCATCGGCGTCATCAACGAAGGCGTGCATGTGGCGTGGGAGGGCGAAGACGAGGAGTCCAGCGAGTCCGACCTGGACACGGGGGACCTCATCCTCGGCGCCTTCAAGGCCATGGGCACCATCCGCATCGCCAACAGCCTCATGCGCAAGGGCAACCTGCGTTCCGCCGAGCAGCTCGCCGCCGACGTGGGCCGTGCCATGGGCTTGGCCTTCGACCAGGCGGGGCTCGTGGGCAAGGGCTCGAAGACGCCGACGGGCATCGTCAACACCGCTGGCATCACGAAGAAGGCCATCACCGGCACCACCATCGAACAGAAGGTCGCGGACCTGAAGGCCATGGTGGCCGACGTCATGGAGGCGAACATCCCGCTGGAGGGCGCCAACCCGTTCTACTTCATGACCTCCACGACGATGATGGGCCTCTCCAGCCTGCGCGACGCGGCCTCGTCTGGCACCGGCGGCTGGGTGTTCCCCGGCCTCCAGGACCTGCAGAACCCCACCATCAACGGGTTCCCCGTGGGGCACACGCAGACGCTGGCGGGCAAGAACATCATCGGCTTCGGACTCGCGCAGGAGCTGTACTTCGGCAACGCCTCGCCGCTGGAGATGGAGCTGGGCGAGAACGGCAACGACTTCAATCGCGACCGCAAGACGCTGCGCGGGGTGCAGGAGGGCGACTGGCAGGTGCGCCGTCCGAAGGCCTTCTCCGTCCGCACGGGTGTCACCTACTAGGCCGGCATCCCGCCGACCTCCACCCTCACCAGGAGCACTCGCATGCATCCCTCGCTCGCCAACATCGGCGCGTACATCAAGACGAACAACCTGGCCCTGGCGCCCGCGGCGCGCGCGGCCGGCACCACGCAGGGCCCCGTCGTCGACATCCTGTCCTTCCGGTCGGCGGTGCTCGCCGTCGCGGTGGGCGCTGCCACCGGCACGCCCACGGGCATCAGCGCCACCTTCACCTTCGAGTCCCGGGGCAGCACGGCGGGCGCGGAGGGGGCACCGGGCGCGTGGGCCCCCGTGGTGGACCGCGATGGCCAGGAGCTCTCCGTCATCGCCACCGCCGAGTCCGGCGCCGCGGAGCTGGACCTGGACATCTCCTTCCTGGGCGATGACCACGACCAGCTGCGCGTGAAGCAGGTGCTGTCCTTCACCGGCGGCAGCTCGCCGACGCTCATTACCGGCGCGGTGCTGGTGCTGGGCGGCTCCAACCGGAATCCCGTGTAGCGGCGGGCACGCCTTCCCCTTCCCGTGCCTGCCCGGGCCGGGGTGGCCTCGTGCCGCCCCGGCCCTCTTTCTGCTCCGAGGTGCCAATGCCTGCCATCGAGGACCTGCTCACCGCCGCCCAGCTGCCCACCACCGTGCGCGACGCAGCGGATCCCGAGCGCCTGCCACTGCTCATCACCGCCGCGTCTCTGACGCTGGCTTCGCACGTGGGCTACCCGCTGCACCGGCGTCTGGCCGTCGTGGAGTCGGTGGCCAGCCCGGGCGGGCGCTACCTCTGGCTGCGCTCCGGCGGCGTGCGCCAGGTGACGCGCGTGGAGGTGTGCGGCGTGGAACTGCCGGCCGCCGCGTACGCGCTCGAGTCCGCCGTCATGGGGCGGGTGCTGGCGCGTGGGGAGGCGTGGCCCTTCACCGGCCGCTACTCACCCGGCGTCTCCTCCACACCGCTGCACGTGGAGGACACGGGCGAGCTCGTCGTCACCTACGACGCAGGCTGGGTGACACCCGGCCAGGCGGCGCTGGACGTGGGGCTACAGGTGGACCTGCCGGCGGACCTCCAGTTGGCGGCGCAGATGGTGGTGGGCGCGCTGGTGCACGGGGACGGCGCAGAGGAGGCCGTCTCCGAGTCCATCGGCGGCACCTCCCTGACGCGCGCCACGGACGAGGACGGGCAGCTGCCCGCGGTGCCCGCGCGAGCGCGGCGCCTGGTGGCCCGGTACCGCCGCCCGCGCCAGGGGGTGGTGTGATGCTGCTGGGCCACCGCCTCAAGCAGCGCTTCGGCCTGGCGCGGCTACTGGGCGTCAACGACCGCGGGCAGGACGACTTCTCCGCGCCCACCGTGCACGCCTGCCGCTTCGAGGGCAGCACGAAGCGCCTCGTCACCTCCGACGGCACCGACGCCACCTCCGAGGCCGTCCTCTTCACCAAGGTGGAGGTGCGGCCCGGGGACGGCCTCTGGCTGCCCGGCACCACGCCGGGCGACCTCAACACGCGGCGCCTCCCGCTGCGCATCACCCCGTGCTTCGACATCCGCGGAGCGCTGGACCACTACGAGGTGTACGTCTGATGGCCGACGCGTTGAAGGATGTGGAGCTCCACGTGGCCCAGCTGTTGGACGCGGCCGCGCTGGGCGTCTCCCGGACGGCGTCCCCGCCCAGCCTCTACACGGGGCCCATGCCCATGCCGGCGCCGCCGTTGGCGGTGGCCGTGCGTGAGATGCCGGGCGCCGCGCCCGAGGACTACATGGGCACGGGGCGCAGCTACCTTCAGCGGGACGTCCAGGTGCTGGTGCGCGGCCGTGACTACCTGGAGGCCCAGTCCCTGGCCCGCGGGTGCTGGCGCGCGCTGCACCTGGCGGCCGTCCCCGGCTACGTCTCCTGCCGCTCGCAGGGCCTGCCCTCCTACCTGGGCGAGGGCGACAACCACCGGCACCGCTTCGTCCTCACCGTCACCCTCGCCCACGTCGTCTGACGCCAGGCGCCGCCCCTTCTCTTCGGACATGCCTGTCCGCGTGAAGCTCGACCTCGCCCCGCTCCTCAAGCTGCGCCAGCAGCCGCAGCGCGTGCTGAGCAAGCTGGAGAAGGCCTGCTACGCGACCGTGCGCCACGCGCTGGACCTCTCGCAGTTCGATGTGCCGCGCGCGGACAGGGACATCGAGTACGACGAGCACGGGAACGAGAAGCCTTCTGAGCGCCCGCTCGCGGAGACAGGCTACCTGGACGGGCCCGAGTACCACATGGACCGGCGCCTCTCCGTCACCTGGGTGGCGGGCTACGCGCACCACGCGGCCGGCGCCATCCACGAGGGCGTGC
This sequence comes from Corallococcus exiguus, assembly GCF_009909105.1. Classification (NCBI taxonomy): domain Bacteria; kingdom Pseudomonadati; phylum Myxococcota; class Myxococcia; order Myxococcales; family Myxococcaceae; genus Corallococcus; species Corallococcus exiguus. The sequence continues at coordinate 26,198 of NZ_JAAAPK010000003.1, forward strand.
ACTGGGACCGGGACATCGTCAACCCGGAGCCGCATTTCCTGCGGAAGGCCTTCCGCCGCTCGCGCTCCGTCGGCCGCAAGAGCGTGAAGGCTGCCATTGAGCAGGCTTTGAAAGAGTTGTTTCCCCCGAAGTGAAAGGAATTGAATCATGGCTGGAGAACCCGAAGTCCTCTACGCGCAGCGCGTCCACTTCACCGCCACGCCCACCACCACCCTCGTGAGCCTGGAGGATGGCACGTCCGAGACGCCCTCTACGGAGTTGGACGGCATCAACGAGTGCAGCGTGTCCACGGCCATCGACAGCGTGGACATGAACTACTTCGGCGGCGACGGATACAAGCGCAACGCCGCCACACTGCGCGGCCTCACCATCAGCCTCAACGGGCACCGCATCGCGGGCAACGCTGCGCAGGACCTGATGGAGACGCACATGCTCTCCGGCCAGGTGGGCTACCTGCACGTCATCAAGGACGAGGCGGCGACCGCGGGCAAGCGCGGGGTGCGGTACGCGGCGCGCATCATGTCCTTCGACTCGGGTGGCCCGTCCTCAGACGTGGACAAGCTGACGGCCTCCCTCAACGGCCAGGGCGCGCCCGTCAAGGTGTAGCCGCCCCTTCCTTCCATCGCAGTCCTCTACCCCGGAGAAGACAGACATGAGCGACGTCCCCCAGTACCGCAAGCCCATCGGCACCGCCCGGAAGTTCATCAAGCGCGTCGACATCGACGGCGCCCCCTACGACATCTGCGAGCCGTCGGCGGGCGACAAGACCCTCGTGCTGAAGATGAGCAAGGAGGCCGGGGAGATTGACGCGGAACGCAAGCCCGTCAACGAAGACGCCGGCGTGTACTTCCTGGCCCGTGTCGCCATCGCCTGCCTGAACCACCCGGGCGGGCGCCGCCGCGCCTTCGACATGAACAGCCGCGAGGACCTGGAGGCCGTGAAGCTGGAGCCCTGGCTGGTGGACCTCGCGAAGGACTTCACCTCCGGCTTCGGTGGCAAGACAGTGGAGGAGGAGCAGGGAAACTCCGAAGCCACCCCGAGCTGAATGCCATCTACGGGGTGGCGAAGATGATGCACTGCTCGCCCGAGGAAGTTCGCTCGTGGCCCTGGTCCGATGTCGTGCGCCTGCTCGCGTACAACGCGCTGGAACGCGAGGAGTTCGACCGGCGCGTCCAGAAGCACTCCGCTGCGTCCCACCGCACGCCCGCGAGCGGCCCCACCACCAACACCACCGTCTACCGCTTCGGCCCGAGGCCCACGCCGAAGCGGTAGCAGTCCTGGAGTCCCCTTATGGGTGCGTTGAAGGTTGGAGATCTGTACGTCGCAGTCACCGCGTCCATTGGCGAGGCCGTGGCCAACCTCGGCAAGCTGGTGAAGAAGGTGGAGGACACCGCCAAGAAGGTGAAGGAGGCGGCGGACCCCATCGGAAAGATTGGCGCCGTCGTCGCCGCTGGCATCGGAGGGGCGGTGGTGGCCGCCTCGAAGTCGAACGCGCGGCTCGCGGCGGAGGTGGAGCACATCCAGGAGGTGCTCTACACCTTCGCTGCGGAAGTGGGCGACCTCTTCACCCCGCTGGTGCGCCGCATCGGCGATTTCCTGTCCAACCTGGTCGCGCACTTCCAGCGGTTGAGCCCCCAGGCGAAGCGTGCGGCGGCCAGTCTCGCCGCGTGGACCGCTGGCGTCGGCTTAGGCATCGGCTTCGTCGGCAAGCTGGCGGCCACCGTGGAGGGCCTGGCCAAGGGCTTCGGCATCGCGCTCCAGGGCGTCAAGGCGGTGCTGCCCATTATCGGGCAGCTCGGCCCCGTGCTGAACGGCGTCGGCCCGGCCGCCACCAAGGCATGGCAGGCCCTCCAGGCAATGAAGAACGTGGACGTGGGCGCCGGCATGTCCAAGCTGTGGACGACTTTCAAGGCGATGACGCCCACGATGAAGGGCGTTGGTGAGGGCTTCAAGGGCCTGGGCAAGTCCATGGTGGAGTTCGTCAAGGCCACGCCGTCCATGCTCTCCAGCGTCCTGAAGATGCTCGTCAGCTTCGGCGGCGCCCTCGTCCCCATCCTTGCTATCGCCGCAGCGCTCGCAGCCATCACGCTCCTCGCCGGCAGCATCTACAAGTCCTGGGGCGACATTGGGCTCTCCGCAATGGAGACATGGCAGACCATCTCCGAGTTCATGGGCAAGATGATGACGGCCCTGGGCAACGTGGCACACAAGCTCGCGGACGTGTTTGTCATTGCGTTCGACGCCGTCACGGAATCAATCAAGGCCCAGGTGAAACGCGCGCTCGACTTCGCTGCCTTCCTGGTGCGCGGAGCATCCACGGCACTCGAACCCATAGCCAACGCGCTGGGTATGGGCAACGCGAAGAAGGCGTTTGCGGCGGGCAAGAAGCTCCAGGGCGATGACCTGATGACGGGCGCGGAGAAGCTCTGGGAGGGCACCGAGGGTGTGCGCCAAAAGCTGGCCCAGGCGGCAGAGAATGTTGCGGAGGTTGCTGGGGAGGCCGGCGCGCAGTTCGGCAAGGACGTCGTCTGGGCCGGGAAGAAGTTCTGGGACTACCAGACAGGCTGGCTCACTGGCGATGGCATGAAGCACTCCGCCGAGGGCGTGAAGATGTTCGTCGGAGACATCCTCAAGTCGTCCGGGGCCGCCGACTGGGAAGACAGGCTGAAATCCTTCATGGGTTTGCTGGGTGGCAACGCCGAAGCGCGGATCCGTCAGCCGGGCGACCTGAACGGAGACCTCCGCCAGAAGAGCTACGACCAGCTCCAGGCCTACGAGAACGAGGCGGTGAGGCGCGAGGCGGACCGAGCCGCAGCTGCCGACGAGGAGAACGCGGCGAAGTCGCTGGAGTCGCTGGCTAACGCCGCAGACCAGGCGACGGACGAGCTTGAGTGGAATCGCGACAGGTCGAGCGAGGCGCGCGAGGAACTGGCCGCTGCCGCGCGTACCGAGATGGAGGCTGCCCAGGAGGCCAACATCTCCATCTGGCGGGATGCCCAGCGACTCGCCGAGGAAGCGAAGGTGCATGTAGGGGCGGCGATAGCAGCCCTCCTCGATGGCTTCGTCGCGCGCATGGGTGAGTTCGGCCAGCTCTACAGCACGGCGACGCAGGCATTCAAGGATGGGGGCTGGTGGGCCGCGCTGGTGGCGGTCATCGGCGAACTGGTGATGGGCTCCGACCAGATGGCCGAGGCCATCGCCGTCCTCAACGGTGTCATCGGGATGTTGAAGGACCTGTTAGGCGCAGCGGCCACCGGGCTCGACACCATCATGGGCGGCGTCGGCTACCTCGTGTCCGTCATCGTCGAGGTCGTACAGCCGTCGATGGAGGCGATGGGGGAGGCCATGGAAAGCATCGCACCCATCATCGTCCTGGTGGGCATGGTGCTGAAGATGCTCGCGCCTGCCCTCGATGCCATCGGCAAGGCCACGGCGTGGTTGCTCGACAACGTCCTCAAGGGACTCTTCCAGGTGCTCCGCTACGTGGCCATCGCCATCCTCTACGTCATCAAGGGACTGGGCAGCGCGTGGAACGGCATCGTCTCCGCCATCCAGTGGGTATTCCGCCAGTTGGGGGACATCTCCATCTTCGGCGCACACCCGCTCGGCTTCCTGCGCGGCTGGGCGAACAGCATGGAGTCCGCGAAGGTGGACGTCGAGTCACTGGCGCGGAACATCCAGGAACTGGAGGACCTGACGTGGGACGCGGCCCTCGCCAAGGCGAGGGAGACGGCCGAGGTGTTGAAGAATCGCGACGCGCTGGAGGACGTGAACGAGGCCCTCTCGAACGTGCCCGCGTTGTGGAAGGTGGCCCTCCGTCGCTTCGACGTGCAGGACGAACAGAACGGTCCCACCACCTCGACTGGCACGCAGCCCTCGCCGAGCATGCCCACGACCCCGACGACTCCCGGGTCTGAAGTGCTGCCCCCCATCAGCCGCGGAGGTGATGTTTCGTTCGGCCTGGGTGGCCCGCTGCAGGACTTGCTCGACCGCATCATGGGGGGCTCCAACGCCGCTGGGACTGCCAGCGCTGCGGCGATGCCTCCTGTCCAGTACAACATCACCGGCTACGACATCACCGACGCCATGGCCCAGGCCAGGCAGGACTACGAGGACAGGCAGCGGCGCGCGAGCATCCGCCTCTACGGCACGGCAGCCGCCGTCGGCCCACGGTACGCGTAGCGCCCGGACCGCCCCTTCTCTTGGGGCATGGCCTATCTCACCCTCAGCGGCATCGAGGTGCGGTGCTCAGCGTCGAAGGGGCTCGTCCAGAAGCCCACTCTGCTGGGCCCGCGCGTGCGGACCTTCCGCGGCTGGGCGCAGAGCGGCACCAGGGAACGTGTCTTCACCTGGGCCGGAGGAACGCCCCCCGTGCCGATGGCGGAAGCCCAGGCGCTGCGCCGCCTCCTCGACGGTGACGGCCACAGCTGGGACTTCGCGCAGAATGCCTTCACCTCCAGCAAGGGGGTGATGGCCAACCTCAATGGCGAGCCGCAGGCGGGCACGAGCGTTGTCGGTCGCTGGGGCTCGGGCGCCATGCGCCTGGCCGTGGGCGAAGAGGTGGAGTGGTCGGTGGCCGCGCGCCTGGATTGCACCGTGGGCTTCTGGCTTCGCAGCGACTACGTCGGCCCCGAGTGGACGCACGTCGTGGCGCGATTCGGGCCCAACGTCCTCTACGTCAACGGCGGCGAGTTGGGCATCGCCGATGACATGGATGGCGAGCTGGGGCTCGTAGTCATGCCCTCCGAGGGCGTGCTGCTGGTGCGCGCCACCAGCGCCACCGTCACGGTGAGCGACCTCGTCTACCTGCCCTACACCGTGCCGACCGCGTGGGTGCCCCAGTGGGCCGCTGCGACGGCGCCCTTCGGCCCGCTGCCGTACCACGCCGCCGCCGGCTCCGGCCTGCCTGGGCCGTGCCGCGTGCTGGGGCAGGCCCTCGACGCGCAACCCGTGGAGTACGACGAGGACGGCGCGCGCGTACAGGGCCAGTACCTCGACTTCGAACTGTGGCAGCAACCGGAGGACACCTGACATGCGCACCCTCTCTCTCGCCGAAGTAGCCGCCCTCACCTGTCCCGCTGGCTTCGCGTCGCACCTGCGCGTCCTGGTCCAGCGCGGCGCCACGTGGACGGACCTCTCCACGCTCCTGCCCGGGGACTACCTGCTGGGCGTGAGCTGGTCGGACAGCGTCGAGGCACCCGTCTCCGACGCCACCGTCACCGTCGCGCGCAACGGCCCGGACGGGATGCGCCTCAGCCTCTCGCCCCTGGTGGTAAGCAGCTTCCTCAACACGGGCGCGGACGGCACCTTCCAGCCGCTGCTGCGCGAGGGCGCGTACTTCCGGGTGGAGGTGGCTGCGGTGCCGCTGGACACGCGCCGCGCGGACGTGCCCGCGGGCGCCTGGCGCGAGGCGTGGCGCGGCCGCATCGACGAGGTGGACGCGGGCGGGGACGAACTGCGCATCACCGGGCGCGACCTGGGTGGGCTCCTCCAGGACACGTGGGCTGAGGTGGAGCGCCAGTACGGCAGCACCTCAGGCACGCCCGTGCAGTCCATCATCCAGTCGCTGCTCAACGACAACGGCCTGTCCGACTTCGGCCTCTACACGCCGGTGGATCCGCTGTCCATGCGCGGGCCCTACGTCCAGCAGCGCGAGCCCCTCATGGACGCGATCCGCGCGCTCGCGGAGCAGATTGGCTGGGATGTGCGCATGCGCTGGCGCGAGGACGTGGGCGCCTTCGCCCTCACGCTCTGGTCGCCGGACCGGCTGACGGACACGCCCGTGGCCACCTTCGGCCCGGACAACGTGCTGGAGCTGGGCGAACTGAAGCGCAGCCTGGAGCACATCCGCAACGTGGTGGAGGTGGTGTACAGCGACAAGGACGACAAGGACGCCACCGGCGCGAAGAAGCGCAAGACGGTGACGGCCACCAACCCCTCCTCCGTGGCGCTGTACGGGCGCCGGTGGATGCAGGTGGCGGAGGGCGCCTCCTCGCTCATCGACACCCAGGCGGAGGCGCAGCGGCTGGCGGACGCGGCCATCGCGGACCTCTCCGAGTCGGCACTCAGCCTGTCGCTGACGCTGCCGGGCATCCACTGGTACCTCCAGGCAGGGGACCTCGTGCAGGTGCTGCCGGACGGCGTGCACTTCGACTCGCCCCAGCGCCTGGCCATCGTCTCCGCGGACTTCGAGGGCACCAGCGGAGAGGCGCGCACGAAGCTTGAGCTCCAAGGCCGTCCCAGCACCAGCCGCACGGAGTGGCTGGAGCGCGACGCGCGCCCTGGTATCGCGCCGTCCGCGACCTTCACCGGCCCGGCCGCGCCGTCCGGGTTGACGGTGACAAACACCGTCAACGGCTTCAGCCTCGCGTGGACACCCGCGGCTGACGGTGCCGCCTGGGACGCCTACGAACTGCACATCAGCAGCTCGCCCGGCTTCGTGCCTTCCCAGGCGAGCTTCCGTGAAAACAGCCGCACCACGAGCTTCAGCGTGGCGAACCTGGTGGCGGGCCGCGCCTACTACGCGCGCGTCATCCCCCGCGACGTGAAGGGCAACGCGGGGCCCGCCAGCGCGGAGGTGACGCTCGCGCCCAGGTACGTCGCGCCTGCCATGCTCCTGCCGACCGTCACCTACGCGGACCGGCCTCTCAACGCGGACTTCGAGGCGCTCAGCGACGTGGACCTCCCTCCAGACGGATGGCGTGTCTCTCCGGGCGCCTGGAACGTGGATGCCTTCGACGAGCCCGCCAGCGTCTTCAGCGGCGCTCGCGCCGTGCGCCTGGCGCCAACGCTGCTGGCGACGAAGCTGGGCAGCACGCCCTTCGTCGTCCGCCCCGATGACCTCGTGTACCCGAGCGTGCTCATGCGAGGGAACACGGAGGGCACCAACAACAACTACACCTGCGTCCTCTGGCTCGCGTGGCTCGACGGCAACGGCAACCTGCTCCCGTCCGGCGGCATCACGACCGTGGACGTGGGCGTCGCCTCGTCGCTCTGGAAGGACCTCGGCAAGGGCAAGTACGCCGTCGCCCCCGCCAATGCGCGCTACTGCCAGCTCTATATCGGCAAGGGCAATGCCCTGGCGTACACGCTCTACATCGACTCCGCGCGCGTCGTCGTGGAGTCGAAGCTGGAGAGGCTCGTGGCTGCGATGCTCATTCCCGCGTCGGGCTGGGTGTGGACGGGAGTGCCGCGCGAGGGCCCGGCGTACTACCGAAACGGAGGAGAGACCGCCTTGGTGGGCAGCATCAAGAGCGGCACTCTCGGCTCGTCCTGCTTCCGCCTGGACGAAGGCTATCGGCCTGCCACGGAACTGCGGTTCCCCGTGGTGAGCAATGGCGCGTTCGGCTGGATGAAGGTGACGCCCGATGGCTACGTCACCCCCATGGCCGGCAGCACGACGGAGCTCAGCCTCGAAGGCGTGCGCTTCCGCGCGGCGGCGTGAGGACTACTCGCGAATCTCGGTGACCTTGCCGTCACGGAAGGTCACCAGCTTCTCACCCTTGCATTGGACCGGCTGGATGCCTTCGGTGACGAACTCACGGACGCGGCGTGGGCACTTCGCGCAGTACATCCATCGGGCTTTCTGGCCATCGGCGGTTGTTTCACTCTTGGCCTCGCAGGGCTTCCCCCATGAAGCTTTCACGCCTTCTTCTGGCATCCCAATCAGGAGCTTGCGGCGGCGGACAGCGTCGCGCTCCTCATCCGAAATATCGGCACGCTGCAGGTACTGCTTGCGAAAAGAGGTGCAGCCAACAACACCAGCCATAAGCAGAACGGCAACCACCACACGGAGCATGTCTTCTCCATCAAGATGCGGACATGGGATCCGTAGCATGGCCACCGACCCAGTCTGCACCTGACAGGCGTTCAGCCATCGTGCAGCCCCAGACTGCACACCCGGCCGTAGCCGGTGATGAAGGTTGGTCCGTCACAGGTGGGGCAGCGCTCTTCCGGCGGAATCTCGCGCGGCTGGGGTGCCGGCTCGGCCACGCCCTGGAGGCGGGCCAGGTCGCGCAGAAAGTCCGCGCGGACCTGTCGGTGGCGCTGTAGCTCGGGTGAAGGAGTCCTGGGGCGACGAGGATGCATGCCCAGAAAAAGGGGCGCCAGCCGAATGCAGCTCGACTCAGAATAGACACCATAATTGACATCACTTCCGGATTGACACGAGCCGACTTGGATATCACAGTTGGTTCGCATCGATTCTGTGTACTCCAGCTCCATCGAAACCGGCCGGGTGAGCCGGAGGGTTCCCATGTCCCCTGTTTTGGTCGACCACAGCAGCAACCCCATCCGCGCCGCCCCGCTGCGTCTCCGGCTCCAGCAGTGGCATCGACTGGAGGCTATTGCCAAAACGTTGGACCGCAGCCGGAACGAGGTCATCGAGGAGTTGCTCGCCTGGGCGGAGGAGGATTGGCGAAAAGGCGCTACGCCAGCGCAGCTTGCGAGCTACGAGAAGCACATCAAGGCTGCCCAAGGAGAGTCCTCCGAAGCTCCGACGAAGAAGACCCGGGCGAAGAAGTAGCAGGCAGGCCACGTAGCAGGCGACTGCGGGAGGGGTGGAATGAGGCAGGCAGAGAATATCTGGAGGGGGCCGGGGTCGGTGTCCTTGCGCGGCGGAGGCAGCAGCACGAAGGCCTCGCGCGCGGGGAGCCGTGAACGACCGCTCGACATCATCATCCGCCGCTATCGGCGCATCCTGCTGGGCCGCCTGTACCAGGTGCGCGACGCCAAGACGGGTGCCACGTCGCTCGACCTCCACGCCACGGGACGCCGCCCGGACTTCCACCCAGACGTGGACATGGACATGGTCGTCTCCGCGCGAGCAGCGACGGAGGGCGCTCCCTCAAGCCTGCGTGTCCGGCTGGCCAACGTGTCGGAGGACGCATCCGACGCGGACGTGGCTCGCGTCGCGGAGGGTGCCTTGAGCATCGCCAAGGCGATGGTGCAGTCCACCTGCACGCGCAGCGAACTGGCCGCCACCATGGCGCACCTTCGCGCCCCAGCTCGGCCCCGCGGGCCCATCCTGCGCTCGCGCAGGCACTGGAGGCGAGCCCGGCGGGTGCTCGCACGGGTCTGGACCAACACGCTGAAGAGCGGCTACGTGTCCGTCGTTCTCGCCGGCGCCGCCATCCTGGGATCCATCATGATGCCGAGCGGAGCCTTGGAGCCGACGCCGACGAGACCGCCGCATGTGCCCATCGGCCTCGTTCTCGCAGCCTCGACGCCTGATGCGCCTGAAATGTCGATTGAGGTCCCTAAGCGCCCGCTCAAGGGGCAGAAGACGAAGGACTGCGACCCCGACGCTAGCGAGCGCCTGATCAATGGGGCCTGCTGGGTTGAAACCTCGAAACAAGCCCCCTGCGGAGACAAGCAGTTCGAGCACAAGGGCAAGTGCTACCGCGCCGCCGGCATGTAGTGCGCACGTCTTCCGCGAGATGCCCACTTGCGCGGCTGCCTGACTGGTGTTACCCCTTTTGAGGTATTGCGTGGTGCCAGCGGTCCGCTGAAGCAGTGACCTAAGCGGTGGATCGCCTCCCAAATCGAGCTTGGCCTCCGCCTTCGTGCGGCTGGCTACCAGAAAAGGCCGGTGCACCCGAGTGATGTCGGGACACCCGCCCTCCGGTGCTCCGTCGGCGTTTCTTAGGTCCGTCGGCGGAGCACCTCTTTGTTTCTGGGTGGGGTTCGCATGGGGCACGCAGGACACAAGCTCTCCGACGCCAGCATCAACGGTCCAGCATGCGCGCCGTCCCCTGCCGAGACTGGTGTCCGGAGCAGGAGACGCGTCGCTGTTTCTCCCCCAACTTCACATTGCTGGCACGCGACGTGCTCAACGCGCGCGCACCTGGAAGCGGACGAGGCTTCGACCTCCAGGGTCGTGGCCCTTCTTCATGACCTATCATCTTGTTCAGTATCGTCCGAGCGGGGAAGTCGATGACCGAAACGCAGATGGAGAACCTCATCCGGAGAGTGCTCCGCGAGGAGTTGGCGGCCACGCCTGGGACGTCCGGAGACCTCATCACCGTCACGCAAGCCGCCGCGCTCGTGAGCTACGGCGTCACCAGCATTCGTCGATGGCTCCGCGACGGGACACTGAAGCGGTACGGCGAGGGCCGCAACGTGAGGGTCAGTCGGCGACAGCTCTTGGAGGTGATGGCACGGGAGACTGGAGAGGCGACGTCCGACGTCGAGATTGAACGACTGGCGGACAAGGCGCTCGGGCGGGCCAGCTGATGAGCGGCGAGATCTATCAGCGCGCCGACTCCCCTTTCTGGTGGGTCTGGTTCTACGACGCCACAGGCGTTCGTAGATACAAGTCCTCCAAAAGCAAGGACGAAGCGGTGGCGCGCAAGCTGCTGACGACCATCGAGCGGAAGGTGCGCGCGGAGAAGGAGAGCGGACTCGCGGGTGCGGGCTCGGGCCCCATCACCGTCCGGCGGTATGCCGAGCGCTGGCTGAACGAGCGGCGAGCGAGGGGGGTTGCCTCCGCAGACTCCGACGAAGACCGCCTCCAGCACGTGTTCCCGCTCATCGGAGACATGATCCTGAGCGAGGTGCGGCCCAGGCATGTCCTTCAGCTTGTCCGAGCGCTGGAGGCCAGAAGGAACGAACAGGGGAAGAAGAAGCTCGCGCCTCGCACCATCCTGCACGTCTACGGTGCGCTACGGGTGATGTTCAGCGATGCCCTCACGGAGGAACTCATCGCGGCGACGCCCTGCGTGTTGAAGCAGCGCCGCGGGGAGTTGCCGAAGAAGCTCGACCGGGACCCGACATGGCGTCGAGAAGCCGTGTTCACGCGCGAAGAGGTGCTGATGCTCGTCACTGACCAGCGCCTCCCGGAACGACACCGCGTCCTCTACGCGCTGGAGAACCTGGGCGGCATGCGCGTCAACGAAATCAGCCCCCGGCGGTGGCGCGACTACCTGCCCGGCGCCGCCCCGTTGGGGAAGCTCGTCGTGGACACCAGCTATGCCTCGAAGCGGAAGGTGCTGAAGGCGGCGACGAAGACGGGCGTGGTGCGCGAGGTGCCGGTCCACCCCGCCCTGGCGCACATCCTCACGGCCTGGCACGCGGAGGGCTGGGCGCGGCAGTACGGCCGTCCGCCGGAACCCGAGGACTTCATCGTCCCGTCCGTGGACGGCGGGTTGCTCAGCTCGTCCTCCAGCTACAAGCGCCTCCTGGAGGACCTGGAGCTGCTGGGCCTGCGCCGCCGCCGACAGCACGACGCCCGTCGGACGTTCATCTCGCTGGCTATCGGGGATGGGGCGCGGAAGGAACTGCTCCGCTGGGTCACCCACGGGCCCGAAGGCGACATCGTGGATGCCTACACCACGCCGCCCTGGCACGTACTGTGCGAGCAGGTCGCGATGTTCAAGCTCACCCTCCCCGAGGGGCTGCTGCCCTCGGGGAGCGCGGTCGCTGTTACGTCGGTGTTACGTCAGGAGAAACACTCAATGGATACGGCAACTTCTATGTGGAGGCGGAGGGAATCGAACCCTCGTCCGAAAGCCGTCGGCTCTTCGACCCTACGTGCGTAGTCCGCGATTTGCTACGTCACCAGGGCTCCCACGGACGGGATACCTGATGCCGGTCCTGGAAAGATCTCGTCACCTCGGGCCCAGGCACCCTTGGCGACCAGTCCGCATTATGACGGCCCATCCCCACCCCACGGACCGAGAGCAGGGGGACCGCGCACTAAAGACTGCTAATTAGGCAGCCAGCGCGAGCTCAACGTTGTCGTTGGCTTTTGTGATGTTGTCGGCAGTTTTACGAGCACCCAACAAGCTCGGCACGCGTCTCGAACGTCATTGCCCCCGTCGAAGCCAGGTCGCCCCCGGTTCGATGTACGTCATGCGGCCCCAGCAGCTCCGCACCCGTCCTACATTAACCGCTGAACGCCCTCCGTCAATCCTCCTGAAGGCACGGCGGTCACTCCTGCGACATTCCCTCCCCTGCCTGCCCCTCAGGCAGCCCCTTCCTTCCGGAGTCCCCCCATGCAGGCGTACGAGCTCCACACCCCCACCGGCTCCTCCAGTTGGACCCTCGTGGAAACGCCCCAGCCCCAGCCGGGCCCCGGCCAGGCGCTCGTCCGCATCCACGCCGTCTCCCTCAACTACCGCGACCTCATCATCGCCCGCGGCACCTACCCCGGCCTCAAGCTCCCCCTCATCCCCTGCTCGGACGGCGCCGGCCAGGTCGTCTCCGTGGGCTCGGGCGTCACCCGCGTGAAGGCCGGCGACCGCGTCGCCCCCACCTTCTTCCAGGTCTGGACCGACGGCGAACGCACCTCGGAGAAGGTCGCCCACGCGCTCGGCGGTAGCGTCCCCGGCGTCCTCTCTGAATACGTCTGCGTGGACGCCGAAGGGCTGGTGCTCCTGCCGGACTGGCTCTCCTACGAGGAGGGCGCCACCCTCCCCTGCGCCGCCGTCACCGCCTGGAACGCGCTCGTCCCCCAGGGTGGCCTCAAGCGTGGGCAGACCGTGCTCGCGCAGGGCACTGGCGGCGTGTCCATCTTCGCCCTCCAGTTCGCCCGCATCCTCGGAGCCCGCGTCCTCATCACCTCCAGCCAGGATGACAAGCTCCAACGCGCGAAGCAGCTGGGCGCGCAGTGGCTCATCAACTACCGCCAGACGCCGGACTGGGAACAGGAGGTGCTCACGCTCACCGGCAACCAGGGCGTGGACCATGTGCTGGAGGTCGGCGGCGCGGGCACGCTGCCCCGCTCCATCGCGGCCACCAAGGAGGGCGGCCACATCGCGCTCATCGGCCTGCTCACCGGCGCGCCCGGCAAGCCGGACACCACCGCCACCAGCGCCAAACACCTTCGCGTCGTCAGCACCTACGTGGGCAGCCGCGAGATGTTCGAGGACATGCTCAAGGCCATGTCCCAGGAACAGACCCGGCCCGTCATCGACCGCGTCGTCCCCTTCGCCCAGGCTCGCGAAGCGCTCCAGTACATGGAGTCCGGCGGCCACTTCGGGAAGATCGTCATCACCCTGTGAGGCGTGGCTCTGGCGCACAGGTGACATGCGCCGACAGAAAGCCACCCACCCCGGGCCTGGCTCCGGCGTAACGTCCCGCGCGTTCCCAGCACCGAAAGGGTCCGCGCATGCGCCGCCTGTTGCCCCTCCTGCTGCTGCTCCTGATGATGCCGGCGCTGCCGGCGTCCGCGCAGCAGCCTCCTGACGCCTCCCGCTTCTTCCCCTACACGCTGAACACCACGCGCCTGCCCAACGGGCTCACCGTGGTGCGCGTGCCGTTCAACTCTCCCGGCATCGTCGCGTACGTCACCGCCGTGCGCGTGGGTTCGCGCAACGAGGTGGAGCCCGGCCGCACCGGCTTCGCCCACTTCTTCGAACACATGATGTTCAAGGGGACGAAGGCGAACCCGGAGGGCCAGCGTGAGCGCATCCTCGGCGGCTTCGGCTTCGACGACAACGCGTTCACCACCGACGACATCACCGTGTACCAGGTGTACGGCCCCACCGCCGGCCTGGAGAAGCTCATCGCGCTGGAGGCCGACCGCTTCCAGAACCTCGAGTACTCCGAGCCAGCCTTCCAGACGGAGGCGCTCGCCGTCCTGGGCGAGTACCACAAGAACGCCGCGGGCCCGGACCTCAAGCTGGAGGAGGCCCTGGCGAAGACGGCCTTCACCCGCCACACGTACCAGCACACCACGCTGGGCTTCTACGAAGACATCCAGGCGATGCCCAAGGCGTACGCGTACAGCCGCTCGTTCTTCGAGCGCTGGTACACGCCCGCCAACACCACCCTCTTCATCGTGGGTGACTTCAACGACGCGCAGGTCGTCTCGCAGGTGACCAAGGCCTATGGCAGATGGCAGCGCCAGCCCACCAGCGTCATCATCCCCACCGAGCCCCCGCAGACGAGTCAGCGCACCGTCCACGTGGACTGGCCGCAGCCCACGCAGCCGCGCCACGTGCTCGCGTGGCACACGCCCGCCGCCCGCGCGGACACGGCCGACGCCGCCATCCAGACCATCCTCGCCGAGTACCTCGTGGGCGACACCAGCCCCGCGTACAAGGAGCTGGTGCTGGAGAAGCAGTACGTCGAGTCGCTGAACGTCTACACCACGCCCCACCGCGACCCGTACCTGTTCCCCATCGACGCCACGTTGCAGGACGAGAAGTTCCGCGCCGACGTGGACGCCGTGCTGCGCCGCGAGGTGACGGCCGTGGCCGGCGCCCCGGTGGACGGCGTGCGCTTGAAGGCCATCCAGGACCACCTGCGCTACGGCCTGCTGATGGACCTGGAGACGCCGCGCGACGTGGCCATCGACCTGGCCCTCTACGCGGGCGTGATGGGCCGCCCTGACGCGCTCGCCAGCTATCTGAAGCAGCTGGGCAGCGTGACGCCCCAGCAGATCACCCTGTTCGCGAGGAAGTACCTCGAGGACAAGAACCTCACCGTCCTCACCCTCACCCCCAAGGCCGTCGCCGCCGGAGGGACGCCGTGATGAAGACCCGCGCCATCGTGTCGCTCGTCCTGGCCGCCGCGCTGTCCCTCGCAGGCTGCGCCCACCACAAGCCTCCCGAGGAACCGCCCCCGACTCCGACGCCCACGCCGCCTCCCGAACCGGGCTCCGTGCCCGCGGTGCCGCTGAATGAGCCGCCGCCGATGCACCTCGTGGTGCAGGCCCGTGCGGACACGCCCATCGTAAGCCTGCGGCTCGTCTTCCACACGGGCTCCATCGACGACCCGAAGGGCAAGGAGGGCCTCACCGCCCTCACCGCGAAGCTGATGGCGGAGGGCGGCACGCAGCGGCTCACCGCCGCGCAGCTGCTGGAAGCGCTCTACCCCATGGCCGCCGAGCTCAAGGTCTTCACCGACAAGGAGATGACCACCCTCTCCGGCCGCGTCCACCAGGACTTCCTGCCCGCGTTCCTGCTGCTCTTCACGGACACACTGCTCCAGCCCCGCTTCGACCCCGCGGAGTTCGAGCGACTGCGCGCCAACGCGCTCAATGCCGTGCGCAACGGCCTGCGCAGTGAAGACGACGAGACGCTCGGCAAGGTGGGCCTGGACGCGCTCATCTACGCGGGGCACCCGTACGCCCACTACACCGGCGGCACCGTGCAGGGGCTCCAGTCCCTCACGCTGGAGGACGTGAAGGCGCACGCGCGCCGCGTCTTCACGCAGGACCGGCTCGTCATCGGGCTCGCGGGCCCCGTGGACGCGAACCTCCAGCAGACGATGACTTCGCGCCTGAGCGCGCTGCCCGCCAAGGGCGCGCCCCGGGTGGAGTTGCCCACCGTGAAGTCCTCCGCGGGGCGCACGCTCATCCTCCAGAAGCCCACGCTCTCCACCGCCGTGAGCATGGGCTTCGTCACGCCGATGCGCCGGGGTGACCCGGACTTCTTCCCGGTGGCGTTCGCGCTGTCGAACCTGGGCGAGCACCGCCAGTTCATCGGCGTGCTCTTCAACGAGCTTCGCGAGCAGCGCGGCCTCAACTACGGCGACTACGCCTACGCCGAGCACTTCATCGAGGACCGGGGCAACGGCACCTTCAACCGCACCAACCTGGTGCGCACCCAGCAGGACGTGTCCATCTGGCTGCGTCCCGTGGTGCCCGCCAACGGCGTGTTCGCCACGCGCGGCGCGGTGTTCTTCCTGGAGCGCATGTCGAAGGAGCCCCTCACCCCGGATCGCTTCAACCTGGTGCGCGGCTTCCTCCAGGGCTACACGCGCCTGTGGGAGCAGACCGACCAGCGGCGGCTGGGCTACGCCATCGACTCGCTCTACTACGGCACGCCCAACTTCCTGGACGCATACCGCTCCGCGCTGACGACGATGACGCCGGAGTCCGTGCAGGCCGCCGTCAAACGGCAACTGGCGCCGGAGAAGCTGGCGCTCGTGTACGTCACGGAGGATGCGCAGGGGCTGGCGGAGAAGCTGAAGTCCGGCGCGCCTTCGCCCATCACCTACGCGTCGCCCAAGCCGCCGGAGCTGCTCAAGCTGGATGAACTCATCATCCAGCAGAAGCTGCCGGTGCGTCCGGACGCCGTGCAGATTGTCCCGGCGTCGGGGTTCATGGAGCGCTGACGTCCGCGCGCCCTTCCGGCGCTCAGGGGCTTTCCGGCAACGTCGTCCACACGCCGCGGAAGCGCTTGAGCGCCGGATCCTTCTGGCGCTTGCACTCCACGCCGTCCACCTGCACGGTGCCGTCGTCGCTGAGCAGCAGGATGTCCTCCGACGTGTCGGGCGTGAAGAACGCCTCCGGGTTCACGCCGGACAGGTCCACCGACGTCACCGGCACCGGCGCGTCGTCTCCGCCCTTCCAGGTGAACAGGCGCGACTTCGCCTCGGAGGCGGTGGCCCCCGCCATGATGAGGTAGCGCCCCCGCCACGACGACAGCGAGCGGATGCCCAACCCGCCCAACTCCAGCAGCCGGGGCTCACCGAAGCGCGCGGTCGCGCCGTCGCGCACCACCGCCTCCGGGTTCAAGAGCGGCACCACCAACGCCTTGCCCTGCGTCAGCGGGCTGCGGAAACCAATCAGCATCCCGGGCGCGTCCAGCATCGCCGTCATGCCTTCGATGTTGAGCCCACCCGGCTCCTTGGGCGGCAGCGGCTCCGCCTGCGCGAGCCCGAACGGCGCGAGCCGGGCGTCCGCGAGCAGGTCCTCCAACAACTGCGTGTACGGCTGTCCGACGAGTTGCACGTGCTCGGGGTCTTCCACGCCGGTGGCGAAGAAGCGCAGGCGCGCGGGCTGCTTCT
This sequence comes from Corallococcus exiguus, assembly GCF_009909105.1. NCBI lineage: Bacteria > Pseudomonadati > Myxococcota > Myxococcia > Myxococcales > Myxococcaceae > Corallococcus > Corallococcus exiguus. The sequence goes on from NZ_JAAAPK010000003.1 coordinate 42,935, forward strand.
TGCCGGAGCTGTTGCGGCCGTGCGACGTGAGCCAGAAGGCCAGGTTGCCCAGCCGCGAGCCCGCTTCGATGTCCGTCTCCGGTGGCTTCTTCTTCACCGGCAGGTCGAGCGACGGCGACAGGTCCACCGTGCGCAGCGGACGGCCTCCCTTCCGCGCATCGTAGACGCGCAGGATGTTGTCCTCGTCGTCCGCCACCACGAACAGGCCCTGGCCCAGCTCCACCGCGCCGGACGCGTCACAGCTGCCTTCGAAGACGACCGTGTTCGCGGGCGCGGCGTGCAGCGCGTCGCGCCGCACGTTCGCCTCGCGGGTGCCACAGCCCGCCACCAGGACACATCCCCACAGGAGCCAGCGTTTCATGGCCCTCTTCTCGCTGCTCGCACAGCGTCACGCGCGCCGGGAACCCAGAGGTCCCGCGTGAAATGTGTCGTATGCAACAAGACACACGGCGGATCCGAGATGATCGGGGTTTGTATAAATGGCATGGGGCTGTAGCTCACACCGCGAGGGTGGGTTTTCTTCCGGCGGGGGGAGGTGGGTGCTAAGAGCCTCAGGATGCAATGCCCCGACTCCGAACCTTCGTGGAGCCGGTCCGCGTGCGGCGCGGCCCTGCGACTCGCGCTCCTGGGCCTGCTGCTCACCACGGCAGCGGCCCACGCTCAACCAGACCCCTTCTCCCGAGGCTTCGACGCCGTCCCGGTGAAACCGACGGCCGCGCAGTCCAGCGGCATCGGCCTGGAAGGCGCCACCGTCGAACCGGTGGGCAGCTACCGGGGCGCTCTGCTCTTCGACTTCAACTGGCGCATCCTCGCGTTGAAGCTGGGCGACGAGAAGCTGGGGAACCTGCTGCCGTACCGGCTGGACGCGCACCTGCTGTTCTCCTACCAGCTGCTGGAGCGGTTGGAGCTGGGCGTGGACCTGCCCGTCACGCTCATCCAGGGCGACAACTTCTCGCTGCTGGGTGACGCGCTGAACGCGCCGGACTTCCCCGGCGCCGCGGGCGTCAGCGGCACCACGCTGGGCGACATCCGCGTGCTGCCTCGCGTGAGCCTGTTGAATCCGGACCGCTTCCCGTTGGGGCTCGCGCTGGTGGCGGAGGTGCGGCTGCCCACCGGCAGCGCGCAGAGCTTCACGGGTGAGAGCGGCGTGGTGTTCGCCCCGCGCCTGGCCATTGAGAAGAAGCTGGGGCCCGTGCGCGTGCTGGGCAACGCGGGCGTGCTGCTGCGCCCCGCGGCGCAGTACCTCAACCTGCGCGTGGACGACGAGCTGACGCTGGGCGCGGGCGGCATCGTGGACCTGCCGGACATCAGCCGGCTGCGCGAGGTGAAGGCCACCGCGGAAATGCACCTGCGCACGCCGCTGGCGCGCCCCTTCAACTTCGACCAGGCGGATTCGCTCAAGTCTCCGTGGGAGCTGCTGGTGGGCGCCCGCGCCAAGGTGTGGGGCGACTGGGGCGTGGAGCTGGACGTGGGCCGCGGCCTCAACGTCACCACCGGCTACGGCCGTGAGGCCCTGCGGGTCATGCTGGCGCTGCGCTACGACAAGACCTTCAAGGACGAGGGCCCGGACTCCGACGGCGACGGAGTGCCCGACGTGCGCGACCGCTGCCCCACGCAGCCCGAGGACAAGGACGACTTCGAGGACTTCGACGGCTGCCCGGATCCGGACAACGACGGCGACGGCGTGGCGGACGGCGACGACATGTGCCCCAACAAGCCCGGCCCGAAGGAGAACAAGGGCTGCCCGGTGGAGCCGGACAAGGACACCGACGGCGACGGCGTCATCGACCCGCTGGACAAGTGCCCCCTGGTGCCCGGCCTGAAGGACTTCGACGGCTGCCCGGACACGGACTTCGACGAGATTCCGGACGGCGAGGACGACTGCCCCGACGTCGCCGGTCCGCCCGAGAACAACGGCTGCCCGTACGACGCTCCGCCCTACGTGGTGGTGGAGTCGGACCGCATCCGCATCAAGGGCAACATCCTCTTCGAGACGGGTTCCGCGGTCATCCAGAAGCAGTCGTACCCGCTGCTGGACGAGGTGGCGACGGTGCTCGCGAAGAACCCGACGCTGGGGCCCGTGCAGATTGAAGGGCACACGGACAACAAGGGTTCGCGTGCGCTGAACGTGGACCTGTCCAACCGGCGCGCGAAGTCGGTGCTCGAGTACCTGACGAAGAAGGGCATCGACCGCAAGCGCCTCACGTCGCAGGGCTTCGGGTTCGACCGGCCCATCGCTACCAACGACACGGCGCTCGGCCGCGCGAAGAACCGGCGCGTGGACTTCAAGCTGGTCAAGTCGGAGCTCGAATCCGGCCCGAAGGAGACCATCGTCCCCCACGGCCAGCCGCCGCCGCCCGGCACCGAGCCGGTGCCCGGACCGGGCGCGCCTCCCGCGACTCCCGCGCCTGGCGCGGGCACACCGGCCGGCAAGAAGTAACGCGGACCCTTGGGACGGCCCGGCACCAGGGCCGTCCCAAATCGATACATTTGTTGTTTTGCGGGATGACTGAAGGCCCGGGGCAAAATGCCCCGCTTCGAGGCCTCGTCTCCCCACCCGCACGACGCGTTCTGTCGAGTGCGCTGCGTCGGAAATAATCGGGAATATCGCCGAGGGTCAGTTTCACCCAGTGCCCCTCGCTGACCAGTTATTCTCGAAACATGAGGACATTTGAAACAGAAGGTAACGGCGCGGGGATGACCCCGGAGCAGAAGCGCGCGCGGCTGGCGGAGCTGCTGCGCGGCAAGGTCCGGCCCACGCAGGCACCGGTGTCCTTCAGCCAGGAGCGCATGTGGTTCCAGGACCGCCTGAGCCCTGGCAGCGCCGCCTTCAACATCCCGGTCCGCGTGCGGTTCTCCGGCGTGCTGGACGTGGCCGTGCTGCACGCCAGCCTCCAGGCGCTGGTGCGGCGTCACGCGCCGCTGCGCACCACCTTCGTCGAACAGGACGGCCGGCCGCTGCAGCACATCGCGCCCGCGTTGGAGCTCGCGCTGCCCCTGGTGGACCTCCAGTCGCTGCCCGCGTCGGAGCGTGAGGCGGAGGCCATTCGGCTGATCACCGACGAGGCGCGCCAGCCGTTCGACCTGGAGAAGGGACCGCTGCTGCGCACCGTGCTGTACCGGCTGGATGCGCTGGAGCATGTGCTGCTGCTCAAGCTGCACCACATCATCACGGACGGTTGGTCCATGGGCGTGCTGGTGCGCGAGCTGAGCGCGCTGTACCCGGCGCTCGCGGAAGGCAAGACGTCACCGCTGGCCCCGCTGCCCATGCAGTACGCCGACTATGCGGCCTGGCAGCGTGAGTTCCTGCGCGGTGACGTGCTGGAGTCGCACCTGGGCTTCTGGCGTGAGCGGTTGGACCCAGACGCGGTGCTGGAGTTGCCCACCGACAGGCCCCGCCCCGCGGTCCTCTCCGGGCGCGGTGCGCGCATCAACGCGGTGCTGCCCGTCGCGCTCGTGGAGTCGCTGAAGGCGCTCGCGCTCGCGGAGGGCAACACGCTCTTCGGCGTGCTGCTCGCGGGCTTCCAGGTGCTGCTGTCGCGCTACAGCGGCCAGCAGGACGTGGTGGTGGGTACCTCCGTGGCCGGCCGTGGCCGCGCGGAGCTGGAAGGACTCATCGGCCTGTTCACCAACTACCTGGCCTTCCGCACGGACCTGTCCGGACAGCCGTCCTTCCGCGAGCTGCTCGGCCGCGTGCGCGAGACGACGCTGGAGTCCTACGCGCACCAGGACGTGCCCTTCGAGAAGCTGGTGGACGCGCTGAAGCCGGAGCGCCAGCTGAGCGTGAATCCCCTCTTCCAGGTGGCGCTGACGCTGCAGAACGCGCCCCTGCCGCCGCTGCGATTGCCGGGGCTCGTCCTGGACGCGCAGCCGGTGGACAACCGCACCAGCAAGACGGACCTGTCGCTCATCGCCATGGAGGTGCCGCAGGGCATGCGCCTCACGGCGGAGTACAACACGGACCTCTTCGACCCCGGTTCCATCCAGCGGCTGCTCGCGCACCTGCGCACGCTGCTGGAAGGCGTGATCGCGGATCCGGGCCGGCGCGTCTCCGAGCTGCCCTTGATGGATGCGGCCGAAGCGACGCGGGTCCAGCGGGAGTGGGCCGGGGAAGCCGCGCCCTTCCCGGAGGACTGTTGCCTGCACACGCTCTTCGAGGCACAGGCGCAGCGCACGCCCGAGGCCGTGGCCGTGCGGTTCCTGGGACAGGCGCTCACGTATGCGCAGCTGGATGCCCGCGCGAACCAGCTCGCGCATGCGCTGCGCCGCCGGGGCGTGGGACCGGAGGCCCGGGTGGCCTTGAGCGTGGAGCGCTCGCTGGACGTCGCCGTGGGGCTGCTTGGCATCCTCAAGGCGGGCGGTGCGTGGGTGCCCGTGGATCCGATGCTGCCTCGGGAGCGGTTGGCCTTCATGCTGGAGGACAGCGGCGCCTCCGTGCTGGTGACGCAGGGTCCGCTGTTGGAGCGCTTCCCTGAGGCGCAGCGCTCCCGTGCGCTGTGCCTCGATGTGGAGCGGGGCGGGCTCGCGGGGGAGAGCGTGCTGGCTCCGGACTCAGGCGTGGGGCCCCGGAATCTCGCTTACGTGCTCTACACCTCTGGCAGCACGGGCATGCCCAAGGGGACCGCCATCGAGCACCGTGGCGTGTGCAACCTGGTCGCGCATGAGGCCCCGGCCTACGGCATCGGTCCAGGCAGCCGCGTCCTCCAGTTCGCCAGCCTCTCGTTCGACCTGTCGGTGGAGGAGATCTTCACCACGCTGTGCAGCGGGGCCACGTTGGTGCTGGCACCGCTGGAAGACCTGATGCCCGGCGAGCCGCTGCGCAAGCTGCTGCGCGACGAGGCCCTGACGGTCATCAGCCTCACGCCTGCGACGCTCGCGGCCACGGCCCCGGAAGGACTGCCCGCGCTGCGGACCGTCATCTCCGGCGGTGAAGCGCTGCCTCCGGAGGTGGTGGCGCGGTGGGCTCCGGGCCGCGTGTTCATCAACACGTACGGCCCCACGGAAGCCACCGTCATGGCCACGCTCACAGAATGCACGGTGGACGGACGCGTGCCGTCCATCGGCCGACCGCTGGCCAACGTGCGCGCGTACGTCCTGGATGCCCGGGGCGGGCTCGTGCCCGTGGGCGTGAAGGGGGAGCTGCACCTGGGCGGCGTGGGCGTGGCGCGAGGCTACGCGGGCAGGGCCGCGCTGACGGCTGAGCGCTTCGTGCCGGATGCCTTCTCCGGCGAGGCCGGCGCGCGGCTGTACCGCACGGGCGACGTGGTGCGCTGGCGCGAGGACGGCACGCTGGAGTTCGTGGGCCGCGCGGATGCGCAGGTGAAGGTGCGTGGCTTCCGCATCGAACTGGGTGAGGTGGAGACCGCGCTGGCGAAGCTGCCGCCCGTGCGGGACGCGGTGGTGGTAGCGCGCGAGGACGGGCCCGGTGGCAAGCGGCTGGTCGGCTACGTCGTGCTTCGCGACGGCGTTGACTCCAACAGCAGCGCGCTGCGGGCGGCCCTCAAGGACGCCCTGCCCGAGTACATGGTGCCGTCGGCCGTGGTGGTGCTGGCCACGCTCCCGCTCACGACCAACGGCAAGGTGGACCGCAAGGCGCTGCCGGCTCCGGACCTGGCGGGGGGTGACTCTCGGGAGTACGTGGCGCCTCGCACGCCCACCGAACAGCGCCTGGCGGGGCTGTGGCAGGAGCTGCTCGGCGTGACGCGCGTCGGGGCGAATGATCATTTCTTCGACCTGGGCGGACATTCGCTGCTGGCCACGCAGGCGCTCAGCCGGATCCGACAGGCCTTCTCGGTGGAGCTGCCCCTCCGGCGCCTGTTCGAGACTCCCACGCTGGACGCAGTGGCGCGCCTCATCGACGAGGCGCTCGCGGGCAAGGGGCAGCCGGTCCCGGCACCGCTCAAGCCACAGGAGGCCCGTGCGCGGCCCGCGCCCACGGTTCCGATGGAGGACGTCGCGCGCGATTGGGAAGCCCGCGCCGTCGCGCAGCCACGCGACACCGTGATGCCCTTCACGGCGGAACTGCGCCAGCGGGTGCTGGTGGAATGGAATGCGACGGCGACCGAATACCCGCGCGACTCCACGCTTCCGGAAGTCTTCGAGCAGGTGGTGACCCGCTTCCCGGAGAAGGTCGCCGTTGAGTTCGGTGATACGTGCCTCACCTACCGGCAGCTGGATGAACGCGCCAATCGGCTTGCGTGGCATCTGCGCTCGCTGGGCGTGGACACGGATTCGCGTGTGGCCGTGGCCATGGAGCGTTCGCTGGAGCTGGTCGTCTCGCTCGTCGCCATCCTCAAGGCGGGCGCGGCCTACGTGCCCCTGGATCCGGCCTATCCGCGCTCGCGTCTGGCCGCGATGGTGGAGGACGCACGGCCTCGCGTCCTCGTCACCTCTCGCGCGCTCTTGTCGAACCTGCCTCACGAGGAACTGTTGCCCGTGGTGCTGGAGGAGTTGTCCCTCGACGTGATGCCCGCGCATGCGCCCCCGCGGAGCGCCCTGCCTCAGAGCCTCGCGTACATCGACTTCACCTCCGGCTCCACCGGCAGGCCCAAGGGTGTCGGCACGCCTCACGCCGCCGTGCTCCGCACCCTCTTCGGCGTCGACTACGCACGCTTCGGACCTGAAGAGACGCTGCTGCTCATGGCGCCCCTCGCCTTTGACGCCTCCACCTTCGAAGTCTGGGGTGCGCTGCTGCATGGCGCGAAGCTGGCCGTCTTCCCCGCGCACCCACCGACGGATCCGCATGAACTGGAGCGGGTGCTCGTGCATCACGGCGTGACGACGCTGTGGCTCACCTCTGGCTTCTTCACCCAGTTGGTGGATACGCATCTGCCCGCGCTGCGCTCCCTGCGCCAGGTGCTCACGGGGGGTGACGTCATCTCCGCGTCCCACGTGCGTCGCGTTCTGGAGCAACTCAACGTCCCCATCACCGCCTGCTATGGCCCGACGGAGACCACGGTCTTCGCCACCAGCCACCGCTTCACCCATGCCTCTCAGGTAGGCGCCTCCGTCCCGCTGGGCCGCCCTCACAGCAACATGCAGGTGTACGTGCTGGATGCCTCCGGCCAGCCCGTTCCTCCGGGCGTCCAGGGCGAGCTGTTCATCGGTGGCGACGGACTCGCGCGCGGCTACGTGGGCCAGCCCTCGCTCACTGCGGAGCGCTTCCTTCCCGATCCGTTCTCCTCCTCTCCCGGCGCGCGCCTCTACCGCACCGGTGACCTCGGCCGTTGGCGCGAGGACGGCGTGCTGGAGTTCCTGGGCCGAGCGGACGCGCAGGTGAAGGTGCGCGGCTTCCGCATCGAACTGCCTGAAATCGAAGCCGCCCTGCGCGCTCATCCCGAGGTGCGCGAGGCCGTCGTCATGGCCCGCGAGGACGTGCCCGGCGACAAGCGTCTCGTCGCCTACGTCGTCGCTCCTGAGTCCCTGGACGTGGCCGAACTGCGCGCGTTCCTCAAGCAGCGGCTGCCCGACTACATGGTGCCTTCGGCCATGGGGCGGCTGGATGCCCTGCCCCTCAACTCCAACGGCAAGGTGGACCGCAAGGCCCTGCCCGCTCCCTCCACCTTCCAGACTCGCGCACGGACGCGCCCGCCGCGCACGGACACGGAGCGGTTGCTCGCCACGCTCTGGGAAGAGGTCCTCCAGACGGGCACGGTTGGCGCCGAGGACAACTTCTTCGACCTGGGCGGCAGCTCGCTGAGCGCCACGCAGATCCTCTCGCGCATCCGGCGCGCGTTCCAGGCGGAGCTGTCCATCGCGGACTTCTTCGCGGCCCCCACCGTGGAAGCCATTGCCCGTCGTCTTGAGGCGCAAGGCCCGGTGCGCCCTGCCCTGGCCGTGCCCACGCTCAAGCCGGTGCCGCGCGACGGCGGCCTGCCCCTGTCTTTCGCCCAGCAGCGGTTGTGGTTCTTCGCGAAGCTGGAGCCCGCGAGCACCGCGTACAACCTCCCCTTCGTCATGCGGCTCGAAGGCACCCTCGATGTGCCCGCGCTCGCACGGGGCCTGCGAGAGCTGTCCCAGCGCCACGAATCCCTTCGCACCACCTTCCGTGAAGAGGCGTCAGGCCCCGTCCAGGTCATCAGCGCGTCCCCCACGCTGCCCGCGGGCTGGATGGACCTGAGCACGCTGCCTGATGCCGAGCGCGAGCTCAGCGCCATCCTCGACGAAGAGGCACGGCAGGTCTTCGACCTGGAAGCCGGTCCGCTCTGGCGCGTCCTCGTGGTGCGAATGAGCGCGCAGCACCACCTGCTGCTGCTCACCATGCATCACGTCATCTCCGACGCCTGGTCCATGGGCGTGCTCCTCCAGGAGTTGACCACGCTGTATGCCGCCCACGCGGATGGCCGGACGCCGCAACTCAAGCCGCTGCCCGTGCAGTACGCGGACTTCTCCGTCTGGCAGCGAGGCTGGCTGCGAGACGCGGCCCTGGAGTCCCAGCTCGGCTGGTGGCGCGAGCAACTCCACGGCGCGCCGAAGGCTTTGGAGCTGCCCACGGATCGGCCTCGTCCCGCGGCGCAGACCTTCCGTGGCGCGGTGGTGCCCTTCCAGTTCCCTCGCGAGCTGTCGGACGCGATGCAGGCGCTCTGCCGGAGCGAAGGCGTCACGCCCTCCATGGTGGTGCTGGCCGCGTTCCAGGTGCTGCTCTCGCGCTACAGCGGACAGGAAGATGTCGCCGTGGGCTCGCCCATCGCGGGCCGGCACCATGCGGAGCTGGAGGGGCTCATCGGCTTCTTCGTCAACACGCTGGTGTTGCGCACGAAGCTGGACGGAGACCCGAGCTTCCGCGAACTGCTCGCCCGCGTGCGCGACGTGGCCCTGGGTGCGTACGCGCATCAGGACGTGCCCTTCGAGAAGCTGGTGGAGGCGCTCCGGCCGGAGCGTGACCCGCGCCGCACGCCGCTCTTCCAGGTGATGCTCGCGTACCAGAACGCGCCCATGCCGGAGACGCTGGGCACGGGCCTCAAGCTCCAGCCACTGGAGCCTCGGGGCGGCACCGCGAAGTTCGACCTCACCCTGGCGCTGAACGACACCGCCGACGGGCTGAAGGGCCTGCTCGAATACAACACCGACCTCTTCGACGCCTCGACCGCCAGCCGCATGGTGGGACACCTGCGCGCGTTGCTGGCCGGCGCCCTCCACGCACCGGAGCGCCGCCTCTCCGCGCTGCCCATGCTCACGCTCGAGGAGCGCGGGCTCCTGCTCCACTCGTGGAGTGAAACCGGCGCGGCCACGGCGGAGGATGCCTCCCTGCACCGGCTCCTCCAGGCACAGGCCCTGCGCCATCCCGACGCGATCGCCGTCGAGCACGACGGCCAGGTCCTGACCTGGGCGGAGGCTCACCACCGGGCCCGGGAGGTCCTCCGCGAGCTGCGCAGGCGCGGCGTGGTGGCCCTGCCTCCCGCCCCGCCTCTCGTGCCCGTGTCCCGCACGGGCCCGCTGCCCCTGTCCTTCGCCCAGCAGCGGCTGTGGCTCATTGATCAGCTGGAGCCGGGCAGCGCCGCCTACAACATCTTCCTGGCCCTGCGCGTGGAGGGCGCGCTGGACGTGTCCGCGTTGGAGCAGGCCTTCGCCGCGCTCATCGCCCGCCACGAATCCCTGCGCACCGTCTTCGTCGCGAAGGAGGGCCAGCCCGCCCAGGTCATCCTCGCAGAAGTGCCGTTCGCCCTGGAGGTGGTGGAGCCGGGCGAGGTCTCCCGCGAAGCGCTGGACGAGCGGCTGCGTGAAGAGGCGCGGCGCCCGTTCGACCTGGAGCGGGGACCGCTGCTGCGCGTCTCGCTGTTGCGCCTGGGCGCAGGGGAGCACGTGCTGTGGCTGAACATGCACCACATCGTCTCCGACGGTTGGTCCATGGGCGTGCTCGTGCGGGAGCTGTCCGCGCTGTACGGCGCCCGGGTTTCGGGCCAGCCGTCGCCGCTGTCTCCCCTGCCGGTCCAGTACGCGGACCACGCGGCCTGGCAGCGCGACTGGTTGAAGGACGAGGTCCTGGATCACCACCTCGCGTACTGGCGCCGTCAGCTCTCCGGAGCGCCGCCACTGCTGGAGCTGCCCACCGACAAGCCGCGTCCGCGCGTCCTGTCTCCCCAGGGTTCGCAGGTGCCCGTGCAGCTGTCTGGAGCGCTGTCGGAGTCCCTCCAGGCGATGTGCCAACGCGAAGGCGTCACGCTCTTCATGGCCCTGGTGGCGGCATGGCAGGCGCTGCTCTCGCGCTACAGCGGACAGGAAGATGTCTCCGTAGGCTCGCCCATCGCGGGTCGCACGCACGAGGACACGGAGGGGCTCATCGGCTTCTTCGTCAACACGCTGGTGCTGCGCACGCACGTCGACCCGAAGGCCACCTTCCGCCAGCTGCTGGCCCAGGTGCGCGCCACCACGCTCGCCGCCTACGAACACCAGGACGCTCCCTTCGAGAAGCTGGTGGAGGAGCTTCAGCCCAAGCGCAGCTTGAGCCACTCGCCGCTCTTCCAGGCCGTGCTCGCGCTTCAGAACGCACCGACGCAGCCGCTGGTGCTGCCGAGCGGGCCTGGTGCTTCCGAGCCGGTGCGGCTCCTGCCCCTGGAGCAGACCGAACAGACCACGCAGTTCGACCTCACCCTGGCCCTGGCACTGACCGCGCAAGGCCTGCGGGGCGCGCTCAGCTACCGCACGGACCTGTTCGAAGCCTCCACCGCCTCCCGGATGGTGGAGCACCTGCGCACGTTGCTGGAGGCCGTGGCAGCGAAGCCTGATCAGCCCCTGGGCGAGCTCTCCCTCCTCACCCGCGACGAGCGCCAGCGCATCCTCGTGGCGTGGAACGACACCGCCGTCACCAGCCCCACGGACATCCCCGTCCACGTCCACTTCGCCCGGCAGGCACAGCGCACGCCTCACGCGGTCGCGCTCGTGCTGGGGGATGAATCGCTGACGTACGCCCAGCTGGACGCGCGCGCGAACCAACTGGCCTGGCACCTGCGCGCGCAGGGCATCGTCCCGGGTGCACGCGTCGGACTCGCCGTCGAGCGCTCCTTCGAGCTGGTGACGGCGATGCTCGCCATCCTCAAGTTGGGCGCGGCCTTCGTTCCCGTGGACCGCAACGCGCCCGTGGAGCGCACCGCGGCCCTGCTGGAGGACGCGGACGTCCGCGTGACGGTGACCCACCAGCCGTTCGCGCCGTTGCTGCCGGCCGCCGGTGGTCGTGTCTGGCTGGATGCGCAGCGGGACGTCATCGCCGCGTTGCCCACGCATGCACCCGACCTCCGCGTGGACGGTGAAGCCCTGGCGTACATCATGTTCACCTCCGGCAGCACCGGCCGCCCCAAGGGCGTCTGCGTGCCGCACCGGGGCATCACCCGCCTGGTGCTCGGCAGCACCTTCATGCGCTTCGGGCCCGAAGAGGTCTGGCTCCAGTTCGCGCCCGTTGCCTTCGACGCGTCCACGCTCGAAATCTGGGGCGCGCTGCTGCACGGCGCGAAGCTCGTCCTTCCGCCTCCGCATGTCCTGTCATTGGAGGAGCTGAGCGGACAGCTTCGCCGCCACCGCGTGACGGCGATGTTCCTCACGACCGCGCTCTTCGAGCAGCTCGTCCTGAACCAGGGCGAAGTCCTGTCGGAAGTGCGTCAGGTGCTCGCGGGCGGAGAGGTGATGCCATGGCCCCGCATGCGCGACCACCTGGCCCGCATCCCTGAAGGCGCGACGGTCATTCATGCCTACGGCCCGACGGAGAACACGACCTTCTCCACCACGCTGCCCCTGCACCGGGACGCGCGAGTGGAGGGCCCGGTGTCCATTGGCCGTCCCATCCCGAACGCCACCGCGTATGTGCTGGATGCGAGCCTGCAACCGGTGCCCGTGGGCGTCGCCGGTGAGGTGTACGTGGGCGGCAAGGGCCTGGCCTGGGGATACCTGAACCGCCCCGAGCTGACCGCCGAGCGCTTCGTCCCCCATCCCTTCGCGTCCACTCCGGGCGAGCGCCTCTACCGCACGGGAGACAAGGCGCGCTGGCTTGCGGACGGCACGCTCGACTTCCTGGGCCGCGTCGACTTCCAGGTGAAGGTGCGCGGCTTCCGCATCGAGCTGGGTGAAATCGAAGCGGCGCTGCGACAGGTGGAGTCGGTGAAGGAAGCCATCGTGGTGGCGAGGGGCGAGACCACGGAGAAGCAGCTCGTCGCGTACGTGGCGCCGAAGTCTGGCGAGACGCTGGACGTGGACGCGCTGAAGGCACACCTGCGTCAGCGACTACCGGAGGCCATGGTGCCCGGCGTGGTGGTGGTGCTGGAGGCACTGCCGCTCAACGTCAACGGCAAGGTGGACCGCAAGGCGTTGCCGGAACCGGAAGCGCCGACGGCCAGCAGCACGTACGAAGCACCTCGCACGGAGCTGGAAGCGAAGCTGGCGGCCATCTGGGCGCAGGTGCTGCGCGTGCCCCGCGTGGGCGTGAAGGATGACTTCTTCGCGCTGGGTGGACACTCGTTGCTCGCGACGCAGGTGGTGTCGCGGGTGCGCGCGGAGACGGGCGCGGAGCTTCCGCTGCGCACGCTGTTCGAAGCGCCCACCGTGGAGGCCCTGGCCTCACGCATCGAAGCCGCCTCACGTGCCCAGCAGGGCGCACGGCGTCCACCGCTGGTGCCCGTTCCTCGCAACGGCCCGCTGCCGCTGTCCTTCGCGCAGCAGCGGCTGTGGTTCCTCGACCGGCTCAACCCGGAGAGCGTCCACTACAACGTCCCTGCCGCCTTGCGGCTCGACGGGCCCCTGGACGCAGCCGCGCTGGCTCAAGGCCTCCAGGCGCTCGTCCAGCGCCATGAAGCCCTGCGCACCACGTTCCACGCGCGCGAGGATGGCGAGCCCGTCCAGCACCCGCACGCGCATGCGGAGCTGCCCATGGCTCAGGTGGATTTGAGCCACCTGCCCGAGGCGGAGCAGGACGCGGAGGCCCGGCGACGGGCCCTGGAGGAAGCGCTCCTCCCGTTCGACCTGACGCGCGCGCCCCTGATGCGCGCCACCCTGATGCGCCTGTCCGCGCGGCGCCACGTGCTGCTCGTCACGCTGCACCACATCGTCTCGGATGGCTGGTCCAACCGCGTCCTCGTCGAGGAGTTGAGGGCGCTCCATTCCGCGTTCTCGAAGGGTGAGCCGTCGCCCCTGTCACCGCTGGCGCTCCAGTACGCGGACTACGCGGCCTGGCAACGGAGCTGGCTCCAGGGCGAGGTGCTGGAGCAGCAGCTGGGGTGGTGGAAGCAGCAGCTCGACGGCGTGCCGCATGCGCTGGAGCTGCCCACGGACAAGCCTCGTCCATCCGTTCAGACCTACCGTGGCGCGCAGGTGTCCGTGCGGCTGTCACAGGCCGCCACGCGGGGACTCAAGGCCCTCTGCCAGCAGGAGGTCACCACGCCGTTCATGGCGCTGCTCGCGCTCTGGCAGGTCCTGCTGGCGTTGTACTCGGGACAGGAGGACTTCGCCGTCGGCTCGCCCATCGCGGGCCGTGAGCAGGGGGAACTGGAGGGACTCGTCGGCTTCTTCGTGAACACGCTGGCGCTGCGGGCGCGGGTGGACCGCCGCGGCTCGTTCCGGCAGTTGCTGCGCCGGGTGAAGGAGGTGGCGCTGGGCGCGTATGCCCACCAGGACCTGCCCTTCGAACGGTTGGTGGAAGCGTTGAGGCCCGCGCGAGACCCGAGCCGCGCGCCGCTGTTCCAGGTGCTCTTCACGCCGCGGGACGGCGCTCCGCCTGCACCGGCCGGGGAGGAGCTGACGCTGCGCCCGTTGGACGTGGAGGAGACCACGTCCAAGTTCGACCTGGAGTTGAGCCTGGTGGAGTCACCCGAGGGCTTCACGGGAGCGCTGGTCTACAACACCGCCCTGTTCGAGCCGCGCACGGCCGCGCGCATGGCGGAGCACCTCCGCACGCTGGCGGAAGCGCTCGTGGCCCGGCCCGAGGCGCCCCTGGCGTCCATGTCCCTGTTGACGGAGGGAGAGCGCCAGCACGTGTTGGTGGAGTGGAACGCGACGGCGACCGAATACCCGCGCGACTCCACGCTTCCGGAAGTCTTCGAGCAGGTGGTGGCCCGTTTCCCGGAGAAGGTCGCCGTTGAGTTCGGAGACACGCGCCTCACCTACCGGCAGCTGGATGAACGCGCCAATCGGCTTGCGTGGCATCTGCGCTCGCTGGGCGTGGACACGGATTCGCGCGTGGCCGTGGCCCTGGAGCGTTCGCTGGAGCTGGTCGTCTCGCTTGTCGCCATCCTCAAGGCGGGCGCGGCCTACGTGCCCCTGGATCCGGCCTATCCGCGCTCGCGTCTGGCCGCGATGGTGGAGGACGCACGGCCTCGCGTCCTCGTCACCTCTCGCGCGCTCCTGTCGAACCTGCCTCACGAGCACCTGTTGCCCGTGGTGCTGGAGGAGCTGTCCCTCGACGTGATGCCCGCGCAGGCGCCTCCTCGAAGCGCCCTGCCGCAGAGCCTTGCGTACATCGACTTCACCTCCGGCTCCACCGGCAGACCCAAGGGTGTCGGCACGCCTCACGCCGCCGTACTCCGCACCCTCTTCGGCGTCGACTACGCACGCTTCGGACCTGAAGAGACGCTGCTGCTCATGGCGCCCCTCGCCTTCGACGCCTCCACCTTCGAAGTCTGGGGTGCGCTGCTGCATGGCGCGAAGCTGGCCGTCTTCCCCGCGCACCCACCGACGGATCCGCATGAACTGGAGCGGGTGCTCGTGCATCACGGCGTGACGACGCTGTGGCTCACCTCTGGCTTCTTCACCCAGTTGGTGGATACGCACCTGCCCGCGCTGCGCACGCTGCGCCAGGTGCTCACGGGGGGTGACGTCATCTCCGCGTTCCACGTGCGTCGCGTGCTGGAGCAACTCAACGTCCCCATCACCGCCTGCTATGGCCCGACGGAGACCACGGTCTTCGCCACCAGCCACCGCTTCACCCATGCCTCCCAGGTGGGCGCATCCACTCCGCTGGGCCGCCCCCTGGGCAACACGCAGGTGTACGTGCTGGATGCCTCAGGGCAGCCCGTTCCTCCGGGCATCCAGGGCGAGCTGTTCATCGGTGGAGACGGACTCGCACGCGGCTACGTGGGCCAGCCTTCGCTCACCGCGGAGCGCTTCGTCCCCGACCCGTTCTCCTCCACTCCCGGGGCGCGCCTCTACCGCACCGGCGACCTCGGCCGTTGGCGTGAGGACGGCGTGCTGGAGTTCCTGGGCCGCGCGGATGCGCAGGTGAAGGTGCGCGGCTTCCGCATCGAACTGGCGGAGATCGAGGCCGCGCTCCTCGCCCACCCATCGGTGCGGAGCGCCGTCGTCATGGCCCGCGAGGACGTGCCCGGCGACAAGCGCCTCGTCGCCTATGTCGCGCCCGAACCCCTGGACGTGGCCGAGCTGCGCGCGTTCCTCAAGCAGCGGCTGCCCGACTACTCGGTGCCTTCCGCCATGGTGTGTCTGGACGCCCTGCCCCTCACCGCCAACGGCAAGGTCGACCGCAAGGCCCTCCCCGCGCCCGAGTCCGCGGCCTCCGCGTCCGGAAGCCACGTCGCGCCCCGCACGCCCCTGGAGGAGCAGCTGGCCTGGTCCTTCGCGGAGGTGCTGCGCGTGCCTCGCGTCAGCATCACCGACAACTTCTTCGAGCTGGGCGGACACTCCCTGTTGGCCCTGCGGTTGATCGCCTCCATCCGCGTGCACACCGGGCACCTGGTTCCCATGGCGGCCCTCTTCCAGCACGGCACCGTCGAGCAACTGGCGCAGCGGATCCAACAGGAGACCACCCCGCTTCCCGCCAACCTCGTGCGACTGAAAGCGGGCACCGCGGAGAAGCAGCCCCTCTTCCTCGTTCACGGCGGAGGCGGCGGCGTGCTGGGCTACTCCGAGCTCGTGCGCCAGTTGGGCAACGACCGGCCCGTCTACGGACTGTCCGCGTCGGGCCTGGAGGGCGGCGCCCTTCCTCCCGCATCCGTCGAGGCACTGGCGCGCGACTACCTGAGCCAGCTGCGCACCGTGCAGCCGCAGGGGCCGTACCTGCTGGGCGGCTGGTCCTTCGGCGGGCTCGTCGCGCTGGAGATGGCGCGTCAGCTCCAGGCCCTGGGCGAAGTGGTGGAGCTGCTGACCCTGATGGACTCCACCGTGCCCACGCCCCAGCCGCGTCCGGAAGCCGACCCGCTCGGACTGCTGGCACTCGTCGGGCGGACGCTCGGCCTGCGCTGGCAGGACCTGTCCCTGGACCTGGAGCAACTGCGGCGCATGGAGCCGCGCGAACGCCTCGCGTACGTCCTGGAGCAGCTCAAGGGAAGCAACCTGGGGCTGGACCTGGATGGCGCCGAGCGCCTCTTCGAAATGCACACGCGGTTCTACGAAGCCCAGCGCCTCTACGTGCCTGACGGTGGCTACTCGGGCCCCACGCTCCTCTTCCGCGCCACCGCGGGACAGCGTGACGCCGACGAGCCCGCGTGGAGCACGTGGCTCACGGGGTCCGTGACTTCGTACGACGTGGCGGGAGACCACTACACGATGCTGAGCGCGCCCCACGCATCGTCGGTGGCGGAGCAACTCCTCCACCACCTGCGGACGCTGTAGCGCGAAGGAGGGCGGGCCCGGACGCGCGGGCCCGCTTCCTCAATCCGCCGAGCCGGGCTCCAAGCCCAGTGCTTCGCTCGCGAAGCGAGCCATGCGCTCCATCAGCCTCGCCTTGTCGTCCAGGACGCTGCGACCGGACCGGTCCGACATGGACTCCAGCCGCTCACCGCAGCGCAGGTCCAGGCAGACGATCACACCCACCCTGCGCTTCGAGTCGACATCCGTGGTGATAAGCCCCACCTCCGCCACGGTGGGCGTCCGGCACCAGTCACACATCTTGGGCGCAAGGGTCGGGTCTCCGTGCTGATCCCTGCGGAAGGCGATACCCGTGGGCTGCTTGCTCCCCGGCGCGACGAACACCAGGAAGACGCGCACCCCGTACGGATCCACCCACGAAAGGTAGTCCCGCACGAAGAGCGGGAGCTGGGTGCCCTTGGGCAGTTCGACGTGCTTGCGATCCCTGGAGCGGAAGGCTCGCAGCAACTCTTTTTCTGACTCGATTCGGAACATGGCGTGCTCTTACGGACTGCCTTCGAGAACATCCTGAACGTGCGTCAGCCTGATTTTGTCCAACCCTTGCGGACACTGGGTTGAAATCACCACCGCATGCCAGCTTGGCGGGCACTCGCGTTCCGAGGACCCCCATGCACTTATCCCTACGGATCCTGTTGCCCCTGCTGGTCATCGGGTTGGGAGGCATCGCCTGTGGCGATGATGCCTCCTCCCCTCCCAACCAACCCCCCACCGTGAGCGACACCGTCTCCGCACCCACGGCACTGGTCGCGGGAACGACCGGCACCCTGACCATCACCGCGAGAGACCCGGACGGCGACCCGCTGACCTACTCATGGATGCAGGTCGCTCCCAGCACAGCGGGCACCTGGGTGGGTGGCACCACGGGTGAGAGCGCGCAATGGTACTCGCCCGCCGTGGGCACGGAGACCGCGTTCACCTTCCACGTGAGCGTCACGGATGGCGTGAACCCGCCCGTGGTGCGGACCGTCACCGTGCCCGTGTCGGTGCCCCACTACGGCGCGGACATCCAGTCGCTTTGGAACTCCGGGCAGTGCACGAACTGCCACGGCAAGGCCGGCAACCTGAGCCTTGCTCCGCTCAGCAGCCACGCGAGCCTGGTCAACGTCACCGCCAAGGCCTGTGGCACCCTCCAGCGCGTCATGCCCGGCGACCCGGACAACTCGGCGCTCGTGCGGAAGATGGAGGGCACGGCGTGCGGAGACCGCATGCCCACGGGCAAGCCGGAGTACTTCGATCAGCACCCGGGCATGAACGTCCTGGTCCGCTCGTGGATCCTCGCGGGCGCGGCCAACGACTGACGCACGGCGGGCTCGCGCCCGCTCCAGCCGGGGCATAGGCTCGCGGTCGTGGCCGCGAACCCGCCCCTGCTGGACGACATGGTGCTCTTCGCGGAGGTGGTGGCGACGGCCAGCATCACCTCCGCGGCGGAGCGCCTGGGCCTGCGCAAGTCCACGGTGAGCCGCCGGCTGGCCGCCCTGGAGGAGCGCCTGGGCATCCGGCTGCTCGAGCGCAACACGCGCAGGCTCCGCCTCACGGAAGCGGGCCGCGAGTACCACGCGCACTGCGCACGGCTCGTCGCCGAGGCCCGCGAGGTGAACGCCGCCGTGAGCGAATCGCGCGGCACGCCCCAGGGCACGCTGCGCATCGCCACGCTGTCGCTGCTGGGCGAACTGCTCACGCCCGTCATCGCGGAGCTGCTCCTGCACCATCCCCGGCTGCGCGTGGAGGTGTCGCTCGCGCAGACGCACGTGGACCTCATCGCGGAGGAGTACGACCTGGCGCTGCGCACCGGGCCGCTCGCGGACTCGTCGCTGATGGCGCGCAGGCTCGGGCGCCTGCGCACCGGTTACTACGCCAGCCCGCACTACCTCAGCCGCCACGGCACGCCCCGGACGCCCGAAGCGCTGACGACCCACGAGTGCATCCTCCTGGCCGAGTCCGGCACCGACGAGGTGTGGTTCTTCGCCGAAGGCCGGAGCACTCGCACCGTACCGGTGACGGGCCGCCTGCGCGTGCCGAGCGAGCGCGCGGGCCAGGCGGCGGCGCGAGCAGGACTGGGCATCGTCCGGCTCGCGGCATCGCTGGTGGCGGACGACGTGCGCGCGGGGCTGCTCGTCCCCGTGCTCGAAACCGACACGCCCCCGGGCCTGCCCATCTTCGCCGTCTACCCGAGCAGCCGGCAGCTGCCCCTCAAGGTGCGCGCCTTCCTGAAGCTGCTGTCCGCACGCGGCGCCGCGCTCCCGTGGCAGGAGGAATAGGGGGCTCCTGGCGGAACAATGCGTCCCGCCAGGGGCGCTCGTCGTCACACCCGCCCGCGATTACATCCCGTGGACACGAGGCGCGGCCCCACGAAAGGCCCGCGCCCTTCACGCAAGGATGGGGCCCATGGCTGGCGACGTCATCGAGCTGGGAGACGCGGAGTTCCAACGCGAGGTGCTGGAGTCGGAGGAACCGGTGCTGGTGGACTTCACCGCCACGTGGTGCCCGCCGTGCCGGGTCCTCGCGCCGGTCATCGACTCGCTGGCCGCCGAGTACAAGGGCCGGATGAAGATGGCCAAGCTCAACGTGGACGACCATCCAAGGACGCCCGAGCAGTACGGCATCCGCGCCATGCCCACCCTGCTGTTCTTCAAGGGCGGGAAGGTGGTGAAGCAGGTGGTGGGCGCCCTGCCCAGGGCCAAGCTGGAGGAGGCCGTGCGCCAGGTGCTCTGACGCTCAGCCCACGCCGCCGGACGGCACCGCGCCCGCGAGCCGCGACTCCACGAAGCGCCGGGTCGCGGTGAGCGCCGCTTCAATGCCGTCCGCGCGCGAGCCGCCGCCCCAGGCCACCTCCGGAGAGCCGCCGCCCTTGCCCTCCACGCACGGCGCCGCCTGGGCCATGAGCTGGCCCGCGTCCACACCCTGGCCCCGGAGCGCGTCGCTCGCGGCTGTCACCAGCACCACCTTGTCGCCGCGCGTGGCGGTGAGCACCACGCCCACGCTGCCCGTCGCCTGCCGCAGCGACTCCACCAAGGCCTTGAGGTGCGGGGCCGGAACCTCGCCCACATGCGCGGCGACGAGTGTCGTGTCCCCCCAGCGCGTCGCATCCTGGAGCAGCTGCCGGGCCTGCTCCGCGGGAGGCACGCTCGCAGTCGCCACGGCCTGCGAGGGCTTGCGGCGCGCCTCCTGCTCCAGCCGCGTCAGGCGCTCACGCAAGGCCACCACGCGGCGCATGGGCTGCGGCCAGTTGTGCAGGGTCTGCGACAGTGGCGAAAGCGCGCGCAGCCGGGCTTCGCCCTCCAGCCGGGCGACGGACTCCAGCGACGTCTCCAACGCGTCCACCTGCTCGCGCAGCGCCCGGGCCGCTTCGCGCGGCGTCTGGCCCGTGGGCGGCGTGAAGGGCAGCGTCAGCGGTCCGAAGCCGACGATGCCGTCACCATCAATCTTGCGCAGCATCGCGTTCGCCGCGGGCCGCACCCCGCCGTTGACGTAGCGCTGCAGCGTGCGCCACGCGTACTGGCGGAAGCCCGACAGGTGCTTCACGTAATACGCGGTCCAGCGGGGCACCGGCTGTGAGCCGCGCAGGCTCTTGAACGGATCCGCCCCCGGCCCCAGCTCGATGGTGAGCCCCACCTCCAGCGCGTCCTGCATCAGCCGGTGCACGAGCCCTCTGTACAGGCCCAGCTCCTGCGGCAGCGACAGGTCATAGCCGAACAGCGGGGACCAGACCGTGTCGTCGCTGACGTGCGTGGCATAGAAGCCGTCCACGCGTCCGTCCTTCACCGCGAGCCAGTACTGGAAGACGCCCTCGCGCAGCGTCCACGCGAACCACTCCTCCGTGAAGTCGAGCGTGGAGTGGTACTTGTCCGCGTTGAGCGACCGGTACAGCTCCCGCAGCCGGGGCGCGCAATCCGGCATCTCCCGCCCATCCACGATGCGGTAGCCCGCGGCCTCCAGCAGCCGTCCGTCGCGGCGCCGGTTCTCGCGCACCTGCCGGCTGACCTCGTGCGTGGGCAGCGTCATGCGCGTGTGCGACCCGTAGACGAAGCCGTAGTCCCGCGCGGCCAGCGTGTTGAGCAGGGGCGACGCGTTCGCCGGGTTGATGGCGGGGAACACGATGGCGTGTCCGGGGAACTGCTCCACCAGGAAGGCGGTGAGGCGCTCCACCTGTGCCTCGTCCAGGCTCACGCTCAGGTTGCGCAGCACCAGCCAGTGGTCCACGTAGACGCACTTGTCGATGCGCGCCGCCTTCAACATCCCGCCCAGCGTCCGCATGGCCCCGCGCATCACCACCGCGCGCGCCGCGCCGTACGTCTCCGCCGTCACGGCCGCCACCGGCAGGCCGATGTAGCGCACCCACAACGAATGCAGCGGGGAGTTGCCGTACTCCGCTTCGTTGATGGCCAGCGGGATGCGCAGGTCATCCATCGCCAGCAGCCGCAGGGTGGTGCGGTCGGAGAGGAAGGCGGTGCTGCCGCGCTTCATCAGCGGGACGAAGTAGTCGCGCGCGAGACGCGCTTGCGGCGTCTCCGGCCAGGCGCACGCGTCGACCGTGTCCGCGTCGTAGAGGGTCATGCCCTCCACTCTAGCGCTTGAGTGCGCGCTCGATGCGGCGGCGCAGTCCGTCCTCGGACAGCATGCCGCGCTGCGCGTCGATGACCTTCCCGTCCCGGTCCAGGAAGTAGAGCGTGGGCAGCGCATTCACCTGGAATGCGCGCGCCACGTCGTCGTCCGCGTACACCACGTACGGGCGCAGGTCCGGCTGGAAGCGCTGGAGGAAGTAGTCCACCTCCTGCGACGCCGTGGAGCCCTCGTCCCGGCTGGCCGCCACGAAGACGAGCCCCTGGGACTCGTACTCCTTGGCCAGCTTCACCAGGGACGGCATCTCCTCGCGGCACGGCGGACACCACGTGGCCCAGAAGTCGAGCATCACCACGCTCCCCTTCAGGTCCGACAGCGCGAGCGAGCCGCCCTCGTGCTTCGTCAGCTGGAAGGACGGCGGCGACGCCCCGTCAGGCACCAGCCGCGCACGCTGCGCCTCGCGCACGCCCAGGAACGCCAGCGCCGCCAACCCCAGCACCGCCACCACGGACAGCGCCGTCTTGGCCTTGTCCCCGCGCGCGCCCGGCGGCCGCGTCCCTTCCGTCCCAGCCTGCTGTGTCATCCGCGTTCCTTCCGTGTCAGGCGGCCGTGCACCCGCGTCAGGGCCCAGCGCACCCCGGCCCGCACCCGCGGTCGGCGCACCACCCACGCCGCCAGCGGAGGGCCCCAATAATAGTACCCGTCGATGAACCCCTGGCCGAGCCGGCTCTTCCGGAGCACGTCATCGCGGTAGGCCCGGAACGCCACCAGCTCCGGCGCGCCCTCGCCAAAGGCCGCCGTCACCACGAAGCACGACGACGCGGGGCTCACCCACATCAGCTTGCCGTTGGTGAGGTTCACCACGACCTTCAACTCCCGCTGCTCCGTGTAGAGGAAGGCCAGCAGGTCGCGCCGCGCGGCCGGGAACTCCTGTCCGCCCGCCTCCTCGAAGTCGATGCGCGTGCTGACGGTGCTGCCCACCTCATCCACCGTGAAGCGGTAGCGCTTGGAGCTGCGCCGGTGCTCCACCTCCAGGCCCTTCAATTCGCCGAAGTAGGACAGGAAGGGCACCCGGCACGCCGGGCAGACGAAGCGGTGGTAGGCGTGCGTCGGGACGAAGGCGTAGTCCCCCAGGCGCTTGCAGCCCGTGTTGGGGCACACCAGCTTCACCGTCGCCTGGGCCGCGTTGCGCGGGTCGTAGCGCGACAGGCCGGAGTCCTTGTCGAACACCGGCGGAGGCCGCGGCGGCTGGCCCACCATCTGACGCGTGGGGTGCGCGGCGCGCTCCAGCTCCTGGGCCTTTCGCCACGCCAGCTCCGCCGCCTCCAGCCGGCCGTCCGCGGTGTGCACCAGCGCCTCCGCGTGCGCGCGCAGGGCCGCCACCAGCCGGTCCACCAGCGGCGACACCGCCGGCTCGCGCGCCACCGCGAAGGCCTCCGCCAGCACCCGCTCCATCTCCGGCAGGAGCGCCTGGGCCGCCTTGCGCGACGGGTCCTCCGCCCGCCGGTACACCGGAGGCTCCGGAAGTTTCGCGAACAACGCCGAGGCCTGGGCCCGCACGCGCTCCAGCGCCGCGTCCCCCCGCCCCACGTCCAATCCCGCCGCCCGCGTCTGGGCGGCCCTGATGAGTTCTTCGGGCTGCAAGCGCGTGGACCTTAAGGGCCCCCAGGCCCCCTGTCAGCGACTGAGGAGCAACAGGTCAGGAAACTCGCCATGTGCCCGGGGTCGATGTAAGACGACGTAGGAGGATGTGAATCATGGGCGTGTTGAAGTTCCTGGTCTGGACGACCTGCGCTGTG
Source organism: Corallococcus exiguus (assembly GCF_009909105.1). Taxonomy (NCBI): domain Bacteria; kingdom Pseudomonadati; phylum Myxococcota; class Myxococcia; order Myxococcales; family Myxococcaceae; genus Corallococcus; species Corallococcus exiguus. The sequence goes on from NZ_JAAAPK010000003.1 coordinate 65,872, forward strand.
GGTCTGGGCGTCTTCCTGGCGCGGGGCAACGTGGACGGCCGGTCCCCGCTGGAGCACATGGAGCGCACCTGGAAGCGCACCGTGAACCCCTCCACCCTGGACAAGGTGAAGGGCAGCGTGGGGGACGCGCTGGACGACGCGAAGGGCGCCGTGTCCCAGAAGTCCGCCAACGCGGCGGGCCCGCGCGAGCGCATCACCGCCGAGGACCGGGCGGCCATCAACGACATCATCGCCAAGAAGAAGTAGGCGACGCGTCGAGTCCGGGCACCCCGTAGGGCCGGTTGCTGATCGCCGGCCTCCCCCTTCCGCCCGCCCCACCCCGTGCCTAGCTTGCGCCGGGGCATTGGGTTGGACGGTGGTGGGAAGGCGGGGCCCATGGGTTGGTCGCGGTTCGGGGGCGGCATCAGGGTGGCGGTGCTGGCGTGCGCGCTGGGGACAGCGGGCAGCGCCGCGGCACGCCCCCCCGGAAGGTTGTGGCTGGAGGCGCAGAACCGCGCCGTCTCCCGGCAGCACTCCAACATCAGTGACGTGGCCCGCAAGGCGATGCCGGCCGTGGTGTCCATCACCACGCGCCAGGACCTCGCGGAAGTGGCCCCTGGCGAGGAGCCCCAGCGCGGCATCGGCTCCGGCTTCATCATCCATCCGGACGGCTACATCCTCACCAGCGCGCACGTGGTGGACGGAGCCTCGGAGGTCACCATCTCCATCCGCAGCGCCAACGGCTACGTGGAGGAGTTCCCCGCCACGGTGGTGGGCGAGGACGAGCGCACGGACTGCGCGCTCCTCAAGGTGGACGCGCCCCGGAAGCTGCCGGTGCTGAAGCTCGCGTCCGCGTCCCACGTGGGCATCGCGGACTGGGTGGTCGTCATTGGAAACCCGTTCGGGCTGGCGCACTCCGTGACGGTGGGCGTGGTGAGCTACGTGGGCCGCACGGACGTGACGCCCAACGGCCGCGACGGCGACTTCGACTACCTGCAGATGGACGCCTCCATCAACCCGGGCAACTCCGGCGGGCCGGTGCTCGACTTGCACGGCGACGTGGTGGCGGTGGCCAACGCCGTCAACGTGTCCGGCCAGGGCATCGGGTTCGCCATCCCCATCGACATCGCGAAGACGGTGATTCCGCAGCTCAAGGCCCACGGGCGCATGCGCCGCGGGTGGATGGGCATCAGCGTGCAGGACTTCTCCCCGGAGGTGGCGCAGGCGTTCAACCTGAACCCGCGAGGCCGGGGCGTGGTGGTGACGGACGTGGTGGAGGACGGCCCCGCCGCCCGCGCGGGCCTGCGCACCGGGGACGTCATCCTGAACATGGACCGGCTGTCCGTGGCGCGGGCGCACACGCTGCGCTGGCAGGTGGCCGCGCGCGGCGTGGGCCAGCACATCCGGCTGCAGCTGCGCCGGCTGGGCCGCCCCGTGACACTGAAGGTGAAGCTGGAGGACCTGCCCCTGGTGGAGTCGGCGCCGTCCACGCTGGCCTCGGGTGGCACGCCAGGCGAGCGCGCAGCCGGCGCCCGCTCCGTGCTGGAGGAGCTGCTCTCCCCGGTGCCGCGCACCCAATCCGGACGGTCCGGAGGCATTCCCAAGGCCGAGGACGGCCTGGCCGCCCCCTGACGGATGGGGCCTCCAGGGCCCTGGCGGGTCTCCAGGCTCCTTGCGTTCCGCGAAACCCGGCGATACACCGTCCGCCTTCACATCGTGGCGGATCCACCCCCAGGTGGCGTCACGGGTCTTCCAAGCATCGATTCGCAGGAGAGTCCGTACCATGGCCGAGGCCACCCAGACGACGAAGCCCACCCATTGGCCGCGCACCGCCAAGGGCAACGGCAAGAAGGCGTGCACCGTGGAGGGCTGCAAGCGCCCCTACCGCGCCAAGAGCTACTGCTTCTTCCACTTCAAGAAGTGGCGCCAGGGCGAGCTGCCCCACACGCGCTACCGCGTGTGCTCCAAGCCGGAGTGCCGCGCCAAGGTCGGCCCCAAGGCCGGTCTGTGCGAGAAGCACTTCGCCGAGACCTACAAGAAGGAAGCGGCGGCCTAAGTCGCCCCGGCTGTTCGCGTGGCGCCGGCCCCCCGCCTCACTCGCGGGGAGTCCCCGGCGCCACCGCGCGGCCCAGATGTTTGAAGGCGTTGAGCCACAGCTCCGCCTCTCGCTGGGTCAGTCGCGCACGCATCAACGTCCGCTCCAGTTCGTGCAGCACGTGCTGCGGCGCCTCCGGGTTGAGGAAGTCCGCCGCCAGCATCGCCGCGCGCATGCGCCCGCTCAGCGCGTTGAGCGTCCCCAGCCGAGCACCGGCCTCCTCCTCCTGAGGCAGCACGGGCGCTGACGTGAGCCCCTGCCGGTGGCAGAGGTACAGCAGCACCGCGGAGGACTGCGCCAGGTTCATGGACGGCTGCACGTCCGACGTGGGGATGACGAGCAGGTCCTGGCAGTGGGTGAGGTCCTCGTCGGACAGCCCGCGCTGCTCCCCGCCGAACAACAGCGCCACCCGCCCCCGAGTGCTCTCCTCCGCCAGCCGCCGCGCCGCGTCCTCCGGCGTCAGGGGGGCGCGCTTCACCACCTGGGTGCGCGACGTGGTGCCCACCACGTACACACAGTCCTCCAGGGCCTCCGCCAGGGTGGGTGCGACGCGCATGCCCGAAAGGATGTGGCCGCTCTTCACGGCCATCCGCTCCGCCAGGCTGAAGTCCTGGACCACGGGCTCCGAGAGGATGAGACGTTCGAAACCGAAGTTCGCCATGACCCGGCAGACAGCACCGAGGTTGTCGGGTGAACGGGTCTGATGAAGGACGACAGTCAGCTCCGCACCTGGTCGCATGCACCGGAGTTTAGCTGGTGGTGCGTCGGCGTGATCGGTATATTCCCGTTGATGCGTCGCTGGGTCCCTGGCCTGCTCCTGTCGCTGTCCCTGCTCACCACCGCGTGTGATGGCACGGGTGCGCCCGTGCGCTCCTCGCTCACGGCGCGGCAGGCGCTGAGCAGCTCGCCAGAGGTGGTGGAGTTCGAGTCCCCGTCCGTCCGCCTGGAGCTCTTCCGGGACATCGCGCGCCAGTCGGAGCAGCAGGCCGGGCAGTCCGCGCAGGGCGTGGCGCTCTTCCCCATCATCCAGGGCAACGAGTTCGTCGCGGCGCCGGGCTTCGAGCCCCGCGCGGACCTGCTCCAGCCGCCGGACGCGGGCAGCGGCCTCCAGTTCGTCTTCGACGCGCGGACGGGCGACCGTTGGCCGGAGGACCGGCGGGAAAGCCTGCAGGGCCTGTCGGAGCGCGAGGCCGCGGAGCTGGTGGCGCGCACGCTGCTGGCACTGTGGGGCATCCAGCCGGAGGGCGCGGTGCGGGTGGACCGGGCCGCGGGCGCGCCGTACGCGGTCGCCTACGTGGACGGCATCCTGCGCATCAACCCGGCGTTCCTCTACCTGGCAACGGCCTACGGTCCTGCTTCCATGACGGCGGGCCTCCAGTAGAGTCGCGCGCCTCATGAGCTGGCCCCGCTCCCGCCCCTTCCCGGCGGTCAGTGGCCGGGGCCGCGAGGCGCCTCCGACGTGAACACCTCCGCCCTCCACGCGCAACTCACCCACACGCTTCGCCAGACGGACCTGCCGTCGCTCGGCACGCCCTACAAGGGCAAGGTTCGCGACACGTACCGCAAGGGCGACACGCTCATCCTCGTGACGAGCGACCGCCTCTCCGCGTTCGACCACGTGCTCACCACCATCCCCTTCAAGGGCGAGGTGCTCAACCGCCTGGCGGCCTTCTGGTTCGACCGCACGAAGCACATCGTCCCCAACCACGTGCTGGACGTGCCCGACGCGAACGTCACCGTGGCGCGCGCCTGCCAGCCCTACTCCGTGGAGGTGGTGGTGCGCGGCTACCTCACGGGCAGCCTGTGGCGCGACTACGAGAAGGGCACGCACACCGCCTACGGCGTGCCCTTCGCGGAAGGGCTGCGCAAGGACAGCGCGTTCGAAGCGCCCATCCTCACGCCGTCCACCAAGGCCGAGTACGGCAAGCACGACGAGCCCATCTCCGAGGCGGAGATTCTTGCGCGCGGGCTGGCCACGCCGCGCGACTGGGCCCGCATCACGGAGGCCGCCCGGGGTCTGTTCCAGGAGGGCCAGAAGTGGGCGCGCACGCGCGGCCTCATCCTGGTGGATACGAAGTACGAGTTCGGGAAGGTGGGCGACGAGCTCTACGTCATCGACGAGATGCACACCCCGGACTCCAGCCGCTACTGGGTGGCGGACGAGTACGAGGCCCGCTTCGCCAAGGGCGAGGACCAGAAGATGTTGGACAAGGAGAACATCCGCCAGTGGCTCATCCGCGAGCGGAACTTCTCCGGCCACGGCGCGCTGCCCGCCATCCCGGACGACGTGCGCGTGGACCTGGCCACCAAGTACGTGGCCGCCTACGAGCGCATCACCGGCACGTCCCTGGTGCTGACGCCCGGGGACGTGCACTCGCGCATCGAAGAGCACCTGCGGGCGAAGGGCTATCTCTAGCCCCCTCGCCCCAAGCCGCGCGGCGCTTCAGTTCGCGCGGCCGAAGACGCGCTGGAACACCGCGTCCATCTGGCGCGTGTGGTAGCCCGGGGAGAAGCAGTCGGAGACCTCCTCGGGCGTCATCATCTTGAGCAGGTCCGCGTCGTTCAGCAGGGCCTGCCGGAAGTCCACGCCCTCCTCGAACATCCTCATCGCGTTGCGCTGGACGACGACGTACGCGGCCTGCCGGTCCATGCCCTTGCGAGCGAGCTCCAGTAGCAGGCGCTGCGAGTTCACCACGCCACCCAGCAGGTCCAGGTTCTTCTTCATCTGCTCCGGGTAGACGCGCATGTTCTCCACCAGGCCCGCGAAGCGGTGGAGCATGAAGTCCAGCAGGATGGTGGCGTCCGGACCAATCACGCGCTCCACCGACGAGTGCGAGATGTCCCGCTCGTGCCACAGCGCCACGTCCTCCATGGCGCTCACCGCGTAGCCGCGCAGCAGGCGCGCCAGGCCCGTGAGGTTCTCCGACAGGATGGGGTTGCGCTTGTGCGGCATGGCGCTGCTCCCCTTCTGTCCCGCCGTGAAGGGCTCCTCCGCTTCGCGCACCTCCGTGCGCTGGAGGTGGCGGATTTCCACGGCGAACTTCTCCAGGCTCGCGCCGACGAGGGCGATGGCGGTGAAGAACTCCGCGTGCCGGTCGCGCTGCACCACCTGGCTGGAGGCGGGCGCGGGCGTGAGGCCCAGCTTCTGGCAGACGTGCTCCTCCACCGACGGAGGCAGGTGCGCGAACGTGCCCACCGCGCCGGAAATCTTGCCCACGGCGATGGTGTCGCGCGCGTGCTGAAGGCGCGTGCGGCCCCGGCGCAGCTCGTCGTACCAGATGGCCAGCTTGTGCCCGAAGGTGATGGGCTCCGCGTGGATGCCGTGGCTGCGGCCCATCTGCAGCGTGTGCTTGTGCTCGAAGGCGCGCTTCTCCACCGCGGCCATCACGCGGTCCATGCCCTTCAGGAGCAGGTCCACGGAGTCGCGCAGGGTGAGACCCAGCGACGTGTCCAGCACGTCCGAGGACGTCATGCCCAGGTGCAGCCAGCGGGCGCTGGGGCCCACGCGCTCCTCCACGAAGGTGAGGAAGGCGATGACGTCGTGCTTGGTGGTGCGCTCGATCTCCTCGATGCGCGCGGCGTCCGCTTCGGTGAAGTCACCGGCGCGGGCGAGGCAGTCCGCCAGCGCATCCTTGGGAGCGAGGCCTTGCGCGACCATGCCCTCCAGCGCGGCGAGCTCCACGTCGCGCCAGCGGCGGTAGCGGGCGACGTCGGACCAGAGGGAGGCCATTTCGGGACGGCTGTAGCGTGGAATCACTCGTAGACCTTCACGGCAAAGTCCCGGCGCGCCGCGAACCGGAGCACTTCCAGCGCGACGTCACAGGACGGACCTGACTTCTTCGCGGCGGTGACGTTGAACGAGAGGTCCAGGCCTTCGGGCCGCGCCACCGCCAGCGCGCCGGGGTCGACCTTCTCGAGGATGATGCGATTCGCCAGCCTCCCCGCCTGCTGACCGAGCGCCAGCGGGGCCGGCGAGAGGGCCAGCGTCGCGCCCTCCTTCACCTGACTGGCCGTGAGCGCCACCAGCGGCACCTTGCGAGAGGCACTGAAGGCGATGAGCGCCTGGACGACGGAAGCGTTGCCCACGGTCTTGTCCGCAACCATCAAGAGGCCGTCCACCTTCCCCGCCGCGCCCTCCAGCACCTCACCCACGCGCTCCTGCGCCTCCACGGCCAGCGGGACGATGGTGAGCCCCAGGCCAGCGCCAGCGGAGCGGGCCTGCGCCACCGCGCCCGCCGAGGAGCGCGGGTCATGCAGGATGCCCACGCGCTTCGCGCCGGGAGCCACGGCCTTGAGGGCGGCCAGCTCTGGCCCGAAGTCACTGGTGAGCGCGATGCCGGTGACGTTGGAAGCCTCCAGGCCGTACTTCTCGTGGTACGGCACCATGGCGAAGAGCACGGGCACGTCCTCGCCCAGAGAGCGGCGCGCGGCGTTGGCGGCCAGCGGCCCCAGGGCGAGCACCAGCGCGGGCTTCTGCGCGGCCAGCGACTTGAAGACGCGCGCGGCCTCCGTGGGGCTTTCTTCCAGGGTCAGCTCGGTGACGTCCGCGCGGACCTCGGACGTGAAGCCGGCGAGGAAGGAGGCGTACGGCGCCAGGCTCGAGGACTTCACGGCCACCACGCGAGGCCGGACAGGACTGCGCGATGACGCCTGCGCGAGGGCGACGACGGGCAGGAGGAGCGTGAGGAGCGCGAGCCTCCGGAGCGTCGTCATCACGGCGCGTCTTGGCAGCAGCGGAAGCCCACGTTCGCGGCCTTCAACGTCGGAGCACTCCGGCGGCGCGCGGAGCAGCGGGCAGTGTCGCCGGCCGTGTCGAAGGCGCCGCCCTTGATGAGCAGCTCCTCGGAGTTGGGGTTGGAGTTGGGGGACTTGGAGGCGGTCCACTCGGCGACGTTGCCGGAGAGGTCCGCCACGCCGTAGCCGGAGTGGCAGGCATGTTGGGCTCCGGACTGAGCCAGGGCGTGCGTCGCGGTCGCATCCGTCGTGCCGGTGTTGCAGGCCGTCTGGACCTGCTCTTCGCCGGTGGAGAAGCGCGCGTTGCCAGGGCCCTTGCAGGCCTTCTCCCACTCCTCCTCCGAGCACAGCCGCTTGCCGAGTCCTTCGCAGGCGGCCTTCGCGTCGAGCCACGTCGCGGAGACGCGGGGCTTGCGGCCGGCCTGATTGGGGAACTCGAATTCGTCGACGCAGAACGAGTTCACAGTGACGCTGGCCATGGGCATTTCGTCGGAGGAGCCGGACGCCTGCAGGTCCTCCGGGGACGAGCCCATCTTGAAGCTGCCGCCGCTCACCAGGCGCATGCCAGCCGGACAGGAGCCCGTGGCCAGGATGCCGTCCCCCGCGGCGGCGGTTCCGGGCGTGGCGGGCGTGGGGCTGTTCTTCGCGGCCTGGGCCTGGCGCAGGCGCAGGTAGAGGTAGCCACCGCCCGCGCCCAGCGCGATGCCGGCCACCGCGAGGATGATCATCCACACCATCGAACTGGGGCCGGAGCGGACCGGCTTCGCCTGCGTGGCCCGCGTCGTGGGAAGCGTGTGCAGGCCAGAGGTGGAAGGCGGCAGCCGGCGCGCCGAGGAGCGGACACCCGACACTTCCGGCGGGGGTTCGCCCTTGCGCGAGCGGCCGCCCGTGGAGTTCTCGCCGTGAACGCCAGAAGCGCGGACCGCGCCCTGGGCCGCCGAGGCTCGCGGGGCGCGGGGACCCGAGGGGTCCGAGCCGCGCGAGTTCACCGACGACACCGCGCCCGAGGCCCGAGGGTTGCGGCCACCGCGGCTGGAGGAACGGGACTCCGAGGGTTCGTCGTCGTCGGAGTTACGGCCGGACCGTGACTCCGTGGCGGATGCATCCGCGTTGCGATTGCTGGACCGGCTGTCGGAGGACGCCTCACCGCCGCGACCGGAGCGTCCGCCGCCCGACGAGGACTCACCGCGACCGGAGCGCTCGTCACTCAGGGCGGCTTCACCGCGACCATTGGAGCGCGCGTCGCCAGCGGCGGCCTCGCCACGGCCGTTGGAGCGGCCCTCGCCCGATGCAGCTTCACCGCGACCGTTGGACCCGAGGTTGCCCGAGGAGGACTCGCCGCGACCGGAGCGCCCGTCACTGGACGATTCGCCGCGACCCGAGCGTCCATCGCCGGACGAGGCTTCACCGCGACCGGAGCGCCCGTCGCTGGACGCTTCACCCCGACCGTTGGAGCGAAGGTCGCCCGAAGAGGCTTCACCGCGACCGGAGCGAAGGTCGCCCGAAGAGGCTTCGCCCCGACCATTGGAGCGGACATCGCTGGAAGAGGACTCGCCGCCTCCACGGGCCGAGGAGCGCGCCTCTGACGCGCCCTCCGCGGAGCGGGCGCCGCGAGGATCCGCCGGGAACGACGGCTCCTCCGCCTTCGCGAAGATGCGCATCACCGGCTCGGCGGCCTTGGCCGGAGCCGCGCGCGGTTCATCCGCCGGGCGCGAAGCCGCACGGACCTCCTGCTGCGTCGCCCCGTCGGGGGCCTGCCCCAGGAGCCGAGGGTCCTGCGCCGCCGCCTCCGCACCCTTGCGGCCCGCCGGCGCCACCGCGCGCATCTCCTGCTGCGTCGCCGCGTCGGACACGGAGCGCGCTTCCGGCCCCGTGATGTAGTCCAGCGCCTGCGCGTTCGAGCCCAGGATGGCCGCCAGCGTCGCCGCGTCCAGCGGCTGCGTCGCATCCGGCGGAGGCGAGTCGTCCACGGCCGGAATCGGAGCGGCCGGCGTGGGCGCGCTCGCCACCGGCATCATGCCCGTGGGCACCGGCGGCAGCGGCTTGTTCGCCGCGCGCGCGGCCACCGCGGACGGCGGCAGTGCGCCCGACGCGGGCATCGCGCGCTGCCTCGACGCCGCGGCCGGGTGCCGATGCACCAGCGCCGCGAACTCCGCGTGCAGATCACCGCCCGACTTCGGACGGGCCAGCGGGTTCACGTTGAGCGCGCGCCGGTAGAGGGACTCGAACGCGGGCGGCAGGTCCGGATGCCGCACCGACACCTCGGGAACTCCGCCGTCCTCCGGCAGGAGGCCCGTCACCATCTCCCCCATCAACACGCCCAGCGAGTACACGTCCATGCGCGTGTCCAGCTCCGCGCCATTCACGTACTCGGGGGCGATGTACGCCGCCGCCCGGTGCCCCTTCTGCGCCTGCACGAAGGGCAGGTGCGGCACCGCGAGCCCCAGCCCGTAGTCCGACACCTTCAACAGGTCCGGCAGGACGAAGACGTTCTCCGGCTTCACGTCCGAGTGCGGCCCGAAGCGGTGCGCCCCGTCCAGCGCCGCCGCCATCTGCGCCAGCAGCGGCTCCACTTCCTTCAGCGTGAACAGCTGCCCCTTCGCCGCGCGCTGCTCCATCATCCGGCGCAGCGAGAGCCCTTCCAGCAGCTGCATGGTGAAGAAGGGCCGGTCCCCGTCCACGCCCTCCTCGTACACGCGCACCAGGTTGGGGTGGTTGAGCTTCTTGCCCACCCGCATGGACAGCGCGAACTGCGTGCGCTCCTCCGGCTGCTGCACCAGCCGGGGCTGGATGACCTTCAGCGCCACCTCCACGTCAATGGCCTGGTCCTGCGCGCGGAAGACGAAGCCCAGAGGCCCCGCCCCTACGACTTCCTGGATGGCGTAACGGTCCGCGACGACGTCGCCCGGCTTGTACGGCGCGCCTTCCGTGCCTCGCTTGCGCGCCGCCCCCGCTGCCTGACGCGCGGCCGCGTCGAACTTCTGGCCACACGTGGCGCAGGTTTCACTCGTATCGGGGACATGGCTGCCGCAGCGGTAGCAGAGCAAAGCAGTGAAACTCCGGAACGGGGCCGCGGGGGGGCGACCCCCCCGGTGGACGACCGGGGGGCTCCATTCTGCCCGCTCCGAGGCCGTTGAGGAACGACGTTGCGCGCCGGGCCCTAGCGGCCGGTGGACCCGAAACCTCCGTCCCCCCGGGAAGTCACCTCCAGCACCTCCACCTCCCGCAGGACCGTGGCCGTCACGGGGGCCACCACCAGCTGGGCCACCCGGTCGCCCCGACGCAGGGTGAAGGGGGTGTTGGACAGGTTCACGAGCAGCACCTGCACTTCCCCCCGGTAGTCCGCGTCCACCGTCCCGGGGGAGTTGAGGCACGTCACCCCGTGCCGGAGCGCCAGCCCCGAGCGGGGTCGCACCTGGCCCTCGAAGCCCGGAGGCAGCGCGAAGGCCAACCCGGTGGGGACGGCCATCCGCTCCAGGGGCTGGAGTACCCGCTCTCCTTCGATGTCCGCCCGAAGGTCCAGCCCGGCGGCCAGCTCCGTCTCATGGCGCGGCAGGGGCAGCGGGTCCGGATGCGAGCGCACCCGGCGCACGGGGACGGTCAGCGAGGGGTCCATGCCCTCCGCCGTAACACGCACCCCGCCCCCCCTCTACTTCCTGGCGGCGACGTCACGGGTCGTGTGGCCGGCCTGTCACAGCTCGGTCGCGCCGTCCGCCATGCGCAGCGCGGTGCGGAACCCGAACGGGTCCACCGGCCGAGCGGCCAGCTCCAGCTGGTAGTGCAGGTGTGGCCCGGTGGACCGGCCAGTGCTGCCCGACAGCGCGATGGCCTGCCCCTTCTCCACCCGCGTGCCCGCCTTCACCAGCAGCTCCGAGTTGTGACAGTACGCCGTCGTCACACCCCGCCCGTGGTCCAGCACCAGCACGCGGCCGTTGACGGAGTCCTCGCTCGCGCGGCGCACCACGCCCGCGGCCACCGCCGTCACCGTCGTGCCCGAGCGCACCGCCAGGTCCACTCCCGTGTGCATCCGGCGCGTGCGCAGCGTGGGGTGGACGCGGTAGCCGAAGGGGCTCGTCACCGGGGCGCTCTCCGACACCGGCCACCCGAGCATCAGCGCCGTGGACAGCGCCAGCGCCTGCGCGGCGCCCACGGAGGAGCCCTCGAAACCGGGGGGCAGCTGCTTCGCCAGGCGCTCCAGACTGAGCGCCCCACCCTCCGCGTCCACCCGCTCCAGGGCGAAGCGCGCGGGCACCCGCCCGGCGAACACCGCCGTCACCCGCGCCTCCTCCGACGGGAAGTCCGTGGCGAGCGCGTCCAGCATCCGCCGCGTCGCCGCCGGTCCCTTCGCCGGATCCACCAGCGTCTCCGAAGCGATGCCCAGCTCACGAGCCAGCACGAGCGAGGGCTCGCGGGCCTTCGGCTCCAGGGCCTTCAGCGCCGCGTGCGTCCCCCACGCCAGCGCCTCCGCGCTCGTGGGCACGCGAGTGAGCAGCGCGGCGGGCAGCGCGTCCGGCACGGGCACGGCCGTCCCGCTCACGCCGTCGTAGTACGCGAGCAGCGGCCGGGCCGTGGTGCGCGTGTTGAAGGCCCAGGCGCCAGCGCGACGCAAGAGCGCGCCCGCGGGCGTGTGGTGGTACGCGCACCAGACGCAGAGCAGCGCGAAGGTGAAGTCCAGGAGTCCCCGGGCGCGTCGAGCGAACATGCGTCAGGGCCTCAGCGAAGGAAGGACAGCACCGGAGCCGCGTCCCAAGCCGCCGCCAATCCCAGGGGCGCCACCACAAGGCAGCCCAAGAGCCCGCGAGTCCACGCCCGCCGCGAGCCCACCGCTTCACACGCCGCGTCCGCGTGCTGGAGGTTGCGCAGCACCGCACGCCAGCCCAGTGACACGCTCACCCCGAGAAGCGCCGCCACCGCCAGCCCCCGTGCCGCCCAGTCCGCGGCGACGTCGCCGAACAGCGGCCGCCACGACAGGTACACCGTGCCCTGGACGAGCCGCGCCACCGTGCACGCCCCCGCGAGCACCACGCCCGCGGTGGCCAGCGGCCGCACCCACCGCATCGGAGTGGGCCGCCGCAGACAGCGCCGCAGCAGCGCCTTCCACGACGAGGCCTCCGAAGCGGACGCCGTCACCGGACGCCAGGGCTCCACGGGCCGGGCCTCCTCGGTCTCGCGATAGCCCAGCGCCGGTAGCGCCAGAAGCAGGTCCGCCGCCAGCTCCCAGGCCAAAGCCAGGCCCCGAGCCAGCCGGGTGCGCGTCTCCAGCGACACCCAATCCACCATGGAAGCGAGCGCGGGGAACTGGCCCACCCACGCATCGAACGCGGAGTCCAACCGGTCCACCGCCGTGAGCAGCCGGTCATCCAGCGTGTCCGCCGCCGCGTGCACGCCCACCGCGACCAGCGCGAGCAGGCCCAGCGGCATGAATGCCCAGCGGAACGCCCCCAGGAACCGGGACACGTCCGTGAGGAAGCTGCTCGAAGGCTCCGAGGAGCTGGATGGGTGGACCGGCATGCAGCGCCTCCAGGGCGGTCCCCCATCAACGCGGGAGGCCCTCCCGGGGTTTTAAGCCTCCACCCTGCCAGGACGAAAACACCGCCGGCTCCCGCCTTGGGCGCGCCAAACCTGTCCGACAGTCGGACAGGTTCGAGCCATGCGCCGCCGCCGGGCGGAGAGCCCCCAGGCCCGCAATGACAACGCCCCGCCCCTTCGCGCCCGGAGGCGGGAGGAGACGGGGCGTTTCCGGTCGCGGCCTTCCTCACGGAGGGCCGCTACACGGGGGCCGGATTCAGGCCTTCGCGTCCGGCGTCGGGGCGGCCGGGGCGGCGGCGGCCGGGGGCGTGCCCTGCGCGGCGGTGCGCTCGGCCATGGCCTCCTTGCGCGACAGGCGGATCTTGCCCGTCTTGTCGATGCTGACGACCTTCACCAGCACCTCGTCGCCCTCGGTCAGCACGTCCGACACGCTCTTCACGCGCTTGTCGGACAGCTCGGAGATGTGGATGAGGCCGTCGGTGCCCGGGAACAGCTCCACGAAGGCGCCGAACTCGGCGATCTTCCGGACCGTGCCCGTGTAGATCTTCCCGATCTCCGCCTCGCGGGTGAGCGCCTGGATCATCGCGATGGCCGCCTTCACCGCCTCGCCGTTCGCGCTGGCGATGTCCACGCGGCCGGTGTCCTCGATGTTGATGGCCGCGCCCGTGCGCGCGATGATGTCCTTGATCACCTTGCCGCCCGGCCCGATGACGTTCTTGATGAACTCCGGACGGATCTGGATGGTGGTGATGCGCGGCGCGAACTGGCTGATCTCCTTGCGAGGCGCGTTCAGCGTCTTCGCCATCTCCGCCAGGATGTGCACGCGGCCCTGACGCGCCTGCTCCAGCGCGCGGCTCATGATCTCCGTGGTGAGGCCGGTGATCTTGATGTCCATCTGGATGGACGTGATTCCATTGGACGTGCCGCAGACCTTGAAGTCCATGTCGCCCAGGTGGTCCTCGTCACCCAGGATGTCGGACAGGATGGCGATCTTCTCACCCTCCTTCACCAGGCCCATGGCGATGCCCGCCACCGGCGACTTGATGGGGACGCCCGCGTCCATCAGCGCCAGCGTGCCACCGCACACGGAGGCCATGGACGAAGAGCCGTTGGACTCGAGGATCTCCGACACCAGACGCACGGTGTACGGGAACGAGTCGCTGGCCGGAATCATGTTGCGAAGCGCGCGCTCCGCCAGGGCGCCGTGACCGACCTCGCGACGGCCGGGGCCGCGCAGGGGCTTGGTCTCGTTCACGCTGAACGGCGGGAAGTTGTAGTGCAGCATGAAGCGCTTGAAGGCCTGGCCGCTGAGCAGCTCCAGCCGCTGCTCGTCCTCGCTGGTGCCCAGCGTGGCGACCACGAGCGCCTGCGTCTCGCCGCGGGTGAACACCGCGCTGCCGTGCGTGCGGGGCAGCACGCCCACCTCGTTGGTGATGGAGCGCACCACGTTGTGCGGACGGTCACCGATGCGGCCACCGTTCACGGTGAGCTCACGCATGTGGTCATACTTCAGGTCCTCGATGACCTGCTTGGCGTGCTTCTCCACCTGCGGGGTGAACTCCGCGCCCAGCTTCTCCTTGAGCGCCGCGACCGCCGCCTTCTTCGTCTTGGAGAGCGCCTCGTAGCGCGCGCCCTTCTCCTTGATGGCGTAGCCGGCCTTCACGCCCTCCAGCGCCAGCTCGCGGACCTGGTTGCGCAGGCCCTCGTCGATGGTGGCGGGCTTGTCGTAGGAGCGGACCTGCTTCTTCAGCTCCGTGCGCAGTTGGTCCTGGATGTCCAGCGCGGGCTGGGCGTTCTGACGGCCGAACTCCAGCGCCGCCACCATGTCCGCCTCGCTGACCTCTTCCGCGCCACCCTCCACCATCACGATGGCCTCGCGGCTCACCGCCATGACGAGGTCCAGGTCGCTCTGCTCGCGCTGCTTGGCGGTGGGGTTGGCCACGAACTGACCGCCCACGCGGCCCACGCGGATGCCCGCGATGGGGCCGTTGAACGGGATGTCAGACACCCACAGCGCCGCGGAGGCGCCGGTGATGCCGTGGATGTCACCCTCGTTCTCCGGGTCCGCGGAGATGACGGACGAGATGACCTGCGTCTCGTAGGCGTAGCCTTCCGGGAACAGCGGACGGAGGGAGCGGTCCACCACGCGGGAGGCCAGCGTCTCCTTCTCAGTGAGGCGGCCCTCGCGCTTGAAGTAGCTGCCCGGGATGCGGCCCGCCGAGTACAGCTTCTCCTGGTACTCCACCGTGAGGGGCAGGAAGTCGATGTCCTTCTTCTCCCGCGCGCTCACCGCGGTGACGAGCAGCATGGTGTCGCCGTAGCGGACCACCACGGAACCGTCGGCCTGCTTGGCCAGGCGGCCCGTCTCGATGCTCAGCTCGTTCTCACCAATCTTGACGCTCTTCTTCAACATGTCGTGTGGCCTCTGTGCCTGCTTCGCGTGCGAGGACCCTTGCCAGCCGCGGCCCGCCCACGTGCGTGGGGCAGGAGCCGCCCGGAAGGGGCCCTCTGGGATTGAGCGGTCGCCAGGGCCTGAAGCAGGCACATGCCAGACGAACGCTGCCTGTACTGCGGAAACGGGCTCCGTTGCGGAGCGCCGGAGGGATGGACCAGACCTCTTGATCCCTGATCACACCCGCCCACCCATGACTCCGGGTCGGCCGGTCTGAACGGAAACCAAAAGAGCCCGCCTCCACCTCTCCCTCGCCCACTCCTTCGCCGTGAAACGTGCTGCCCAAATGCGCGGGGCGCTGGTGATGTGCCAGCGCCCCGGGTGCTGCTCGAGGACTACTTGCGGATGCCGAGGCCCTCGATGAGCTTCTTGTAGCGGGCCACGTCCTTGGACTTGAGGTAGTCCAGCATGCGGCGGCGCTGACCGACCAGCTTCAGCAGACCGCGGCGGGAGTGGTGGTCCTTCTTGTGGGTCTTGAAGTGCTCGGTGAGCATGTTGATGCGCTCGGACAGCAGCGCCACCTGCACCTCGGGCGAGCCGGTGTCGGACTCGTGGGTGCGGAACTTCGTGACCAGCTCGCTCTTGCGTTCCTGATGCAACGACATGGGCTTCTTCCTGAATCCCGCTCCGGGGTGACCGCTCGTGCCGCCTGGGTCCGCGGAGGGGTACAGACCCGGCCTCATGGTCCTTCTAACGAGCGGGCCGCTTATAAGCTTCACCCCCTGGGGGGTCAACCTTCGCCGACTGTCCGTCCGCCCTTGGGGGGCCGGGACAGTGCGAAGACGTACAACCGGCAACCGCCCGGAATTCCGCCTCCGCCCGGGGAGAGCTCCCGGGCCGAGGCCTCGTCCAGGGCCACGTGCAGATACGGCCCCGTCGCCTCGCCACCGTCACCCGCCAACAACTGACGTGTACGGGGATACAAGCGCAGGAGCGCCTCCACCACGTCGCCGATGCCCGCCGTCGCGGGTACGCCCAGGGACAGCTCGCGCCGCCCGTCGAAGGCGCCGCGAAGGCCCGGGGCCACGCTCACGGTGATGTCATGGGTGCGGGTGGCCACTCAGTTGAAAACCCGCTGGTAACGCAGCCGTCCGCCCACCACTTCCGCCATGGCGAGCAGCGCGTCATCCGGGCCCAGCACCCGCACCCGGCCGGGCACGGGGGCGACCTCCACGGGGACGCCGTGCAACACCCGCCGGGCCTCGTCCGCGGTCACCCGGACCGCCGGCAGGTCCGTCAGCGCATCCGCCAGCGACACCAGCCGCCCGGCCACCGCTTCGCGGGACAGGGACGCCAGGTCCCCCAGGGGCAGCGCGCGCGCCAGCGTGAAGGGGCCGCTCATGGTGCGCCGCAGCGCCTCCAGGTGCGCCCCGCAGCCCAGCGCGCGGCCCAGGTCGTACGCCAGCGTGCGCACATAGAACCCCTTGGTGCACCGCACGGACAGGGTCAGCCGGTCCGCGGAGAAGTCGCGCAGCACCAGCTCATGCACGGTGACGCTGCGGCTGGCCCGCTCCACCTCTTCCCCGGCGCGTGCCAGTTCGTAGAGCCGCTTCCCGGCCACCTTCACCGCCGAGTACATGGGCGGCACCTGGTCGAACGTGCCCCGGAACCGGGCGAGCGCCGCCTCCAGCAGCGGGGCCGTCAGCGGGGGCACCGGGGCCTCCGCCGTGGGCTTGCCCTGGGCGTCCTGGGTGTCCGTCTCCACGCCCAGCCGCACCACGGCGTCGTAGGCCTTGTCGCCCTCCGTGATGATGCCGGCGACCTTGGTGGCCTCTCCCAGGCACACCGGCAGCACACCGGTGGCCATGGGGTCCAGCGTGCCCGTGTGGCCCGCCTTCTTCACCTTCAGCAGGCCGCGCACCTGCCGGACCACGTCGAAGGACGTGGGGCCCAGGGGCTTGTCGATGACGAGAACGCCGTCCATGAAGCGGGGCCTACCAGCCTTCCTTGCCGCGCACCTCGCGCAGGAGCCGGTCGATCTTATCGCCCTCGCCCACGGACGCGTCGAAGGCGAAGAAGATTTCCGGCGACACGCGCAGGTTGACCGCGGACGTCACCTCGCGGCGCACGAAGCCCTTGGCCGCCTCCAGGCCCTTCTGCGTGTCCGCCTTCTCCTGGTCCGTGCCCAGCATCGAATAGAAGACCTTCGCCACCCGCAGGTCCGGCGACACCTTCACGCCGGTGATGGTGATGAAGCCGATGCGCGGGTCGCGCAATTCCCCGCGCGTCAGCAGGGCGCCGATGGCCGCCTGGATTTCCTGCCCCACGCGCTCGGGTCGTGAATGCGTCGTCATTTCTTCTCCCAATCTCGCGGGTTGCGCAGCGCCCGGGCCTTGGCCCGCGCGTCGTCCAGATTCAGCGTTCCACCCTCACCCGTGGGTCGTGAAATCCCGGGCCCGGGGCCCGCGCCCTCGTGCCGCTGCTCCCACGAACCCAGCCCCTCCGCCTCCGCCAGCGAGCGGTCACTGCGCAGGAAGCGGGCAATCGCCGCCTCCGAGTGCGAGTTCGCGTCCTCGGGAGACAGGTGGGCGTCCTCGTCCTCCAGGTCTGGCACCTTCGCCGGAGCACGGAAGGCGCCAGCCACCGGCCCCTTGTCCGAATAGAGCGTGTCCCCGAAGGCGACGATCTCCGTCTCCCGGGCCATCAGCGGCGCGACGTACATCTCTTCGATGAAGTGGATGATCTTCTCCAGCTGCTCATCCACGTGCCCGCGCGCGTTGCCCACCACGGCCAGGGCCACCGACGCCTTCTGCCAGAGGTCCTGGTCGTCCACCTCCGCGACGGCCACGTTGAAGCGGGCCTTCACCCGGTCCGTCACCCGGCGGAGCACCTGCCGCTTGGACTTCAGCGAGGCGCTCTCCGGAATCTGGAGGGTGAGGCGTGCGACTCCGACGAACATAGAGGTCCCCCAGGCCAACGGCCGCCGGGCGCGTCATCCACGCCCAGGCGCCGTCGCATCGTCCATCCCCCGGGAAAGGTGGGGCCTTCCCCGGGGTCCGTCGAGTGCGCCTCTCCAGGACTACGAGAGGCTCTGCCGAGTCTCCTCGATCTCGTAGGCCTCGATGATGTCGCCGGCCTTGAGGTCGTTGAAGTTCTCGATGCCGATACCGCACTCGAAGCCCTGCGCGACTTCCTTCACGTCGTCCTTGAAGCGGCGCAGCGACGCCATCTTCCCGGAGAAGAGCTGCTTGTTCTCGCGCATGAGGCGCACGAACGAGCCGCGCTTCATCACGCCGTCCAGGACGGCCGCGCCGGCGATGGTTCCCAGCTTCGGCACGTTGAAGGTGTTGCGCACCTCCGCACGGCCCAGCTTGCGCTCGGTGCGGATGGGCTCCAGGAGGTTCTCCATCTCCAAGCGAACCCCGTCGATGAGCTCGTAGATGATGGAGTAGCTCTGCAGCGTCACCTGCTGCGCCTTGGCCGCGGCCTCCGAGCCCGACTCCGGCTTCACGTTGAAGCCCAGCACGACGCCCTTGGAAGCGGCGGCGCGCATGACATCGGTCTCCGTGATGGCGCCCACGCCCGCGTCGATGATGACCACCCGCACCTTGTGCGTGGTGAGCTTCTCGACCGCCTGGCGCACGGCCTCCGCGGAGCCCTGCACGTCCGCCTTGATGATGACGCGCAGCTCCTTGGGACCGCCGCCCGCCTTCGTCTTGGCGAAGAGCTGCTCCAGGGACTCGCGGCTGACCTTGCCGAGCTCCGTCTGCCGCTCCTTCATGCCGCGGTGGTCGGCGATCTGCTTGGCCGCCTTCTCGTCGGAGACGACGTTGATGGCGTCACCCGCGGTGGGCACGCCGGACAGGCCAACGACCTCCGCGCAGTAGCCCGGCTTCACTTCCTTCACCGCCTCGCCACGGCTGTTGTTCATGGCGCGGACGCGGCCGTAGTGCGTGCCGGTGACGATGGCGTCGCCCAGCTTGAGCGTGCCCTCCTGCACCAGCACCGTGGCCACGGGACCGCGGCCACGCTCCAGCTTCGCTTCCACGACGGCGCCCACGGACGGACGGGAGGGATTCGCCGTCAGCTCGAGGACTTCCGCCTGCAGCGCCAGGTTCTCCAGGAGGAGATCCAGGTTCATCTTCGTCTTCGCGGAGACGGGCACCATGATGGTGTCGCCGCCCCACTCTTCCGGCACCAGCTCCTGGCTCGCGAGGTCCTTCTTCACGCGGTCGGGATTGGCGCCCGGGACGTCCATCTTGTTGATGGCGACGACGATGGGCACTTCCGCCTGCTTGGCGTGCTTGATGGCCTCGATGGTCTGGGGCATCACGCCGTCGTCCGCGGCCACCACCAGCACCACGATGTCCGTCACGTTGGCGCCACGGGCGCGCATGGACGTGAAGGCCTCGTGGCCCGGGGTGTCCAGGAACGTGACGTCGCCGCGCGCGGTGGACACGCTGTACGCGCCGATGTGCTGGGTGATGCCGCCCGCCTCGCCCGAGGCCACGCTGGCCTGGCGGATGGCGTCCAGCAGGCTCGTCTTGCCGTGGTCGACGTGACCCATGATGGTGACCACCGGCGGACGGGGACGCTCGTCCTCGACCTTGGCCGCGACCTCCGGCAGGTAGTCCTCCACCTCGAAGCCGACGCGCTCGACCTTCCAGTGGTATTCGGTGGCGATGAGCTCCGCGGTGTCGGCGTCCAGAATCTGGTTCGCCGTGGCCATCTTCTGCATGCCCATCAGCTTCTTGATGAGTTCCGCGGTGCGGATACCCATGCGCTGACCCAGATCGGAGACGCTGATGCCCTCCTGGAGCTTGATGACCTTCTTCTCCTCGGCCATCTGGGTGATCTGCGTCTTGGCGCCCTTCTTCGTGGGCTTGCGCTTCTTGCCGCGGACGGGGATCTGGATGCGGCCCCAGACCATGTCCGACAGCTCCTGCTTGGACACGCTGGTCGTCTCAGGACCCGTGCGCTTGCGCTGGCCACGCTCCTTGTTCTTGGAGACGTCCACCAGCTCGCGGCCGCGACCCAGGTGATCCGGGACGACCTTGTACTCGCGCTTCTCCGTGCCCAGCGCCGTGCGGCCCGGGGCCATGGGGTACTGCTTGGCCTGGGTCGTGGTGGGCGTGACGCGGCGGACCTGGATGAGCGGGCGCGAAATCACCACGGCCTGGGTGGCCGTGGGGCGCGCCTGGGCACCCGGCGTGGGCGCGACCTGGGCGTGCGGGACGCCGCCGACCATGATGGTCGGGCCGGTCGGCTGCACCGGGGCTCCCGTGCCGGCCGTGGGCGGCGAGGACGGACGCACCGGCCCCATCTGGCCCGGACGCGCCTGCATGGGCGCTCCCGGACGGTTCATGGGCGGCCCACCCGGACGGCCCTGCATGGGCGCGCCAGGACGGCTGCCCGGACCACCCGGACGGCTGCCGGGACCACCCGGACCACCCGGACGGCTGCCCGGCGGCCCACCAGGGCGCCCGCCCGTGGAACCCGGACGCTGCACGTAACCGGGACCTCGGGAGATGACCGTCGCGGACGTCGACGTGGAAGAAGGCGTCCGTGCGGTGGGCGGGGCCGGCGAGCGCGTAGGGGGGTTGGGCAAGCGGGGACTCTCCTGCGTAGGACTGCGCGGTGTCGCCGTGGCCGGGGTCGGCTCGGCGGCCCGGGGCGTCTCCACCACCGCCGCGGAAGGCGGAGTGGACGGCGGCGTCACGGGCGGGGTGGCGGTTGCGGCAACAGGCGGGGTGGCCGGAGCCTCGGGCGCCGACGGCGCCTCCGGGGCGGCGGCGATGGAGGCGACGGTCGCCTCCGGCGGCGTGGCCGTCACGGCCGGGGCCTCCGGGGGGCGGGCCACGGGGGCCTGCTCCGCGGCGTTGGGCGGCGGCTCCACGGCGACAGGCGCCTGCGGGGCCTCCGGCTCCATGTAAGCCGCGCCCTGCGGCTCGGACTCCGGCTCGTAGGCGGGCTCGTTCGCCTGAGCGTAGGCGTCCTGGTTCTCGTGGGCGGACGCGCCCGCGGGAGGACCGACCTTGCGGCGCACCACGAAGCCCTTGGCGGCAACGGGCGGAGCGGCCTGCTTGGGCTTGCGCTTGTCCAGGATCTTCTGGACCGCGGCGGTGGCCTGGTCATCGTCCAGCGAGGACGAGTGGCTCTTGACGTCGTAACCCAGCCCGGCGAGCTCGGTCACGACCTCCTTATTGTCGAGCTCAATCCCGTGGCTCTTGAGCTCCTTGGCGATTTCGTGAACGCGCTTCTTCGACATACCTTGATTGGCCTTCTGCTCCGCCGACGACGAGGCCGAGCACCCTAGTCCAAAGCCGAAATTGTGTGCGAGTGGTGCTTAACAGCCACCTCCCCCCGCAACCTCTCCACCCTCCCGCCCTTACTCCCAAGCCTGCCCGAGTGCTGACGGGTCGACTTGCCCCGCCTTGCCCCGGAAGGCCCTGCCCAGCGCCTTACGCTTGAGCGCTGCCGTCAAACAACCGGCACCGCACAGGTACGCCCCCCGCCCCGGCAGCTTCCGCCGCCTGTCCGCCACAACGCCGCCCTGGGGACCTACCACGAACCGGGTGAGTTCCGCCTGTGACTTGCGAGAACCACACCCGACGCAGGTCCTGACCGGACCTGACGCCGTGATTTCCGTGGGATGTATCCCGGGCCGTTTGGTTGCGCGGCGCATCCACCTACCCCCTGTCGTTACGGTGCCTTGGCCGCTTCCACGCCCTCTGACCCGCCTGCCGATGCCAGCGCACCCCGCTCCGCGTTCAGCTCCGCGCGCAGCTTGGCTTCCTCCACCAGATAGTTCTCCGCCGCGCTCTTCAGCTGGCGGGCCTTCTTGATGCCCACGCCCGGCACGTCGCCCAGGCGGGTGAGGTCCTTCTCGTTCGCGATGTCCTCCACCGTGCGGTAGCCGGCGAGGATGAGCTGCTCGATGGTCTTCTCACCAACGCCGCGCACGCGCGCCATGCGCTCCGGCTGCGACAGCTCGTCCGGGTGGCGGCGGGCCTCGGCCAGGCGGGCCTGCTCGCGCTCGTAATCCATGCGCGACAGCTCCTGCTGGTCCTCCACCATGCGCCTCTTGGCCTCCTCCTGCATGGAGGCGATGCGGGTGGGGTCGATGCCCGGAATCTGCGCCAGCATCTCCGCATTGGCGTCCGCGACGTCGCGCGCCTGACGGAAGCCGTGCGCGTAGAGCGTCTCCACCAGCATCTCGTTGACGCCCGGCAGGGCACCGAGCGAGCGGCTGGCGAACTCGCGCATCTCCCGCACGCGGCTCTCGCTGTTGATGTCCAGCTTCCAGCCGGTCAGCTGGGCGGCCAGGCGCACGTTCTGCCCGCGCCGGCCGATGGCCAGGGACAGCTGGTCGTCCGGGACGATGAGCTCCATGGCGTGGTTGGCCTCGTCGATGATGACGCGGCTCACTTCCGCCGGGGCCAGGGCCGAGCACACGAAGCGCGCCGGGTCCTCGTCGTAGGGGACGATGTCGATCTTCTCCCCGCGCAGCTCCTGCACCACCGCCTGCACGCGGCTGCCCTTCATGCCCACGCACGCGCCCACGGGGTCCACGTCCGAGTCGCGGCTGGACACGGCGATCTTCGCGCGGCCACCCGGCTCGCGGGCCGCCGCCTCGATGACGACGATGCCTTCGGCGATTTCCGGCACCTCCATCTCGAAGAGCTTGGTCAGCAGGTTCACGGACGCGCGCGACAGGACGATCTGCGGGCCCTTGGACTCACGGAGCACGTCCAGCACGTAGGCCTGGACGCGGTCGCCCGGGCGGTAGGTCTCACGCGGGACCTGCTCGCGGACAGGCAGCACGGACTCCGCGCGGCCCAGGTCCACCACGATGTTGCCGCGCTCGAACCGGCGGGCGATGCCCGTGACGATCTCGTTCTTGCGGTCCTTGTACTCGTTGAAGACGTTCTCGCGCTCGGCGTCGCGGGTGCGCTGCAGGATGACCTGCTTGGCCGTCTGCGCGGCGATGCGACCGAAGCCGCGGCGGAAGGTCTTCAGCCGGAGGATGTCGCCGTACTGGTCGTCCTGGGCCTTGGCTTCCGCGGCGTCCTCGTCCCGGTAGAAGATCTGGAAGACGAGCTCGTCGCCGGGCTCCACTTCCATGCCCTTCTTGTGGGCCTCTTCCATGGTGATCTGGTTGACCGCCTGGACGGGGTCGTTGATCTCCGAGACCACGGTGATGGCCTGGAAGAGCTCCACGACGCCCTTCTCCGGGTCGTACTTGGCCTCCAGGTTGCGGTCCTGGCCAAAGTGCTTCTTGGCCGCGGTGTTCATCGCGTCCTCGAGGGTGGCAATGAGCACGGCCCGTTCGATGCCCTTGTCCTTGGCGACCTGATCCAGGACGAGGTTGAGGTTGACTGCCGGGTTGGCGGGCGTGGGCATGGCTATGTCTTCTCCGAAAATGGGTCCACGGGCGGCCCTGGCGCGAACAGGGTCCCCTGTATGTCGACTGCTAGAACTCGAACTCCAGATGGGCCTTGGCGATGTCCTTGAAGGGGATGATGAAGGCACCGCCCCCTTCCACGTCCACGGAGATGGCGTCGGCCGCCACTCCGATGAGCGTGCCGCTGAAGTTCTTCCGCGGCGGGTCACCCAGCGGGCCGAAGGTCTTCACCTTGACCTTCTGCCCCTTCACCCGTTCGAAGTGCGCCGGCTTCTTCAAGGGCCGGTTCACCCCGGGGCTGGACACCTCCAGGTTGTATTCCTGGGGGATGAAGTCCTCCACGTCGAGCACCGGATCCACCGCGCGCGACACCTGGGAGCACTCTTCCAGTCCCACCCGGCCACCGGGCTTGTCGATGAACAGCCGCAAAACCCAGCCCTCGCGCTCGCGGACGTACTCCACGTCCAGGAGCTCCAGGCCTTCGTTCGCCACGATGGGGTCCAGCAGCGCCGCTGCCTTCTCCTCCACCGTCTGTTTGATGTTCTTCGGCTCCATGGCCAGGAAACAGGTCTCCAAAAACGCGAAAAGCGGGCACGGCGGCCCACTTTTCGAATGTGATGCGTCGAAAAATGTCGGGGCGTCCCGTAACACACGCCCCCTTGGGGTGTAAAGGAAGGACACACCCCGAGGCGCCGGCTCAAACGCCCCCCGGGATTGAAGGATTCCCAGGGGTTCCGAGTGACGCCGGTGGCGTTATAACGCCCCCATGCACCTCATCGCCGCCGCACAGATGGTGTCCACCGCGGACAAGGCCCACAACCTGGACGTGGCCACGCGCCTCGTGCGCCAGGCTGCCTCCCTGGGTGCCCACCTGGTGGGCCTGCCGGAGAACTTCTCCTGGATGGGCCCGGAGCCCGAGCGCCCCTCCGCCGCGGAAGCCCTGGACGGCCCCACCCTGAGCCGGATGGCGGAGCTGGCCCGGGGGACCAAGACGACGCTGCTGGCCGGCTCCATCCTGGAGGAGGGAGCGCCCGGCGGCCGGCTCTACAACACCAGCGTCCTGTTCGGCCCGGACGGCGCCCGGCTGGCCGTCTACCGCAAGATGCACCTGTTCGACGTGGATGTGGGCGACGGTGCCACCTATCAGGAGTCCGCGGCGGTGGCACCGGGGACTGAGGTGGTGGCGGTGGACACGGTGGTGGGCCGGCTGGGCATGAGCGTCTGCTACGACCTGCGCTTCCCGGAGCTGTACCGGCGGCTGTCGAAGGACGGGGCGACGCTGCTCGCGGTGCCGGCGGCCTTCACGATGATGACCGGCAAGGACCACTGGGAGGTGCTGCTGCGCGCCCGGGCCATTGAAAACCAGGCGTACGTGCTGGCGCCAGCGCAGGGCGGGCGGCACTCCGCGCAGCGGCTGACGTACGGCCACGCGATGGTGGTGGACCCGTGGGGCCTGGTGACGGCGCGGGCCTCCGAGGGCGAGGGCCTGGCGCTGGCGCCGGTGGATCCGGAGCTCCAGGCACGCATCCGGCGGAATTTGCCGTGCCTGGCGCACAGGCGGTTGGACTGAGCGGGCGAGAGTGAACGGGAGGGGGCGGGAGGCCCTTCCGGCGCGACGTTTCCGGGTAGAGTGGTTTTCAGGAAGACCCCTCTGGTGAACGTACGACGCTGGCCTCCCCTGCTTTTCGCGGTCGCACTCATGGCCCTTCCTCCCGGCTGTACCGCCGATGAGAAGCCTCGTGGGCCCACCGAGGCGCCCCTGCCTCCGCCTGTTCCCCGCGCGCACCTGCGGGGGCTGAAGGGGGACGTGCAGATCAAACGCGCGGTGGCGGACGAATGGAGCCCCGCGCGCGACGAGCTGCCCCTCTACGAAAACGACAAGGTCCGCACCGAGGCCGGGGCCAGCGCCCAGGTGGTGTTCGCCAATGGCAGCACGCTGCACCTGGGGGGCGATTCCCTGGTCGGCATCGCGGAGAGCAAGTTGCGAACGGACGTCACCGTCCTGCGGGGACGGGTGGACGCCACCCTGGAGAAGCCGGCCACCCAGTCGCTGTCCGTCACCACCCCATCCGCCACGGTTCGTGCGGGCAGGAAGATTGAATTCCAATGAAGGCCGCCCTCTGGCTCAGCGCGTGGATGGGGCTGTCCGTGGTGCCGTCAACCGCACCGACCGCCGTGGGGCGAGAGCCTCCGGACGGCACGACCCTTCCCGGAGGCAGCGCTCCGGCGGGCCCTCGCAAGGCGCCCGGGACGGAGCCGCAGACGGCGCTCAAGGCGCTGGAGATGTCGCGCGCGGCGGTGAAGGCCGCGCCGGAGGATGCGCGCCGCCGTGAGGCCGAGTCCCGCATGAAGGAAGCGGAGGCGCACTTCCAGGCCGCTCGGTACGCGGACGCGCTGCACAAGGCGGACGAGGCGTGGGCGCTGCTCAACCCGCCCCAGCCGTCCAACTTCACGGTGGAGGTGGACCACGACGGCGGCACCACCACCGTCACGCACCGGCAGGGGCCTCCCGTCACCGTGGAGGCGCAGCACGCCACCCGCGTGCTGGCGAAGGGCGAGTCCGTGCGCGTGCAGCAGGGCACCATGCTGCCAGAGCCGCCCGGCGCGCCGCAGCTGGCACAGCCCGCGGACAAGGCCCGCTTCACGCTGAAGCCGGCGGATGGAGGGCTTCTGGGACCGGTGACGCTGGCGTGGGCATCCGTCTCAGGCGCCACGCGCTACGAGGTGGAGGTCGTCGCGGAAGGCGTGGAGGGGAAAGCCACGCCCGCGCCGGTGCGCACGGTGCAGGCCGCGCGGCAATGGACGTTGCCGGCGCTGCCCGCGGGTCGTTATCGCTGGACGGTGACGGCGGTGAGTCCGGAGCAGGGGCGGTCCCTGCCCTCCCAGACACGGCGCTTCGAGCTGGCCGCGGAATCGCTCGAACTCAACGTCAAGGTGAAGGACGGGTGGCAGAAGTAGCCGCCTGACCCGAGCGAGGAGCCACCGCCGTGCGACTTTTCAAAGCCATCCTCCTCCTGATGCTGGTCGTCAGCATCATCCCCACGCTGATGGTGGGCTGGTTGTCGGTGTCCCATACGCGCGAGCTGCTCATCCGCGACGCGCAGGAGCTGGCCCAGGAGCGGGTGAAGCAGCTGCGGCTCAAGGCGGAGAGCTTCCTGGAGGACCCAACGGAGCGCGTGGTGGGGCTGTCCAGCGTGCCGGGCGGCTTCT
This sequence comes from Corallococcus exiguus, assembly GCF_009909105.1. Lineage (NCBI taxonomy): Bacteria > Pseudomonadati > Myxococcota > Myxococcia > Myxococcales > Myxococcaceae > Corallococcus > Corallococcus exiguus. Next base: position 92,215 of record NZ_JAAAPK010000003.1, read on the forward strand.
TCACGCTGCCGGGCGACACGCAGCGGCTGCACATCGCGGCGGTGCTCAACCAGCGCCCGGAGTTGCTGGCGCTCACCGTGTTCGGCGCGGACCGGCAGCGGCTTCCCGGCCTGCAGGCCTTCGCGGTGCACGACATGGCGCCCAGCGGGGTGGCGGAGCACGAAGAGCGCGCGCGGGCCCTGTTGGATGAGGGGCTCACCGGGGTGCGCTACTCGGACGTGGTGGCGTCCCACGGCGGAGCCGGCGGCGGGCCGGTGGTGACGCTGGCCTTCCCCGTGGGCGACCCGGTGCAGGGCTACATGGCCGCGGACATCACGCTCGCAGGCCTGCGGCAGATGCTGGCGCAGGAGCGCGTGGGCAGCACGGGGTTCGCGTACCTGGCGGACCGGCACGGCCGCTTGATTACGGGCGGCGGCGACCTGGGCGCGGTGGGTGACGACGTGTCGAAGCGGCTGCCCCTGGCGCACCTGCTCAAGCAGCGCGAGGGCACACCCGACACGGAGCTGTTCCACGTGGGCAACTTCGGCGAGGGGCGCGACGCGGTGGTGTCCGCGTACTCGGTGCTGCCGGAGGCGGGCTGGGCCATTGTCTCCGAGCAGCCGGTGGAGCATGCGTACCGCCAGGTGGAGACCATGGAGCGGCGCATCCTCCTGGGCCTGGGCGGCGCCATCCTGGTGGCGCTGGTGCTGGCGGCCATCTTCTCCCGCAACCTCACGCAGCCGCTGAAGACCTTCATCGCGACGTCGCTGGAGCTGGCGCGCGGCAAGTTCGGCGTGGAGGTGCACCTGAAGCAGAAGAACGAGCTGGGGGAGCTGGCCCAGACGTTCAACTACATGAGCAAGCAGCTCATGGCGTACGACATGGAGACGCGCGGCCTCTACGAGAGTCTGGAGAAGGGCTACCTGGAGACCATCGTCGCGCTGGCCAACTCCATCGACTCCAAGGACGCGTACACGCGTGGCCACAGCCAGCGGGTGGGCGACGTGGCGGTGGAGATTGGCAAGGAGCTGAAGCTCACCGAGCGCGAGCTTCGGCAACTGCAGTACGGCGGCATCCTCCACGACATCGGGAAGATTGGCATTCCGGAGAACATCCTCTGCAAGCAGTCCCGGCTCACCGACCAGGAGATGTCCCTGATGCGCGAGCACCCCGCCATCGGTGACGCCATCATCGGGCCGGTGACGTTCCTGGGCTCGGTGCGCGCGTGCGTGCGCCACCACCACGAGCGCTGGGACGGCACGGGCTACCCGGACAAGCTCAAGGGCGAGGCCATTCCGATGCTCGCGCGCATCGTGGCGTGCGCGGACACCTTCGATGCGTGCACCTCCACGCGCCCCTACCAGAAGGCCATGCCGCTGGAGAAGGCGATGGAGATCCTGGACAACCTGAGCGGCGCGCAGCTGGACCCCAAGGTGGTGCTGGCGCTGCGCGCGGTGCTGGCCCAGCGGGGCGTGCGGCTGGAAGGCCACCGGCAGCCCGTCAAGCTGGCTTCCTGAAGCCCCGTTCCCCGGGTCCTTCGCTTTCGCGGCAGGCCCCCCACTCCGCCGGAAGGATGGTAGGGAGGGGCTGCTGCTCCAAAGCCTTGGAAGGTGTACCGGTGAGCAATTTCTGGGATCGCATCAAGCCCGCGCCCAAGCCCGTCAGCGCGACGGATGCGAAGCTGTCCGCGGACGGCGAGTCGCTGACGCTGACGTGGGATGACGGCGTGACGACGACCGCCACCGCGCAGGTGCTGCGCCAGCAGTGCCCGTGCGCCGCGTGCGTGGACGAGTGGACGGCGAAGCGCACGCTGGACCCCTCGCAGGTGCCCGCGAACCTGCGCGTGTTGCAGATGCAGCCGGTGGGCAACTACGCGCTCGCGTTCGTCTTCAGCGACCAGCACACCACGGGCATCTACCCGTGGAACCACCTGCGCGAAATCACCCAATCGCAGGGGTGAAGCGCCCCACCGCGTCCTTCCGGAGGTCCCCGTGACGTCGCGCTACCGGCTGCTGCAACCCCTGGCCACGGGAGGCATGGCGGAGCTGTTCCTGGGCGTGGCGAAGGGCGCGGAGGGCTTCGAGCGGACCGTGGCCATCAAGCGCGTGCTGCCGCACCTGGCGCGCGAGCCGGACAACTCCCGGATGTTCGTCTCCGAGGCGCGGCTGGCCATGCTGCTGCAGCACCAGAACATCGTCACCGTGCACGACGTGGGGGAGAGCGCTGAAGGGCTCTTCCTGGTGATGGAGTTGGTGGACGGCTGGGACCTGGGCGCGCTGATCCGCGCGGTGACGCGCCAGGGCCTGCGCATTCCTCCGCACCTGGCGGTGTTCATCGCGAGCCAGGCGCAGGCGGGATTGCAGCACGCGTACCGCCGCCAGCACGACGGCCACCCGGTGGTAACGGCGCACCGGGACGTGTCCCCGTCCAACCTGCTGGTGTCGCGCGAAGGCGAGGTGAAGGTCACGGACTTCGGTATCGCGCGGCTGGCGGGCCTGTCGCGCACGGAGCCCGGGGCCTTCAAGGGCAAGGTGCCCTACGCGGCGCCGGAAGTGCTCCGGGGCGAGCCGGCCACGGCGCTCAGCGACCAGTTCTCGCTGGGCACCCTCCTGGCGGAGCTGCTCGCGGGGCAGCACCCGTTCGGGTCGGCGGCGGCGGAGCCGATGGCGGTGGCGTACTCCATCCTCAACCGCGCGCCCTCGTCGCTGCCGGACGTGCCGGCGTCGCTGGCCACGCTGGTGCTGCGCATGCTGTCGCGCGACCCGGCGGCCCGCTTTCCGGAGCCGGAGGACGTGTCGGAGGCGTTGGCGCGGTGGCTCGCGCAGACGGGGGAGCCCGCGTCGTCGCACGCGCTGGCGACCTTCCTGCGCGGCGTCCGGCTGCCCCTGTCCGTGGGCGAGGTGGCCCAGGCCGCGCTCGCGGAGGCCCCGGCTTCGACGTCGGCGTCGTTCGTGATGTCCGCCGTGCCGCTCGAGGGCGTGGACACGGGGCGCATCCCGTCCGCGTCTGGCGCACGACAGGCCACGATGGCTTATGGCGCTTCGCCAGCGTGGAAGGCGCCTCCGGCCTCTGTCCCCGTGGCGGCGGAGGAAGAGGAGCCGTGGAGCCCACCGGCCGGAGGCGTCTCGCTGTCCGCGTCCGGCGCCGTGGTCCACACCTGTGCCCTGTGCGGTTCGGCGCTGGAGTCCCCTGACTCTCCCTGTGAGTCCTGCACGCGCGGGCCTTCCGGGCGTTGGAGCGATGCGGGCGAGGCTCCTGCGATGGCTCCCGACGCTTCAGCGCCTGGACGCGACCCTGCGGCCCCGCATGGCTCCGCGCGGCCAGGCCCTTCGCGGCCTCAGGCGAACGCGCTCGCGATGGCGACGTCCGCACCCGCTTGGGCGCAGGCGAATGGGCCCACTGGGGCCGCTGCTTCTCGGCCTCAGGCGAACGCGGCGGCGGCGTCCGCACCCGCTCGGGCTCCGGCGAGTGGGCCCACTGGAGCGCCTGATTCTCGACCGCAGACGAGTGCGGCGACCCCTGCCTCGCGAGCCCGGACGCAGGCGCCCTCCCCCGCTCCGGCGGATGCTCCCGCGCTGGCCACGCAGTCCATCTCGGACGTGGACGACGCGGAGCGGATGAACCGGCCCAGCATCCGTCAGGCGGCCCAGGGTGACCTGGAGCTGGAGGAGCGCGCGCCCCGGGCGGAGAGTTCGCCGTCGGAGTTCGAGCCCATGGCGCCTTCCCGCTCCCGCGGGCGCTGGGGACCGGCCGTGGCGCTGCTCGGCATCGCGGCCGTGCTCGCTGCGGGCGCGCTGTTCGTGTGGCCCCGCTACGAACTCCAGGTGCTGCGCGCGCTCGGACTCCCGTCAGCGGTCCTGTCCATCCGCAGCGAGCCCTCCGGCGCCACCGTCCTGGTGGACGGCGTGGAGGTGGGCGTGACGCCGCTGGTGATGGACAACGTCTACCCCGCGCGCTCCGTCCCCGTGCAGCTCAAGCTCAAGGGCTACCGCGTCTGGACGGGGTCGTTCATGGGCGGCAAGAAGTCGGACGTGGCGGCGGAGCTCAAGCGCTGACGCTCCGCCGGGCCCGTCGTCCTACTTCACCAGCCGCAGGTGGCCACGGCGCGGCGGCTGCGGCTCTTCCGGGGGGCCTCCCTCGGGCGGCGGCGGAGGCACCACCTCCGGACGCGACTCCGGCTCCTCGGTGTGCTCGGCCTGCACCTCGCGCAGGAAGGCACGGGGCCGCTCCGCGGCCACGGGCACCGGCGCGGGCTGCGGCGGACGCGCGACGGAGGCGGACGCCACCGGCGGCTGCTGGAGCAGCTCCGGCGGCATCTCCTCCGGGTACATCCAGAACTCCTTCGTCACGTGGCTGGCGATGGCGAACAGCGCCGACCAGGGCACCGCCACCGTGAAGCGCGAACCGGAGAAGCTCAGCGTGCAGCGCACGCCCCACTCGCCCACCGTGAGGTCGGGGGGCTCGAAACGGTAGGAGAGGTTGAGGCGCAGGTGCGCTTCGCCCCTGAGGCTGGCGGGGACGAGCACGCCCGGACGGCGCGCGTCCAGGTGGATCATCACCATGCCCTGGTCGAGCGCGGCCAACAGCCGCTCCTTCTTGTCGGAAACCTTCTTGTCCATTCCAGCGTGTCCGGCAGGGGAATTGCGGGAGCGCCCTCAACGACGGCGCACTTCCCGGTCCATCTCCCGCTTCGTCTCCCGTTCCTTGATGTCGTGACGGCGGTCTTCGTGCGTCTTGCCGCGGCACAGGCCCAGTTCCACCTTGGCCCGTCCCTTCCTGAAGTACAGCACGAGCGGGATGATGGAGTAACCGCGCTCGCGAACCTTCGCCGTCCACCGGTCTATCTCCGCCCGGTGCATCAGCAGCTTCCGGCCCCGGGTGGGAAGGTGGTCGAAGACGCTGGCCGCCTTGTAGGAGCCGATGTGGGCGTTGAGCAGGAACAGCTCCGTGCCCTTCTGGAGCGCGTAGGCGTCCGACAGGTTGGCCGTTCCTTCACGCAACGACTTCACCTCGCTCCCCGTGAGCTCCAGCCCGGCCTCTATCTTCTCATCCACCGTGTAGTCGAAGCGCGCACGCCGATTCTCGGCAATGAGCTTCACCCCCGGCTCCGCACCCACACCCTTCGACTTTCCAGCGGCCATAACGTGTCCCGGGTCTCCTAACCGGCCAGCGGCATGTTGTCGATGAGCCGCGTGGTGCCCGAGAAGGCCGCCACCAGCATGCGCGCCGTCTGTCCGGGCGCCACCGAGTCCAGGGGTGAAAGCGTCCCGGCGTCCCGAACCTCCACGTAGTCCTCGCGGAGGTCCGCCGCCTGCAATTCACGGCGGGCGGCCTCCACCAACGCCCGTGTGTCCCGGGTGCCGGAGGCGAGCAGGGCCTGGGCCGCCCGGATGCCCTTCGACAGGGCGAGCGCCCGCTGGCGTCCATCCGCGGACAGATAGGCGTTGCGGCTGCTCATGGCCAGCCCGTCCGCTTCCCGCACCGTGGGCATGCCCACGATGTCCGCGCCCAGGTGCAGGTCGCGGTTGAGCGTCTTGATGACCTGGAGCTGCTGGTAGTCCTTCTCTCCGAAGAGCGCCACGGCCGGCCGGAACAGCGCCAACAGCTGCGTGACGATGGTGGCGACGCCCCGGAAGTGGCCGGGACGCCGCTCGCCGCACAGCCCCTGGCTGACCTCCGTGACGTCCACGTAGGTCTGGTAGCCCGGGGGGTACATCGCCGCGGGCTCGGGCGCGAACACGGCCGTGACGCCCGCGCTCGCGCACCTGGCCAGGTCCCCGTCGAAGTCGCGCGGGTAGCGCGCCAGGTCTTCGCTGGGACCGAACTGCGTGGGGTTCACGAAGATGGACGCAGCCACCACGTCCGCGCGCCGGCCGCCCTCTCTCATGAGCGAGACATGTCCCTCATGGAGGAAGCCCATGGTGGGCACGAGCGCCAGCGTCTTGCCCTCCTTCTGGAGGGACGCGACCCAGGCCTTCACTTCCGGAACGGTGCGCAGGACGTGGGGTGCCATGGCTAGACGGGAGCCCCGTAGATGCCGCCGACCTTCTCCGCGGGCTCGCCAGCGCCTTCCGCGTCGGGGGCCGCCGGCGTGGGCGTCACCAGCCGGATGCCCTTGGTGGCCTTGAAGCTGTGCTCTTCATCCGGGAAGGTGCCCGCGCGCACTTCGGAGAAGTACGTGTTCGCGGCCTCCTTGATGTTCCCGTGCAGGTTGGCGAAGCGCTTCACGAACTTCGGCTTGAAGTCCGGGTTCATGCCCAGCAGGTCGTAGCAGACCAGCACCTGGCCATCACAGTGCTTGCCCGCGCCGATGCCGATGGTCGGAATCTTCAGGCTCTGGGTGATGGTGCGCGCCAGCTCCAGCGGCACGCCCTCCAGCACCAGCGCATAGGCGCCAGCGGCCTCCAGCGCGAGCGCGTCATCCAGCATGCGGCGCGCGGCGTCCTCGTCGCGGCCCTGCACCACGTAGCCGCCCATCTTGTGCACGGACTGCGGCGTCAGCCCCAGGTGGCCCATGACAGGGATGCTGGCGCGGACGATGGCGCGCACGGTTTCGGCGAACTCGGCGCCGCCCTCCAGCTTCACGCTGCCCACGTTGCCTTCGGAGACGAGCCGCCCGGCGTTGCGCACCGCCTCTTGCGGCGACACCTGGTAGCTCATGAAGGGCAGGTCGCCCACCACGTGCGCCCGCTTCGCGCCGCGAGCCACCGCCGCCGCGTGGTAGACCATCTGGTCCATGGTGACGGGCAGCGTGGACTCCTGGCCCTGGATGACCATGCCCAGCGAGTCACCGACCAGGAGCACGTCCGCGCCACCCTCATCGAGGATGCGCGCGAACGTCGCGTCGTACGCGGTGACCATGCAGATCTTCTGACCGGACTGCTTCAGGCGCTTCAGCGTGTGGATGGTGACCTTGTCCTTCACGGTTCACCTCCTGTGGCAAGACGGGTGGGACAGCCGCGTGGAACTTCAGGCCCCTCGCCGTCCCCAGGGGGATCGCCGGAGGCCGGGGGTTCCACGGGGATGCACTCTAACGCCCTCGGGGCCTCGTGGGGGTTTAACCCACGCCAGGCAGCCAGGCGGGCGGCGGCCGTCAGCCCCGGCGGGACTTGGGGGTGTAGTGCTGCACGCCGGATTTCGCGTTCTGGATGGCCAACAGCAGGTCCTCGCGGTCCGCCTCGTTGTGCACGAAGTCGATGTCCGACGTGTTCACGACCAGAAGCGGCGTGTCCTGATAGTGCGCGAAGAAGTCGTTGTACGCGTGCGTGAGCGACTCCAGGTAGCCCGCGTCGAACTTGCGCTCGAATTCACGGCCGCGCTTCTTGATGCGATGCAGCAGCACGTCCAGCTGGGCCTGGAGGTAGATGACCAGGTCGGGCTGCGGGACGCGGGGCCCCAGCGCCTCGAAGACGCGGTCGTAGAGCGCCAGCTCGTCCGAGGCCAGCGTGAGGTTGGCGAAGATGCGGTCCTTCGCGAACAGGTAGTCGCTCACGGTGACGGAGCGGAACAGGTCCTGTTGGAAGAGCTCCTGCTGCTGGCGGAAGCGCGAGAGCAGGAAGAACACCTGCGTCTGGAACGCGAACTTCTGCCGGTCCGCGTAGAAGCTGGAGAGGAAGGGATTCTCCTCCACCACCTCTAGAATGCGGCGGCTGCCCAGTCGCTCCGTGAGGAGGTTGGTGAGGCTCGTCTTGCCCACGCCGATGGGGCCTTCGACGACGATGTAGCGGTGGTCCATCGGCCCGAGGCCTCCGCCCCCGGAAAGCCACGCATGAGACACATGCGCGCACGGGGGGCGGATAACACAACCATGCCCCCGTGCATCCGGCAATTTTCGCCGGATCACCCGACCCTTGCGCCCTTGGGGGTCATCCCCTACGGTGCCCGCGAATACGCACCAGCGGGAGCGACGGGCCACAGATGCGCGGCAGGCAGCGGGTGAAGACGGTGGTGGACCTGGTGGAAACGACGGAAGCGGCGCCCGCCGTCCGTCCGGTCACGGCCCCTCCCGCACCTCCAGTGGACGTGGATCCACTCTATGGCGTGGCCCTGCTGAAGACGGCCTTCGAGCTGAAGCGCCGGCCGGAGGGCTCCGTGGACGAGGTCCTCAGCGGCGTGCTCGCGCGCCTGCGCATCGATGAGGACGAGTTCCGCGCGTTCCTCTCCCAGCAGGGTGGGCTTCTGGCCGCGCTGGGCCAGAAGCGCTGAACGTCCCCTACTCTTCTGAAGCTTCCGCTTCCGGCGCGTCCGGGGGCGGCGGCGCCATGGCGGTGACGGGGCCCAGGGCGCGCTCGATGGAAGCGAACTCCTCCGGGGAGAGCGTCTCCGCGCGGCGGCCCGGGTCGATGCCCGCCGTCTGGAGCGCGGCGAGCATCACCTCTGGCGACGCCAGGCCCTTGTCGGACTTGAGCGAGTTGATCAGCGTCTTGCGGCGCTGCGCGAAGCCGGCCTTCACCAGCCGCGTGAAGCGGGCCTCGTCCACCAGCGGCGCGCGGGGCTTCTTGAGCCGCGTGAGGCGCAGCACGGCGGAGTCCACCTTCGGGGGCGGATGGAAGCGCCACGCCTCCAGCGTGAGCACCTGCTCCACGTCGAAGTGCAGGCCGAGCAGCACCGTGAGCAAGCCGTAGTCGCGGTTGCCGGGCTCCGCGGCCAGCCGCACCACGACCTCCTTCTGGAGCGTGAAGACGGCGCGCGAGATTCGGGCGCGCTGCGCGAGCACCTGGAAGAGGATGGGGCTGGTGAGGTGGTACGGCAGGTTGCCCACGAGCGCGATGTCGTCCGCGCCGGCCACCTGGGCGAAGTCCACCGTGGCGGCGTTGCCGGGCACCACGCGCACGCCGGGGATGGCTTCCTTCTCCAGCACGGCCACCATGTCGCGGTCGCGCTCCACGGCGGTGACGCGCGCGCCGGTGGCGGCGAGGAAGCGGGTGAGGTGGCCCAGGCCCGGGCCCAGCTCCACCACGGGTTCACCCTCGCGCAGCTCGAGCGCGTCCGAGATGGACTGGAGCGCGTCCGGGTCTCCGAGGAAGTTCTGTCCCCAGCTGTGCTTGGCCCGCAGGCCGTGGCGCTTGAGGATGTCGCGCGGAGAATCCACTGTCAGGCCCCTACTCCATGCGCCAGGCGGGGTCGGCCGCGAGGCGGAAATCACCGCGCAAGCCGCGGCGCCACGCTTCATACCCCGCGACGGCGATCATCGCGCCATTGTCCGTGCACAGCCGCACCGGCGGCAGGAACATGCGCAGGCCCCGCTCCTCCGCGCGCTGCTTGCACAGCGCCCTGAGTCGCGAGTTCGCCGCCACCCCGCCGCACAGCACCAGCTGGTTGTGCCCCAGCTTCTTCGCGGCGGCGACGAGCTTCTTCGACAGCACGTCCGCCACCGCCTCCTGGAACGACGCGCACAGGTCGTGGAGGGCCTGGCCCTCCGGCACGCCGTGCTTCTGGACGTGGTGGAGCACCGACGTCTTCAGGCCGGAGAAGGACACGTCCAGGTTGTCGCCGGGCAGCGCGCGCGGGAAGCGGATGGCCTCCGGGTTGCCCTTCTGGGCCAGCTCGTCGATGGGCTGCCCTCCCGGGTACGGCAGGCCGAGGATGCGCGCCGTCTTGTCGTAGGCCTCGCCCGCGGCGTCGTCGCGCGTGCGGCCCACGAGGCGGTAGTTCCCGTAGTCACGCACCTCGTAGAGGCTGGTGTGGCCGCCGGAGACGACGAGCCCCAGGAAGGGCGGCGCGGGCGCGTCCTCTAGCAGGCGGATGGCGAGCAGGTGCCCTTCCAGGTGGTTGGCGCCCACGAAGGGCTTGCCGGTGGCGAGGCTCAGCCCCTTGGCCACCTGGAGCCCCACGAGCAGCGCGCCGATGAGACCGGGGCCGGACGTGACGGCGATGAGGTCGATGTCGTCCAGCGTCTTGTCCGCGCGCGTGAGGGCCTCGTGGACGACGGGCATCACCTGGACGATGTGGTTGCGGCTGGCCAGCTCCGGCACGACGCCGCCCCAGCGGCGGTGGATGTCCACCTGCGTGGAGACGACGTCCGACAGGACGCGCCGCCCGTCCTCCACGACGGCGGCGGCGGTTTCATCGCACGAGGTTTCAAGTCCCAGGACGAGCACGACGACTCCGACAACAAGGGCGGGCAGGAGGCGGACAGGCCGCCTCCCCTGCTCATTTCATCCCATTGAGCAGGGCACGCACCTCGTCCGCCGAGCTTCCCGTCGGTTCGAGGAACAGATACTTCTTATAGGCCTCGGCCGCTCGGGTTTGATCACCGGAGAACTGCCGCGAGCTGCCCAGCCAGAACCAGGCCTTCGCGTTCTTGGGCTCCGCATTGACGACGTCCTGGAGCAGCTTGGCCGCTTCCCGGTAGCCGGCCTCGCTGGTGCTGCTGTTGTTGGCCAGCGAGATGCCCAGGCCCGTCTTCGCCTCGATGGAGTCGTTGTCGAGCGCGAGCGCCTTGCGGTAGGCGGTCACGGCCGCCTTGAAGCTCTTGCGGCCCATCGCCGCGCGGCCGTCCTTGATGAAGTCCGCGTAGGTGGCCTTCGCCTGCACCACGGGCGGGGTGGTCTCCGGGGGCGTGGGCGGCGGGGTGACCGCGACGGCGCCCGCGTCGGGAACGGCGGCGGGCTCGGGGGTGGCCATCTTCACCGGCGTGCCCGCGTCCTCCGGAACGGTGACGATCTTCGCCGGGGGCGTGCCCGCGTCGGTCTGCGCATCCACGGTCTTCGTGGGCGGCGGCGTGACGACCGGCGGAGGCGTCGTCTCCGGCGGCTTGGGCGCGTCCACGGGCTGCGTGGGCTGCGTCACCTTGGGCGCGTCGGGCTTGGGCGTTTCGGAGCTGCCCGAGCCCTTGGAGAGCACCACCGCGGCCACGGCCGCGACGAGGACCAAGCCGCCCGCGATGTAGAGGCCCGTGCGCTTGGGCTTCATCGCGGCGATCAGCGCCGCGTCGTCCTCGTCGTGCGTGGGATTGGATGCGGCGGGCTTCGTGGAGGCCGCGCTGTTCGTGGACGCGGTGCTGGCCGGAGGGGGCGCGACAGGGGCCGGGGTGGTCGTCGCGGCAGCCGGGGCGTTCGCGCTGGGAGCGGAGGCCTCCGTGGCGCTCGCTCCGGACGGCTGCACGGGCGTGGCGGGCTCGGGCTCCGTGAAGTAGGCCTCGGACGCGGGCACGTCCTGCGCGGCGGGCTCCACCGGCTCCATGGAGGCCGGCTGTGTGTTGAAGGGCGTCGTCTCGGGGAACTCGACGTTGAGCGCCACGGGGGCCACCTGCGGCGGCGTGATGCCGTGGCCCGGATACGGCGGCAGCGCGAGCTGCGGCGGCGCGGACTCCTCCACCGGCACTTCTTCCTGGAAGGGCTCCATGCCGCTGACCAGCGTCACCTCGGACGACGGCGGGGCCGGCGTGGGCGGAGGCACGGGCGCCAGCGGGCTGGGCGCGATGGCCGCGCCACCGAAGATGGGCGGACGCGAGGGCTGCGACTCCACGGGCGCCTGCGCGGGCTGGGCGGCGAACGGGCTGGGCGCCGGAGCGCGGGCCGCGGACGACCAGGGCGAACCGGGGCCCCAGGTGCTGGAGGCGCTCAGGCCCTCCGTGTCCACCCGGCTCCAGTCGAGCAGCAGGCTGCGCCGCGCGTGATCCACCGCACGGTGCGCCGGAGGCGGCTCCACGAGGAACGCCGAGCCCTCCTGCGACAGCGGCGGAACCGCGGGCTCCGCGCCCTCCTGTCCGAACGGAGGCGGACCGTCCTCGCCGGGACGAACGCGCGGCGGGAAGATGACCACCTGCGCGGGCAGCGGGGAGACCGGCGCGGGCGCCATCTCCGCCACGGGCGTGACCTCCTCCATGGGCTCGGGATGCGCGGGCGCGGCTTCGGGCTCCGGCTCGGTGACCGGGACCTCCGCCACGGGCGCCGCCTCCACCAGGGGCGGTTCCACGGGGGCCGGCGCTTCCTGGGGCGCGGCCTCCTGCGCGGGCGCGACGTCCACGGGGATGGGCGGCGCGGCGTTCAGCCACTGCTCGATGCCCGGCTTGCTGCTCTGCACGGGCTCCAGCGGCGCGTTGCCCAGCTCGCGGATCAGCCCTTCGAAGTACAGCTTGCTGATGATGCCCAGCGCGGCCAGGTCCTCGAAGTCCGAGTCCTCCACCACGCGCGACAGCGCGCGCTTGCCGTCGAACAGGCGCAAGAGGCCGTTCACCTCGTCGGGGATCTCCGACAGGCGGTCCGCCAGCTGGTGGTAGTCGATTTCGAAGACCGTCTCCAGCGGCGGGAGCTGCTCGAGCATCCGGCCCCACTCGTCCAGCCGGCGCATGCCCTCCATGAGGAGGCCCTGCGTGGAGACCTCGATGCGCTCCGTGCGGTCCAACGTGGTGAACTGCACGTCGAACTGGCCTTCGAACGTGTTGAGCAGGCGGTAGAAGGCGTTCTCGCCCTTGAGCCGGCCCAGCTCCGCGTCGATGACGCGGCCCTCTTTGAAGTAGACGACGCCGGTGCGCTCGCCCTGGATGGAGATGACGCCCGTCTTGCGTCCGATTTCGAAGGTCTGGACCAGGTCCACGACGCCCATGTCGGCGAGGCTTCCCGCGAAGCCGCCCTTGGTCGTCTCGCGCTTCTCGATGCGTTCCTTCTCGGCCTTCTGAAGGATCATCTTCACGCGGGTGACGATCTCTTTGATGTAGATCGGCTTCGTCAGGTAGTCGTCGCCCCCGAGTTCCAGGCCGCGCACCTTGAACTCGACCGACTTCTGGTTCGTCAGGAAGACGAAGGGGATGAACTTGAAGCGCTCGTCGGACTTGAGCGTCTTGCAGAGCTCGAAGCCGTCCATCTCCGGCATCTTGGTGTCCGCGAGCACGAGGTCCGGCGGGCTGATCTGGACCTTCTCCAGCGCATCCTTGCCGTGGATCGCAGTCGTGACGGAGAAGCCGGCCTTCTTCAGGCTGACCTCCATCACGCGCAGACTCTTCGCGTCACCATCGACGAGGAGCAGGTGCTGCTTGGCCACGTGGCATGCCTTTCAAGACGGGCGGGACGGCGGATCCGACGGGGGCGTCCCGTAGGGGCAAGCATCGGGTCCGGTTTCCAGGTGTGTCAATGGGCGGGACTGTCCGGAAAACCGGCCGGCTCCCTCCCCAGGGGACAAGCAGGTCAGCGGAAGAGACCCTTCTTGGGGGGGTTCTTCTTGCGCATGTCGATGAGCCGCAGCTCCTGGTTCGCCTCCAGGTGCTTGGGGTTCGCACGGACGGCATCCCGGAAGTGCTTCTCCGCGCGGTCCATGTCCCCTTCCACGCGGGCGATGACGCCCAGCTGGTAGTGGGCGCGATCACAGTTCGGGTCGGTGCGCACCGCATCCGCCATCCACTGTTTCGCGCGGGGCATGTCGGCCTTGCGGCTGGGGTCCATGTAGACGGACCAGGCGCGCGCCGCGAGGTACAGGGGCTTGGGGTCCAGGCCGTACGCGCGCTCGTAGTGCTCGCTGGCGGCGAAGAAGTCGCGCTTGCGGAAGAACACCTCGCCCATGCGGAAGAGGTCGTCCGCGTTGGTGTCCGCGCGGGCCGAGCCGGGGCTGCCGGGGCGGGCGCTGGGGGCCGCCGGAGGCTTGGGAGCGGCCTGCGCGCCCTGCTGGGCCAGCTGGTAGTTCTTGCGGCGGGTGTCGTCGTGGAGGACTTCGTAGGCCTCGCGGATGGACTCGAAGACGGCGGTGATCTTCGGCGCCAGGTGGGGCAGCGACGGGGGCAGCCGGTCCGGGTGGAAGAGCTTGGCGAGGCTCAGGAAGGCGGCCTTCACCTGGTCTCGGGAGGCATCCTGCGGGACGCCCAGCGTGACGTAGTGGTCCTTCTTCGTCTGGATGTCGGCGTAGCGCTGCTCAATCTGCTGAGCGAGCCGGCCCTCGTCGGGCTTGGGTGGCTCCGGCGGCGCGGCGGCGGCGGCGGGCGGCGCGGCGCCTTCGGGCGTGGCCGGGGCGCTCGCGGCGGGGGGGGCGGGGCGGGCGCCGAGCGTGCCCATGTTCTCCATGGCGCGGCGAAGGAGGCGCTGGCGCCGGAGCTTGGAGGCTTCGTCGGGGTTGGAGGGGTCTTCGGCCGCCACGTCGTCCTCGTCAAAATCCCAGTCGTCCAGGTCACCGGACAACTCGTCCCCAGTCTGGCCAGAAGCCCCCGCGTTGTCACCGGGGAACGCGGTGGTGCGGGGAGAAGGCAGCGGCTCGAACGTCGCTTCGACGATGGCCTCGACGAGGAATTCGTTGGCGTCGCCCGCCGAGCGGACATCCGAGCGGATGAGGGCTTCCAGGTGGGCGTCCACCTGCTGGAGGGCGGCCTCGAAGGAGGCGGTGAGGTTCTGGGCGGGGTCGTTGGACTCGTCGAAGGAGACGATGCGCCACAGGTCGTCCTCGCTGGCGCGGGTGGGGCGCACGGGCGGTGTGGAGGACGCGGGGAACTTCGGGGGCTGGACGGCCCAGAGGTCCGGCTGCGGGGGGGCCTCGGCGGGGACGACGGGGGCGGCCGGAGCGGGGGCGCGGGTGTCGGGGAGGGGGGCGGCGGCGGGGACGATGTCGCCCCAGCTCTCCGGCTCCACTTCCAGCAGGGGGAGGTCGGGTTCCGGAGGGGGCGCGACGGGGAAGCGCGAGGCCTCCTCGGTGAGCCAGGGGTCCAGGGGCACGGAGGCGGAGCGGCGCAGGGCCTCGGCCATGTCCTGGAGCAGGGCGGCCTGGGCGCGCTTGCGGGCCTCGGTGAGGGCGGCGGTGTTGTCGCTGGCGGGGAGCTCCAGGGCGTCGCGGGGGGACGCGGGGATGGAGTCGGCCCAGGAGTTCGACGGGGCGGCGGGTTCGGGCTCCGCGGTGAGGATGATGTCCTCGGGCCCGAGCGTCAGGGGTTCGGGCTCCGCGGGCGCGGCGGCGAGCGGGACGAGGACCGGGGGCGGCGTGGGTGCCGCGGCCGGGCGGGTGCGCCGGGGGAGTGAGGGCGGATGGGCGGGCTTGCCCTGTTCGGACAGGCGCTGGGCTTCGGCGGCACGGGCCTCTTCGGCGAGGCGGGCTTCTTCGGCGAGGCGCTGGGCTTCGGCGCGAACGCGAGCTTCCTCGGCGAGCCGGGCGGCTTCGATTCGAGCGGCCTCTTCGGAGAGGCGGGCTTCCTCCTCAGCGCGAAGGCGGGCCTCTTCGGCCAGGCGGGACTCTTCCGCGAGCCGAGCCTCTTCCTCCGCACGCAGGCGCGCTTCTTCGGCCAGACGCGCTTCCTCGGCGAGTCGGGCTTCCTCGATCGCGCGAAGACGGGCTTCTTCCGCGAGGCGGGCCTCTTCGGCCAGTCGCGCCTCTTCTTCCGCACGAAGGCGGGCTTCTTCCGCGAGCCGAGCCTCTTCCGCTGCGCGAAGACGGGCCTCTTCGGCGAGCCGCAGCTCTTCCGCGAGGCGAGCCTCTTCGGCCAGTCGCGCCTCTTCCGCGAGACGGGCCTCTTCCTCCGCACGCAGGCGGGCTTCTTCCGCGAGGCGAGCCTCCTCGGCCAGCCGCGCCTCTTCGGCGAGTCGCGCCTCTTCGGCGAGTCGCGCCTCCTCCGCGAGCCGTGCCTCTACCGCCGCACGAAGACGAGCTTCCTCTGCAAGCCGAGCCTCTTCTTCAGCACGAAGGCGAGCTTCCTCGGCGAGGCGAACTTCCTCGGCGAGGCGAGCTTCCTCTGCAAGCCGAGCCTCTTCGGCGAGGCGAGCTTCCTCCGCCGCACGCAGGCGCGCTTCTTCAGCCAGACGCGCTTCCTCAGCGAGTCGAGCCTCTTCAATCGCGCGAAGCCGAGCCTCTTCGGCCAAGCGCGCTTCTTCCGCCAGCCGGGCCTCTTCCTCTGCACGGAGTCGGGCTTCCTCCTCCGCGCGAAGCCGCGCTTCCTCCAAGAGGCGCGCCTCTTCATCTGCACGGAGTCGAGCCTCTTCGGCGAGTCGGGCCTCTTCCTCTGCGCGCAGGCGCGCCTCTTCGGCCAGGCGAGCTTCTTCCGCGAGCCGGGCCTCTTCGGCCAAGCGCGCCTCTTCTACAGCACGAAGCCGAGCCTCTTCCGCGAGCCGAGCCTCTTCTTCCGCACGCAGCCGAGCCTCTTCGGCCAGACGTGATTCCTCTTCCGCGAGCCGAGCCTCTTCCGCGAGTCGCGCCTCTTCGGCGAGACGTGCCTCCTCGGCAAGGCGAGCCTCTTCCTCCGCACGAAGCCGGGCCTCTTCGGCCAGACGCGCCTCTTCGGCGAGTCGTGCCTCTTCGGCAAGGCGAGCCTCTTCCTCCGCACGAAGCCGGGCCTCTTCGGCCAGACGCGCCTCCTCGGCGAGTCGTGCCTCCTCGGCACGAAGCCGTGCCTCCTCCGCGAGCCGAGCCTCTTCCGCGAGGCGGGCCTCTTCCTCTGCACGCAGGCGGGATTCTTCCGCGAGACGAGCCTCTTCGGCTAGGCGAGCCTCCTCCGCGAGCCGGGCCTCTTCTTCCGCACGAAGGCGAGACTCCTCTGCGAGTCGAGCCTCCTCCGCAAGCCGAGCCTCTTCTGCGAGGCGAGCCTCTTCCTCAGCACGAAGGCGAGCCTCCTCTGCGAGCCGAGCCTCTTCCTCCGCGAGAAGGCGGGCCTCCTCCGCCAAGCGAGCTTCTTCTTCGGCACGAAGCCGGGCCTCTTCGGCGAGCCGAGCCTCTTCGGCCAGACGTGCCTCTTCTTCACGAAGGCGCGCTTCCTCGGCGAGGCGGGCCTCCTCGGCGAGCCGGGCCTCCTCTTCGGCGCGTAGGCGCGCCTCTTCCGCGAGCCGGGCCTCCTCTTCCGCAAGCAGCCGAGCTTCTTCGGCCAGACGCGCCTCTTCTGCCAGGCGCGCTTCCTCCTCAGCGCGAAGACGGGCCTCTTCCGCGAGCCGGGCCTCCTCTTCCGCACGCAGGCGAGCCTCTTCGGCCAGGCGAGCCTCTTCCGCGAGCCGGGCCTCTTCCGCAAGCCGCGCCTCTTCAGCGAGTCGCTCTGCCTCAATGCGTGCCAGTTCCGCGAGCCGGGCTTCTTCCTCTGCTCGCAGCCGGGCTTCCTCGGCGAGGCGTGCTTCCTCTGCCTGTCGAGCCTCTTCAGCAAGGCGCGCTGCTTCGATTCGAGCGGCTTCCTCGGCAAGGAGGGCCTCTTCGGCGAGCCGGGCCTCCTCTTCCGCAAGCAGCCGAGCCTCTTCCGCGAGCCGAGCCTCTTCTTCCGCACGCAGCCGAGCCTCTTCCGCGAGCCGGGCCTCTTCGGCGAGCCGGGCCTCCTCGATCACGCGAAGGCGAGCCTCTTCTGCGAGCCGCGCCTCTTCCTCAGCACGAAGGCGGGCTTCCTCCGCGAGGCGTGCCTCTTCGGCGAGGCGTGCCTCTTCGGCAAGGCGTGCCTCTTCGGCAAGGCGTGCCTCTTCGGCAAGGCGTGCCTCTTCGGCAAGGCGTGCCTCTTCGGCCAGACGTGCTTCCTCTTCCGCACGAAGACGCGCCTCTTCCGCGAGCCGAGCCTCTTCTTCCGCACGCAGCCGAGCCTCTTCGGCCAGACGCGCCTCTTCCGCCAGACGCGATTCTTCCTCCGCGCGGAGTCGAGCCTCTTCCGCGAGTCGGGCCTCCTCCGCAAGGCGGGCTTCCTCTATCGCCCGGAGACGTGCCTCTTCCGCGAATCGGGCCTCTTCCTCAGCACGAAGCCGTGCCTCCTCCGCGAACTGAGCCTCTTCTGCAAGGCGGGCTTCCTCCTCTGCACGAAGGCGTGCTTCTTCGGCCAGCCGAGCCTCTTCCGCGAGCCGCTCTGCTTCGAGCCGCGCCAGTTCCGCGAGCCGAGCCTCCTCCGCGAGTCGCTCTGCTTCGAGCCGCGCCTCCTCCGCGAGCCGAGCCTCCTCCGCGAGTCGCTCGGCTTCAACGCGAGCAAGCTCCGCGAGCCGAGCTTCTTCGGCCAGACGTTCAGCTTCAATGCGCGCCAGTTCAGCCAACCGCGCCTCTTCGGCGAGTCGCTCTGCTTCAATGCGCGCCTCTTCGGCGAGTCGAGCCTCCTCCGCGAGTCGCTCGGCTTCAATGCGCGCCTCTTCGGCGAGTCGAGCCTCCTCCGCGAGACGCTCTGCTTCAATGCGCGCCAGTTCCGCAAGCCGAGCCTCTTCGGCGAGTCGCTCCGCTTCGAGCCGAGCAAGCTCTGCCAACCGGGCCTCTTCCGCGAGCCGCTCCGCTTCAATGCGCGCCAGCTCCGCGAGCCGGGCCTCTTCCGCGAGCCGAGCCTCCTCCGCCAGCCGCTCCGCCTCCAGCCGCTCCGCTTCAATGCGCGCCAGCTCCGCCAGCCGCGCCTCTTCCGCGAGCCGAACCTCCTCCGCCAGCCGCTCCGACTCCAGCCGCTCCGCTTCGATGCGAGCCAGCTCCGCCAGCCGCGCCTCTTCCGCGAGCCGGGCCTCCTCCGCCAGCCGCTCCGCCTCCAGCCGCGCCAGCTCCGCGAGCCTCGCCTCCTCCGCGAGCCTCGCCGCCTCCTCGCGCCGGCGCGCCTCCTCGATGGCCCAGGCCGCCTCTTCCGCCTGCCGCAGCTCCTCCTCGCGCCGCAGCCGCTCGCGCTCCTCCCACTCCTCCACCGACAGGGCCTCGATGCGGCCCTCGCGCTCCAGCACCCGCAGCAGCGCCTGCTGTGCTCCCGTCAGCGCCTCCGGCCTTCGGAACGCCCCCAGCGTCTCCAACAGGCCCCGCTCCGACGCATCCGTCAGCCACGGCTCGCACGCCGCCACCTCCGGGCAGCGGTAGACCCTCGCGGGCACGGACTCACTGGGCGCCGGCTCCAGCGCCGCCCGCACCACCCGCACCCCCGCGATGGGCGCGAAATCCCCCACCGCGTCCACCGACTCCGCCTCGAAGTCCGCGCGCTCCGCGAGCTCGCTCAGCCGCCGCACCTGCGCCAGCACCTGCTGCTCGTGCACCACCGCGGGCCGCAGCCCGCTGTCCTCCAGCAGCTCCTCGTCCGGCGCCGCCGCCCCACCCCGCGCCCACAGCGCGTCCAGGGCATCCACCCCCAACAGCCCGTTCTGGAAGAGCGCCTGCGCCGGCGTCTGGTAGCCGAAGCCCAGCTTCGCGCCCACCAGGTCGCCCTCGCGCAGCCACAGCGCGGACTCGCGTCCACCGGCGTGCAGCGTCAGCCGGCCGGTGGCTCGGGACTTGTGGGCGGCATACAGCGCTTCGGCGACCTGCGAGGCGGACATTCGGCCACGGAGTGTAGCCCGTCCCGCTCGCCCCTCAATTCGACGGCGGTGCCTGCCTGGCCGCCATCCCCAGCTGCACCTGCCGCAGCGCCTCGTAGGCGCCAATCCCCACCGAGGTCGAAAGATTCAAGCTCCGGCGCTCCGGAAGCATCGGGATGGTCACCGGCGTCCCCGTCCCCCCCTCCATCACCTCCGGCAACAGCCCCGTCACCTCCGAGCCGAACACCAAGTGGTCCCCCGGCTCGAACCGCGCCGCGTACAGCGACGTCTCCGCCCGGGCGGAGAACAGCCACCGCCGGGCCTGGGGGTACTCCGCCACATAGGCGTCGTAGGTCGGGTACAGCTTCAGGAACACCTTGTCCCAGTAGTCCAGCCCCGCCCGCTTCAGGTTCCGGTCGTCGATGGAGAACCCCAGGGGCTCCACCAGGATGAGCCGGCACCCCGTCACCGCGCACAGCCGGGCCACGTTGCCGGTGTTGGGCGGAATCTGAGGGGAGACGAGGACCAGGTGCAGGGGGGACGCCAGGGGCTCAAGCATGGGATAGAACACCGGACATGCACTGGAGGGTGACCAACGAAACGCGGCAGCGGCTGCTCGCGGACCGCGCCGAACGCGCCGAGTCCTTCGTCCAGCGCTTCCAGGGGCTCATGGGCCGCGCCTCGCTGCCCATGGGGGGCGGGATGCACATCGAGCCCTGCAACTCCATCCACACCTTCTTCATGCGCATCCCCATCGACGTCGCCTTCCTGGACGCGGAAGGGCGCATCGTCAAGCAACTGTCCGCCATGCCTCCCTGGCGGACCTCGTCCATCTACTTCAAGGCCCGCTCCGTCCTGGAGCTGCCCGCCGGGGTCCTCCTGGCCAGCGGCACCCAGGAGGGCGACCGCCTGGTTTTCGGCCACGGAGAGCCCCCGGGCGCCTAGGGGGCCGGGGGCTCGTGCCGTCCCACCCACCCGTACCCGCAGGGGGGAATGCTGGGACAGACGAGAGGTTTTTGACCCCTTTTGGAGCGCTTTGTTAACGTCGCGCCGCGATTTTCACGCCTCTCCCCGGAAGAGTCCCTTCGCATGCGCATCGAGGTCGCTGGCAGCACCCACGTCGGGATGAAGCGGAACCACAACGAGGACAACTACCTCGTGCTCCCCGAGGAGAACCTCATGGTCGTGGCGGACGGCATGGGCGGTCACTCGTCCGGGGAGATCGCCAGCCGCATCGCGGTGGACGAGCTGGGTGAGTTCTTCCGCCTCACGTCCAAGGACCAGGACGCCACCTGGCCCTTCAAGATGGACAAGCAGCGCAACTACGACGAGAACCGCCTGGCCACCGGCATCAAGCTGGCGAACGCGCGCATCTTCGAGCGCGCCACGGTGGACACCAAGTACAAGGGCATGGGCACCACCATCGTGTCCGTGCACTTCGCGGAGAACGGCGTCTACGTGGGCCACGTGGGCGACAGCCGCGTGTACTTCTTCCGCGGCGGGATGCTCCAGCAGGTGACGGAGGACCACTCGCTGCTCAACGACTACCTCAAGGCGAAGAAGCTCACGCCGGAGGAGATCGAGAACTTCCCCCACAAGAACGTGATTGTCCGCGCGCTGGGGATGAAGGAGCAGGTGCAGGTGGACGTCACCCGCGTGGATCCGCTGGAGAACGACGTCTTCCTGCTGTGCTCGGACGGCCTGAGCGGCATGATCACCGACGCGCAGATGCAGGACATCCTGTCGCGCACGCCGGAGCTGGAGAAGGCGTGCGGCCAGCTCATCGACCTGGCCAACGCGGCGGGCGGCAACGACAACGTCACCTGCGTGCTCGCGCGCTACCACGCCGCCTGAGGCACCCGTCCCTTCCGGACGCGTGAAGGCCCGTGCTCCCTCAAGGAGCGCGGGCCTTCGTCTTGAGGAGTCCCCATGTCCTGGAACCTGATGACCGGCCTGCTGTTGATGGCGGCCCCGCCTGACTTCTCCCAGCCGATGGGAGGCTCTGGTGGAAAGGCCCCCGCGTCGGTCGCGACGCTCGTCTCGGACGGGCAGCAGCTGGTGCTGGACGTGGACGTGGTGGACACGACGCCGTCGGCCGCGACGGACGACGTGCACTCGGACCATGTGGAGGTGTGGTTCGGGCTGGAGGCGCCCGACGCGCTGATGCCTTCGCGAGTCGTCACCACGTCGCCGGCAGGGAAGCTCTTCACGGTGCGCGGCAAGGACGACCCGAAGGCGCTGGCCGCCATCCTCGAGGGCAAGGCCCCGGGCACCCTGGACGGCTCCGGCATGGTGAACGAGGGCTGCGACGAGGACAACCGGGCCGCGCGCGAGTCGCTGGGCACGTCGCCCAAACGGACCCGGGTCCTGACGGGACTGGCGCACCTGGGCTTCTTCCCGGACGGCCGCGCCCCCGTGCTCTACGACCTGGAGCGCTACCCGGGCCTGTCCCCGGCCCTGGGCGAAGGCGACGTGCGCTACGAAGCCCGGAAGACCGCCACGGGCTATCACGTGCGCGCGGTGCTCCAGCCTGGAGCGCTGCTCTTCGTTCCGAAGGACGGCGTGCGCACGTTGCGCGTCCGGGTGGATGCCATCGACGCGGGCGCAGCGGGCACGAAGGAGGCACTGCGCTCCACGCACCCGGCCCCCAAGTGGGGCGACGCGGAGACACTGCGGACCGTGAAGCTCGCGAAGCCGCTCACCGTGCAGTTGGTGGAGGGCGTCCCGGAACTGGGCCAGCCCGCGTCCGTGGGCCCGGGCGCGAAGCAGGCATTCGACGAACTTCCGCCCTACTTCCTGCGCACCGGCAAGACGTGGACCGGAGTGCGGGTGTTGCGCGCTTCTCCCGAGAGCTACCAGTCGCGCATCTGCGCCGTGACGCTCGACGCCGTCACCGAGTACCGCCCGCAGGCCAGCGTCTTCGGTGCGCCCGCCGCGTTCGTGGGCGAAGGCACCTCGCGCGTCCCGGTGAAGGCCGCGGGCGCCCCAACGACGCTGTACCTCACCCGAGCACCGGGCGACCTGCGCGCTGTCGTGTCCAACGATGTCGTGGAGATGTTCCGGTTCAAGGACGGCACGCCCGGGCTCGTGGAGAAGAGCGAGGAGCCGATGATGGGCCGCTACACCAGCGGGGCCTGCGGTGGCGCGACGACGGTCACGCTGCGGCTGGTGCGCATGGAGAAGCAGGGGCCCAAGAGCGCGGTCCTGCTGTCCTGGAGCGACTGCGACAGCGGCATCACAGATGCGAAGGAGCAGGTCGTGGCGGAGCGCCCGGAGGACGGCACGGACGACGCCCCGAAGATCACCTGGGCCACGCAGGGACAGAAGCTGCGCGTGACGTTTGGTCCCCGCCTCACGCTGGAAGCCACCTGGAAACAGGATGGCTCCAACGTGAAGGTGGACAAGGTCGCCGCCAGACCCTGAGCCCTTGTGGACTCAGCGCCCCGCGAGCGGCGCGGGCACCCGATGCGGGCCCCACGCGAGCACCTCGGTGAGTGCCTCACCGGGCGACACCTGCGTCTCCTCGAACACGGCGCAGCGCTCCAGCTTCGCGCCCTGCCCCACCCGCGCTCCCGGGCCCACCGACACGCCCGGGCCCACGGTGGCTCCCGCATCCACCACGCTGCCCGCACCTACGTACGCGGGCCCGCGCACCGTCCCTGCCACGCGGGCTTCCGGGTGCACCCAGGCTCCATCAGCCTCGGCCTTCAGCCCGGCGAGCGGTGAGTCCTTCCCCAGCGCCTGCAACGGCACGCGCCCTTCGAGCACGTCCCGCACCGTGGCCAGGTAGCGCGACGGCATGCCCAGGTCGGACCAGTACGCGTCCACCGCGTGGCCCCGCACCTGGAGCCCCGCCTGCATCACCCGCACGTAGACCTCGCGGTTGATGTCCTCGGGGCCTTCGGCCGTCATGAAGTCGAACACGCTGGGGGACATCACGTGCACGCCCGTGAAGTGCCACGGACGCAGGCCGTCGCCGCCCGGCCCGTACCCCGCGATGCGGCGCACCTGGCCGCCCGCGTCCGCCTCCACCGCCGCGTACTTCTCCCCTTCCGGCATGGGCAGCAGCACCATCGTCGCCACCGCGCCGGACTCGCGGTGCGCCGCGACCACGGGCTTCAGGTCCACCGGGAAGAGGATATCCCCGTTGAACACGAGGAAGTCCTCGCCGGAGAGGAAGTCGCGCAGGCCGCGGATGCCTCCGCCCGTGCCCTGGATGACCGGCTCGTGCACCACGTGCAGCGGCAGCCCCGCGCGCTCACACTCCGCGCGAGCCACCGCCGCCATCATGTCCGGCAGGTGGTGCGTGTTGATGCCCACCGCCGTCACACCCGCCGCCTTCAACACCGCCAGGTGGTAGCGCAGCAGCGGCTGCCCGAGGAACGGCATGGCTGGCTTGGGCCAGCGCTCCGTGAGCGGGCGCAGGCGCGTGCCCAGACCCGCGCAGAGGACCATCGCTTTCATGTCTTCAGGCCGCCAGCTCGGGCACGTACTTCGCAATCAGCTTCTGCAGCCCCGCCAGCTCCGGCCGGCGCGCGAACGCGGCCTTCACGTAGCGCAGCGACGCCGGGATGGACACCAGGAAGCCCGGGTTGCCCTTCACGCGGTTGATGAACTCGAAGCGCCCCGCGTCCTTCAGCTTGCGCTGGATGGTGAGCAGGTCGAAGAACGCCTTGAACTCCCTGGCGTCAATCTTCTCCCCGCTCTCCTGCTCGAACGTGGCGATGTAGCGGTCCAGCATCGTGTCCACGAAGTCGCGGTCCAGCTCCACATAGCTGTCACGCAGCAGCGCCACCAGGTCGTACTGGCGCGGGCCCTGGAGCGCGTCCTGGAAGTCGATGACCACCAGCTCGCCCTCCTTCACCATGATGTTGCGGCTCTGGTAGTCGCGGTGCGTGAAGCCTCGCGGCGCGGCGGCCAGCTGCTTCGCGATGTCACGGAACGTGGCGTCCAGTTCCGCGCGCTCCGCGTCCGTGGGCAGCTTGCCGCTCCAGGCCTCCAGGCCCCACTCGCGGAAGTGGTGCAGCTCCCAGTCGTACAGGTCCTCGTCGAAGGCGCGCGTGAAGGCCAGGCACTCCGGGTCGCGCTGCTTCTCCGCCTGCACGCGCAGCTTCGCCAGCAGGTCCACCGCGCGCGTGTAGAGCGCCTGGTTGTGACGGCCCCCCTCCAGCGCGGACTCGAAGGTGATGTCGCTCAGGTCCTCCAGCACCATGATGCCGGCGGGCTCGTCGTAGCGGAGGATTCGCGGCACGCGCACACCCAGCTTCTCCAGGTAGCGGTGCACGTTGACGAAGGGCAGCTCCTTCGGGGGCTCGCCCTTGGTGGCCTCCTCGCTCTTCTTCGTCGCGTCCGGCGGCATCACCATCAGCACCCAGCTCTCCGGGGGCGTGCCGACGCGGTAGTAGGAGCGGTTGCTCGCGTCGCCCTTCAACTTCTTGATGGGGGCATCGGGGACGGGACGGCCAATGGCCTGTCCCACCTGGTCGCGAAGGGCGGCCTCAAGTTCCATGGGGGGCGGGTACTCCAGAGGGGGAAGGGAAAGACGCCCGCGAGTATCGGAGGCACGGCGCGACGGGTCAAAGCCCGCGTGGGCCACACGCCCGGCGGACGCCTGCCCTGTCGCCTACGCGACGAGGAGCCTTGGCCCTACATCCAGGGGGACATGCCCTGGAGAGGCCAGGGAAACGCCCACCCGGTCGCGGCATCCTGCGTCAGGAAGGGGCCCGCCTTCGCGGCATGTTCCCCCTGACAGGGCGGAGCACATATAAGGCCCCGACCCTCACTTTTTTCGGGAAGCCACGCACGATGGACATCCAACAGAACATCCTCACCGCCATTGGCCACACGCCGCTGGTGAAGCTCAACAAGCTCGTCGGTCCGAACGACGCCACCGTGCTCGTGAAGTGCGAGTTCATGAACCCCGGCGCGTCCATCAAGGACCGCATGGCGCTCTACATCATCGAAAAGGCCGAGCGGGAGGGGAAGCTCAAGCCCGGCGGCACCATCGTGGAGAACACGTCCGGCAACACCGGCATGGGCGTGGCGCTGGCCGCGGCGGTGAAGGGCTACAAGTGCATCTTCACCATGCCGGACAAGATGTCCCTGGAGAAGATCAACCGCCTGAAGGCCATGGGCGCCCAGGTCGTCGTCACGCCGACGAACGTTCCGGCGGAGGACCCTCGCAGCTACTACGAGACGTCCAAGCGCCTGGCCAAGGAGACGCCGGGCGCGTTCATGCTGAACCAGTACCACAACCCGGACAACATCGAGGCGCACTACCACACGACGGGTCCGGAGATCTTCCAGCAGACCGAAGGCAAGTTCGACTACTTCGTGTCCGGCCTGGGCACCGGCGGCACCATGAGCGGCGCCGGCAAGTACCTCAAGGAGAAGATCCCCGGCCTGAAGAACGTCGGCGTGGATCCGGAAGGCTCCGTCTACGAGGGCTACTTCAAGACGGGCAAGCTCACCGAGCCGCACGTCTACAAGGTCGAGGGCATTGGCGAGGACATGCTCTGCGGCGCCATGGACTTCAAGGTCGTGGACGACGTGCGCCAGGTCGATGACCGCATGTGCTTCAACGCCGCTCGCCGCCTCGCGCGCGAAGAGGGCATCTTCGCGGGCGGCTCGTCCGGCGCGGCGGTGCACGTGGCGGTGCAGCTGGCGAAGGAGGTCGGCAAGGGGAAGACCATCGTGGTCGTCCTCCCGGACTCCGGCAGCAGCTACATCAGCAAGTTCCACTCCGACGAGTGGATGCGCGACAACGGCTTCATGCAGGAGAAGGGCGCCGGCACGGTGCGCGACATCATCGGCGCGAAGCCCCGCGACCTGAAGACGGCCAAGCGCGGTGACCGCGTGGACCACGTGGTGGAGACCATGCGCAGCAATGGCATCAGCCAGATGCCCGTGGTGTCCGACGACGGGCGCGCCGTGGGCATGGTGCACGAGTACGACCTGCTCAACGCCCTGGTCGCCAACAAGGTGAAGTTCCAGGACGCCATCGACCCCATCGTCGCCCCGCTCCAGGGCGCCGTGTCCGCCGACGCCAGCATCGACCGGCTGCGTGAAATCTTCGCGCGCGACAACGTGGCCGTGGTGAAGGACGGCGAGACCGTCATCGCCATCGTCACGAAGATCGACCTCATCGACCACCTGCACCGCACCGCCGCTTAAGGCCGCGGGCGCGAGCGCCTGAAACACCGCGGGCCCGGAAGGAGGAGGACATCCTCCCTTCGGGCCCGTCGTGTTTCTTGAGCGGTGCTACGGGTCCTTCAGAGTCCCGCGGGGTCCGGCTTCGTCAGGTCCAGGGCCACCATGTGGTAGCCCGGCCCCACGTGCATGAAGCCGAAGCGCTCCGCGCGGTTCTTGATGGCGTCCAGCTGCGAGTAGCCCAGGAGCAGCTTGAAGCCCTGTTTCCGGGCCTCGTCGCGGACGGCGGCGACGATGGCGTTGACGGCTTCGTTGCGGTCCTCCTTGGTCAGCCCGGGCGCGGCGATGATGCCTTCAATCAGCGCCACCGAGCTGTCCGTGCGGTACAGGAAGCCCGCCGCCTTCTCCGGCACCACGAAGCCGTATTCCGGCAGGGCCTCCGGCGTCATCGTCTCATCCCACGGCTTGCGCCACAGGTTGAGCAGTTCGTGGTGGACCTTGGGGTCGAAGCGGACGGGCTTCATGGACTAGGACAGGAACGTGGACATCTTCTGGGCGGCGAGCTCGGTCGCGTTGTTCATGCCCAGGTTGGTGAGCGGGTTGCTCTTGGTGGCCTTGAACAGGTCGCCGACGATGTCGGTGACCTTGCTCTTGCCCTTCGCCAGGTTCAGCGCGCCGGACAGCAGGCTGTTGCCGCCCGCGCCGTCCATCAGGCCGGAGCCGGCGAAGGCCCCCAGCGCGTTCTTGAGCACGCCGCCGCCCGGGATGAGGTCGGTGGCCGCGCCCAGCAGCGCCTGGAGGGGGTTCTTGCCCTGCATCAGACCGCTGGCGAAGCCCATCGCCGCGCCGAGCAGCGGGTTCACCGCCGACACGAACGGCTTGACGATGTCCATCACCTTGCCGAGAGCCTTGCCGATGCCACCCATGGTCTGATCCTTTTCGTGGAGGACCGCGCGGGCCCTCGAAGTGAGACTGACAGTGGGATTCTCGGAGGAACGCCGGAGAAGTTTCCGGTTCCGGGATTATCCGAGTGACCCACCCCAAAGCCCTGTGATTGCAGGACCTTGGGAGAACGTCTCAGCCCCGGATGGGGCCCTTCTTGGCTTCCGCGGGATCCACGGCGGTCCCGGGCTTGGGGGCCACGGTCTGGCCGGGCTTGGCGGTGGCACCCAGCGCGGCGCTGTAGCGCTGCTCGTGGCTCTTGTCGCTGCTGAAGCCGTCGCGCTGCTGGGCGGGGCTGATGGCGATCTCCCCGTCGATGATCTTCTGCAGGTGGGTGCCGATCTCCTCCACCGTGGGGATCTTCGGGTCGCGCGCCTTCAGCTCCTCGTCGGGGATGATCTCCAGCTGGGGCGGCTTGTCCGGGTGGATGGCGTAGTCGAGGATCTTCTCCACGTACTGCGCGACGGGGATCTTCAGCATCTCCGCCTGCTGCTGCACGTCGGCATCCGCCAGCAGCTCCGCGCGCACCACTTCCACGGGACGCTTCAGCCGGCTGGGCGCCGGAGGAGGAACGACCTCATTGGTGTTGGACATGGGCTTCTCCTTTGGGCGTATTGGTAACCCAGGTCAGCCCCGGAACTCAAAATGGCCGCCACGATTCTCGAAGCCCGCTGTGTCGCGCCCTTCACTGTTCGGATCCGCTTCAGTGACGGAATGGAAGGCGAGGCCAGCCTCGAGCCCTGCCTCTTCGACTGGGACCTCTCGCGCGTTCCGGACCTCACCCCGGACATGCGCGAGTGGCTGCGTGTGCCCGAGAACTTCGCGACGGTCAGACTGGACGCGGACACGGGCACGCTCGCGTGGGGGGACGCGCGGCCGTTCAGCCCGTCCATCGTGTACTGGCGCGTGGAGCGGTACCGGGTGCCCGTGACCGTGCGCACGAAGGACGGGACGGTGCTCGCGGAGCTGCTGCTCGGAGGCCGGCGCGAGGTCTGGAGGCCGGGGCTCACCGTGGGGAGCGCCCCCACCAACACCGTCGTCGTGGACCGGCCCGGCGTGGCGCCCCACCACGTGCGGGTGACCGTGGGCGGCGGCCACCACCCCTGCTACGTCGTGACGGTGGTGGAGGGCACCACGACCGCCGGGGGCACCACGTCTTCAACGCCCGGCGAGACGTGGCGCGTCCCCGCTCGGCAGCCCCTGCTGCTGGAGCTGGGGGACTGCACCGTGGAGATTGGCTGAACCGTCAGGGGGACGGAGGGCGGCGGGCGAAGAGGGCGTTGGCCACCTCCGTCATCACCACCTCGCCATTCTGGTTCACGACCTCCAGGCGCAGCTTGAGCGCGCCGCGGTCCGGCTTGCTCGTGGAGGGCTTCGCCTCCAGCGTCTCGATGCGGATCCGCAGCGAGTCACCGGGGCGCACCGGCTTCTTCCAGCGCAGCTCGTCCAGGCCCGGCGAACCCATGCCGGCGGCCTGGCCCAGCAGGCCCTCCACCATGAGCTTGTGGCAGATGGCGGCGGTGTGCCAACCGCTGGCGATGATGCCGCCGTAGATGCTCTTGCCGGCGGCGTCCTCGTCGATGTGGAAGGGCTGGGGGTCGAACTGGCGCGCGAACGCGATGATCTCCTCGCGCGTCACCACGTACGGCCCCCGCTCCATGATTTCGCCGACGGGGAAGTCCTCGAAGTAGCGCATGGTGTCCCTTCTGTGGGTGCCGGGCCCGCCGGCGGTTCAGCCCTTCCCTACCCTCCGGCGGGTCTCGCGGCTACTGCGGAAGCGGCTCTTCAGGGTCGGCCACGGACTCCGGCGTGTCCGCGGGCGGAATGGGGCCACGCAAGGTCGGCTCGGCGCGGTCGTCCGAGGGGCCCGGCGGCGTGTCGTGCGCCTCCTCCGCCGCGGCTTCATCCGCCTCCAGCGCGCTGGCCTGGACGCCGCGGACCGAAGCCTTGGCCAACGTCTTCTTGAGCGTCAGCGTGTCGCGCACGGTGTTGCTGGAGGTGATCAGCCGCGCGGTGAGCGTGCCGCCGTCCACCGTCACGTCCAGGAAGCCGTAGGCCTGGTTGTCGCGCAGCGCGGTCCACGCGGGCTGGCTGGTGGCGAACGGACGCAGCGTGGCGCCTCCGCTGCCCACCACGAGGTATGGGATGCCGCGCTGGGTGCTGGAGGCCACGTTGTCTCCGTACATGGGCTTGCTGCGCTCGTAGTCGTGGTCATGTCCGGTGAGCACCAGGTCCACGCCGTACTTCTCGAACAACGGGCCGAACTGGCGGCGCATGGTGAGCTGCGAACCGTGCTCGCCGCTGGACCACGACGGGTGGTGGAAGAAGGCCACCGTCCACGGACGCGTGTTCGCGGCCAGGTCCGACTCCGCCCACGCCTTCTGCGCCGCCAGCGTGCACCGGTCCGCGGACGCCAGGCCCACCGCGCAGTTGGAGTCCAGGGAGATGAAGTGCACCGGGCCCCAGTCGAAGGAGTAGTAGCGCTCGGAGCCCTGCGGGTTGTTGGCCGGCAGGTACATGTTGTCCAGGTAGGGCTGCGCCTGGTTCGTCACGTACTCGTGGTTGCCGGGAGTGGCGAACATGGGCACTTCGCGCAGCAGCCCGGCCATGGGCTTGAAGAGGTGCTCCTGGAACTCCGCGTCCGTGCCGTTCGGGTACGCGTTGTCGCCCAGGGCCAGCAGCAGCTCCGAGCGCCACTGCGGCGTGTTCATCACCGCCATCACCTTCGCCTGCATGCTGCCGCCAGTGCCGAAGTCACCCATCGCGGTGAAGTGCGCCTTGGTGGCCGAGGACGTCGTGGACGTCTGGAACCCGCGCAGGCCCGTCTTGCTGCCGCAGGCCTCCACCACGTAACCGTAGGTGCGGCCCGCGGACAGACCGTCCAGCTTCACCGCGTGGCGCGTGCCGGACATGCCCGCGCTGACGGAGGACGTGAGGCTGGTGCCCTCGCCGTAGCGCACCGTGGGGTTGCAGGTGCTCGCGGTGCGGAAGGCCACGATGGCGGACGTCTGCTTCACGCTCTGGAGGTATGGCAGGCGCGGCAGCGTGGGGCCGGAGTCGCTGGTGGACGGCGGCGCACTGGCCGCGCACGCACGGACCTCCGCGATGGAATTCCAGTCGTTCACCGTGTTGCCGTTGACGGTGATGCGCACGTAGCGCGCGCTGCGCGAGGAGAACGCCACCGTCTGCGCGGACGCATTGAGCGCGCTGTCACCCGCGTACGCCTGGGTGAAGGTGCCGCCATCGGTGGACGTGGAGACGACGAAGTGGTTCTGGCGCTCGTTACCCCGGTGCCACGCGATGGTGGTGCCCGTGAGCGTCTGCGCCGAGCCCAGGTCCATCTGGAGCCAGACGCCCGTCCCCTGCGCGCTCCAGCGCGTGGAGAGGTTGTCGTCCTGCGTGTTGCCGGGAACGTTGCCGTCGTCACCGCTGGCCGTCACCGTCTTCGTGACGAGCTGATTGCAGTTGGACGCGGAGAGCGACTCCGGCAGCGCGGCCGGAGGAACGTCGGAGTCAGTGGGAACGGGCGGAGACTCGCAGCCAGTCGCGAGCCACGCGCCCAGGAGGCAGGTGGGGCCAAGCAGTCGGTTACGCATCGCGCCGGAAACGTTGTGTACCAACCAACATTCCCCCTGCCCCGGAGGGCAGGCCAGGCTGCCTGGAGCGCGAGCGAGCGCCGGGGACTACTTCACGCGGTCGAGCGCCTGCGCGAGGTCGTCGATGAGGTCCTGCGCGTCCTCGATGCCGACGGACAGGCGGATGAAGCCGTCCAGGATGCCCAGCTTCTCGCGCATCTCCTTGGGGACGGAGGCGTGGGTCATGATGGCGGGGTGCTCGATGAGGGACTCGACGCCGCCCAGGGACTCGGCGCAGGCGAAGACCTTCACCGTCTTGAGGAAGGTGCGCGCCGCCTCCAGGCCGCCGTGGATGTCGAACGTCAGCATGCCGCCGAAGCCGGTCATCTGCTGCTTGGCGAGCGCGTACTGCGGATGCGTCTCCAGGCCCGGGTAGGTGACCTTCTTCACCTGCTTGTGCGTGGACAGGTACTGGGCCACCTTCATCGCGTTCTGCGCGTGGCGGTCCATGCGCACGTGCAGCGTCTTCACGCCGCGCAGCACCAGGAAGCTGTCGAAGGCGCCGGACACGCCGCCCACGGCGTTCTGCAGGAAGTACATCCGCTCGGCGATGTCATCGCGGCTGGTGCAGACGAAGCCGCCCACCACGTCGCTGTGGCCGTTCAGGTACTTCGTCGTGGAGTGCGCCACGACGTCGAAGCCCAGGTCGAGCGGCTTCTGGAAGTACGGCGTCATGAACGTGTTGTCCGCGACGGAGATGATGCCGCGCTTCTTGGCGACCTCGGCGATGCGCGCCAGGTCGATGAGCTTGAGCATCGGGTTCGTCGGCGTCTCCACCCAGACCATCTTCGTCTTCGGGGTGATGGCCGCCTCGAAGTTCTCCGGCTTGGAGAGGTCCACGAAGGAGAAGTTCAGGCCGGAGCGCTTGAACACCTTGTCGAAGATGCGGAAGGTGCCGCCGTACACGTCGTCGGAGACGATGACGTGGTCACCGGCCTCCAGCATGTGCATCAGCATGTCCGTGCCGGCGAGGCCGGACGCGAACGCGGCGCCGTACTTCGCGCCTTCCAGCGCGGCCAGGCAGTCCTGCAGCGCCTTGCGCGTGGGGTTCTGCGTGCGGCTGTACTCGTAGCCCTTGTGCTCCCCCGGTCCGTCCTGGACGTAGGTGGAGGTCAGGTACACGGGCGTCATGATGGCGCCGGTGGTGGGATCCGGCTCCTGGCCGGCGTGGATGGCGAGCGTGTCGAAGCGCATGGCTTCGCGAACTAACACAGTCCCACCGGCCGCGCAGCGTTCCCAGCCTGCTCCGGAGTCGTCCTACTCGAAGCGGCCGTGCCGGCCCGCGCCTTTCGCGAAGCGCGTGGCCCCCGGGATGGACTCCGACTGGAGCACCTGCACCCCGCCCTGGAACTCCTGGCGCATCGCGTCTTCGAAGGCCAGGTCGCCCTGGGCGTAGGCGGAAGCCCGGTCCGCGTTCATGCAGGCCTGCGGGAAGGCGGCGATTTGAGCGGCCAGCGCTTCCGCGGAGCTCCGGGCCTCGCCCTTCGGCACCACGCGGTTGACCAGGCCCATGCCCAGCGCCTCGGCAGACGACACGGGGCGGCCGGTGAGGATGAGGTCCAGGGCGCGAGACAGGCCAATCAGCCGGGGCAGGCGCACGGTGCCTCCGTCGATGAGGGGCACGCCCCAGCGCCGGCAGAAGACGCCCAGCACCGCGTCCTCCTCCGCCACGCGCAGGTCGCACCACAGCGCCAGCTCCAGGCCACCCGCCACCGCGTGGCCGCTGATGGCCGCCACCACGGGCTTGGACAGGCGCATGCGCGAAGGCCCCATGGGCCCGTCGCCGTCCGGCTCCAGGCGCAGCAGGCGCCCTTCCGACACGGCCTTCAGGTCCGCGCCCGCGCAGAAGGTGCCCGCGTCGCCGTACAGGACGCTCACGCGCGCGTCGGGGTCCGCGTCGAAGGCACGGAAGGCGTCCGCCAGCTCGCGCGCCGTGTCGGCATCCACCGCGTTGCGGACCTCCGGCCGGTGGAGGATGACGGTGGTGACGGGGCCGTTCTTCTCGACGCGCACGCTCATGGGCCGTGGTTTTCCCCCGCCCCCGGGGCGGCCTGCAATATGAGGGGAGCCATGGCGGACGAAGGCAATCAGGAGACGCAGGGCGCGGGCATGTTCGAGAACCGCCTGCGCAAGAACGCGAAGCGCCTGCGCAAGTGGGCCCGCGCGCAGGGGCTCACCGCCTTCCGCGTCTACGACAGGGACATCCCCGAGTACTCCTACGCCGTGGACCTCTACGGCGACCACGCCCACGTCGTGGAGTTCCCGCGCCGCAAGGCCCACGCGAAGGGCGCGAACGCGGACGCGGACCGCGCGGAAGTGCTCGCCGCCGTCACCGCCGTGCTGGGCGTGCCGCCCGAGCGTACGTCCGTGAAGACGCACACGCCCCAGCCCTGGGGCCGCTCACAGTACGGCCGCGTGGGAGAGGGCAGCGAACGGCTGGTGGTGGAGGAGCAGGGCCTCAAGTTCTGGGTGAACCTGGGCGACTACCTGGACACCGGCCTCTTCATGGACCACCGCAACACCCGCGCTCGCGTGCGCAGCGAGGCCAAGGGGAAGCACTTCCTCAACCTCTTCGCGTACACCGGCGCGTTCACCGTGTACGCGGCGGCGGGCGGCGCGGCGGGCAGCGTGAGCGTGGACCTGTCCAACACGTACCTGGACTGGGCGGAGGACAATCTGGTCCTCAACGGCCTGGCGGATCCGCGCCACGTGCTCATCCGCGCGGACGCGAAGGCGTGGCTGGAGGACCAGGCGAAGCACGGGGACGACAAGTACGACCTCATCGTCTGCGACCCGCCGTCGTTCTCCACGTCGAAGAAGATGTCGGGGAACTTCGACGTGCAGCGCGACCACGTGCGGATGATGGAACACCTCCGGGCGCTCATGGCCCCCGGAGGCGTCCTCTACTTCTCCACCAACTTCCTGGGCTTCGAACTGAAGGACTCCGCGACCCGGGACATGGCGCAGGTGGAGGAAATCACCCCCCGCTCCATCCCCGAGGACTTCCACCGCAAGGAGATCCACCGATGCTGGCGCATGGTGGCCCCCTCGCGGTGAGCTTCAGCCGCTGACGGCTACAGCCAGCAGACGTTGTCCTGGCAGCGCTCGCCGGACGGGCACTCGCAGTTGGCCTGGCAGACCTTGCCGGAGCCGTGGTTCACCGGCTTGCACTGGCCGCTGTTGCAGGCCTGGCCCGCCGGGCACTCGCAGTTGGCGCGGCACACGGTGCCGGACGTCCCCGCGTCGTTCGACGGCTGCGGCGGAGGCAGCTTGCACTTGCCGCTGGTGCAGACCTCACCGGACGGGCACTCGCAGTTCACCGTGCAGGACCAGTTGCTGCCCGAGCCCGCGTCCGGCACCGGCGCCTTGCAGTAGCCGCTCGTGCACACCTGACCGGAGGGGCAGTCGCAGTTGGCGAGGCACGCCTGGCCCGGGTCCGGCTGCGGCGACTTGCACTGGCCGCTGTTGCAGACCTGGCCCGCCGGGCACTCGCAGTTCGCCGTGCACTGGCCGCCGGACGGAATGGGCAGGCAGTAGCCCACTTCGCACTTGGTGTCCGCCGAGCACTCCGTCGTGGAGGAGCACGGCGCGCGGCACTGGCCGTTCACGCAGTCGCGGCCCGAGGGGCACTGGGCCTCCGTGGTGCACGCGTTCGGGTCCGTCGGCGGCTTCTGGCACAGGCCCTGGACGCACAGGCCACCCGGGCCGCACTTGTCGTCCCTGTCGCACTGCTGACGGCACGCGCCGTTGATGCAGTAGTGGTCCGCGCCGCAGTCAGAGTTGACCCGGCAGACCGCGGTGCCGGCGTCGGAGCCCGCGTCCGGCTTGGTGCCGCCGTCCGAGCCCGCGTCCGGCTTGGTGCCGCCGTCCGAGCCCGCGTCCGGCTTGGTGCCGGCATCCGGCTTGGTGCCGCCGTCCGTGGTGCCCGCGTCCGGCTTGGTGCCGGAGGAGGTACAGAAGTTGTCCTTGCAGCGGCCGCCCGCGCCACATTCCGAGTCGCGGTAGCACGACTGGGCGCACCAGCCGTTGATGCACATCTGCGTGCCGGGACACTCGCTGGAGTAGACGCAGTTCTTGGAGTCGGAGTTCAGGTCCCAGCAGCTACCGGAGTGACAGTACTGGTTCGAGCCGCAGTCGGACGTGGTGGAGCAGCCGTAGCTGGAGTCGTAGTCGTCGTCGGGCCAGTACCCGCCGCCGTTCGTCTCCAGGATGCAACCCGACAGCAGGCCTAACAGCGCAAGGAACGGCACGACCAATGTGCCGCGAAGCGTGATGTTCCTCATGAGTGGGGGCTCCAAATAAGGGGATGGGTCCGGACCGGCCACCGGGGGGGTCATCCGATTTCGAGAGCCTTCGACGCAAGAGGGGGCCAGATTGATCAAATAATTTTGATCTTTTTTCGTCTCTCCGGAGACCCAGGGGCACGGAGGCAGTGTGCTCGTCTGGACCACCACTACAGACTGGAGGGCGTTCCTGGAGGAAGGGGACGTCCGGCGTCGCCCTGAAGGAGAAGGCCTGGTGTTCAGCCGAGGAGCGCGCACGTGGGCGTCCGCGGTCCCGCCGGAGTCCGGCGTGGACGTGGCGGACGCGCGTGGCCCGGCTTCCGCGGACGAGGCCCGCCTGCGGCTCCTGGTCCAGCGGGTCCAGCAGGGGGACCTGACCGCCTTCGAGCAGCTCTACGAGGCCACCAAGCTGGACGCGGCGCGCACCCTGCGCCACCTGGTGGGAAACCGCGTGGAGGTGGATGACCTCCTTCAGGAAACCTACCTGCGGCTGCTCACGGCGGTGAAGGGCTTCCGGGGGGAGTCTCGCTTCAAGACGTTCCTCTATCGGGTGTGCGCCAACGTGGCGCTCAGCCATCTGAGGTGGAAGCGGCGCCGGCCGGAGGACTCCTTCGCGGACCCGCCGGAGATGGTGGCGACGGGGGAGGACCCGGAGCGCGCCGCGGAGCGTCGTCAGGCCGCCCGGCTGGTGGAGGCGGCGCTGGAGAAGCTCAAGCCCAAGAAGCGCATCGTCTTCGTCTACGCCGAGCTGTGCGGCATGAGCCCGGACGAGATTGCCCTCGCCGTGGGAAGCTCTCCCAACACCGTGCGCAGCCGCCTGCACCACGCGAGATTGGAGTTCACCGAAGCCATGCAGCGTCTGGTCGTCGCCCGGCCGGTGGGAGGTTCCCATGGCCGGTCATGAGACACAGGCCCTATGGGCGCTGGCCGCGGGCGAGCTGGATGCCGCCGGCAAGGCCCGGGTGGAGGCGCACGTGGCGGAGTGCGCCGCGTGCGAGGCGGAGTGGAAGCGCGTGGTGGAGGCCCGGGCGATGCTGCACACGGCGCGCTCCGAGGAGCCCTCCGTGCGGTGGGAGGAGACGGGGGCGAAGCTGAAGGCGGCCGCGGCGAAGCGGATGGCGGTGCCCGAGCGGCGGTTCATGTCGCCCTGGGCGATGACGCTCGCGGGGGCCTGCGCCGTCGCGCTGGTGGTGTGGCTGGGTGGGGCGCGCTGGAAGCAGGACGGGGACACGACGCCCGTCGCGGTGCGGACGCCTCCTTCGGAGGCGGTTGCCGGCACGGGGGCTTCCCACGCTCCGACGGAGGAAGCGGTCGCGGCCCGTCCAGAGGTGGCGCCCGCGAAGCAGGAAGCGGTCGCGGCTCATTCGGAGGCTGCGTCCACCACGGAGGCGGAGCGTGTCACCGGCGCGGTGGTGCGGGAGGCCACCGGTGCGGAACATGCGCTGGCGGCCGGGATGCGGCTGCGCTCGGGCATGGCGGTGCGGACGCCTCCGAAGGCGTCGGCCGTGCTGCGGCTTCCGGATGAGAGCCGCGTGCGTCTGTCGGCGGGCTCGGACGTGGTGTTTGCCCGCGCGGAGTCGAACGCCGTGCACCTGACCGTCCAGCAGGGACGGCTGTCCGTGAATGCCTCGCATGCGCGGCGCGACGCGTTCCTCGTGGAGTCGGCGGGCCTGCGGGTGTCCGTCGTGGGGACGGTCTTCTCCGTGGAGCGCACGGCGGCCGGAGCCGCGGTGGCGGTGCTCGAAGGGCGCGTGCGCGTGGACGCGGAGGGTCAGCCTCCGCGCTTCGTGGACGCGGGCGAGCGCGTGGAACTCGCGGGCACGGGTAAAACGTTGAAGCCTCGCGCGCTCTCCGCCGGAGACCGGCAGGCGTTCCGGGACCTGCGGGCCGCGGAGCCCGGTGCCGTGGTCGCAAGCGTCGTGCCCGCGAAGAAGGGACCGTCGCGCGTCGAAGTGAGCCCGTCCGTTGCCACCCGCGACACGCCCTCGGAGGCGCGCACGCCCGCGGCCGGCACTCCGTCCGAGGAGAACAACGCCGCGCCGTCGCAGGCCGTCGCCCAGAACACGCCCGGCACCCCGCCCGGGGAGAACAAGGCCTCGCCGTCGCAGGCCGTCGCGCAGAAGGCGCCCGAGGCTCAGCCCGGGGAGAACAACGCCGCGCCGTCGCAGGCCGTCGCCCAGAAGACGCCTGATGCTCCGGCTCCCGAGGCGCCTCGCACCGCCGTCGCCCAGGCCCCCGCGGTGCCCTCGCCTGGCGAGGCCCTGGCCCAGGCGCACGCGCCCAACACGGAGATTCCCCAGGCCGTGCATCCGCGCGAGCCCACCCCGTCCGACGACTTCGCGCCCTACCCTGGCGCTTCAGCGGGTTCGCTCGCGTCCTCCGCGCCCGTGCCGGGCGCCGTGCAGGCTCCCTCCATGGCTCCGGCCACGCCCACGGAGCCGCGCAAGCGCAAGACGCTGGGGGCGCTCGTTCCGGGCGGACTGATGTCGGACGACTCCGACGAGCGCTTCCTCGGCTACGCCAAGGTGCAGACGGCCCCCACCACGTGCGGGCAGTTCCTCGTGGGACTGGGGGAGATCGCCGCCGCCAGCCCTCGCACGAACCACCGCGAACAGGCCCGCATCCTGCGCGGCCGCTGCCTCAACAGGCAGCACCTGCCCGCGGACGCGGAGGACGAGTTCCGCCAGTACCTCCGCGAGTTCCCCAACGGCCGCTACGCCACCGAGGCCCGCATCGCCCTGGGCATGTCCGCCGAACCCGAGCCCGGCGCCCCCGCGAAGACCCCCGCGCCCATGCCGGCTCCCACGCCCGTGACACCTCGCTGGAACGGCTCACCCCAGCGCGTGCCCGTCAGCCCCGGGGTTCCTCGTCGCTGGTGAACTCCGCGTCCACCTCGCCCCCTTCGCTCCGGGGGCGGCGGAAGGCGGTGGGGCCTTCCTCCGAGGGCGAGGGCTCCACCTTCGCGGGCGTCTCCTGCTCGTCGAAGCGCCGGGCTTCCTCGAACGGATCCACTCCCGGAACAGGCCCGACCTGCGTGAACCGCACGGTGCCCGACCGCAGCGTCTTCTCCAGCGAGCGCCGCACCCGCGCCGTCACCCAGCGGCGCACCGGCGGCACCATCAGCGAGAGCCCCATCAGGTCCGAGATGAACCCAGGCGCGATGAGCAGCGCGCCGCCCACCATCACCAGCACGCCGTTGAGCAGGCCCTCCTCGGGCACGCCGCCGCCGGCCATGGCCTCGCGCCAGTTGCGGAATACCTTCTCGCCCTGCCTCCGGGCGATGAGGCTCCCCAGCACGGCGGAGACCGCCAGCAGCGCGAGCGTGGACCCCAACCCGATGTGATGCCCCAGGGTAATCAGCAGGTACAGCTCCGCCAGGGGCAACAGGATGCAGACGATGACGAGGGCCTTGAGCACGCTGGCACGTTAACGCCAGATTCACTCCAGCGCTCATTGCCGGCAGGACACACCGTGTCTTCCTCCCTCCAGGGTCCCCGGCGCCCCCCGGCTCACTCCCCGTTGAGCTTCTCCATCAGGAAGCGCATCACGAAGAAGAGGAGCGCGAAGCCGCCCACCGCGAAGAGCACCAGCCGCGACGATAGCGACATGCGCTCGGACGGCAGGCCCAGCGACTGCACCCGCTCGGCCCGGTCCATTGCCTCCGCCAGGCCGGGGGTAATCTCCATGGGCTTCGCGGTGCGCCGGTAGTGCTCCGTGCGCAGGTACTGCTCGACCACCCGCTCCGTGGCGGAGCCCGTGAGGACCTCTCCCAGCTGCGGGTCGAATAGCCGGAGCTGAGCCTGGTGGGCCAGCCCGGCGGCCTCCGTGAGGACCTCGCGGATGAGCTCTTCACCGTCCACCAGCGGCACGCGCAGCTCCGCGCCCACCACCCGCTTGCCGTCGCGCAGGGGCAGCACCTCCACGGTGCCCACCCCCAGCTCCCACTCGCGCACACCGTCCGGGCGGTCGGTCCCCGGGCGTGCCGCCAGCAGGGCGTCCACCCGGGCCATGTCGAAGGGGGCGCCTTGGGTCCGCGCCTGAAGGACCAACTCGTAACTCACGTGGGTTGCGAGTATACGCCGCGCGGTTGCTCCCGCCTCTTTCCCCCCGAGACGCCTCGATGAAGCCCACCTCTCCCCCCCGCTCTGGCCGGCCCGGCTCCCCTCCCCCCGGACGCGGCGGCAACCCCGGCCAGCGCCCGGAGAAGCCCGGCCAGCGCCCGGAGAAGCACGGCCATCGCCCGGAGAAGCTCCGGCCGGACCGCACGTCGCCAGAGCTGGGCCCGGACGGCACGCCCCAGGTGATGCTCCTGCGCCGCGGCTCCGACCGGTGGCTCGCGGGCCCGCCGTGGATCTACCGCGCGGACCTCAACGGCGACCCCGGCCTCCAGGGCGGTGAAGTCGTGCGCGTGGTGGACGGCCGCGGCTGGTTCATGGGCAAGGCCTTCTATTCGAAGCAGTCCAAGATTTCGCTGCGCTGGCTCACCAACGACGACGTCGCGGTGGACGTGGACTTCTTCCGTCAGCGTCTCCAGTCCGCCGAAGCGCTGCGCAAGCTGGCGCTTCCCGGCGAGACGACGTACCGGCTGGTGCACGGCGAGGCGGACGGCCTGCCCGGGCTCGTGGTGGACCGCTACGGCGACTACCTGAGCGTGCAGTTCCTGGTCCCCGCCATGGAGCAGCGCAAGGCGCTCATCGCGGACCTGCTGGAGGAGCAGTTCCACCCGAAGGGCATGGTCAACCGCTCCGACGTGAGCGTACGCCACCTGGAGGGCCTCCTCCCGGAGAAGGGCCTGCTGCGCGGCGCGCTGCCGCCGGGCCCCGTGTCCTTCGACGAGGGCCTGGTGCGCATGCGCGCGGACCTGCTGGAAGGGCAGAAGACGGGCGCGTTCCTGGACCAGCGTGAGAACCACGTGATGGCGGCGCATTACGCCTTCGGCGAGGCGCTGGACTGCTTCAGCTACGTGGGCGGGTTCGCGCTCCAGCTGGCCACGCGCGCCAAGCACGTCACGGCGGTGGAGATTTCGGAGTCCGCCTCCGCGCAGCTGCGCGACAACGCCCAGTCCAACAAGCTCTCCAACCTGGAGGTCGTGACGGCCAACGCGTTCGACTTCCTGCGCGACGCGGTGGACGAGGGCAAGCGCTACGACACCATCGTGTTGGATCCGCCCTCCTTCGCGAAGAACAAGGACGCGATTCCAGCGGCGTTGCGCGGCTACAAGGAGCTCAACCTGCGCGCCTTCCAGCTCCTGCGCCCCGGCGGCATCCTGGTGACCGCGAGCTGCACGTACCACGTGGATGAGCAGGGCTTCGAGGAGATGCTCGCCTCCGCGGCCTCGGACGCGAAGCGCCGGGTGCAGATCATCGAGCGCCGCGGCGCCGGCCGCGACCACCCCGTCCTCCTCAACCTGCGCGAGACGCGCTACCTCAAATGTTTCGTCCTGCGCATGTTGTGAGATAGGGTAGGACCCATCCAAGGGGTCCATCGAGCGGACCCCGACGTGCGGGAACGGTTCAGTCATGGCGCGCCGGGATTGGGACGACGCAGACGACGAGACCCCCGCGTCCGGGACGCGGGCGTTGGAGCGCGCCCTCCAGGAGACACGCACCGTCTACCGCCAGGCGGACGAGGCGTATGCCCCGTATTCGTGCCCCGCGAGCGGTGAGTGCTGCCAGCTGGCCGTCACGAAGCGCCAGCCCTGGCTGTGGCTCCCGGAGTGGGAGCTGCTCAAGCGCAGCAAGCCCCTCCCGTCCCCTCGCGCCGACGGCGCCTGCCCCTATCTGGACGCCGCGGGCCTGCGCTGCACCGTGTACGCGGACCGGCCGTTCGGGTGCCGCACGTTCTTCTGTCAGCGCATCCAGGGCCCCGTCCGGCAGCCGTCGGACGAGGTGTCCAAGCTCCTCCTGCGGTTGGAGCGGATTTCACAACGCGTGATGCCGTCGCTGCAGGGGCCACGTCCCCTCCTGGAATGGTATGCCGGGGTCAGTACCGCCCCGGCCCGGGAGGAACGATGACGTCCATGCTGCAGACGCGGTGGCGGAGCGCCCACCGGAGTCCCCCCGTGTCCGCGCGGTCCAAGCCCGTAGGTGCCCGAGCATGATTCCCCCTCGCTGGCTGCTTGCGCCCCAGGAGTTCAAGGGCACCTTGAGCGCGGCCGAAGCCGCGGACGCCATGGCGGAGGGGCTGCGGCAGGCCTCGCTGGACGTGGTGCTGGACGTGGCGCCGCTCGCGGACGGAGGCCCGGGCACGCTGGACGCGCTGCTCGTGGGCACGCCTCGGGCCGAGCGCCGCAAGCTCATCGTGCGCGGCCCCATGGGCGCGCCGGTGGACGCCTGCTGGGCGTGGCTGGATGACGGGCGCACGGCGGTGGTGGAGATGGCGCAGGCCTCGGGGCTCGCGCTGGTGCCGCAGAGCCAACGGGACGCGCGGGCCGCGTGCACGCACGGCACGGGGGAGTTGTTGCGCGCGGCGCTGGACTCGGGATGCGAGCGGCTCATCGTCGGACTGGGCGGCAGCGCCACCACGGATGGCGGCAAGGGCGCGCTGGAGGCGCTGGGCTTCCGCTTCCTGGACGCGGACGGAGCGCCGCTTCCGCCGGGGGGCGCGAGCCTCGCCAGGCTTTCGCGCGTGGACGCGAGCGGCAAGCACCCGCGCCTGGAGCAGGTGGAGCTGCTCATCGCCACGGACGTGACGACGCCGCTGCTGGGCGCGGACGGCTCCGCGCGCCTCTTCGGTCCGCAGAAGGGCGCGGACGCGGCGGCGGTGGAGGAGTTGGAGACGGCGCTGGCCACGTTCTGCCGCATCGTGGACGAGGACGCCGCGAACCTCCCGGGCGCGGGCGCGGCGGGCGGCCTGGGCTACGGACTCGCGGCGCTCGGAGGCGGGAAGCTCACGTCCGGGTATGACCTGGTGGCGCGGGCGCTGGGGATGGAGCGGCGCGTGCTGCTCGCGGACCTGGTGCTCACGGGCGAAGGCCGCTTCGACCGGCAGACGTCCATGGGCAAGGGCCCCGTGGCGCTCGCCAGGCTGGCGCGCGCGCAGGGCACGCACGTGGTGCTCTTCGCGGGTGTCGTGCAGCGGGACAACGGACCGGAGCTGTCCCTCTTCCGCGACGTGGTGGAGCTGAACGGACAGGCCCGCCCCGGCGCCACCGCCAGGGAGACGCTGCGCGACGCCACCGCGAAGTGGGCGCTCGCGCACCTGGGCCGGTAGCGACAGCGCAGCTCTACGGAATCGGATCCGTCGTCCGCACCACCTGCATCCCGGCGGCCTTGAAGCCCGCCAGCGCTTCCTTCGCCAGGCGCGGGAAGTCCAGCGCCGGAGGCAGTGGCTCCAACGGAGGCGCGGGCACGGGGCTCATCGCGTCCTCCAGGATGTAGATGTTCCCAAGCTTCGAGCGGTCCGTGCGCTCCAGGTACTGCCGCAGGTCGCGCAGCGTGGACAGCACGCAGTGCGAGCTGGCCTGCCCGAAGACGTACACGCGGTCGAACGTCAGCAGGTGCTCCATCAGCCGCGCGTTGAACTCGCCCACGCGCTGGCCCTTCACCTCCGTCACCTCCGGCGCCATCACGGAGTAGTTCTCCGTCAGCGGGTGCTCGCCCTTCAGCTCGAAGTGCGTGGGCGTGTCCCGCACCAGCGCGTGGAAGAGGCTCGCCTCGTACATCGCGGGCACCAGCGCGTGGCTCTGCCCGCCCAGCAGCGCGTGGTACGGCCAGATGGTCAGCACGTACCGGCCGCTCGCCTCCAGCCCCTCGCAGTACGCCAGGCTCTCTTCCGGATGGCGCGTCGCACGCCAGCGGCCCTCCCGCACGTCCTTCACGGTGATGACCGTCATGGGCGCGGGCGGACGCCCTTCCGCGTCCTTCCACCAGGCCGGATGGAAGATTTGAAAGGCGCGGTGCGTGTCCAGCGAGAAGACGAGCCCCGTCAGCCGGTCCAGGTGCGCGTACAGCCAGCGCAGCGTGCGCTGCGTGTCCTCCACCGCGCCCGGGACGAAGAGGCTCGCGCCCGGGGTGCAGAAGCCCACCTGCGCGTCGATGCCGAACGCGGCGATGCGGACCTTGTCCTCCCGGGCCGGACGCACGCGGTGCTCGGCGGCGTAGCGCCCGGCCTCCTGGGAGACCTCCGCCACGCGCTCCAGGTAGAGCTGGCCGACACGTGCGTCGTCGTGGAACCGGGGAAGCGGCAGCGGCATGACGTGCTCTCCAGGCCCGTCAGCGCCGCCGCGCCCTTGGCGTCAGCGGCCCTGCGGGAAGTGGCGCCGGGTGATGGACTCCACCAGCGCCTGCGTGGTGGCAGTGTAGCCGATGCGCTGTTCCTCCGGCGTCAGGCCTTCGGTCCCCACCAGCGTCGGCATGGACGGGGCCGCCTCCATCAGCGGGAAGTAGCCCTGGGGCGTCGCCTCCCCCGCCTGCCCCACCAGCCCCAGCGGCCCCGTGCCCGTGCGGCGGCGGAAGACGATGGGCGTCCCGGGCACGCTCTGCTTGCCCTCCGCCAGCTCGTTGCCGAACTTCATCACCGGCGTCGCGCCCGAGCACGACAGCTTGTAGATGGCCGCCACCCGGTCGCGCGTCAGCGCATGGAACATGGTGCGCGCCACGATGTGGCCGCCGTAGCCGTAGAACTGCGTCGTCGGCTCCCAGCCCACCTGCTTGCGCAGCTCCTCGAACTCGCGCGTCATCTGCGCGTCCAGGCCGTCCTCCAGGATGATGACCGGC
Organism: Corallococcus exiguus; assembly: GCF_009909105.1. Taxonomy (NCBI): domain Bacteria; kingdom Pseudomonadati; phylum Myxococcota; class Myxococcia; order Myxococcales; family Myxococcaceae; genus Corallococcus; species Corallococcus exiguus. Next base: position 136,032 of record NZ_JAAAPK010000003.1, read on the forward strand.
TTGATGCCCAGGTCGCGCGCGCGCGTCACCGCGTACAGGTACTGGAGCTTCTTGTTCCCGGAGTCGAACCGGATGGAGTCCCCGCCCTGCGGCTCCTCCGCGATGAGCTTGAACGCCGCGGGGATGCCCGACGTCAGCGTGTCGAAGGTGTCCAGCAGGTAGCTGGAGCGCTGCGGCCGGCGCTCGTGCATCGCGCGGTAGGCCGCGTCGTCGGAGCCGTAGCGCTGCACGTGCTCGTGGCCCATGGTGCCCACGGGAATCATGCCCAGCACGCGCGCGCCCTCCACGTTGCTCGTGCGCTGCACGCCCGCCTCCTGGCACGCGCGCAGGGCCAGCTCGTGCTGCTCCAGACAGGTCGCCGCGCGCAGGCCCACCTCGAAGATGCGCGAAGGGTCCTCGACGACGTCCACCAGCTCCTGCACCTGCGCCCGCACCCGCCGCACGTAACCTTCCGGGTCCACCTGGATGGACACGGCCCGCACACCCACCTGGTCCAGCGTCTCCAGGGCGATGCGCTTCTCCTCCTCGCACGTCACCGTGGCCAGCGTCCGGGCCAGCGCCTCGCGGTCCTGCAGCGCCTGCGTGGCCACCTGGACGCGGTAGTTGAGCTGCAACAGCATCGGCTCCAGCCAGGACACCAGCGCGGAGGGCCCCGTGATGGTGAGGATGGGCTCGCGCGGCAGGAACAGCGCGCCCCGCGGAATGGCTCGCACGGACAGCTGCGCCTTGCGCAGGATGGCCGCCTTGAAGCCCACGCCCATCTCGTAGTCGTGGCGGGCGAGGAACGCGTAGTCGTCCGGCTGCGGCTCCGGCAGGAGGTTCTTCACCCAGGCCGCCAGGTCCAGCGGCATCACCTGGGGCCCGCCCTTGCGATGCGAGTAGTAGAACGTTTCCTTCCGCAGGGGCCAGCCGGCCTCCGCCATGCTGAACTTGTAGCCATCCGTGGCGAGCAGGGACTGGGGCATCGGGAAGCGACTCCTTATCGTTGACCGCGAGACTATGCGTGCCCCCCACCCCGTACCTAGGACCAAGGGCTCCGACGGATGCGGGAAACCACGGGTGACCCGTCACCCGTCTTTCCGTCAGCAACCGACACATTGGGGAATACGCTGGATGCGACAGGTGCGGTTAAGCTGTCACGACCCACAACGAAGCCAGGTGCCCATGCCCGCAGAGAACGAGACGCAGAAGGTCGAAGCGGTACTGCGCGAACATGCGATGAGCTACCCCGGCGCCCACGAGGACTTCCCCTGGGGCCACCGCGCGATGAAGGTCAATGACAAGACCTTCCTCTTCATGACCGTCGACGGCGAGAAGCTGAACCTCTCCGCCAAGCTGCCCGACTCCAAGGACGCCGCGCTCACGCTGCCCTTCACCGAGCCCACCGAGTACGGCCTGGGAAAGAGCGGCTGGGTGACCGCCCACTTCGACGAGGCCTCGCAGGTGCCGGTGCCCGTCATCAAGGCGTGGATCGACGAGAGCTACCGCGCCATCGCGCCGAAGAAGCTCGTGGACCAGCTCCCCGCCCGGGGCACCGCCGTCCCCGGCCCCGCCTCGAAGCCGGCCAAGAAGGCCGCCGCGGGCAAGAAGCCCTCCGTACGCCAGGCCGTGGCCCCGGCGAAGAAGGCCGCGAAGAAGGTCGTGAGCAAGGTGAAGGCCGTGGCCAAGAAGGCCGCCGCCCGCGTGAAGACCGTGGCGAAGAAGGCTTCCAAGAAGGTGGCGAAGACGGCCTCCGCCGCCAAGGCCAAGACGGCTCGCAAGGCCCCCGCTCCGGCCCGGGGCAAGCGCGCCGCCAGCTCCGCGCCCAAGCGCGCCCGCCGCTCGTAGGCGGGCCCCACACGGCCCACGCGTGAAAGGAAGAGGGCCCTTCGGGGCCCTGCCCTTCCCGCGCGTCGTGACTTCAGGAAGCGGCTACTTCCCGCTCCGGTTGCCGCGGCCCTTGGCCGCCGCCTTCGCCACGGACATCTTGCGGCGCGCGGCCGGCGCGGACTTCTTCGCGGGCTTCGCCTCCGGCTCCACGAAGAGCTTGTCGTAGTCGCGCATGCTGCGGCGGATGACCTCCAGCGCCTCCTGCCGGTCGTAGACCTCCGCGATCTCCACGCTGCGCTTTCCCTCGCCCGGAATCTGCTTGTAGGTGAGGAAGTAGTGCTTCAGGCGATCCAGCAGCGGGCGCGGCAGCTGCGCGATGTACTGGAGCTCGCCGTACACGAGGTCCGACTCCAGCACCGCGATGATCTTGTCGTCGGCCTCGTTGCCGTCGACCATGCGGAAGCCGCCCACGGGCACCGCGTGCACCAGCAGGTTGCCGTTGGAGACGACCTTCTCCGTCAGCACGCAGATGTCGATGGGGTCCCCGTCGCCGGTGATGTCCTTGTGGCCGGTGCGCTCCGCGCAGCGCTTCGCCACCTGCTCGCCGCAGTACGTGCGCGGGATGAAGCCGTAGAGCGTGGGGCACTGGCTGCTGAAGCGCTGGGGCCGGTCCAGCATCAGGATGCCGGACTCCTTGTCCATCTCGTACTTCACGGCGTCCGTGGGGACGATCTCGATGTACGCGGTGACGACTTCAGGAGCCTCCGGCCCGGGCGAGATGCCATGCCAGGGGTGGGCCTGCGACTGGGTCTGGGTGCTCTTCTTCATGAAAGGTCTCCCGAGCGCTCGCGCGCCTCGGCGTACAGCCCTGCCACCGCCTCTTCCAGGCGGCGGGTAAGGGTATCCCGGTCATCCAACGTCAGCCCTTCGGTGGGCACGGGCTTGCCCACCACCAACGCGACCCGCTGGCCCCACTGGATGGCCCGCCCGCCCTTGGGGAGGATGAGCCGGGTGCCGGCGACGGCCATGGGGACGACGGGGACCTGCGCCTGGATGGCCAGCGTGGCGGCGCCCTTCTTGAAGGGCCTCAGCTCGCCGTCCGGGCTGCGCGTGCCCTCCGCGTAGAACAGCACGCTGACCCGCTCGCGCAGCGCCGTCACGGCCTCCTGGAGCCGGGCCCGGTCATTCGCGCCGCCGGTGCGCTGCACGGGGATGTTGCCCGCGACGCGCAAGGCCCGGCCGAACACCGGCACCTTGAAGAGCTCCGCCTTGGCGACATAGCGCGTGTGCTTGTCGATGTGCGCGAAGTTCACCATCGCGTCGAAGTGCGACTGGTGGTTGCTCACGAAGACGACGTTGCCTTCGCGGGGGACGTTCTCCAGGCCGAAGGCCTCATGCCGCACCCCCGCGGACGCCAGCCCCGAGAGGGCCCACGCGCGCAGCACCTTGTCCGCCGCCGGGTGCTGATCCAACCCGGACAGCAGCGTCACCGCCGCGGACGTCACGCCCGTGAGACCCACCGTGGCCGTGCCAGCGAACACCGTCTGGAGCACCTTGAGCATCAGACGAACCCGTGTGCGGGGAACAGGAGGACGTCCTCGATGCGCTGGACCCCGAGCAGCAGCATCAGGATTCGGTCGAGCCCCACGGCGATGCCCGCGGACGGCGGCATGCGGCCCACCGCCTCCAGGAAGCGCTCGTCCAGGGGATACACGGCGCGGCCCAGCTTGCGGCGCAGCTCCTGCTCTTCCACCAGCCGCGCGCGCTGCTCCACCGCGTCCGTCAATTCGGAGAAGCCGTTCGCCAGCTCCAGCCCCTTCGCGTACAGCTCCACCCGCTCCGCCACGCGGCCGTCGCCGGGCTTCAGCCGGGACAGCGCCGCCATGGACGCGGGGTACTCGATGAGGAAGGTGGGCCGCTCGTGGCCGAGCCCCCGCTCCACCCGCTCCAGGAAGAGGTGGAAGAAGACGTCGTCGAAGGACGTGGAGCTCCCGGTGTGTACGCCCACGGCGTCCGCGGCCCGCTTGAGCGACGCGCCATCCGAGTGCACGTGGATGTCCACGCCCGTGGCGCGCAGCACCGCGTCCCGCACCGTCACGCGCTCGTACGGCGTGCGCGTGAAGAAGGCGGGGTCCGCGCCGGGCTCACCCTCCTTCGCGTCCGCCGCCACCCGGCCCGCCGCCGCCAGCGCGCCCTCCAGGTCGTCCATGATGGCGTGGTAGTCCGCGTGCGGCCGGTAGAACTCCAGCAGCGTGAACTCCGGGTTGTGCGTCTGGGATACCTCGCCGTTCCGGAACACCTTGCAGATCTGGAACAGCGGCCCCGCGCCCTGCGCGAGCAGGCGCTTCATCGCGTACTCGGGGCTGGTGTGCAGGTAGAGCGTGCGGGCCTTGCCCAGGTCCGTCTCCGGGACGAAGGGCGTCTCGAAGGCGGAGATGTACGGCTCCATGCCGGGAGTGGGCACGAGCAACGGCGTCTCCACTTCCAGGTAACCCTGGCCAGCGAAGAACTGTCGCAGGGCGGAGTAGAGGCCCTGGCGCCCTCGGGCCGCTCGCCATGGGTTTACGTTGGGCATCGGCGGGTCGGAAGTAACATGGGCGGCCCATGTCCCCAAGGATTCCGTCCCTCCTCGCCGCCGCCATGTGTTTGCTGAGCGCCTGTCACAAGGCGCCGCCCCCGGTGGTGGTCCCCCCTCCCAGCGAGGAAGAACTGCTGACCGGCGAAGTGAACGCCCTGTCCACGGAGGCCGCCCTCCTCCTGGAGGAGCAGCACCGGCTCGTCTGGGACTTCTGGACGGAGGGCAAACCGGTGGACATCGCCGCCACCTACAGCGGCAAGCAGGCGCTCTTCAGCCTGGAGAACCTGCGGCGCATCGACCGGCTGCGGCACCTGACCAAGGACCCGCGCGAGCTGCGCGCCCTCACCGCGCTCCACGGGCACTTCGCCGGTGAGTTCCTGTCGCGCGAGCTGGCCGAGCACAACGACGCCTCCGCCAACCTGGAAGCGTCCCTCAAGATGAACGTGGACGGGCGCGAGGTGCGCTACCACGACCTGGAGCGGCTGCTCGCCAACGAGAAGAGCGCCCTCAGGCGCAAGGCACTCTACGCGGCGGCCACGCCCGCGCTCACCCGCCTCAACCAGACGCTGCTGCGCCGCGAGTCACGCACCCGCGAGCTGGTGCAGCAGATGGGCTTCGAGTCCTACGAGGCCTTCGGCAGCGAGCTGCGGCAGGCGGACCTGGAGCGGCTGGCGCAGCTGGCGGAAGAAGTGCTCCAGGCCACGCAGGAGCCGTACCGGCTGGTGATGGAGCGGCTCTCCCAGCGCGAGCTGGGGCTGCCCTTCGCGCAAATCACCCGCGCGGACATCCCGCGCCTGTTCCGCTCGCGCGAGGTGGAGGACGCGTTCCCCAAGGGCGAGTCGCTGGCGAAGGCGCAGGCCACGGTGGCGGGGCTGGGCATCGACCTGAACGCGCTGCCCAACGTGAAGGTGGACGCGCGCGACCTGCCGCGGAAGAACCCGCGCCCGCTGGCGCTGTCGGTGAAGGTGCCGTCCGACGTGAGGCTGTCCTTCAAGCCGGGCACGGGCGTGCTGCACCAGGGCCGCGTGCTGCATGAGGTGGGGCACCTCTTGCACATGGCCTTCACGCAGGAGCAGCGCTTCGAGCTCGCGCGGCTGGGGAACCCCACCGTGGGCGAGGCGTACTCCGCGCTCTTCGAGGACCTGCTGGAGGACCCGGTGTGGTTGGAGGAGAACGCGGGAGTGCTGGGGGATGCCGACAAGCGCGCCCAGTACCTGGCGACCTCCAGCGCGCACAAGCTGTACCTCATCCGCCACGCGGCGGGCCGGCTGCTCTACCAGTTGGAGCTGCACCGCCGCACGGACGTGGATCCGCGCGAGCTGTACCGCGCGCTGATGGCGCGCACGGGCGCCATGCCCATGACCGCGGACGACGTGGAGCGCTACCTCGTGGACCAGGAGGATTTCTACCAGTCCGCGGACAGCTTCCGGGCGTGGTTCCTGGCGGGGCAGCTCCAGGGGCAGCTGAAGGCGCGCTTCGGCCCGGCGTGGTGGCACGCACCGGAGGCGGGCGCGTTCCTCAAGGAGCTCTGGGCCCGGGGCACCGCGCCCTCCGCGCGCGAGGTGACGCAGGCGATTGGCGAGAACGGCCTCGCGCCGGACGTGCTGCTCTTGCGGCTGAGCACCACGCTCCAGGTGCCCATGAAGCTGGACCTGCGCCGGTTGGACGACACGCCCGCGCAGCCGGCCCCACCGCCGGCACCGGCGCCGGCCCCGGTGCCCCAGATGCCCCGGGCCCAGGCCACGCCGCTGGCCTCGTAGGCATGGCCTCCACGCCCCACCGGGCCCTTCCCGTCCCCGCCGGTTGCACGTAGGGTCCAGGGCCATGGTGTCCGTGAATCAGCTCCGTCCCTTCGCGGGCGCCTCGCTGGAGTCCTTCCGGGCCGCGTCCGGCGCTATCGCCCTCATCCAGCAGCCCGTGGACGCCGCCTTCAAGGCCGTGGTGGCCCCGGGCATGGTGGGCATGCGCACGGTGGGGATGGCGCACCGCTCGCGCATGGAGGAGCGGCTGCTCGCCATGCTGCGCGACTTCGACAACCTGGAGGTGCACTTCCTCCAGCCGAACCAGGACGGCGAGGAGTTCACCGTGGGCCGCACCGACGCGTGCGACCTGATGGTGCCGGATCCCTCCGTCTCCCAGCACCACGCCACCCTGCGCTGGAACGCGGGCGCCGGGGACTTCTCCGTGCGCGACGCCCAGTCCATGAACGGCACCTTCATCAACGGCGCGCCCCTGGGCTTCAAGGCCCAGGTGATGCTCCACGACGGCGCCACGCTGGCCTTCGGCGACGTGCAGTTCCTCTACCTGCGCGCGGAGACGCTGCACGAACAGCTGCGCCTCGCAGTGCCGGGCACGCCCGCCCCCTGAAACGCGCGAAGGCCCCGCCTCCCAAGCAGGAGACAGGGCCCTCATGCGTCAGCGCGAAAGCAGCGGGACTACAGCAGCTTCATCAACTCCGCGCGCTTGGCGGCGTACTCCTCGTCGGAAAGCACACCCGCGTCCTTCAGCTCCTTGATCTCCTTGAGCCGCTGAGCCGGGCTGCGCGTGTCCGCGGGAGCGGCCGCCTGCGCGGGCTCCGCGGGGCGCTGCTGCTGGTTGTTCTGCTGGTTGGCGAACATCTGCGCCATGCCGAACCCCATGCCCATGCCCATGCCCTGCATGGCGCCGTCGGATCCGCCACCGCCCTTGGCCATGCCCTCGGACGCGCCGAGCATCGCCTGGCCCTGCGCGTACTGCTGGAAGCCGCCCGCCAGCCGCGAGTACGCGACGTCCTTGGACAGCTTCTTCAGGGTGACTTCGTCCTCGGGCTTGATGCTGACGACGAAGTTGCCCATGCGGACGATGGTGAGGCCGTAGGAGTCCACGTGCGGCTTCAGGCCGGCGAGGATCTCCTGCTCCATCTCCTCCACGTAGGCGCCGCTCGTCACGTCCAGCAGCGGCCACTTCTTCTTCACCAGCAGCTCGGCGGTGCGGTCGCGCGTCACCTTGAGCACCTGGCCCTTGAACCAGCCCAGGAACTCCTCGTTGGTGGCGCGGCCCATGCCGACCAGGCCCACCACGAGCTTCTCCGGCTCCGTCACGCGGATGGAGAAGTCGCCGTACACCATGGTGCCGATGCCCAGGCCCGTCTCCGGGTCGCGCACGTCGCCAATGGGGCCGCCGAACTTCACGCCCGTGTGCTCACGGTTGGAGACGAAGAAGATCTCCGCCATGAACATGTTGCCGCCGGTGAAGCTCTCCAGCAGGCGCGACAGGAACGGGATGTTGTTGGTGTCCAGGGTGTGGCGGCCGGGCCCCAGCTTCCCCTCCACCTTGCCGTCCTTGACGAACAGCGCCACCTCATCCGCGTCCACGGTGAGCTGCGTCTTCATCCGGACGTTCTTCTCCGGATACTTGTAGACGATCTCACCCTTCGCGCTGTCCGCGCGGGCGATGAAGTTCCGCTGCGCCTCGCCCTTGATGCTGTCGAAGATCCCCATGTCTGTTCAGCGCCTCCGTGGCCGCCTGGGCGGCAGGTCTTCAAAGCTTCGTAACCCCATCCCCTAAATGCGGGGCCGCCGACGCGAAAGCGCCAGTGCGCTTCCCCCGGCATCCTGCCCGGAACATAACAGCTTCACGGGCGCCTGCCCGTCCGGCCGGCCCCCTGGCAGTCCACTCTCCAACCCGCCAGTGACTCAACCCCAGCGGCTGACCAGACGTTCCCGGTCCAGGAACCGGATGCTGGCCGCCAGCAGGATGAAGTCCAGCACCAGCACCACCGCGCCCTGGATGGCGTAATACCCCGGGCCCGCCTTGAGCACGCCGGCCACCTGGCCTCCCACCAGCCCCACCAGCGGCAGCACCACCAGCGCGGCCAGCTGCTGCGCCATGCGCGCCTCGCTCACCCGGGCGGAGATGAGCACCGCGACGCCGTTGCCAAAGAAGGCGAACAGCGGCGCGAGCACGAACACGCCAAAGCCCCACAACGCATTGGGCATCAGCGGCGCGCCCACCAGCGGCCACGCCACCCAGTCCACGCCCACGCAGAACAGCGCGAAGGCGACCCAGGTCAGCACCACCGCGGGAACCAGCGCGGCCAGGCACTTGCCCGCCACCAGCTCCGCCGCGGACACGGGCGACGCGAGCAGCGGCTCCAGCGTGCGGCGCTCCTTCTCCCCCGCCACGCTCTGGGACGCGATGAGGATGGGGATGAAGACGGGCATCACCAGGAACATGCCGAACCAGTCGGTGAGCGACTTGTCGACGAGGAAGCGCGCCGCGCTCGCACCCAGGGGCAGCGTGGGGTCGTAGAAGAGCGCCACCGTGCGCAGGTCCGAGTGGTCCGGCTGCCGCACGTACGTCCACACCACGCCGATGGGCACCGTCACCATCACCAGCGGCAGCACCGCCATGGACACGAGCAGGCCCACGTTCTTGCGCAGGTCCAGCCAGTCCTTCCAGAACACCGCCAACGCGCGTCGCGGCCGGAAGGCCATGCTCACGTCCCCTCTTCCCGCAGCAGGTCCAGGTACACCTCTTCCAACGGCCGCTGCGCGGGCACCACGCTGTGCACGCGAGCCCCCGCACGCACCAGGCACGCCACCACGTCCGGCGCCTGGGCTTCATCCGCCAGCATCACCCGCAGGCGGCCGCCCTCCACCAGCACGTTGGGCCGGAAGGGCAGCGCCGCCAGCGCGGTGACGAAGCCCTGCGCGTCGCCCTCCACGCGCACGTCCAGCGACTGGCCCGCGCGGCGCATCTCACGCACCGGGCCCAGCGCCAGCAGGCGGCGGCGCACCACGGCCACGCGCTCGCACAGCCGCTCCACCTCCGCCAGGTTGTGCGAGCACAGCACGATGGTGCGCCCCTCGGAGGCCAGCTCCGCCACCGCGTCGCGCACGGTGCGCGCGGACTCCGGGTCCAGGCCGCTGGTGGGCTCATCCAGGAAGATGACGCGCGGGTCGTGCACCAGCGTGCGCACGATGGCCAGCTTCTGGCGCATGCCCTTGCTGAAGCCGCCGCACGGGTCGTCCTCGCGGCCGCCCAGCCCGAAGCGATCCAGGTAGTGCTTCGCCCGGGGCCACGCGACGGACTCGTCCAGCTCATGCAGCTTCATGAAGAAGCGCAGGTTCTCCCGGGCGGTGAGCCGGTCGTAGAGCCCGGGCTGTTCGGTGAGCAGGCCCACCACCTTGCGCAGCGACTCGCCGTCGCGCGTGACGGAGTGGCCCCACACCTCCGCGTCGCCGCTGGAGGGCCTGAGCAGCCCCGTCAGCATGCGCACCGTCGTCGTCTTGCCCGCGCCGTTGGGGCCCAGCAGGCCGAACACCTCGCCGGGCCGCACGTCGAAGGTGAGGTCCTCCACGGCGGTGCGCTCGCCGAAGCGCTTCGCCAGACCGCGGACGCGCAGGCCTCCCTTCGCGGGGGCCTCCGCGAGCGGGGGCGGGACGAGGATGCTCACTCGATGGTCACCAGGACGAACTTGTTGTTGATGTCGCGGTCGACGAGGGTGACGGTCTTGTCGGAGCCCACCGCGGTGCGCAGCAGGTTCACGCGGTTGTGCTCCACCAGCGCCCACTCGCGGCCGGGCCGCGCCGCGTACTGGCGCATGCGCGTGTTGGCGTCGTTGGCGCGGAACTGCTCCACCGTGTTGCGCGAGTAGAACGTCTCACCGCGCCAGTTCATCATGTACGCGGCGATGGGCTCGCCCGCCTTGCGCTGGTCGTAGTAGCGCCAGAACAGGTCGCGCTGCGTCCAGTGGTGGGACAGGTCCACCCAGTGGCCCCAGTTGAACCAGAGCGCGAACGCCGCGGCCAGGCCCCAGAAGGTGCTGAACAGCAGCACGCGCGAGCGCTGCAGCGCGGCCACCGCCGCCAGCACGCCGGCCACGCCGAACGCGAAGCCCATGCCCACCTTCACGTTGATGGTGCCGGACAGGGCCTTGAACAGCGCGTCCGACGCGGGCGGGCCCTTGAAGCCGCGCACCGCCAGCGCCACGCCCACCAGCGCCAGGCCGAAGCCCACCGCCTGGAGCACCGTGCGCCCCGGCGCCTCCTCCGGCCGTGACGCCTGCCAGATGAGGAAGCCCGCGAGCGCCACCAGCGCCACGCCCCACAGCCCCATCGCGGACACCTGCCCCTGCGTGGCCACCGCCGCCAGCGTGGCCCCGCCGGTGAGCAGCAGGCCCAGCGCCACCGCGCGCGCCGCGGCCGGACGCTCCAGCTTCGCCTTGGAGGAGAACGCGTCGAAGGCCAGGTACACGCCGAAGGCCAGCAGCACCAGCGTCACCAGATCGCCCATCCACAGCGGGCGCGAGGAGAAGAACGCGATGGGCTTGGTGACCAGGTCCTGCGGATAGGGCCGGTCGTAGTTGTAGACAAACAGGTCGGTGAAGTCCTTGGGGTTCTCCGCCAGGTCCTTGCCCACCAGGATGAAGAGGATCAGGCCGAAGATGAGGCTCACGGCGTGCTCGGAGACGCCGTCCTTCCACAGCCGGTCCACGAACAGCGAGATGAGGATGGCCAGGCCTGGCAGCACCGGGAACACGTAGTGGTGGAACTTCGTCGCGCTGGAGGCCAGCAGGTAGAACGCGAACGCCACCCACAGCACGGCGATGAGCGCCAGGTGGTCCGCCTTGTCCCGCGAGCGCAGTTTGAGGCGCGACACGACGGCGAACGCGCCGGGCAGCAGCGCCACCCACGGGAAGATGGCGAAGCCGCCCTGTTCGATGAAGTAGGTGAACGACCCGCCCGGCGTGGTGGTGTGCACGCCCGCGGTGAGGCGGTTCAGGTGGTCGTGGATGAAGAAGCGGTACCAGAACAGCTTGCCCTCGTCGTCCACGCCGTCGAAGAGCACGAGCGTCAGGTACCAGGGCACCGCCACCGCCGCGAACACGAGGATGCCCGTGCCCAGCTTCATCCGGTACATCTGCGCCCACAGCACGGGCATGGTCCGCGTGCCCGCGCGCACCTGGGCGCGGACCTCGCCGCTGGTGAGCCAGCGCAGGTGCGCCTCCAGGCTCTCGCGGGTCCACGGGATGACGCCAGCGGCCGCGTACAGCACCAGGATGACCGCGGGCAGGCCCACGCCCAGCAGGCCCTTGGCCAGCGTGGCCAGGCCCGCGAAGACGTAGAACGCGTACCACCAGCCAGCGCGGTGCTTCGTGGTGTCATCCAGCTGCCCGATGATGGCGCAGGCCATGGCGCACACGAAGGTCGTGACGAAGGGCGTGTCGGTGACCGTCTGCCGGGTGAGCAGGAAGTACAGCGGCATGGTAGCCAGCACGAAGCCCGTGGCCAGACCCGCGCGCATGTTCACGGTGCGCGCCACCGCCAGCGACAGGAGCGCCACGGCGGTGATGCTCAGGAGTGCGAAGGGCATGCGCATGCCCCACTCCGTGTAGAGGCCCATGGCGCCGTCGCCCCGGAGCGCGCCGACGATGTTCATCCCCAGCGCCTGCATCCACATGGTGAGCGGCGGCTTGGAGAAGAACCACGCGTTCTCCCAGAAGGGATAGACGTAGTCGGCGCGCTGGATCATCTGCCGGCCCACTTCGCCGTAGTGCGTCTCCCAGGGGTCCCACAGGCCGACCGCGCCCAGGTAGGGCACGAAGAGCAGCGCCGCGAAGCCCGCGGTCGCCAGGACCACGCGCGCGCTGAAGGACAGGGCCAGCCACCGCCGCCCCCATGAAGACGTCAGGGTGTCATCACCGAGGATGGCCTGGGTGAAGGTGGAATCCCCCTGCGAGTTCTTTTCGACGTCGCTTGCCACGCGCGCGTGCTCCTTCGTCGTCCGGGACGGGCCACCGTGAACCCCATGGGGCCGGGGGGCTTATATCCCCGCCACCCCCGCCGGTCGACCGACCTGGAAGGGGGTGCGTCGTTCTCGCGCCAGCGCACGCGCTTCCGCGTGCACAGGGGCTGTGCAGGCGCCTGCACAGCCGCACGGGCAAGTCCGCGAAAGGCCGTGCTCCGGCCAGGGGCACGGGCCTTGTAAGGGCCCCCCATCACCAAGCCTGACCGCGTGGCCGGAACGCGAAGGGCCGCTCAACTTCGACGAGGAGCAGTGATGCTGGTTTCAGCGGTGACCCTGGGATGCGCCCTCCTGCTGGGGCAGGTGGAGGCGCCGGAAGCACCGGAGGCTCCGCAAGCTCCGGTCGGAACGCCAGTGGAAGCAGCGCCGGCCGCGACGCCGGAGCCTCCCGCGGAGCCGGAGCCGTGGGACTTCCAGATGGCCGTCCCGAACGCATCGTCTCCCCAGCAGCCCTACGACGGGCAGGTGCGGTGCCTCGCCCTGCCGCCCACGCCCGACGTTCCTTCTGGAGCATGGCGCGCCCACTGCGACGACGTGAAGAAGGAGTGCCTGGTGTCGCCCGCCTATGAGCTGGACTCGGAGGGCCACGAGAAGGACCAGCCCCTGCAGCGGGTGGACTGGTGCGTGCCGAACCTGATGCCCACGGAGACGGTGCGCCAGTACCGCCTGGTGCCCGCCATCGCGGAGGCGCCGCCGGGCTGGTACCGCGACGAGCGCGGGCGGGTGCTCCAGTACAACTTCGACCTGCACCGGCGCGTCTACGTGGGCGGGGCCTGGGCGCCGCGCTGGATGCGCGAGACGGACCGCCTGGAGGAACGCGTGCGGGTGGACTTCGGCGTGGACCTGGAGTGGCCGGGGGACTCGGACCGGCTGCACCGGATGACGCTGCTGGAGACGGAGCTGTACCTGGGGGACGCGCCCTCCTACGAGGCCACGCTCCTGCGCTACGACTTCCGCAGCCAGAATGACGCGCCGCTCTTCCGGGTGACCACCTTCTACGGCCGCCCCCGGCGCTTCGACATCTACGCCAACCTGGGCTTCTGGATGGAGGTGCTCCACGGCGAACAGGTGCGCCGCGAGAACGTGCACGCGGACTTCCTCACCGTGGCCGCGACAGACGTGACGCTGGACCTGTGGCACTCGAGCGACCTCGTGTCCTACGTGCGCCTGCGGGCCGGTCCCGCCCTGGAGCGCGACCGGACGAACGGCTTCTTCACGCTCGTTCCCGCGGCGGCGCTGGAGGGGGACCTCACCCTGGACCGGGACGGCTTCCACCACGTGCGCTTCGGCGCCGAGGCCCAGAAGGTGCTCCTCGCACAAGCCGTGGAGGGCCGGCCCCTGCGTCCGGAGCGACTGCGGCTGCGCGCGAGCTATGAGGTCATCGCCCTGGCCATCAACGACCAGCCCGTGAGCGTGACGCTGGATGGACGCGGGACGTGGCGCGACGACCTGGCGAACGCGCCAGCGGGCTGGGAGTGGTCCGCGCAGGCAGGCCTGCGCTTCTCGATGTGGGCCCCGGCCAGAAGGTCCGCGCCCACGTCCTCTCCTGGAAAGGGCTAGGTCCGGGATGGTGGCGCTCGCGCTGGCATTGCTCCTGGGCACCACGCCCGGCCTGTCCTGTCAGGGCCAGACGGCGGCCGGGGAGACGTTCCCCACCTGCTTCGACCCCGGCACCGGCTGGGTACTGGGCACCGCGCTGCGCGTGCAGGACGACGCGGAGGCCATCGCCGTGCGCACGGGGTTGCTCGTCCGCACGGTGCGCTCGAGCGACAGCAAGGCGGACTCGCTGTGGATCAATTCGCACCGGCTGCTCATGACGGAGGCGTGGAGCGGCGAGCAGAAGGGGCTGACCTTCACCGCGTACGACGGCCTGCTGCGCAGGCACGTGGAGGAAGGCTCCCTGCTCGTCACCATCGGCCGGCCCCGGCACATCCCCTTCCCGTTCGACGTGGCCCTCGCCCTGCGCGCGGCGCACCTGGAGCGGCGCGTCTGGGAGGGCCCGGGCTGGACGCTGGAGACGGGACGCGTGGGACTGCTGCTGGATCCGCTCCGCACGAACACGGAGTGGGGCTGGCTGGCCGTGGGCCCCGCCGCGAGCCATGCGCTGCGACATTCACCGGAGGGCACGCGCAACGAAGTGTCCCCCTTCACGTCCCTGCTGCTCGACGCGGGATGGGAGACGCGGGATGGCAGGTGGGCCCTGCGCGCGACGGGGCTCGCCGGCTGGAGCTTCGACTTCGACGGCGGCTCCCACTTCCGGGCGCGGGGAGAGGTCGTGCTGGAGCACGTGCTCCTCGCGGTCAACGACGCGCCGGTGTTCGCGCGGCTCACGGCCACGGGCGTGCGGAACGACGCGGGCCTCTACCGGCGCGACGAGGGGATGCTGGGCGCGGGGCTCGCGGTGCGCCCGTTCGGCGAGCGCTGAACTTCCGCGTCACCGCCTCTGGGGAGCCGGCCCCGGTGCCTCGACCGCCGCCTTCAAGGCCCCCTCGGCCGCGCGCAGGCGTGCATCCCGAGGGTCCACGCGGCGGGCCTCTTCCAGGCGCAGCAGGGCCTCTGCCGTATCCCCCTGCGCCAGCGCGCAGCGCACGCCCGCCTCCAGCGCGCCCGTGTCGGAAGGGCCGTACACCCGGGCCTCCGCCGCCGAGTGACAGCCCGCCTCCACCTGCCCGGACTCGAAATACGCGCGGGCCAACTCCACGCGCGTGTCCACCTGGGTCGGCGCCAGCCGTACCGCCGACGCCAGGGGCTCCACCGCATCCGCCGGCAGTCCCCACCGCCGCAGCGCATGCCCCAGCTCCCGCAGCGGCCCCGCCACGCCCGGCACCAGCAACGCCCGGGCCCTGGCGACCCGCAGGCTCGCGGGTTCCTCGAAGCGCACGTCCGCCGTCATCCGCTCCGCCACCCGCGCGTATGCCGGATAGGCCTGTGGCCAGGTGAAGACGAGCCGGTACACCCACTCTCCGCGGGGCACGAACCACGCCACCAGGTGCGTTCGTCCCCCCACCCCATCCAGCTCCGCGCGGATCCTCTGCGCGGGTCGGCCGCCCAGCGACGCGGGCTCGACCACGCCCGCGGACACCGTGTGCCCCTCCGGTCCCGCCCGCCCCGGCACCAGCGACGCATCCAGGAAGTGCTGGGCCTGCGCCGAGCCATCCCCGGGCTCACCCGCCTCGATGACTTCCGCCGTGAGCGTGGCCCGCCCCAGGCCCTTCAGGCCATTGGAGAAGGCCCTCCGCTCCTGGCCGTCCTCCTCGCGGCGCCAGCCGTCCGGCAGCAACACCGACACCCCGAAGCCATCGTCGTGCTCCACCCGCCACCGCGACCGCTCCGTCACCACCACTGCCGCGCCCAGCCCCGCGAGCCCCACCAGCGCCATCGCCCGGAAGCCTCCCGGCCCCCACGTCCGCGAGCGCAGGAGGACGCCCACGAGCAGCCCCGCCATCAGCCCGCCCATGTGCCCCGCGTTGTCCACGCCCACGCTCGTCCAGCCGAGCCACAGGAAGACGAGCACCGTGGGCAGCGCGTTCTCCCCGGAGAACCACCCCATGCGAGCCCCCTTGGCCCCGGTCCGAGCGCGCCGCCCCAGCACCAGCAGCGCCCCCACGCACCCGAACACCCATCCGGAAGCGCCCACGCTCACCGTCGGAGACCACCAGAGCGAGCCCGCCATCGTCGCCAGCCCGGACACGACGAGCAGCGCCACGTAGTCCCACCACCGGCACGAGCGCTCCACCGCCGTGCCCACCCCCGCGAACACCAGCAGGTTGAGGCCCAGGTGCAGGGCGTCCCGGTGCAGGAGGTTGGCCGTCAAAAGCCGCCAGCCCTGCCCCGCGTCCGTCACCAGGGGGCCGGACTTGGCCCCCCAGTGGATCAACGCATCCACTCCGGGTGGGCCTCCGGACGCCACCATGGTGTACAGAATGGCCTGCGCCGCGATCAGCGCTATCGTGAGCCCCGGTATCCTGCCCTCCCCACCCTTTCCGGCCAATCGACCGATGGACAACAGTGCCTCCCTGCCCCTGGGATGGGCGAAAAACCCTGTTGTTCTCGGGGGATACATGGCTTGTCTCGGCAAAGGGCATTCTGCTATAGCTGTACTCGGACCGGACCCGTGCTGAAGCTCATCATCGAAGACGACGAGGGGCGCAAGACCGTTGTTCCCTTCGTGCGCGACGAAATCACCATTGGACGTCAGGAGGGGAACACCATCCGCCTGACCGAGCGGAACGTGTCACGTCGACACGCCCGACTCGTGCGCCTCAATGGGCACGTCGTGCTCGAAGACCTGGGGAGCTACAACGGCACCCGGATCAACGGAGAACGCGTCGCAGGCCAGCTCCCTCTCAAGGAGGGCGACCTCATCCAGATCGGCGACTACGATCTGGCCTTGCAGGTCGAGGGCGCGGCCAACGCTGCCGCCCCCACTGGCGCCATCACCGCCAAGGTGCCCGCCTCCCGCCGGCCAGAGCCGGAGCCCGAGGAGGAGGACGACGACGAGGTCGCCGGAGGACCCCGTCCCCGCGACACCATGGTGGATGGTGAGGACGAGGCGGAGGAGGACTCCGAGGACGAGCACGAGCACACGCCCGTGTCCGCGGATGCGCGCCGCAACGCCACGTCCATCATCCGCATGGACCAGATGGAGGCGGACCGGCCCCGGCGCGTGGAGCGCGTGCCCGAGGACGAGC
Organism: Corallococcus exiguus; assembly: GCF_009909105.1. NCBI lineage: Bacteria > Pseudomonadati > Myxococcota > Myxococcia > Myxococcales > Myxococcaceae > Corallococcus > Corallococcus exiguus. The sequence continues at coordinate 152,898 of NZ_JAAAPK010000003.1, forward strand.
AGCCCCGGCTGATGGTGCTCGCCCCCGCCGAGTTCAAGGGTCAGGAGTACGACTGCAACCGCACGGAGCTGCGGATCGGTCGCACGTCGGAGAACGACGTGGCCCTGGACCACCGCTCGCTGTCCCGCACGCACGCGAAGGTCGTGCGCGAGGAGACCGGCGAGTGGCGCGTCATCGACATGCAGTCGGCCAACGGGATGACGGTCAACGGCGAGAGCTACGCGCAGGCGACGCTCTCCCACGGTGACATCATCGAGATGGGCCACGTGAAGCTGCGCTTCGTGGGGCCCGGCTCGCTGGAAGACGACATCGCCGCGCAGGGCCGCTCCGGCTCCAAGAAGATGTGGGTCGCCGCGGTCATCGCGTTCCTGTCCATTGGCGCGGGCGCGGCGATCTTCGTGGTGAAGGGCCAGGACCTGCTGCCCAAGCCGCCGGACGACACGCCTCCCGTGGTCGTCGCGGATCCGCAGCCCATCCCGGAGCCGCCACCGCAGGCGAAGCCCCCGGACACGAAGCCCCCGGAGACCGTGGCCGCGAACCCGCCCGCGACGCCGGACACGAAGGCCCCGGACGTGCCGAAGACTCCGGAGTCGGTGAAGCCGCCACCGGAACCTCCGGCACAGAAGGTGACGGAAGAGGACTTCGCCACCGCGCTCAAGAGAGCCGACTTCGAGGTCGCGGCCGCCATCCTGAAGAGCCTGGGAGAAACCGCCCGAGGCCCGCAGGCCCTCAAGGCGCAGACAGCGCGTGAGAACCTGCTGGCCATGGAGACCGCGGCCGACAAGAACCTCAAGGCCGCGCAGGATGCCCTGGACGCCAGCAAGTTCAAGGAGGCGGCCGCCAGCTTCGCCAAGGTCCCTGCGGAGACGGTCTTCGCCTCACGCTACGAGGGCGTGAAGCAGCGGCTCGAGGCCCAGGCGCCGCCGCCGCAGGACACCGAAGCCGCCAGCGCTTCATCCAAGAAGCCTCCGCAACTGACGTCCGCCTACATGCAGAAGCAGAACATGAAGTCGGCGGACCTCCGTGGCGAGAAGCTTGGCGAGATCCAGGACGCTGTCCGCGTCATGACCCGGGAGAACCCCAACGAAGCCCTGGCGATCGCCCAGGACTGCGCGTCGCTCGCGCCCAAGGTTCCCGAGTGCCACCTCATGCTGGGCGTGGTGCAAGCCACGCTCAAGGACTACAAAGCGAGTGAGCAGGCTTACAAGGAATTCCTCTTGCTCACGTCCGACGGCTATCCCAAGCGCGACCTGGTGATCAAAGCCCTGAGCAAGGTCCAAGCCGCTTCCCAGGCTCAATAACCCCCCGCCGCCAACAATGGCGAGTAGCCCCCCCCGCAGCAATTCCCTCAACCCTGCAGCGAGGAGACGCTGTGCAGATTCGCATCCTGGTAGTTGATGACGAGCAGGACAACTGCGACTACCTCAAGCTCGTGCTGACCCGTGAAGGCTACGAGGTCGTCACCACCACGGACCCCACGCAGACGGTGGACATCCTCCGTGGCTCGGACTTCCACCTCGTCATCCTCGACATGATGATGCCGCAGATGTCCGGCACCGAAGTACTGGAGCTGATCCGCAAGTACGACACGGACATCGCGGTCATCGTCGCCACGGCGTACCCCACCGTGGACACGGCCGTCGCGTCGCTCAAGGCGCAGGCGTCCGACTACGTGAAGAAGCCCATGGAGCCGGAGCAGTTCACGGCCGCCGTGCGCAACGCGTTGCAGAAGAAGGGCCTGTCCCAGGACCCGGAAGCGGACCTGCACCGCGCCATCGGCCGCACCATCCGCGACGCGCGCAAGACGCAAGAGCTCACGCTCAAGCAGCTGGCCCGCCGCACCGGCCTGTCCGTGTCCCTGCTGTCCCAGATTGAACGCGCGGAGTCCTCCGCGTCCATCTCGTCGCTCTACAAGATCGCCTCCGCGCTGCAGCTGCGCATGGGCGAGCTGTTCGGCGACACCTAGCGGCCGGTGAAACGGGGCGCGCGCTTCTCCAAGAAGGCCGCGCGCCCCTCCTTCGCGTCCTCGCTGCCAAACGCCTCGCCGCGCACCTGACGCAGGTGCGCGACGTCCTCCGGGGACAGCCCGGAGCGCGCCAGCAGCCCGAACGCCTCCTTCATCCCCGACACCGCCTTCGGCGCCCCCGTGGCCAGCGTCGCGCACAGCGCCAGCGCGCGCGCTTCCGCGTCCTCGGGGCACTCATCCAACAGGCCCCACGCGAGCGCCTCCGCCGCCGGCAGCCGGCGCGCGGTGAGGAACAGCTGCTTGGCGCGTGAAAGCCCCACCAGCCGCACCGCCCGCGCCAGCCCCTCCGGCGAGTACACGATGCCCAGCCGGGCCGGAGGCATGAGGAAGAACGCGTCGGAAGCGCCCACGCGGAAGTCGCAGGAGGCCGCCAGGTCGAAGCCCGCGCCCACCGCGCCGCCCTGCACCAGCGCCACCGACGGCGACGGGTGCCGCTCCAGCTTCAGCAGGCACGCCACCAGCGGGTCATCCGGTAGCCGCCCGTCCGCGCCCGGCGGCCCCAGGTGCGTCAAGTCGTAGCCCGCGCAGAAGTGCCCGCCCTGGCCGCGCACCAGCAGCGCGCGCACGTGGGCGGCCGGATCCAGCGCCGCGTCCAGCCGGGCCAGCAACGCGTCATTCAGCGCGTTGCGCCGCGACGGGTTGGAGACGGTGAGCACCCGGACACCGCCCTCGCGATCCTCCACCTCCAGCGTGGGCTCCATCGAAGCCCGTGGCTACTCGAGCACCACGAGGACGTCACCCTCGTTGACCGCTTGCGCTTCCTTGCAGCGGATCTCCTTCACCGTGCCGCCCTCTTCGGCCTCCACGGGCATCTCCATCTTCATGGACTCGAGGATGACGAGCGTGGTGCCGGCATCCACCTTGTCGCCCACCTTCACTTCGATCTTCCACACCGTGCCCGTGATGTGCGCCGCAACGTCCGCCATGAACCGTCCCTCCTCGGGTGGGAATACTTAAGGCTTCGCGTGATGATCCAGGAAGTGCGTGTCCAGCTCACCGGCGCTGAAGGCAGGGTCCTTCAGGATGCGAAGGTGGAGCGGGATGTTCGTCTTGATGCCTTCGATGCGGAAGGACTCCAGGGCCTTCACCGCGCGGGCAATGGCCTCGTCGCGCGTGGCACCGGTGATGATGAGCTTGGCGATCATCGGGTCGTAGTTCGGCGTCACCACGTCCCCTTCCGCGTAGCCGGCGTCCAGGCGCACGCCCTCGCCCGTGGGCGGCTGGAACACCTTCAGCGGGCCAGGGGACGGGAAGTACTTCACCGGATCCTCCGCGTAGATGCGGAACTCCAGCGCCGCCCCTTTGCGCTTCACGTCCTCCTGCTTCACCGTCAGCTTCTCACCCGCGGCGATGCGCAGCTGCCAGCCGATGAGGTCCAGGCCGGTGGTCAGCTCCGTCACCGGGTGCTCCACCTGGAGCCGGGCGTTCATCTCGATGAAGTACACCTGACCGTCGGAGTACAGGAACTCCACCGTGCCCGCGTTGGCGTAGCCGAACGCCTTCGCCGCCTTCACGGCCGCCGTGAAGAGCGTGTCCGCCAGCGCCGCGTTCCGTCCGTTGGCGAACAGCACCGACGGGGCCTCCTCCACCACCTTCTGGTGCCGGCGCTGGATGGAGCACTCGCGCTCCAGGCCGTGGATGAGGTGGCCGTGGGTGTCGCCCAGAATCTGGACCTCGATGTGGCGGGGCGCCGGGAAGTAGCGCTCCAGGTACACGCCCTCGCGGCCGAAGGCGGCCTTCGCGCGGTCCGTGCACTGGCGGTAGACCTTCTCCAGCTCCGCGGGGTTGTTCGCCGCCGCCATGCCGATGCCGCCACCGCCGCTCGCGGCCTTGCACAGCACCGGGTAGCCAATGCGCTCCGCGGCCTCCAGGGCGCTCTGCACGTCCGGCAGCACGCCGTCGCTGCCCGGAACCACCGGCACGCCCGCGGCGGACACCAGCTTGCGCGCCTGGCTCTTGTCCTTCATCCGCGCCATGGCCTCCGGCGGCGGGCCCACGAAGGTCAGCCCCGCGTCCGCGCACGCCTGGGCGAAGTCGCCGTTCTCCGACAGGAAGCCGTAGCCCGGGTGCACCGCCTGGGCGCCCGTCTTCTTCGCGGCCTCCAGGATGGCGGGGATGCTCAGGTAGCTGTCCTTCGCGGGCGCGGGGCCGATGCGCACGGCCTCGTCCGCCTCCCTCACGAAGGGCAGGTTCACGTCCGCGTCCGAGTGCACCGCCACCGTCTTCACGCCCATGCCCCGGGCCACCGCCCCGATGCGACGCGCGATTTCACCCCGGTTGGCGATGAGCAGCTTCTGGAACATGGCAGGCACCCTGGCGTTGCGAAGGGCGGCCAAACTAACCCCCACCCCCTTGACTGACAAGCGTCCGGGCAGTCGCGCAACAGGTCCGTACAGTCCCGTAAATTTGCGGGCTTGCGAGCCCCTGGCGTACCTTGCCCGACGTGAATCCTCCCTCAACAGGAACGCACAGCGTCGTGGACCTGCATGGTGCCCGCCGCGCCCGCCGTCTGGACTTGTACCGGAACCGGCTCAACCAGCGGCAGCAGGACACCCGCTCCAATCTGGTGACGCTCTACGAGGGCGGCACCCTCTTCACGCCCGACGGCACGCAGCAGGGCCGCTCCCTGCTCAAGGCCCTGCAGCTGCTGCAGCGCGCCGGCACCCGCCTGGAGGAGCTCTCCGGCGACGGCCTGCTGCCCGCCCCCAGCGCGTCGGAGCGCATCGACGCGCTCTACGACGAGGTGGACGGACTGTTCACCAAATGCGACCGCCTCACCGGCAGGGGCACGGCGAGCGTCGCCCGCCTCCCCCGCGGTTAGCGTCTCCGCTGCCTGACTACGGCAGCTCCGTCTGGCCCTGGCGGCGCAGGAACGTGGGGATGTCGAACTGATCCTCGTCCAGGGGCAGCGCCGCGTCCTTCACCACGGCCGTGCGCGCGCTCTGCATGGACGACTTGGGCGTCTCCACGGTGGACATGGTCGGACGCGGATTGCCCTTCGCGGGCACCAGGCTGGCCACCTCCTCACGCGAGGAGGACAGCACGGACGGCTGCGTGGAGGGACGGCCCACCAGCGGCACCTGCACCACCTGCGCCATGGGGCGCGCCTTCGCGTCCCGATGCACGAAGCCCGTGGCGATGATGGTGATCTTCACCTCGTCCTGGATCTGCTCGTCGATGAGCGACCCGAAGATGATCTCCGCCTCGCCGTCCGCCGCGTCGTGCACCAGCGTCAGCGCCTCGTTGACCTCCTGCAGGGTCATGTCGCGGCCGCCGGTGATGTTGATGAGCAGGCCCGTGGCGCCGTCGATGGAGACGTCCTCCAGCAGCGGGCTGGAGATGGCCTGCTGCATGGCGGTGACGGCGCGGCGGTCGCCACAGGCGTTGCCCGTGCCCATGAGCGCCAGGCCCTTGTCGCTCATGATGGTCTTCACGTCCGCGAAGTCCACGTTGATGTAGCCGTGGTACTGGATGAGGTCGCTGATGCCCTGCACGGCGTTGAGCAGGACCTCGTCGGCGCGCTTGAAGGTCTCCAGCAGCGGCATGGGCTCGTTGGAGAGCGACAGCAGGCGCTGGTTGGGGATGGTGATGAGCGTGTCCACCGCGGCCTTGAGCTCCACGATGCCCTGCTCGGCCTGCTTGCGGCGCTTGTTGCCTTCGAAGAGGAAGGGCTTGGTGACGACGCCCACCGTGAGGCAGCCCAGGCTCTTGGCGATGTCCGCGATGATGGGCGCGGCGCCCGTGCCGGTGCCACCGCCCATGCCCGCGGTGACGAAGACCATGTCGGCGCCTTCCAGCACCGCGGCGATCTGATCGCGCGACTCCAGGGCGGCCTCGCGGCCCATCTCCGGGTTGGCGCCGGCGCCCAGGCCCTTGGTGAGCGCCTGGCCCAGCTGCAGCCGGGTGGGCGCCTTGCTCGCGGCGAGCGCCTGGACATCGGTGTTGGCGGCGATGAAGTCCACGCGGTCCAACTTCGACAGAATCATCGTGTTGACCGCGTTGCAGCCCGCCCCGCCCGCGCCCACGACACGAATCTTCGCGGCCTGCTTGTTCTGCTCGAACTGGTCCATGTCGTCCTCGTGGCGGAAGCACCGCGGCGCCGTCCGCGGAAACACCCACCCTCGACAATCATCAGGAAGTCGGGCGCTTTGGCAAGTATTCCGCTACCAGCCTGTAGCGCCCTGCTGCGCGACCGAGTCCTGACGCCCACTTACGCGAATGGCATCAGCGGCCATGCGGACATCGCGCGGATGTAAACACCCTCTTGACTCGCGTTCGCTGACTCGCCGTGACCAGTTGTACGCGCCCTCCGCGCACGCGTGACGTGACAGGACGGGGCTCGGATGACGAAAAGGCCCGGCTCCCTCGGGGGGAACCGGGCCTTCCGTGTTTCATTCCGTGTCGCGGGTGCTACGGGGCGGGCTTCTCCACTTCCACCTTGCCCATCCGCGTGATGTTGAACTCCACGCGGCGGTTGTTCTCACGGCCCGCGGCCGTCTTGTTGGTGTCCACGGGCTTCGTTTCGCCGAAGCCCTCGGACTCCAGGCGCTCGCCCGCGATGCCCTCGTTCATGAGGAACGTCTTCACGCTGGCGGCGCGGCGCTTGGACAGGTCCAGGTTGGCGGCGTCGTTGCCCTGGCTGTCGGTGTGTCCCTCGACGCGCAGCAGCTCCACCTGCGGGTTGGCGCGCAGCACGGCGGCCACCTGCTTCAGGATGGGGAACGAGCGCGGCAGGATGACGTCCTTGTTCGTGGCGAAGTAGACCTTCTCCAGGATGAGGATGCGCTCGCCCTCGACGAGCACCTTGACCTTGCCCTTGTCCGGGCAGCCGTCCTCGTCATCCACGCCGTTGATGGTCTCCGGCTCGTTGGGGCACTTGTCCGCGACGTCGGGGATGCCGTCCTTGTCGTTGTCCGGATCCGGGCAGCCGTCCTCGTCCTGGAAGCCGTCCTTGTCCTCGGGCGCGTTGGGGCACTTGTCGTCCGGGTCCATGATGCCGTCGCCGTCGCTGTCCACCGGCGCGGGCGGAGGCGGCACGGGCTTCGTGTCCGGGCAGCCGTCCTCGTCCTCGAAGCCGTTCACCGTCTCCGGCTCGTTGGGGCACTGGTCGGCCGTGTCCAGGATGCCGTCGCCGTCGTTGTCCGGGTCCGCGCAGCCGTCCTGGTCCTGGAAGCCGTCGAAGTCCTCGGGGCCTTCCGGGCACACCGGCCGGGGCTCCGCGGCGCGCTCCGGGGCGCTGTAGGCCACGGACGCGAGCACGCGGAAGGTCGGCGTGCCGTAGCCGTGCGTGAGGCCCGGGCCCGCGCCCACCTGCGCGGACAGGCCGGTGGGCGCGCGGTACTTCAGGGCCGCGAGCAGCTCCAGGGGACGCTCCTCTTCGTTCTGCTGCTTGAAGCCCATCGCGCCCACCAGCGACGCCTGGGCGGCCAGCGGCAGGTCACCCAGCGGAACCTCCGCGCCCACCCCGTACGCCAGCGCGCTGCCGACGTTCAGGTTGCGCAGCTGCTCCGACTTGCGGAGGTCCACGCCCACGTTGGCGAGGATGCGGAAGCGCTTGCCGTACTCCGCCACCACGCGCGGGTTGACGGACACGCCGGACCCGCCGAGGAAGTCCGACGCACCACCCGTAGGCAGCGAGATGGGCAGCACCACGGACACGCCGTAGTCGTCACCGTCCAGCAGCCGCGCCTTCGGGATGAGGCGCAGGTCGCCGATGCCGCCCCCGCCCACCCCGTTGGCGAAGGAGGAATCCACGGCCGGCGAGTTCTCCGAGCCCTGGATGGTGATGGGCAGCACGACGCCGATTTCGAACCGGTCGAAGAGGCCGACGGCGCCCATCAAGTCGAAGCCCACCTGGCTCTTCACCAGGGAGGTGACGTACGTGTCCGAGCGGGGGTCGAAGAAGTTGAGCGGCTTGTCGGCGTAGTTGACCGACAGCCCCACGTTCCACCCCAGGTGCCGCTGCACCTTCGCGCCGTGCACCGCGAGCACGTCCGCGATGCCCGGGCCCGGCTTGTACTGCTGCACGTCGATGGCCTGCGACACGGCGGTGGCCTGCGCGTGGGCGGAAGTGCCCGCGAACAAAGCCATGACGAACACCGCCAACGCCCCACCCGCGCGCGCCAGGAAGTCCCCGGCGCGGCGGAAGCGGCGGCCCACCAGGGGCAGCGCCAGCAGCATCAGCGCGAAGGGCGCCAGCGAACCGGAGCCGCCCGTGTTGCAGCCGTGGCCCACCACCAGGAAGTCATCGTTGGCGTCGAGCGGATCAGAGCCGCCGTTCACTTCCGTGCCGTCGTCGATGCCGCCCTGGTCGGTGTCCTTCATGTTCGGATCCGTCTCCGTGGCGTCACGGCGACCGTCCTGGTTGCGGTCCTCCTCGCCGTCCTTCAGGCCGTCGCCGTCCGTGTCCGGGTTCTTCGGGTCCGTCTTCGTCGACGGATCCGCGTCCGGCTTGAAGTTCGGGGACGACGTGTCGGTGCCCGGCGGAGCGGTCTCCAGCGTGACGCCCATCTCCGTGCCGTCGTTGAGGCCGTCGTTGTCGCTGTCCGGGTCGAGCGCGTCGATGAGGCCGTCACCGTCCGTGTCGGTAATCCCGTCGATGCCGTCCGGCACGCCGTCGTCGTCGGAGTCGGCGTCGAACGGATCCATCCCGAGCTCCAGCTCCGTGGCGTTGTCCACGCCGTCGCCATCCGCGTCCTGGTCGTCTGCCGGGTTGAGCGGGTCGGACTCCTGCACGTCCACGCGGCCGTTGTGGTTGCGGTCCTCGACGCCGTCGAGCACGCCGCCCTTGTCGGTGTCGGGGTCGAGCGGGTTGGTCTTGGTGTCGGGGTCCTGATCCGCGACGAACTTCGTCGGGTCGGTGTCCGCGCCCTGGGGCTGGGTGAGGCCCAGCTCCAGGCCGTCCGTCAGGCCGTCGCCATCCGTGTCGCTCTTGTTCGGATCCGTCTCGGTCGGGTCCACCTTGCCGTCGTGGTTGGCGTCCTCGTTGCCGTCAGTGAGGCCGTCGTCATCCGAGTCGTCGTCCAGGGGGTTGGTCTTCGTCGACGGGTCCTTGTCCGCCACGAACTTGGACGGGTCGGTGTCGTCGCCCTGGGGCTCGGTCAGGCCCAGCTCCACGCCGTCGGTCAGGCCGTCGCCGTCGGTGTCCGGGTTGTTCGGGTCGGTCTCGTCGGCGTCGACGATGCCGTCGTGGTCCTTGTCCTCGTTGCCGTCGAGGATGCCGTCGTCATCCGAGTCGCTGTCGAGCGGATCCGTGCCGCCCACCTTGACCTCGATGCCGTCGGGGATGCCGTCGCCGTCGGTGTCCGGGTTGTTCGGGTCGGTGCCCGCGAGGATCTCCTCGGCGTCCGTCAGGCCGTCGTTGTCCGAGTCCACCGTCCCCGCCTGGTTGACGGTGAAGGTGGTGGTCGCGGTGGTGCTGTTCGTGCCCGCGCCGTTCGTGGACACCGCCGTGACAGTGTACGTGCCGTCCGCCAGCGGGCCGGGCAGCGCCTGGCTCCAGTTGCCGGAGGCGTTCACCGTGATGGGACCGTAGCTGGTGCCCTGGAACGTCACCGTCACGGACGTGGCGTTCGCGGACGTGCCCGACACCGTCACGTTGGGGACCACCACCGTGGCGCCGTTGGCCGGGACGGTGATGGCCACCGTCGGGGCGGCCGTGTTCACCGTGAAGGTGGAGGTCGCGGTCGTGCTGGTGTTGCCCGCCGCGTCCACCGCCACCGCCGTCACCGTGTAGGTGCCGTTGGCCAGCGGGCCGGGCAGCGCCTGGCTCCAGTTGCCGGAAGCATCCACTGCGATGGGGCCGTAGTCCGTGCCCTGGAACGTCACGGTCACGCTCGTCGCGCCGCCCGTGGTCGTACCGGTGACCGTCACGTTGGCGCCCACCGTGGAGCCGTTGGCCGGCGTGGTGATGGCCACCGTCGGCGCGGTCTGGTCCACCGTGAAGGTGACGGAGTCGGGCGCGCTCTCGTTGCCGGCCGCGTCCGTGGCCACCGCGGTCACGGTGTACGTGCCGTCCGCCAGCGGGCCGGGCAGCGCGTAGCTCCAGTTACCGGAAGCGTCGACCGCGATGGGGCCGTAGTCATTGCCCTCGAAGGTGATCGTCACGAAGGTAGCGCCCACGGAGGTACCGGTGACGGTCACCGTGTTGGAGGCCACCGTCGTGCCATCCACCGGCGCGGTGATTTCGACTTCCGGATCCGTCAGGTCCACCGTGAAGGTGATGTCGTCCGGCGTGCTGGTGTTGCCCGCCGCGTCCGTGGACACCGCGGTCACGGTGATGGGGCCTTCCGGCAGGGTCACCGGCAGCGGGTAGCTCCAGTTGCCCGAGCCATCCACGGGGATGGGGCCGTAGTTCGTGCCGTTGTAGGTCAGCGTCACGGACGTCGCGCCCGTGGACGTGCCCGTCACCGTCACGTTGGGGGTGTTGACCGTCGAGCCGTCCACCGGGGTGCTGATGGCGACGGTCGGCGGGGTCAGGTCCACCGTGAAGGTGGAGGTCGCGGTCGCGCTGTTGGTGCCCGCGCCGTTCGTGGACACCGCGGTCACGGTGTACGAGCCCTCGGCCAGGGGGCCGGGCAGCGCGTAGGACCAGTTGCCGGAAGCGTCCACCGTGACGGGGCCGTAGCTGGCGCCTTCGAAGGTGAGCGTCACGGAGGTCGCGTTGGTCGTCGTACCGGTGACCGTCACCGTGGCGGTGTTCACCGAGGTGCCGTTGCCCGGCGTGCTGATGGCGACCGTGGGGACGGTCAGGTCCACCGTGAAGGTGGAGGTCGCGGTCGTGCTGGTGTTACCCGCCGCATCCGTGGACACCGCGGTCACGGTGTTCGGGCCTTCCGGCAGGGTCACGGGCAGCGCGTAGGACCAGTTGCCGGACGCATCCACGGGGATGGGGCCGTAGTTGGTGCCACCGTAGGTCAGCGTCACGGAGGTCGCGCCCGTGGACGTACCGGTCACCGTCACCGTGTTGGTGCCGATGATGGCGCCGTCGGCCGGCGAGCTGATGGCCACCGTCGGCGCGGTCAGGTCCACCGTGAAGGTGGAGCTGTCCGGCGTGCTGGTGTTGCCCGCCGCGTCCGTGGCCGTCGCGGTCACGGTGTACGTGTCCTCGGCAAGGGGGCCGGGCAGCGCGAAGCTCCAGTTGCCGGAGGCGTCCACGCTGATGGGGCCGTAGCTGGCACCGTCGAAGGTGAGCGTCACGAACGCCGCGTCCGTGGACGTGCCCGTCACCGTCACGTTGGGGGTGTTGAGGACGGCGCCATCGATCGGCGTGCTGATGGCCACCACCGGAGGCGTCTGGTCCACCGTGAAGGTGGTGGTCGCCGTCGAGCTGTTCGTGCCCTGGGCGTTCGTGGACACGGCAGTCACGGTGTACGTGCCGTCCGCCAGCGGGCCGGGCAGCGCCTGGCTCCAGTTACCGCCGGTCACCGTGATGGGACCGTAGTTCGTGCCCTGGAAGGTGACCGTCACCGTGGTCGCGTTCGCGGCCGTACCGGTCACCGTCACGTTCGGGTTTGTCACCGTCGAGCCATTGGCCGGCGCGGTGATGGCCACCGTCGGCGCCGCAGCCGATACCGTGAAGGTGGAGGAGGCCTGGGTGCTGTTGGTCGTGCCGTTCGTGGAGACCGCGGTCACGGTGTACGTACCGTTGGCCAGCGGGCCCGGCACCGTGGACGTCCAGTTACCACCCGTCACCGTGACGGGGCCGTAGCTCTGCCCATCCAGCGTAAACGTGACGGACGTCGCGTTCGCCGCCGTGCCGGACACCACCACATTGGTGGGGTTCGTCACCGTCGAGCCGTTGGCCGGCGCGGTGATGGCCACCGTCGGACCCGCCACCGTGAAGGTGGAGGTCGCCGTGGCGCTGTTGGTCGTGCCGTTCGTGGACACCGCCGACACCGTCTGTGAGCCATTGGCCAGCGGGCCCGGCACCGTGGACGTCCAGTTGCCGCCCGTCACCGTGACGGGGCCGTAGCTCTGCCCGCCCAGCGTGAACGTGACGGACGTCGCGTTCGCCGCCGTGCCAGACACCACCACGTTGGTCGGGTTCGTCACCGTCGAACCATTGGCCGGCGCGGTGATGGCCACCGTCGGACCGGCCACCGTGAAGGTGCTGGTCGCGGCCGTGCTGTTCGTGGTGCCGTTGGTGGACACCGCCGACACCGTCTGCGAGCCATTGGCCAGCGGGCCGGGCACCGTGTACGTCCAGTTGCCGCCCGTCACCGTGACGGGGCCATAGCTCTGCCCACCCAGCGTAAACGTGACGGACGTCGCGTTCGCCGCCGTGCCAGACACCACCACGTTGGTGGGGTTCGTCACCGTCGAGCCGTTGGCCGGCGTGGTGATGGCCACCGTCGGACCGGCCACCGTGAAGGTGCTGGTCGCGGCCGTGCTGTTGGTCGTGCCGTTCGTGGACACCGCCGACACCGTCTGTGAGCCATTGGCCAGCGGGCCGGGCACCGTGTACGTCCAGTTACCGCCCGTCACCGTGACGGGGCCGTAGCTCTGCCCGCCCAGCGTGAACGTGACGGACGTCGCGTTCGCCGCCGTGCCGGACACCACCACGTTGGTGGGGTTCGTCACCGTCGAGCCGTTGGCCGGCGTGGTGATGGCCACCGTCGGCGTCGCCGCAGCGGTGATGGTGAAGGTGTTGGTATTGCTCGGGGCGCTCTCGACGCCAGCGGTCACCGTGACCGCGTAGACGGTGTGCGCGGCCACGCTCAGGGGCACCGCCGGCGTGAAGGTGAAGTTGCCCAACGCGTCGGACGTCACCGTAATGGGCTGGGGCTGGCCGTCGATGTAGATGCGGACGGTTTGATTCGGGCTCGGCGTCGTGCCCGTGATGGGGGGCGTGGTGTTCGACGTGGACGAACCATTGGCCGGGGTGAGGACGGTGGGAGCCGGGCCCTGGGTGATGACACCCGGGTTGCCCGGCACCGAGCCGTAGGACGCACCATCCGGAGCAGTGGTCGTGGGCTGGGTGCCCGCCGCGCCTCCCGCGACCGACGCGGGGCAGGAATAGCCGCTGGCCTGCATATGGATGTTGCCGCCGCCACCGCCACCACCCGTGCCGTGCGGCGAAGCCACGAAGGTGCTGTTGCCGCCGTTGCCGCCCTTCGCGGACAGCGCGCCCGTACCGGTGCAGGCCAGGGCGCCCGTGAACCGCAGGGAGATGGTACCGCCCGCACCACCGCCACCCGCCGCGTCGTTCTGAGAGTCCAAGGCCGCGACGCCGTCCGCAGTGATGCTGCCCGCTCCCCCGAGCGCCGCGCCGCGCACGAAGACGATGCCGCCCGCGTTTCCGCCGCCGGTTCCCGCTTCGTCATTGCCGTGACCCGAGCCACCACCGCCGCCGAACAGGACGCGGGTCGCCGGGCTGAACAGCATCTGACCACCGGGGAGGCCGCCCACCGGACGCGCCGGAGCGGTGTCACCGGTCCACGTCCGACCGCCGATACCACCCGCGCCGCCGTTGCCACCGCCACCACCACCGGAGTTATGGCAGATGCCGCCACCACCCGCGTTGAGGATGTTTCCGCGGCCCGAGATCGGCGCGGTCTGCAAGAACACCGTGGGCGGCTTGTAGCGGGCGGGCACGAGCCCTTCACCCTTCATGGCGCCGCCATTGGGTTGCGACAGGTCGTAGGAGGTCGCGGGGCAGTTGTCTCCGCTGCTGTTGAAGTACTCCGCGCCGCGGAAGCCCGCTCCCGTGGCGGAGATGGTGCCGTTGTTCGTCACCGTCCCCGTCGCGAAGAAGATGGCGACGCCACCCACTGTGTCGTTGATATCAGCGCTGGACCATGGCCGGGCGACGATGCTCGCGCCCGCGTTGATGGTCACGGTCGTGTACTCCGGCACCCGGATGGCCTGCGCCGAGGTGCGGGTGGCCGTCGGGTTCGTGCCGCCCGAGAACGCCGCCGTGAGCGGCGTGCCGGTGAAGGTCAGCCGCGTGCCCGTCAGCGCCGTCACACGCACGAACTGCCAGTTGCCCACCGCGTTCGCGGTGAAATCGAACGGGCCCGCCGCACCGGAAGTGACCGTGCCCGAGAAGCCGGAGGACTGGTAGAGCATCACCAGGTCGCCCTCGGAGAAGCCCGTCGTGTCCGTGACGGTCACGAACGTCTGGCCTACTGGCGCGATCGCCGTCAGTCGCGCGTACGTGTTGACGACCGTGTTGGCCGCGTTGACCGTTAGCGCGCCATCCGAGCCGTCGCCCAGACCGAAGGGGTCGGGTTCAGCGAACGCGGGTGGCGCCATCAGCACGGCACACAGCAGGGCCAACAGGCCCGCGGCCGAGCGGCGAAGTCCCGTGAGGGGCGTCAGCAACCGCGAAGTCTTTTGTGGAGTCATAAGGTCAGAGGCTCACCAGGAACGGAGAAATCCGTTCCGGGAGCCACGGGCTCCCATAGCAAGCTGGAAGCCATCCTCTGTCGAATTCCCAAACCGTCCAAATCCTGGAACTTGCACGATTGGCTGCCCGTACCTAGGGCGAGAGTCCGGAAGCAGGATCCAGATTCCGGAATCTGGAAAATGTCCGCGTCCAGGACGGACGCGTCAGCGTTCCCCTCTGACACGTCAATCCAGTTCCCGGACACAGCCCCCAGAAACGCGAAAGGGCCCCCGAAGGGACCCCTTGACTCAGCGCATTGTGGACGCCGGAAACCGGACTAGAAAATCTCTTCCAGCCACTCGCGCATCCGGCCCTTCACCTTCTTGTAGACGTTGCCGTCCTCGCGGATGCGGAACATGCGGCGGTCCATGTGCTTGGCGCCGTAGACGACCAGGCCCACGCCCGTGGCGTACATGGGGCTCTTCACCACGTCCACCAGGCCGCCAATGCCGCGCGGCATGCCCCGGCGCACCGGCAGTCCCAGCACCTCTTCCGCCAGCTCCGGCATGCCCGCGAGCAGCGTGCTGCCGCCCGTGATGACGATGCCGGACGCGAGCAGGTCCTCGTAGCCGCACTTCTGGATCTCCCGGTGCACCAGCTGGAAGATCTCCTCCACGCGCGGCTCCAGGATCTCCGAGAGGATCTGCCGGCCCAGGACGCGCGGCTGACGGCCGCCCACGCTGGGGACCTCAATCGTCTCGTCCTTGTTGATCATGGACGCGAGCGCGCAGCCGTACTTCTGCTTGATGCGCTCGGCCTCGTGCGCGGGGGTGCGCAGGCCGATGGCGATGTCGCTCGTCAGGTTGTTGCCGCCCAGGGCGATGACGGCCGTGTGGACGATGGCGCCGCCGGAAAAGATGGCGATGTCCGTGGTGCCGCCGCCGATGTCGACGAGGCACACGCCCAGCTCCTTTTCGTCCTCGCTCAGCACCGCCTCGGCGGAGGCCAGCGGCTGGAGCACGATGTCGGAGACGTTCAGGCCCGTGCGGTTGGCGCACTTGACGATGTTCTGCGCGCTGGAGACGGCACCCGTGACGATGTGCACCTTGGCCTCCAGGCGCACGCCGGCCATGCCCAGGGGCTCCTTGATGCCGCCCTGGTCGTCGATGATGAACTCCTGCGGCAGGACGTGGATGACCTCCCGGTCCAACGGGATGGCCACCGCCTTCGCCGCGTCGATGACGCGCGCGATGTCCGCGTCGCGGACCTCCTTGTCCTTCACCGCGACGATGCCCTGGGAGTTGAAGCCCTTGATGTGGCCGCCGGCGATCCCCGTGTAGACGTGGGAGATCTCCGCCCCGGCCATCAGCTCGGCTTCCTCCACGGCGCGCCGGATGGACGACACCGTGGCCTCGATGTTGACCACGACGCCCTTGCGCAATCCCTTCGACGGATGCGTGCCGATACCGATGATGTCGATACCGCTATCGGTCAGCTCGCCGACGATGGCGCAGATCTTCGTCGTGCCGATGTCGAGGCCGACGATGATCTCCCCCGACTTCTGCTTCGCCATGAATCCTCCCAGGCTCCCTCACTTTCGTGAAGGAAGCATCCTCACTGCGTCGAGTCCCCGCTCCGCACGGAGTCGGACCCACTCGAAAGCCTCACCGCCACCCAACCCGGTCGGGCACGGTTATCCAGGCGAATGATCGCGGCCGCAAGCCCCCTTGTGCTGAGCTCGCGTCGAACGCGCGCCAGCCGCTGGAGCTTGACTTCCGTATCGCCAGCACCGAGGCGAACCTCCTGCCCCGTCGCCGTCACCAGCGCAAGCCCGGTGTTCTCCAGGCGCACTTCAGAAAGCCGCTCGGATCGCCCGGGCAACAACCGCGCATAAGCACGGGTTACATCCAGCGCGTCGCGGAACTTCGAACGCACCGCGTCCGGGTCCGCCACGTACGCGTCGCGCTCCATGCCCGTGACGAGCGGTAAGTCCAGCCCGTCCCCCGGGGTGACGCGCTTGAAGGGCTCGCCCTCCTCGTCCAGCACGTACAGGTCGCCCAGCACCGCCAGCGCCGCGGGTGCGTGCTCCGTCACCTCCACGGACACGCCGCGCGGAAACCGCCGCGTCACCTCCACCGTGCGCACCCAGGGGTGCTGCCCCATGGACCGCGCCAGCGCGGCCGGGTCCAGCGTCCACAGGTTCTGCCCCGCCGTCAGCCCGGACAGCTTCAGGAGCTCCGGGCGCGACGCGCGCTCCAGGCCGGAGAAGTTCACCGACTCCAGCGCGAAGCGCGGCGACACCACCGCCCAGGCGCGCAGCTCGATGCCGCCCCAGATGAGCCCCGCCGTCGCCACCGCCAACCCCAGCGCCTTCGCCACCGACGGCCCGTGCGAACGGACCGCGCCCGTCACCGCGTCATTGCGCGGTGCGGCGTCCAGGCGGCGGCGATTCTTGGATTTTCCGAAGGCCATGACTAGGGAGGCGCATGCTGCGTGCGGACGTCGAACCACGCCAGTTTTTGGCTACAGGCACGTCGCTGTAGCGGCGTGGGGGGACAACCCCGGCCTGCAAGAGACCGGAACTCCAGGAAAGAACGCGGAGCGGCTCAAGCCTTGAGCGAAGCGCCCTGGAGCAGCCGCTCACAGAGGGCCGGGAAGTCGATGCCCCGCCCCGCCGCGATTTTGGGCAGGAGGCTGGAGGCCGTCATTCCGGGCAGCGTGTTGATTTCCAGCAGGAAGACGTCGCCACCTTCCGTGACGATGACGTCCGAGCGCGAGCCGCCGGAACACCCCAGCGCCTTGTGCGCGCCCAGGGAGACCTCGTTGACGCGCGCGTACAGGTCCGGGGGCAGCGGCGCGGGGAAGAGATACTGAGTACCGCTGCCGGCCTTGTACTTCGCTTCGTAGTCGTAGAACTCGC
This sequence comes from Corallococcus exiguus, assembly GCF_009909105.1. Lineage (NCBI taxonomy): Bacteria > Pseudomonadati > Myxococcota > Myxococcia > Myxococcales > Myxococcaceae > Corallococcus > Corallococcus exiguus. The sequence continues at coordinate 170,172 of NZ_JAAAPK010000003.1, forward strand.
GGGCGGCCTTCACTTCGATGACGCCCAGGGCCTCGTTGTCCAGGACCCCGCCCTGGACCTCACGGCCCTTGATGAACTGCTCCACCAGGAGCGTGCCCGCGTGCTTCGAGGCGTCCTGGACGGCGGCGGTGTAGTCCTCGCGCGTCTTGCAGATGTGCACGCCCACGCTGCTGCCCTCGCGGCTGGGCTTCACCACCACCGGGAAGGGGAACGGCAGCCGGTCACCTTCCGCGAGCGCGGCTTCCGCCGAGTCGAAGGCGCGGTAGGGGGGCGTGGGGATGCCGCGCGCGACGAAGATCTCCTTCGCGTACACCTTGTCCATGCCCACGGCGGAGGCCATCACGCCGCTGCCGGTGTAGGGGATGAACATGGCCTCCAGCAGGCCCTGGATGCAGCCGTCCTCGCCGAAGCGGCCGTGCAGCGCGAGCCACGCCACGTCCACCTTCTCCGCGATGAGGCGCGCGGGCAGGTCCTTGCCCACGTCGATTTCCACCACGTCGTAGCCCAGCCCCTTGAGGGCGCCCGTCACCGCGGCGCCCGTGCGCAGGGACACCTCGCGCTCGCTGGAGAGGCCGCCGTACAGCACGCCGACGCGCTTCGCCTTCAACTCAGCGGGGGTGAAGCCTCGGGGACCGATGCTCATGGAAGGAAGACTCCGACGAATTTGACTTCGGGGTGCATGACGACGCCGGTGGCTTCCTTCACCCGCTCCTGCATCAGGGTGATGAGGCCCCGCACGTCCCGAGCGGCCGCGCCGCCCAGGTTGACGATCCAGTTCGCGTGCAGGGTGGACACCTGCGCGCGCCCCAGGGTGTGCCCCTTCAGGCCCACGAGTTCAATGAGCCGCCCGGCGTGGTCGCCCGGCGGGTTGGTGAACACGCTGCCGAAGTTGGGCTGACTCAAGGGCTGCGTGCGCTTGCGGTAGCCCAGGTCCGCGTCCATGGCCGCCTTGCTGGCCACGACATCGCCCTTGGGAAGATGGAAGCGCACGCGGGTGACGATACCTCCCGCGGGCAGCGTGGCGTGACGGTAGGTGTGAGGCACCTGCGCTTTGTCCAGCCACCCCACCCCGTCCGCGGTGGCGACCTCAATGGCCTCCACCACGCGGAAGCACTCGCCGTTCTTGGTGCCGGCGTTCATGGTGACCGCGCCGCCCAGGGTGCCGGGGATGCCCGCGAGGAACTCCGCGCCCACCAGGCCCTGCGCGCGCATCACGTTGACCAGCCGGGCAATGGCCGCGCCCGTGCCCAGCGTCACCCGGCCGTCGTCCGGGCCCACGTCCAGTCCTTCCGGGAACAAATCCGGGGGCAGCTTCACGGTGAGCCCCGGCACGCCGCCGTCGCCCACCAGCGTGTTGGCCCCGCCGCCCAGCACCGTCACGGGGATGCCCTCGTCGCGGGACAGGCGCAGCAGTTCCACCAGCGCGTCCGGAGAGCGCGGACGCACCAGCGCCTCCGCGGGGCCGCCTACGCGCACGCTGATGAGCGGCGCCAGGGGCTCGCCCGGCTTCACGTCCAGGCCCGGCAGCCGCGCCACGCGCGCCGCCAGAGGTGTCACCTCGCCCGCCTGCATCCCCTACCCGCCCTTCGCCGCGCCCATCAGGTTGAGCAGGTCGGGGCCCACCTGGGTGATGTCGCCCGCGCCGAGCGTCAGGACCAGGTCGCCCTCGAGCACGCGCTCGTGGAGCGCCTTCGCCACGTCCGCGCGCTTCTCCACGAACGTCACGTCGCGGTGGCCGTGCGCGCGGATGGCCTCCGCCAGCGCGTCGCCGGTGGCGCCGGGAATCGGCTCCTCGCCCGCCGCGTAGACGCTGGTGACGAAGAGCACGTCCGCGTCGTTGAACGAGGTGGCGAACTCCTTCATCAGGTCGTGCGTTCGCGTGTAGCGGTGCGGCTGGAAGGCGGCCACCACCCGGCGGCCGAAGGCGCGGCGCGCGCCGGACAGCGTGGCCATGACCTCCGTGGGGTGGTGCCCGTAGTCGTCCACCACGGTGACGCCGCCCACCTCGCCGCGCACGGTGAAGCGGCGCTGCACGCCGCCGAACTCCGCCAGCGCGGAGCGCACTGTCTCCAGCGGGATGTCCATCTCCTCCGCGATGGCCACCACCGCCAGCGCGTTGAAGGCGTTGTGCGCGCCCACCATGCGCACGCGGAACTCACCCAGGTCCTCGTCCCGGCGGAAGGCGCGGAAGGTGGTGGTGAAGCCGTCCAGCGAGATGCCCTCCAGCCGGTAGTCCGCCATGTGCGAGCTGCCGTACGTGACGAAGCGCTTCTCGATGCGCGGCAGCAGGGCCTGGACGTTGGGGTTGTCCAGGCACAGCACGTTGAGGCCGTAGAAGGGAACGCGGTTGCAGAACTCCACGAAGGCGGACTGGAGTGTCTCCAGGTCGCCGTAGTGGTCCATGTGCTCCGGGTCGATGTTGGTGACGACCGCGATGGACGGGTGCAGCTTGAGGAAGCTGCCGTCGGACTCGTCCGCCTCCACCACCATCAGCTCGCTCTTGCCCAGCTTGGCGTTGGAGTCGAGCACGTTCACCTTGCCGCCCACCACCGCCGTGGGGTCCAGGCCCGCCGCGGACAGCACCGTGGCCACCATGGACGTCGTCGTCGTCTTGCCGTGGCTGCCGGCGACGGCGACCGCGTACTTCAGGCGCATCAACTCCGCGAGCATCTCCGCGCGAGGGATGACGGGAATCTTGCGCTGGCGCGCCGTCACCACCTCCGGGTTGTCCTTGCGCACCGCGGAGGAGATGACCACCACGTCCGCGTGCACCAGGTTGGACGCCTTGTGGCCCTCGTAGAGCGTGGCGCCCAGCTTCGCCAGGCGGCGGGTGATGTCGCTCTCGCGCAGGTCCGAACCGGAGACGCGGTAGCCCAGGTTGAGCAGCACCTCCGCGATGCCGCTCATGCCGATGCCGCCCACGCCCACGAAGTGCACGTTTGCCGCGTGGCGCGTCTTGAAGAGGCTGCCGGGCTTGTTGCTGACGGTCTTGCTGCTCATGCCTTGCTCCCGGGTGCCTTCTTCACGTCCTTCTGTCCGCGGTCCCGTCCGCCCGGGCCCCAGGCCTGGGTGGTCAGGTCCACGCACACGTCCGCCAGCTCCTTCGCCGCGGCGGGGCGGCCGAAGATGCCCGCCTTCTTCGCCATCTGCTTGAGCTTCGCGGGGTCCGTCATCAGGCCGCGCAGCGTTTCCGCCAGCTTCTGCCCGGTGAGCTCCGACTCGCGGAACATGATGGCCGCGCCCGCGTCCACCAGCGCTCGGGCGTTCACTTCCTGGTGGTTGTCCGTGGCGTGCGGGAAGGGCACCAGGATGCTGGGCTTCTTGCACACCGTCAGCTCCGCCAGGGACGTGGCGCCCGCGCGGCAGATGACCAGGTCCGCCTTCGCGTAGGCGGAGGACATGTCGTCGATGAACTCCACCACCTGCGCCACGTCCGCGAAGCCCTTGTCCGCGTAGCCCTTCGTCACGTTCTCCAGGTCCAGCTTCCCCGTCTGGTGGACGATGTCGAGCTGCCCCTTCACGTCGCCCAGCGAGTCCAGCGCGTCCAGCACGCGGTTGTTGAGGCCGCGCGCGCCCAGGCTGCCGCCGAAGATGAGGACGGAGAACTTCTCGTGCGCGGAGCTGCTGCGCAGGTAGTTGTCCATCAGCTTCTTGCGGATGGGGTTGCCAATCATCTGCACCTTGGCTTCGGGGAAGTGGTTGCGCGCTTCCTCGAAGGAGGTGAAGACGACCTTCACGATGCGGCCCAGCACCTTGTTGGTGAGCCCGGGCAGTGCGTTCTGCTCCTGGATGGCCGTGGGGATGCCCATCAGCCACGCGGCCAGCACCACCGGGCCGCTCGCGTAGCCGCCCACGCCCACCACCACGTCCGGCTTGTGGCGCGACAGGATGCGGAACGACGCGAGGAATGCCATGGGCAGCGCGATGAGCCCCTTGAGCAGGCCGATGAATCCCTTGCCCTTGAGCCCCTGCACCTTCACCAGCTCCAGCGGGTAGCCCTCCTTGGGCACCACGCGCGCCTCCAGGCCCTTCTCCGTGCCCACGAACACCACTTCGTTGGCGGGGTGGCGAGTGACGACCTCCTCCGCCAGCGCGATGCCCGGGAACAGATGGCCGCCGGTGCCGCCGCCCGCGATGAGCACCTTCACGCCGTCACCTCCCGCAGGTCCGACGAGCCCGCGCGCACCGGCCGCGACGCGCCCTGGGTGTTCGCGCTGAGCGACAGCAGCACGCCCGCGGAGCCCATCAGCACCACCAGCGACGTGCCGCCGTAGGACACGAACGGCAGCGTCAGGCCCTTCGTGGGCAGCAGGCCCATGGCCACGCACATGTTCACCGTGGCCTGGAACGCGATGATGGAGCTGATGCCCAGGCCCAGGTACGTGCCGAACGTCTCCCCCGCTGCCAGGGCCGCGCGGATGCCGCGCCACAGGACGATGGCGTACAGCACCACCAGCAGCCCCACGCCGATGAGCCCCAGCTCCTCACCGAGGATGGAGAAGATGAAGTCCGTGTGCGCCTCCGGCAGGAAGAACAGCTTCTGCCGGCCGTCCCCCAGGCCCAGGCCGGTGATGCCGCCAGAACCGATGGACATCAGCGACTCCGCCACCTGGTAGCCCACGTCGTGCCGGTGGGCCCACGGGTCCAGGAACGCGAGGATGCGCTTCATGCGGTAGGGGCTGGTCGCGATGGCGACGAAGGCCAGCGGCAGCGCGAGCAGGATGGAGCCCACCAGGTACGACAGCTTCGTGCCCGCCGCGAACAGCAGCACGAAGAGCATGAACACCAGCAGCACGCTGCTGCCGAAGTCCGGCTGGAGCATGCACAAGAACACCAGGATGCCGCACAGGGCCAGATGCGGCAGGAAGCCGATGGAGAACGTGGCCACCTTCTCCCGCTTCTTCGCCAGCGAATAGGACAGGTAGACGAGCCACGCGAACTTGGCGATTTCGGCCGGCTGCAGGCTGAAGCCCGGCAGGCGGATCCACCGCCGCGCGCCGCCCGCCGTGGTGCCGATACCGGGGATGGCCACCGCGATGAGCAGCACGATGGCGACGAGCAGCAGCGGGTACGCCAGCCGCGCCAGCTTCCGCCACCCCAGCTTCATGGCCACCGCCATGCCCACCAGCCCCAGGCCCGCCGCGGACAGCTGGCGCTTGAGGAAGTAGAGGCTGTCGCCCAGCTTGTCCTGCGCGAGCACGGCGCTCGCCGAGTACGTCATCACCAGGCCCAGCGTCACGAGCGCCAGCACCGCGCAGAGAAGAATCGGATCGAACCGCACGGGGGCGGTCGGAGGAGAGGTCTTCATCACGGTCAGAGCGCCCCGACGAGGCGCTTGAACGTGTCGCCCCGGTCCTCGAAGTTCTTGAACTGGTCGTACGATGCGCACGCCGGGGACAGCAGGACCGTGTCCCCCGCCCTGGCCACCTCACGCGCCTTCGCCACCGCCGCGTCCAAGGTGCCGCACGCGTGCACCGGCGCGTCGTTCGCGTACGCCCGCGCCAGCGCGTCCGCGTCCTGGCCAATGGTGAGCACGCCCTTCACCTTGCCCTGCCCCGCCTCCACCATGGGCGCGTACGGCGCGCCCTTGCCCTTGCCGCCCGCGATGAGCCACACGTCGCCAGCGAAGGCCTTGAGCGCCACCAGCACGGAGTCCACGTTGGTGGCCTTGGAGTCGTTCACCCACTCCACGCCGTCCAGCACGCGCACGCTCTCCAGCCGGTGCGCCAGGCCCAGGTAGCTGTCCAGCCCCGCCTGCACCGCGTCCTTCGCCACGCCGCCCAGCCGGGCCAGCAGCGCCGCCGCCATCGCGTTCTGCGCGTTGTGCGCGCCCCGGAGTGAGCGGTTGGTGAGCGTGTAGGACTCGCCCGCGAACTCCAGCTCGAAGCCGCCGGGCCGCGCGATGGCCAGCCCCGCCAGCTTCGGCGCGTCCACCACCGGGCGGCCCGTGAGGCTGAAGCCGTACACGGGCACGCGCGCGGAGGCGGCCAGCCCCATCACCGCCGCGTCGTCCGCGTTCACCACGGCGAAGTCGCTGGCGCCGTCCTGGTTCATGAAGATGCGCGCCTTGGCCGCGCCGTACACGGCGTGGTTGGCGTAGCGGTCCAGGTGGTCCGGCGTGAGATTGAGGATGGCCGCGCCCGTTGGCTTGAGCTGGTGGATGCCCTCCAGTTGGAAGCTGGACAGCTCCACCACCAGCGCGTCCCAGTCCCCGGGGGACATGGCGGCCTCGGCCAACGGGCGCCCCAGGTTGCCGCCCACGAAGGTGCGCAGGCCCGCCTTCGCGTACAGCTCGCCGGTGAGCGCCGTGGTGGTGCTCTTGCCGTTGGTGCCGGTGATGCCCAGGAAGCGGGTGCCCGTGAGGAGGCGGCCCGCGAGTTCAATCTCGCCCCACACCGGGACGCCCGACGTGCGCGCGGCCTCCAGCTCCGGCAGGGACAGCGGCACGCCCGGGCTCACCACCACCAGGTCCTGGCGGGTGAGCAGCCCCGGGGGCGTGGCGCCGGTGACGAGCCTCACGCCCTTCGCGTGCAGCTCCTTCGCGACGTCGCCGAGCGCGTCCTCGGAGCGCGCGTCCAGCGCCGTCACCTTCGCGCCTTGCTGGACCAAAAGCCGCAGCGCCGCGACGCCGCTCTTGGCCAGCCCGAACACCGCGACATTCCGACCGGACAGCGAGGGATTCATGGGGTGGGCCGACCTCGATGGGGGCAAAGCGACTAGCGCAGTTTCAGGGACAGCAGGGCCACGCCACCACAGAGGATGGCGACAATCCAGAAACGCACGATGATCTTCGGCTCGGCCATGCCCTTGAGCTCGAAGTGGTGGTGCACGGGCGCCATCTTGAAGACGCGCTTGCCCGTCATCTTGAAGGACGTCACCTGGATCATCACGGAGAGCGCCTCCGCGAAGAAGATGCCGTGGATGATGGCGGACACCACTTCGTTCTTGGAGAACACGGCCAGCCCGCCCAGCGCGCCGCCCAGGGCCAGCGAGCCGATGTCGCCCATGAACACGGACGCGGGGTAGGTGTTGAACCAGAGGAAGGAGATGCCCGCGCCCACGATGCTCGCGCAGAAGACGGCCAGCTCCGCGCCGCCCGGCACCTGGAGGATGCCCAGGTAGCGGTACAGCGGCGTGGCGGTCAGCCGCGTGACGCCGTTCACCGTCTCCGTGTCCGCGATGTGCAGCGTGGTGCCCGCCACGTAGCAGAGCACGCAGAAGGTCACCGCCGACACGATGGTGGGGACGATGGCCAGGCCGTCCAGGCCGTCCGTGAGGTTCACCGCGTTGGACGTGCCCACGATGACGACCCACGCGAACACCACGTAGAACCAGCCCAGGTCCGGGTTGAACCAATGGGACGGCACGAACGGCAGCGTCAGCCGCGTGTCGATGAGCAGCGTGGGCCCGAAGGAGCCGTCCGCCTTCGTCCACGTGCACATCAGGCCGAAGATGGCGATGAGGAAGAAGAGCGTCTGCAGCGCCATCTTCTTGCGCCCGGCCAGGCCCTTGGAGTTGCGCTTGGACAGCTTGAGCCAGTCGTCCAGGAAGCCGATGAAGCCGTAGCTGAAGGTGAGGAGGATCATCACCCAGACGCCACGGGACTTCAGGTCCGCGAACAACAGCGTGCCCGCCGCGATGCTGATGAGGATGAGCGCGCCACCCATGGTGGGCGTGCCCTTCTTCTTCTGGTGGCTGTCCGGGGTGTCCTCGCGCACGTTGCTCTGCCCGTGCTGCTTCAAGCGCAGCCGCGCGATGAGGCGCGGGCCGATGAGCATCCCCAGGAGCAGGGCGAAGACGCCCGCGGCGATGATGCGGAAGGTCGGGTAGCGCAGGAAGTTGAGGACGCGCCCGGCCTCGGTGTTCTGGATGAGCTCGTACAGAAGGTACAGCACTAGTGACTCCCTCCGGGGGGTGCCGCGCCCGTCAGGGCCGCCACCACGCGCTCCAATCGCATGCCGCGACTGGCCTTCACCAGCACCACGTCACCGGGCGAAAGCCGGGGCGTCAACCACGCCACCAATGGCTCCACTTCGGTGAAATGGGCGGCGGAATCTCCCATGTCCGCGCTGCCCAGACCGCCCGAGGACCGGGGGCCGAAGAACGCTACCAGCTTCGCGTGCCGCGCGACGAGCTCGCCCAGCCGGGCATGCTCCTCCGCCTCGCCCGCGCCCAGCTCCAGCATGTCGCCCAGCACCGCCACCGCCCGGCCGCCTTCCGGCACCAGCGTGCCCAGCGTGACGAGCGCGGCCTCCATGGAGGCCGGGTTGGCGTTGTAGCAGTCGTCCACCACCGTGATGCCGTTCCTGCCATCCACGATGTTGAGCCTGCGCGCGTACGGACGCGCGGACTCCAGGCCCTTCACGCACTCCTCGGGGGAGTAGCCCAGGGCCAGCGCCGTCGCGAACGCCGCCGTCGCGTTCTGCGCGTTGTGCGGCCCCACGAAGTGCAGGCGCACCGGCCAGTCCTTCCCCTGGTAGCGCACGGTGGCCACCATGCCGTCGCGGCCCAGCGTGTGGACCGCCGTGAGGCGCACGTCCGCCCCTTCCGCCCGGCCGAACGTCAGGTGCTTCGCGACGCTGCGCGCGGCCTGGCGCACGATGAGCGCGTCGTCCACGTTCACGACAGCAGTGGCCTGGGGCAGCAGTTCGCGGAACATCTCCCCTTCCGCCTCCGCCACGCCCTCCAGGCTGCCCAGCCCCTCCAGGTGCTCCGGCTGGACGACGGTGATGACACCGGCGTCCGGCTGGACCTTTCGGGTGAGCCGTTCGATTTCGCCCGGCTGGTTCATCCCCACTTCGATGACGGCCGCCACGTGGGACGGCTCCAGCCGGAAGAGCGTGAGCGGGACGCCCACCTCGTTGTTGAAGTTGCCCTCCGTCTTCAGCGCCGGGCCCCGAGTGGCCAGGATGGCGCCCACCATCTCCTTGGTGGTCGTCTTCCCGTTGGAGCCCCCCACCGCCGCGACCGGAATCTGGAAGCGGCGGCGGTGCAGCGCGCCCAGGCCGCCCAGCGCGGCCAGGGTGTCATCCACTTCGTACAAGGCGAAGCCCGGGGGCAGGGCCGGCAACGCCCTCCCCCGCTTCACCACCGCCCCGGCCGCTCCCTGGCGCTGGGCACCGTCCACGAAGTCGTGGGCGTCGAAGCGCTCGCCCTGCAGCGCCACGAAGAGGCACCCGGGGGTGAGCGACCGCGTGTCGGTGCAGACGGCGGGAAAGCCCGCTTCCACGGGCCCCCCGCGCCGGGTCGCACCCGTCGCCTGCACCACCTCGTCATCGGAGAATCGAACGGCCATGGAGGGGGGGTGGCCTTGAGAAGGTTCAGCCCGGGATGCGGTTGGCCAGCGCGCGCGCGGCGACTTCGCGGTCGTCGAAGGCGAGCTTCTCGGTGCCTACCGTCTGGTAGGTCTCGTGGCCCTTGCCGGCGATGAGGACGACGTCGTCGTCCTTGGCCAGGTTGATGACCTGCTCGATGGCGGCGCGGCGGTCCGCGTCCACCAGGTAGCCCTTCTCCCCGACCTTCGCCTTGCCCTCGGAGATGCGGCGCAGGCCGCCCTTCTCCAGGCCCGGCGTCACCTCGGAGATGATGGTCTCCGGATCCTCCGTGCGCGGGTTGTCGCTGGTCACCATCACCAGGTCCGCGCCCTCCGCGGCCACCGCGCCCATCAGCGGGCGCTTGCCCTTGTCGCGGTCGCCGCCGCAGCCGAAGACGACGATGACGCGGCCCTTGGCCAGCGCGCGCGCCGCTTCGAGGGAGCGCTTGAGCGCGTCATCCGTGTGCGCGTAGTCCACCAGCACCGCCGGCGCCGGGCCGCCGCGGTGGTTCTCCGCGCGGTCCATGCGGCCAGCCACGCCCGTGACGAGCTCGATGCCGCTCTTCACGTCCGAGCGGCTGATGCCCGCGCCCAGCGCGATGCCGGCGGCGAGCATGATGTTCTCCAGGTTGTGGGGCCCCAGGAGCTTGCTCTTCACCTTGATGTCGCCCGCGGGCGTCTTCAGGGTGGCCTCGATGCCCTTGAGCGAATAGGCGGCATCCGCGGCGGAGATTTCACCCGCGCCCGTGCGGCTGAACTTCCACGCCATGCGCTTCTGGTTGCGCAGCTCCGTGTAGAGGCGGCTGGCGAAGGCGTCGTCCGCGTTGACGACCGCGGTGCCGGAGGCGCCCAGGTTCTCCAGGAAGAGCTTGCGCTTCACCTGGAAGTACTCCTCCAGGTCCTTGTGGTAGTCCAGGTGGTCGCGCGACAGGTTGCTGAAGCCGGCGGCCTTGAAGGTGAGCCCGTGCACGCGCTCCTGCGCGAGCGCGTGGCTGGAGACCTCCATCACCACCGTCTCCACGCCCGCATCCACCATCTCTCGGAAGATGCGGTGCAGTTCCAGCGGGTCCGGCGTGGTGTTGGCCAGCTCCGTCGTCTTGCCACCGAACTTGTAGCCCAGCGTGCCGATGACGCCCGGCGCCGGAGAGCCGGTGTACATGGCGGCCGTGGCGAGGATGGCCTCCAGCAGGTACGTGGTGGTCGTCTTCCCGTTGGTGCCGGTGACGCCCAGGAGCGTCAGCTTGTCCGCGGGACGGCCGTGGAAGTTGGCCGCGATGAGGGCCAGCGCCTTGCGCGCGCTGCTCACCTTGAAGAACGGCACCTGCGACGACTGGCCCTGCTTCTCCGACACCACGGCGACAGCGCCGCGCGACACGGCTTCACCAATGAACTGGGCCCCGTCTTCCTTCAGGCCCGGCACGGCAATGAAGAGATCCCCCGGCTTCACGCGCCGCGAATCCTGCGTCACTCCCGTGACGTCGACCGCGGAACGGCCGCCCGAGGTCTGCTCGGCTCCACACCCTGCGAGGACATCCGTCAGCTTCATCTCTTCCCCTTCACACGCATTGCTTGCGGGGCCTGGAAAGGACACGGCCTCATTGCCGCGTCGCCAGTTCCAGCGTCACCCGGGCCCCCTTCTCCACCAGCGCACCGGCGGGGGGGGTCTGAGATACGACTCGTCCACTACCTTGCAGCTGTGGCTCCAACGCCGCGGCGAGCAACTTCACCACGGCTTCCCGTCCCGCCTGACCCTGGACGTCCGGCACACGCACCGTGCCGGGCTCCGGAGTCTCGGTCACCGCATCCTCCAGGCCGGCCCGAACGGGCACGACCTTCGCCAACGCCTTTGGTGCCGGAGGGGGCACCACGGGCGCGGCGGCCGCGGCCACCTCGGCGGGTGCCACCGTCCGGGACGGGGGCACGGCCAGGTGGGCCATGGCAGCGGTAGCGATTTCCTTGAAGGCAGGGGCAGCCACGTTCCCCCCGTATACGTCTGTCTTGGGTTCGTCCACCACCACGAGAATCACGGCGCGCGGGGCCTCGGCCGGTACCATGCCCGCGAACGACGCGATGCGTTTGTCGGAATACCCCCGTGCCACGGGGTCCGCCTTCTGTGCGGTACCCGTCTTACCGGCCACCCGGTAGTCGTCCATGGCGGCCTTGGGCGCGGTTCCTCCCTTGACCACCACGCTCTCGAGCATGCCCACGACCTGGCGCGCCACCCTCTGGGAAACCACCCGCCGCAGCTCCGTGGGCTGGTTCTCCAGCAGTACCACGCCGTCCGGGTCCACCACCTTGGAGACCAGGAACGGGCGCATCAGCACGCCGTCGTTGGCCAGCGCGCCGTAGGCCGCCGTCAGCTGGACGGCGGTGGAGGTCATGCCCTGGCCGAAGGATTGGGTGGCCAGGGAGATGTCCGATTTCGGAAACGGGATGACGCCGCGGCTCTCGCCGGTGAGCGCCAGACCGGTGCGCTCCGCGAAGCCGAAGGCGTGGTAGCCGGCGACGAACTTCTCGCGGCCCAGGGCCTCGGCGACCTTCGCGGCGCAGATGTTGGAGGACACCTGGAGGATGCCCTGCGCGTTGAGCCAGCCGTGCGGGTGGGTGTCCCGGATGGTGTGACGGCCGATGCGCAGGGAGCCGTTCTCACAGAAGAACAGCTGGTCCGCGGTGATGGCCTTCTGCTCCAGCGCGGCGGCCACCACGAAGGCCTTCATCGTGGAGCCGGGCTCGAAGGAGTCCAGCGCGGCGCGGTTGCGGATGGCGTTCTTCACGCCGTCTTCCGGCGTGTTGGGGTTGAAGCGCGGGTTGTTCGCCAGCGCGAGAATCTCCCCGGTGCGCGGATCCAAGACCACCGCCATGCCCGCCGCCGCCTTGGCGTCGTCCACCGCCTTGGCCAGCGCCTTCTCCGCTACGTACTGGAGGTGGCGGTCCAGCGTGAGGGTGACGGCGGCGCCCTGGCGCTCCAGCGGATCCATGGCGCCCTGGACCATCAGCTTGCGGCCCTTGGCGTCGCGGAAGCCGGAGGTGCGCGAGTTCTGCCCGGACAGCTCGTCCTCGAAGGCCAGCTCCAGGCCCTCCAGGCCGTGGCCGTCGGTGCCCACCATGCCCACGATGTGCGCGCCCAGCTCACGCTGGGGATAGAAGCGCTTGGGCTCCTTGGTGAAGCCCAGGCCGGGCAGGCCCAGCGCCTTCACCGCCTCCACCTCCTGGGGCTTCGCCTGGCGCTTCACCCACGCGAAGCGCTTGGCGCGCGACAGGCGCGCGGTCAGGTCGCCACTGTCCAGGTGCACGGCGCGGGCGAGCTGACGGGCCGCCTGCGGCACGTCGGGGAGCAGGGACGGGTCCACCCAGATGGAGTCCACCTCCACGCTCTGCGCCAGCGGCGTGCCGCGCCGGTCGAAGATGTCTCCGCGCCGGGCCGGGATGTCGATCTGCCGGACGTACTGGTCCTGCGCGAGGCCCCGCAGCTTCTCCTGCTGGAAGACCTGGAGGTAGACCGCGCGGCCGAACGCCGTGCCCAAGAGCGCGAGGAACAGCCCGAACAAGAGCTGGACCCGCAGCCTGAGCCCCTTCGTGTTCGACTCCGGAATCCGCGCGCTCTTCAGGTCCCTCACCGCTGGGTCCCCCGCTCCGCCACGCGGACGGCCGGGGCCGCGGAACGGGCCTGCGCGGTGCCGGAGCCCTTCACGCGCTCGTCCGCCAGGGACACCACCGCGCCGCCCTTGGGCATGGCCATGCCCAGCTGCTCACGGGCCACGCGCTCCAACCGGCCCGGCGCCTTGAGCGTGGCCAGCTCCAGCTTGAGCCGGTCGTTCTCCCGGGTGAGCGAGCGGCTCTCGCCCTCCGCGTTGGACAGGCGGTAGCCCATGTCCACCACCAGGACGCGGCTGGTGACGTGGAGGATGCCCACGGCCGCGAACAGGGTGAAGAGCATGACGGCGGGCAGCAGGTGCATCAGCACGCCGGCCACGGACACGGAGGGACGCGAGAGGGCCTTGCTCATCGGATTTTCTCCACCGCGCGCAGGTGCGCGCTGCGAGAGCGGGGGTTGGCCTCGACTTCCGCTTCGGAAGCCGCGACGGCCTTCTTGGACACGAGGACGAAGTCACCCTGGCTGTTGCACACGCACACCGGGAAGCCCGGCGGACAGGTGCACCCGCCCACCAGGGCACGGAAGGCTTCCTTCACCTTCCGGTCCTCCAGGGAGTGGAAGGAGATGACCGCGGCGCGGCCGCCCACCTTGAGCAGCGAGGGCAGCGCGGCGAGCAGCGAGTCCAGCGCCTCCAGCTCCCCGTTCACCGCCATGCGCAGCGCCTGGAAGGTGCGGGTGGCCACGTGGATGCGGTCCGGCCACGCCTTGCGAGGCACGGCGCGCTTCACCACCTCCGCGGCCTCCAGCGTGCGCTGGGGCAGCGCCTTCTTCAGCTCCCGCGCGATGGGCCGCGCGAAGGGCTCTTCCCCGTAGTCCTTGAGCAGCTTCGCCAGGTCGCGCTCGTCCGTTTCGGCGATGAGCTCCGCGGCGGTGATGCCGCTGTCGCCCATGCGCATGTCCAGCGGGCCCTCCTTCATGAAGGAGAAGCCGCGCTCGGCCACATCCAGCTGGGGCGAGGACACGCCCAGGTCCACCAGCACGCCGTCCACGGGCAGCAGGTCCTGCGCGACGCTGAGAAGGTCCGCGAAGTTGCCCTGCCGGGCCTGGAAGCGCGCGTTGACGCCCATGCGGGTGGTGGCCGCGGCCAGCGCCACGGGGTCCCGGTCCACGCCCACCACCGTGGCGCCCCGGGCGAGCAGCGCCTGCGTGTGGCCTCCGCCACCAAGCGTGCCGTCAAGGATGACCTTGCCCTCCGCCGGGTTCAGCAGCTCCACCGTCTCGTGGAGCAGGACGGTCTGGTGCTGGAAGTCCACGGGAGGGGGCCTTGGGTGCAGGGTCAGACGAAGGGAGCGCGCGCGAGCTGGAAGGCGGCCCGGGCATCGTTCATGTGCGGGTACAGCTCGAAGGCGTCATGGGCGCCGGCCGCGCGGAAGATGGCGGCCAGGTACGGCGACAGCCCGGACAGCTTCACGTCACCACCGGAGCGGCGGAACGCGTCCGTGCGGGCCATCAGCGGGCGCACGCCGCGGTAGTTCAGGTGCGACACGTCCGCGAAGTCGAGGACGACCTGACGGGTGCCCCGGTGCAGGCGGTGCATCAGGTCCTCGCACAGCTTGAGCAGGTCCGCCTCCTCCAGCTCGCCCTCCAGCATCAGCGTCTCCACGCGCTCGGACGCCGCCACCGCCGCCCTGGTCCGACGAACCTCCTGAACCTGGTCCATGCGCCTGCCCACCCTTCTCTCGCGAAACTAAGACTGTCGACTTCCTGGCTATGGCTGGCGCAGCTCGCCCAGCACCCGCAACACGTCCGGGGAGGTGGCTTCCTGGCGCGCGTCCTCCTGCGCCTTCGCCCAGCCTTCCTGGCTCCAAAGCTCAATCACCTTCACCATCCCCGCCCACACCACTTCCTTCTCCAACTTCGCGTACGCCCTGAGCGACGGCGGGATGAGCAACCGGCCCAGCTTGTCCAGCGGGCACTCCTGCGCGCTGGCCACGTACAGCCGCATCAACGTCTTGACCCCCGGCTCCATGGGGTTGCGCCGGGCGAGCGCGGTCTCCAACGCCTCCCACTCCCGCACCGGATAGGCGTGGAGGCAGGGGTCCAGGGCCGTGGTGACGATGAGCCGCTCGTCGTAGGCGCCCACCAACGTCTCCCGAAGCTTCGCCGGGAGGCTGGTGCGCCCCTTCGCGTCGATCTGGTGCTCATAGACGCCTCGGAACACGCGGGACGATCCACCTTTTCAGCCCAGCACGGGACGGACCACCACTCCTTCCCACTTCTTACCCCTCTGCGGCCGGCATACATACGCGCCCCCCCCAGGGGGGTCAAGAAAGCGCGCAACAGGCTGGAACACCGCTCGCCCGCCGGCGGACATCCGCTGGGGCACATGCCGGACGGCCTACCTTTGGGGGTGGGGTAAACTTGAGTTCTTTCGCTCCCAGGCTGAGACTGGCGGGCGCGTGAACACGAACGTTCGACTGAAGGTGGCCTACAAAACGCCACAGTCGCTGGTCGGTGAGTACACCCGCAGCGTGGGTCAGGGCGGCGTCACCCTGGAGACGCGCAAGGCCCTGCCCCTGGGCACCCGCTTCACCTTTGAACTGCACGCGGGCGGCATGCCGCGTCCGGTGGAGGTGCTGGGCGAGGTCGTCAAGGTGGAGCCGCGCCCCGGCGAGCGCTTCATGCTCACCGTGCGCTACGACGGCGCGGAGGATCGCAGCGCGCTGGACGCGGTGCTCCATTTCATCTTCGCCCAGGAGGAGCAGAACGGCCTGCGCCGCTTCCCGCGCCTGCCGCTGCACCTGCGCGCGCGGGAAGCCGACCCCCGGGCGCCGTTCTTCTACGTGCGCGACATCTCCCGCGGCGGCGTGGGCCTGGAGGTGGACGCCCCCGCCCTGCCCCGCGAGGTGCAGGTGGGCACGCCCTTCTTCATGGAGATGGACATGAAGGAGGGGCCGCTGCTGCTCCACGGCGAGGTGGCGTGGACGTCGTCCGTACCGCGCAAGGGCGTGGCGCAGGCGGTGACGCCGGGCTTCGGCGCGACGTTCGGCCGGCTGCGGCCGGACATGCTCCAGCGGCTGGAGGCCCTGATGGCGCTGGAGCACCTGCCGCCCGCGCCCTGGCGGGCCCGGGTCAGCTTCGGCCTGGATGCCGTGTCGCGGATGCCCTGACGCTGCGACCAGGGCACCCGCGCGCTTCATCCGTTACAGCGGGTTGTACGGGTAGCCGTCGGCCTCCTCCAGGCCCGCGACGATGGTCTCGCGCAGCTCCGCCGGGTCGTACGGCGTGAAGGCGTCCAGCGCGGACAGGCGCTTCAACTCCAGCGTGAGCGCGTCACCCTTGAGCGTGGCGCAGAGCGCGCGGCGGGTGCGCTCGAAGGCGCGCGTGGTGGACTCCATCGCGTACAGCCGCACCAGCGCCACGCGCACGGGGTCCTGCACGCCACCGGTGGCCGCCTGACGGGTGCGCGTCACCATGGAGTCCAGCGCGTACGCGTCCATCACCACGTCCGCCAGCGCGGCCATGACCTCCTGGTGCTTGTCCAGCTCCGTGCCGAAGGTCTCCGCGGCCAGGCGCATGCCGTGGATGGCCAGGTGCTTGGCGCACTCGGCGGCGATCTCCTCGTTGGCCAGCGCGTCCTGGCGGCCCGCGCGGGGACGCTCGCCGCGGCCCAGCTCCTCCGCCACGGAGCGCGCCTGCGCGAACAGCGGCAGGTCGCCCTTCACGGCGCGCTTGAGCAGCATGCCGGTGATCAGCATCCGGTTGATTTCATTGGTGCCCTCGAAGATGCGGTTGATGCGCGCGTCGCGGTAGGCGCGCTCCACCGGGTACTCCTCGATGTAGCCGGCGCCGCCGTGCACCTGCACCGCGTCGTCCACCAGGAAGCCGAGGGCCTCCGAGCCGAAGACCTTCATGATGGAGGCCTCGGTGGCGAACTCCTCCATCGCGGCGATGACGTGCGCGTCGTAGTCCGCGTCCGAGCGCTCCTTGGACGCGAGCCGCCCGTCCACCAGGCCCGCCGTGCGGTACGTCATGCTCTCCACCGCGTAGACGAGCGTGGCCATGCGCGCGAGCTTCTCGCGGATGAGCGGGAACGTGGCGATGGGCGCCTTGAACTGCTTGCGCTCCTGCGCGAACTTCAGCGCGCTCTGCAGCTGCAGCTTCATGCTCCCGATGACGCCCGCGCCCAGCTTCAGGCGGCCGTAGTTGAGGATGTTGAAGGCGATGCGGTGGCCCTTGCCCAGCTCGCCCAGCAGGTTCTCCACGGGCACCTGCGCGTCCTCGAAGTAGAGCGGGCACGTGGACGAGCCGCGGATGCCCATCTTGTGCTCCTCCGGGCCCACGGTGAGGCCCGGGGTGTCCTTCTCCACGATGAAGCCGGTGAACTTGTCGCCGTCCACCTGCGCGAAGACGACGAACACGTCCGCGAAGGCCGCGTTGGTGATGTAGAGCTTGGAGCCGTTGAGGATGTAGTGCTTGCCGTCCGCGGACTTCACCGCCTTCGTCTTCGCCCCGCGCGCGTCGCTGCCGCTGCCCTGCTCCGTCAGCGCGTACGCCGCCACCCACTCACCCGTGGCGAGCTTGGGCAGGTACTTCGCCTTCTGCGCCTCGTTGCCGAACCACACGATGGGCAGCGACCCGATGCCGGTGTGCGCGCTGGACGTCACCGACCACGAGCCCAACAGGCTCATGGCCTCCGCGAGCAGCAGCGACGTCGTCTTGTCCAGACCCGTGCCGCCGTAGGTCTCCGCGATGTCCACGCTCAAGAGGCCCAGCTCGCCCGCGCGGCGCAGGAGGTCGCGCAGCAGCGCGTTGTCCTTGCCCTCGATGCGCGCGGCCTGGGGCAGCACCTGCTCACGGCAGAACTGGAGCGCCGTCTTGAAGAAGAGCCGCTGCTCCTCGGAGAACCCCTCCGGCGTGAGGATGCGGGTGGAGCCCACCTCCTGGAAGAGGAAGGTGGCCCCGGCGAGAACATCCTGGGGACGGGAAGCGGGCTCGGTTGCGGCGACCATCAACGACCTCCGGGGAGGGAGCATTGCCCTCCGAAGCCTTCAGGGGAAAAGGCGCGCGGGACATTAGGGCGCGCGGACCGCCACGGGTAGTAGCGGCGCGGCCCCACCGCCTCAATGCCTCGTGGGACTCCACGCGGGGTGTGTGCCCGCCCGCCAGGAGGGAGACTTCGTGGCCCTGTCTTACGGGGAACCCGCGTCCGGAGCGGACCGGGGCGTGGGGTACACGAGGCAGAGCGTGTCGAAGAGCCCCTCTTCCGGCGCGACGTACGTGCCGCCGAGCGCCCGCGCCACCTGCCCCACCTCCGTACCGAACGACGGCACGAGGCACAGGTCGTCCGACGTGGTGAAGCGCGTCTTCAGCCGGGCCAGCTCCCGCCGCAGCGTCGCGATGTCCTGGCGCCCGCCGCGCACCGGCACGGATGGGCCGTTGCGGTCCGGCCCCGGCAGCTTGCCCACGCTGGTGCTCAGCTCGAAGCCGTCCGCGCGCTGGATGATGCGCAGCTTGCCGGGAGCCACCTCCTCCAGCCACGCCCGGAAGCCCTGCTCGTCGCGCAGCACCAACCGGTAGGCCACCGGCGCGTCCGGGTGCTGAAGCCACACCTCCGCCGCCTGCGCGCGGAGCACCGCCAGCGCGTCCGAAACCTGCGCGAGGAACGTGTCCGCGTCCTCCACGGCGACCAGCACGTCCTTGCCCCGAACCCGCTCCGCGAGCCTGGCCGCGTCCCGGGCGCGGGCTGGCGTGAAGGTCTCCGCGCCCAGGCGCACCTGATCTCCCGACAGCTCCAGCCGGAGGACGTCGTCCGGGAGAGGCTCGCCCCAGACGGGCGCGGACACGGGCGTGACGGTCGCATCCGCCCAGGTGCCCGCGTCCGCGGGAGCGGGTGGAGGGGAATCCGGATCCACGCGGAGTGCTGGCTCAGGAGCTACCGTGCGTGTCGGTTCGGCGGGAGCAGGCTCCCGGCAGCCACCCCATGTGAGGGTGCTCCACACCAGGAGGAAGAATGCACGGTTACGGGAACAGGCTGGCGAGCGTAGCGGAATATTCCACCCGGAGCGTCTGAATGGCCTCATGATAGCTTCTCGCGGTTTTTGCGAAGGACTCCCCTCCACCGGAGCCGATTCGAACGTGCCGCCGCCTTCCGCCGGCTTCCAGTTCGGCAAGTACAAACTGCTCGAGCGCATCGCGACGGGCGGCATGGCGGAGATCTACCGCGCCCGGATGACGGCGGTGGCGGGCGTGACGAAGCCGGTGGTCATCAAGAAGATCCTCCCGGGCTACGCGGACGACAGCGCGTTCGTGTCCATGTTCATCAACGAGGCGCGCATCGCGCTGGGGCTGTCGCACGGCAACATCGCGCAGATCTTCGACTTCGGCGAGGTGGAGGGCGAGTACTTCCTCGCGATGGAGTGGGTGGACGGCCATCCGCTCTCGCACGTGCTTCGCCGGGCGCGGGAGAAGGGGCTGCCCGCGCTGCCGCCGCCGCTGGCGGTGCTGGTGGCCATCGACATGCTGCGGGGGCTGGCGTACGCGCACACGCGGCTGGATGACAACGGCCGCCCGCTGCACATCGTCCACCGGGACGTGAGCCCGCAGAACGTGCTCCTCTCCTTCGAGGGGCAGGTGAAGCTGGTGGACTTCGGCATCGCGCGGGCGCGGCTCGCCGGGCGCTCCGACACGAAGGCGGACCCCGCGAAGGGCAAGTACGTCTACTTCGCGCCGGAGCAGGCGCGCGGCGAGGCGCTGGACGCGCGCACGGACGTGTTCGCCGCGGGCACGGTCCTCTACGAGATGCTCTGCGGACGGCGCCCCTTCGAGGGCTCGCTCCAGGACGTGCTGCGCAAGATTTCCCAGGGCGACTTCCCCCGCCCGCGCGAGTGGACGCCGAACATCCCGGCCGCGCTGGAGCGCATCCTGCTCACCGCGATGGCCACGAGCCCGGAGCAGCGCTACCCCACCGCGCAGGCCTTCGCGGAGGCGCTGGCGCGACAGCTCCACGTCACCGCGCCGGACGTGTCCGCCAGCGACCTGGGCCACTTCATGGGCTACCTCTTCGAGCCGGAGCTCGTGGAGTCCGGCCGCCCGGTGCAGCTGCCGCGCGAGTTCGTCGCACGGGTGGGCCGCTGGAGCGGCGTCGCCGAACCGCCGCCCATCGCCACGCCTCCGGAGGTCCCCCTCCACGACTCCGAGCCCGGGGGTGAGCCCCGAGGCGATTTGACGACGCAGCCCCTGCCCCCGCAGGCGATGCCTCCGGAGCCGCCGCCCGCGTGGCACCGCTCCCTGCGCGGCTGGGCGGTGCGCGGCGCGCCGGTGGCGGTGGCGGCGCTCGTGGCCATGTGGCTGGGCCTGGTGATGGGCGGCTCCAACACGTTCGCGGTGGAGCTCAGCTCCTCACCCGCGGGCGCCACCATCCGCGTGGACGGCCGGACGCTGGCGGAGACGACGCCCACGCTCATCACCCAGCTGCCGTCGGACCGCGACCATGTGCTGGAGGTGCTGATGCCGGGCATGGTGCCCTTCAGCCAGCGCGTGCACGCCGAGCGCGGCACCACGCTGGCGGTCCATGCGCGGCTCGCGCCGAAGCAAGCGGTCGCGGCGCGCGCCCTGCCCCGCGCGGGTCCGGGCGACACGCCCGCATCCTTCGCCCGCTACTCCTCCGGCGGCCCGTTCGCGCTCAGCGCGGTCGCGCATGCCCTGCGCGTACCCCCGTCCCAGGCGGCGCGCATGCGGTTGGATCCATCCCGCGCCTACGGCCTGCGCGTGGAGGGCCGCGTGTCGGTGGGCGGCCCGCTGCCGGTGGCCCAGGCCGTGTACTTCCTGGAGGGCGGCACGGCGCTGACGGCGCGCGACAGCTTCGGCCTGGTGGGCGCCGACGAGGTGCTGGTGCGCGACGCCTCCGTTCTCTACGTGTTCCTCTGGGACGACCGGCCCGACGACAACCGCGGCGCCCTCCAGGTGCACGTGCGCGAACAGGCGAGCGGCGCCATCACCACCCTGCTCCTGGACGCGCGCCGGCACGCCGTCTCGCTGTCACCCCACGACGGCTTCACGCTCCGGGAGCTGGATCCGTCCACCACCTACCGCGTCGTCGTGCGTTCGGCCGAGGAACCGGCGCGCACGCGCGGCTTCGGCGGCGGCGAGGTGGACGGCGTGCTCGCGCTTCACGGCGCGGGACCGTCCCCGGCCGTGGCCCCGGGCACGCTGGAGGTGCTGGAGGTCAACCAGCCCACGGTGATGCGCGGCGCGAGCTGGCTGCGGCTCGCGTTCCCGGATGACGACGTCCAGGACAACTCCGGCGGCCTCACGCTGGAGGTGACACCCGTGGCGCCGCTGCACCAGTAGCGCGCGACCGGCCGCTACAGGACACCGCCAGCCTGTAGCCGAAAAATTGATCATCCGGGCGCCGCCCCTACCCTGGGCCGCCACGGAGGACGCTCATGAAGAAGCTGCTGGCGGTGCTGGCCCTGGGGATCGCGGTGATGGCGACGGTGGGACTTTCCACCCGCGTGGACGCACGGCCCGGAAGCACGGCGGACGAGGGGCCGACCGACGCCCAAATCGACGCTGTCCTGGACTCGCAGGCGCACGAGGTCATGGCCAAGCTGTTGGAAGCGCAGCGCAATGCCAACCGGATGACAATGCTTCCCCGGTAATCTCGTGGCATCCGGCGAGGCTCGGTGCTACGACCGGCGCTCGCTTCGGTGATCATCCCACCCGCCCACGAGGGGGCCATGCCAGAAGGGTCCGCTGCACTCCAGCTCCAGGTTGGAGACCGGGTCGTCTACCCCAACCAGGGGGTCTGCCGCGTTGCCGCCATCGACGTGAAGGAGGTGGCGGGCCAGAGCCTCACCTTCGTCACCATGCGCCGGGAGGAAGACGGCGCGGTCGTGATGGTGCCGCAGGGGAAGATCCTCTCCATCGGCGTGCGCAAGGTGGCCAGTCCTGCTGACGTGGAGGAGATCTACGCGTTCCTCCGCTCGGACAGTGACAAGGCGGACCTGGACTGGAAGCAACGCGCGCGCACCAACCTGGACCGAATGACCCAGGGCGGCATCCTGGGTCTGGCGGAGGTCGTCAAGGGCCTCCAGGTCCTCAGCGAGCTGCGGCCGCTGCCCACCAAGGAGCGCGAGCTCTACGACAACGCCCGGCACCTGCTGGTCTCGGAGGTCGCCGCCGCGCTGGGCACCGCCGAGGCCAACGCCGAGGACTCCATCGACATCGTCCTCTTCCCGCCCGGGAAGGAGCGTCCCAAGCGCACCGCCGCGGAGTTCGCGCGGCCCGGTGGCGACGAGGACGACATGGACCTGGACGGCGACCTCATGGGTCTGGAGGGCGGGGAGCTGGACCTGCCCTCGGACGAGGAGCCGCAGTCCGAGTCCGAAGAGGAGTCCTCCGAGGAAGAAGGCGGCGAGGAGGAAGGCGGCGAGGAGGGGGGCGAGGACGCTCCCAAGAAGCGCGGCCGTCCGCCCAAGGCCAAGCCGGCCGAAGGCGAGGAGGCCGCCGCTCCGAAGAAGCGCGGCCGTCCGCCCAAGCCGAAGCCCGAGGTGGCGGAGGGCGCCGAGCCCGCCGCCCCGAAGAAGCGCGGCCGTCCGCCCAAGGCCAAACCACCCGAGGGCGCCGCACCCGCGGAGCCCGCCGCGCCAAAGAAGCGTGGCCGTCCTCCCAAGGCGAAGCCGCCCGAGGACGAGTGAACCCCACGGCCCTCCGGCCGCCCGCGTCGCGCCGCAAGCGCGCGCCCGGCACCGCGAGGGCCTTCCCGCCGAGGTGACGCCCCGTGATTCGCGTCGTGACGCTGGACCCCTTCGACGACAAGCAGCTCGCCAAGTTCAACCGCACGCTCTACACGGCCTTTGGCGTGGGCAGCGAGCACAGCGGCTCCGCGGAAGTCCCCACGGGCATGTCCGAGCCCCTGGACGCGGAGAAGCTGCTCGATGAGGTGCAGGGCATCCGGGCCTACAAGGACGACAAGGTGCTGCTGCTCACCTCGCGCAAGCTGAAGGACCGGGACCTGCCCAGCGGCAAGGCGCCCACGTCGGGCTTCGCCAGGTACGGCAAGGACCGGGCGATTCTCTCCATCGCGCCGTTCAAGGACCTGGAGAAGGACTTCAAGCCCATCACGCGCCACGCGCTGCACCAGCTGGGCACGCTCTGGGAGCTGCACCACTGCCTGGATCCGCGCTGCTCGATGTACCCGCCCTGGACGCCGTCCTTCAATCAGGGCGACCACATCTTCTGCACCTTCTGCCGCGAAAAGAGCGAGCAGAAGATCCGTCTTGCCAAGTCCTAAGGCCCTGCGCGCCCTGCCCCTGGTGGAGCTGGGGGCCCTGTTGCTCGTCGCGCTCTTGTGCCTGGTCTTCCAGCTGAGGCTTCCGGGCCGGCTGCCCACGGACGCGGACGAGCGCGCCATGGCGGACGTGCTGGCCCGCGACGCGCGCCCCGGGGACGCGGTGCTGCTGTTCCCCTGGTGGACCGAGCGCGCCCGTCTCTTCGTGCCGTCCTCCGTGCCCGTGTACGGGTGGCTGGAGTCGGACGGCGCGGACCTGAGCGCGCACCCCCGAATCTGGGTGCTGGGCCAGCCGGAGCTGCCCCGCTCCGACGTGGGCGCGTTCGACGCGGCCTTCCTCCCCGGCCGCAAGGCGCTGGGCCCCGAGTCGCGCATGGGCCCGCTGTCGCTGCGCCTCTACGAGAACGGCCGCTACCGCCCGCGCCACTGGGTGGCGAGCGAGTCCGCGAACGCGGCGCACGTGTACCTGGAGCAGCCGGACGGCTCGCGCCGGGACTGCCCCTTCGACGGGCGTGTGCACCGCTGCCCCGGCCCGCCGCACCTGTACGTAGCGCCGGAGTGGCACGAAATCCTCTACGAGCCCCGGCACTGCCTGTGGATGCACGCGCCCGGAGGCGCGCAGCGGCTGGTGGCGGAGTTCGCCAACGTGCCGTCCGGCATGGGCCTGCGGCTGGAGGGCGGCATCATCTTCGAGTTCGCGCACTCGAAGGACCCGCGCCTGTCCACCTCGTACCTGGGCGTGGATGACGCGGCCTCGGGCGAGCGGCTGTTGGACGTGCCCATTCCCCCGGGCCGCGAGGGCGTGCAGAAGGCGGAGGTGGTGCTGCCGCCCGGGCCGCCGCGCACAGTGAAGGTCTGGGTGCAGGCGGACAACGCGGAGTCGCGGCAGGTGTGCCTGGACGTGATGGCGCTGGAGCCCGCGGTGGGGGTGAAGCCATGACAGCTCCGGTGACGTTTCAGATGACCGGACGCCCCGCCACGCGCGAGGAGAAGTTCACGGCCCTGGCGCTGTGGGTGCTGGCGTTCGCGGCGCTGTGGAGCACGGAAGCCGCCGTGGGCTTCACGCGCGACGAGAGCGTCTACTTCGCGGCGGCGGAGGGCTATTCGCAGTGGTTCCGGCTGCTGCTGCACTCGCCCGCGCAGGCGTTCACGGACAGCGCCATCGTGCGCTCGTGGGACTACAACCACGAGCACCCGGCGCTGATGAAGACGCTGTTCGGGTTGAGCCACCTGCTCTTCCACGACACGCTGGGCGTGATGCGCGACGCGACGGCCTACCGGCTGCCCGCGTTCGCGATGGCGGCGCTGGTGCCCGCGCTGTGCTTCCTCCTGGGCAGCGCGCTGTACGGCCGCACCGCGGGGTGGTTCGCCGCCCTCTCCTTCCTGCTGGTGCCGCGCCAGTACTTCAACGCGGAGCTGGCGTGCTTCGACATGCCGGTGGCCGCGATGTGGCTGCTCGTCGTGTACTGCTTCTGGCGCGCGCTGGAGAGCACCCGCTGGGGCGTCGCGTGCGGCGTGGCGTTCGGCCTGGCCCTCGCCACGAAGCACAACGCCCTCTTCCTGCCGTTCGTGCTGTCGCCGTTCGCGCTGTGGCGCGCGTGGCAGGCAAGCGAAGGCAACCCCGAGGCCCGCGTGCGGCTCTTCCGCTTCGTGGGGCTCTTCGTCGCGGTGGCGGTGCTGTACGGCCTGCTGGTGGTGTTCCTGGGCGGGCCCGCCGGGTTCCAGCAGAAGTTCCTCCTCCTGAGCCCGCACACGCTGTTCTTCGTGGGGCTCGCGGTGGGCTGCGCGGTGCTGCTGAGGGAGCTGCGGCGCGTCAGCCTGCCGGTGACGCAGGCGCTGGTTCCGCTGGCGGCCATGGCGGTGCTGGGCCCCGTCCTCTTCTACCTGCACTGGCCCTACCTCTGGCACGCGCCGGTGGACCGCACTGCGTGGTACCTGGCCTTCCACGCGACGCACAACCACTACGCCTGGTTCTACCTGGGCACGTTGATGCGAGGGCCGCCCTTCCCGCTCAGCTACGTGCTGGTGAAGACGGCGCTGACGGTGCCCACCAGCCTCTTCGCGCCCATGGTGACGGGCTTCGTGGCGCTCGTGGGCCGCGCGCTGCTCAGCGTGAGTGAACGCACGCGCGACTGGGTGCGGATGCCCACGGCGGCGGAGGCGCTGGTGGGCGTCAACGCGGTGACGTCCATCCTCATCATCAGCCACCCGCAGGTGCCGCACTTCGGCGGCGTGAAGCACTGGTTCCCGTCCATGCCCTTCCTGGGCATCCTCGCGGGCGCGGCGGTGGCGCGCGGGTGCTTCGCGCTGTGGGAGGTGCTGAAGGCGCGGCGGCCCTCCGTGTCACCGCTGGCGGTGACGGTGCCGGTGTTCGCGCTGCTCATGGCGCCCGCGCTGCTGGGGCTGGTGCGGGTGTTCCCGTACGGCACGGCGGCGTACTCGGAGCTGGCGGGCGGGCTGCCGGGCTCGGCGACGCTGGGGATGCAGCGGCAGTTCTGGTCCAGCCACGTCACCGGCGTGCTGCCGTGGATCAACGAACACGCGAAGCAGGGCGCGCGCGTCTACCTGCACGAGGTGAACGGCTTCTCGTTCCGCGACTACCAGCGCAACGGCATGCTGCGCGCGGACGTGCGAGCGGTGAACAGCCCGTTCGACGCGGACATCGTCGCGTACCAGTACCACCAGGAGTTCCGCGAGCACGAGTTCCTCACGTGGCAGGCCTTCGGCACGCGCACGCCGGTCACCGGGCTGTACCTGGACGAAACGCCGCAGGTCATCGTCTACCAACGCCCGGAGTAGGTCCGGGCCCGGATGACGCAGGAGGCCATGTGCACGACCGTGCACTCGGCGGCCTCACGGGCGTCCACGAAAAGCGGACAGGACCGGAAGGCATGGGGCCGGGGTAGGCTGGCGGTGTCGGCCATTCCACCTTCCCGAGGAGGAACACATGACGCGCTGGACGGGCTTGTTGACGGTGATGGTGCTGGGCGCGGGCATCATGAGTTGCGACGACGCGAAGCCGCCCGCGAAGGTGACGCGCGCGCAGGTGAAGCGCACGGGCCCCGCGACGATGGAGATCATCCCCGTCGAGGGACAGCTCCCCTACTGCATGCTCTTCACGATGTCCGAGAAGGGCGTCATCCGGCAGCTCACGCTCACGCGCGAGAACCGCTCCATCCGCTGCGACCCGGGCCGCCCCGTCGCGAACACCAGCTTCCGCGTGCCGGTGCAGGAGGGGAAGGTGCGCGTCTACATCTTCTTCTCCGACGAGCGCGTGCCGGCGGGCTCCGTGGCGCAGCAGCTCTACGACTTGCGCGACCGCGAGCGCGTCACCGCCATGGACCTGCGGCTGC
This sequence comes from Corallococcus exiguus, assembly GCF_009909105.1. Taxonomy (NCBI): domain Bacteria; kingdom Pseudomonadati; phylum Myxococcota; class Myxococcia; order Myxococcales; family Myxococcaceae; genus Corallococcus; species Corallococcus exiguus. The sequence continues at coordinate 196,727 of NZ_JAAAPK010000003.1, forward strand.
CGGGGCGCATCTTCGTGGAGACGCTGGAGTTCACGCCGGAGACGGGTGAGCCGGAAGCGACGGGCGGCATCGTGGGAGCGGGCGGCGTGGTGACGTCCGACGGAGGCACGGCCCCGGACGCCGGTACCCGCGAGCTGACCGTGGAGCCGCTGGCCAACTGAGCGCCAGACGCGAAGAAGCCCGAGGGTGGTCATCCGCCCCCGGGCCTCCGTGCTGCTTCAAGCCGTGACACCGTGGCAGCCTAGTTCAGCCACCCACCGCCGTAGCGGCTGCGCTCCAGCCGGGCCAGGCGCTCCCGCTCCTGCCGCTCGCGCTCCAGCCGGGCCTGCCGCTCGCGTTCCTGCCGTTCCCGCTCCAGCCGCGCCTGCCGCTCCCGCTCCTGCCGCTCGCGCGCCACCCGCGCCTGACGCTCGCGCTCCTGCCGCTCGCGCTCCAACCGGGCCTGACGCTCGCGCTCCTGCCGTTCCCGCTCCAGCCGCGCCTGCCGCTCGCGCTCCTGCCGTTCCCGCTCCTGTCGCTCGCGCTCCATGCGGGACTGGTCCTGGCGGCTCACGAGGGGGGTGGCGGCGTGGAAGTCGGCCGCCATCACCGGGGAGCTCGCGACGAGCGCCACAGCCACCACCATCTTCTTGAGCATCGCCTTCATGACCTGCCTCCGTTGAGCCGCGTTGTTGCTGCGTTCTGAACCTACTGACGGGGGAGGCCCTGCCTGATTCAACCGCGCCATCGGAAGATGGCCCTGTTGAAACACTCTGAAATGAAGCCGGAGCGAAGCCGCTTCTCACGCGGACAGGAGGGGTAGTCTCGCGGTCGGCATCCTTCCCTGGGAAGAACACGTGACGCGCTGGACGGGCTTGTTGACGGTGATGGCGTTGGGCGCGGGCTCCGTGCGCTGCGACGACGCGAAGCCCGCGAAGGTGACGCGTGCCCAGGTGAAGCGGACGGGCCCCGCGACGATGGAGATCATCCCCGTCGAGGGACAGCTCCCCTACTGCATGCTCTTCACGACGTCCGAGAAGGGCATCATCCGGCAGCTCACGCTCACTCGGGAGAACCGCTCCATCCGCTGCGAGGCGAACCGGCCTGTCGCCAACACCCGCTTCCGTGTGCCGGTGCAGGAGGGGAAGGTGCGCGTCTACGTCTTCTTCTCCGACGAACCCGTGCAGGCGAACTGGGTGGCACGGCAACTCTATGAGTTGCGCGACCGCGAGCACATCACCGCCATGGACCTGCGGCTGCCAGGGCGCATCTTCGTGGAGACGCTGGAGTTCACGCCGGAGACAGGCGCCGTCGTGGACGCGGGCAGCACCGCCTTGGATGCAGGACCCCGCACGCAGCCCATCGAGTCCACCGCCCACTGACCTCCAGACGCGAAGAAGCCCGAGGGTGGTCATCCGCCCCCGGGCCTCCGTGCTGCTTCAGGCTGTAACACCATGGCTGCCTAGTTCACCCAGCCGCCCCGGTAGTGCGAGTCGCGCCGCGCCAACCGCTCCCGCTCCTGACGCTCGCGCTCCAGCCGGGCCAGACGCTCGTGCTCCTTGCGCTCCCGCTCCATCCGAGCCTGCCGTTCCCGCTCCAACCGCTCGCGCTCCAACCGGGCCTGACGCTCCCGCTCCATCCGCGCTCGCTCCTTGCGCTCACGCTCCAGCCGGGCCTGACGCTCGCGCTCCATCCGCGCCCGCTCCTGCCGTTCGCGCTCCAGCCGCGCCGTCCGCTCCCGCTCGTGCCGTTCGCGCTCCATGCGAGCCTGGTCCTGACGGCTCACGAAGGGGGAGGCGCCGTGGTAGTCCGCCGCCATCACCGGGGAGCTCGCGACCAGCGCCACAGCCACCACCATCTTCTTGAGCATCGCCTTCATGACCTGCCTCCGTTGAGCCGCGTTGTTGCTGCGTTCTGAACCTTCTGACGGGGGAGGCCCTGCTTGATTCAAGCGCACCAAAGGCACGGGGCCCCTCCCGTTTCCCTCGGAAGAGGCCCCGCTGAAACACTCTGAAATCAAGTCGGAGTGAAGCCGCTTTTCAGTACGCCTCGCGGGCCATGGCCAGCAGATCCGCCTCCGTCACGGTGCGCGGATTCCCCTGGTGGGATGCGTCCTGGAAGGCCTTCTGCGCGATGTGCTCCAGGTCCTTCTCCTGCACGCCCGCTTCGCGCAGCCGCGTCGGAATCCCCACGGACGCCGCCAGCTTGCGCACGCGGTCGATGGCGTTCGCCGCGAGCACCTCCTCGCGCGCGTTGGACGTGTCCCCCAGCGCCGTGGCGATGCGCGCCAGCCGCGCCGTGCAGGCCGCGCGGTTGAACTCCATCACCGCGGGCAGGACGATGGCGTTCGCCAGACCGTGCGGCACGTTGGAGATGGGCGTGAGCGCGTGCGCCAGCGCGTGGCTCGCGCCCAGGCCCTTCTGGAAGGCCATGGCGCCCTCCATCGCGGCCACCATCATGTCCGTGCGCGCAGCCAGGTCGCGGCCCTCCCTCACCGCCGTCACCAGCGAGCGCCCCACGCGCATCACCCCGTCGATGGCCACCGCGTCCGCGAGCGGATGGAAGCCATTGGCGACATACGCCTCGATGCAGTGGGTGAGCGCGTCCATGCCCGTGGCCGCCGTGACGGACGGGGGCAGGCCCAGCGTCAGCTCCGGGTCGATGACGGCCGCCTTCGGCAGCAGGTGCGGGCTGAAGATGACCGTCTTGCGGCCCGTGTCCGCCAGCGTCACCACGCCCGAGCGCCCGACTTCAGAGCCCGTGCCCGCCGTCGTCGGAATGGCGATGAGCGGAGGCAGGTCGTCGCGCACGTACTGGTCGCCGCCCTTCGCGTCGTCGTAGCGGCTGAGCGGCGGCTCGTGCGTGGTGAGCAGTTGCACCAGCTTGCCCGCGTCCAGCGCGCTGCCACCGCCCAGGGCGACGATGCCATCCGCCTTGTGCGCGCGGTACGCCTCCAGGCCCGCGAACACGTCGCGCTCCGTCGGGTTGGGCTCCACGCGGTCGAACACCGCGCACTCCAGGCCCGCGCCCTTGAGCACGTCCGCCACGCGCGCGGCGAGGCCCGCCTTCACCACACCCGCGTCCGTCACCAGCAACGGGCGCTTCATGTTCAACCGCGCCGCGTGCGCGGGCAGCTTCTGGAGCGCGCCCGCGCCGAACACGATGCGCGTGGGCCACGCCATCTCCGTGACACGCGGCTCGGAGGGAATGTCGAAAGGTTTCATGGAAGGTCCTCCTTCAGATGAGCTCAAGGTAGCGCTCCAGTTCCCAGGAGGTGACCGCCCGCTCGTACTGGCGCACCTCCCACTCGCGGGTGCGCACGAAATGATCCACGAAGCCCTCGCCCAGGATTTCGTGGGCTCGCTCGCTGTTTTTCAAGAGGGCCACCGCGTCCTTCAGGGTGCGGGGCAGCGGCTTCGTGTTCTTCGCCTCGTAGGCATTGGACAGCACGGGCGCGGGCGGCTCGATTTCGTTCTCGATGCCCCACAGGCCCGCGGCCAGGCTCACCGCCATGCCGATGTACGCGTTCATGTCCGCGCCCAGCTGGCGGTACTCGATGCGCATGGACTTGCCGCTGTCACCGATGACGCGGATGGCGCAGGTGCGGTTCTCCAGGCCCCACGTCGCGGTGGTGGGCGCCCAGGTGTTCTCCACGCTGCGCTTGTAGCTGTTGATGGTGGGCCAGTAGAGCGCCGTCAGCTCCGGCATCAGCGCCACCTGCCCGCCGATGTAGTGCCGCATCAGCTTGCTCATCCCGTGCTTCTGCGACGGGTCGTGGAAGAGGTTCTCCTCCTCCTTCAGGTTCCACAGCGACTGGTGCACGTGGCCGGAGCAGCCCGGCAGCTTCGGATCCACCTTCGCCATGAAGCACGCGGACACGCCGTGCTTCGCGCAGATCTCCTTCACCACCGTCTTGAAGAGCGCCGCGCGGTCCGCCGCCAGCTCCAGCGTGTCGTAGCGGATGGCGGCCTCGAAGACGCCGGGGCCCGTCTCCGTGTGGAAGCCCTCGATGTTGAGCCCGTACGCGTTGCACCCGTCGATGAGCGCGTGCACCAGCGGCGCGTTCATGGACGTGCGCAGCCACGAGTAGCCGAACATGCCCGGCGTCAGCGGCGTGAGGTTCTTGAAGCCCTTCTCATGCAGGCTCTGAGGGCCTTCCTTGAAGAGGAAGAACTCGTACTCCGCGCCGAACTTGGGCAGGAAGCCCAGCTTGCGCGCACGCTGGCCCATCTTCTGGAGCAGCTGGCGCGGGCTCGCCTCGAAGGGCGTGCCGTCCGGGTTCACGAAGTCCAGCAGGAACGCCGCGGTGTCCGGCTCCCACGGGATGATGCGCGCGGTGGACAGGTCCACCTTCGCGGGCGTGTCCGGGTAGCCCGTGTGCCAGCCCGTCACCTTCGTGTTGTCCAACAGCTCGTCGCCCAGGTCCCAGCCGAAGACGACGTCGCAGAAGCCCAGGCCACTCTTCGCGGCGCTGTAGAACTTCTCCAGCGAGATGTACTTGCCGCGCCAGACGCCATCCATGTCGATGGCGCCCACCTTCACCTTGCGGACGCCCTTCTCGTCCATCCACCGGCGCAGGGAGTCCATGTCCCCCTGCTGTCCGGGCACCGCTCGCGGCCCTCCCTCGCTCCGCTCCTTCGCGCGAGCCCGGCGGGCCATCGCCGGATGGGTGAGCACCTTGGCCTTGGGACGCGACGGCATGCGGACCTTCCTTTTCTTCGTCATGCGGCGGTGAAGCGATGGAATGGAGTGGAGCGCGCGGGGTGCGTCAGGGAGACGGCAACTTCGTCCACACGGCCTTGGTCTGGAGGTAACCATCCAGCGCGTGGTGGCCCAGGTCCTTGCCCCAACCGGACTCCTTGTAGCCACCGAAGGGCGCCGCGTCGTCGAACTCGTTGAAGCAGTTGATCCACACCACGCCGCTCTTCACCTGCTTCGCCAGCGCGTGGGCCTTCGCGACATCGCCCGTCCAGATGGACGCGGCCAGGCCGTACTGCGTGCTGTTCGCCATCGCGATGGCCTCCGCGTCGTCGCGGAAGCGCAGGCAGCTGAGCACCGGGCCGAAAATCTCCTCCTGGGCAATCTTCATGTCCGGCTTCACGTCGCCGAAGATGGTGGGCTTCACGAAGCAGCCCTTCGCCTTGAAGCCCTCCGTGTCGCGGCCACCGCCCGCGAGCAGCTTCGCGCCCTGCTGCTTGCCGCTCTCGATGTAGCCCAGCACCACGTCCATCTGCTTCTGGCTCACCAGCGCGCCCATCTCCGTGGACACGTCCAGCGGGTCGCCCACCTTCATCGTGCGCGCCTTCTCCGCGAGCTTCGCGACGAAGGCCTCGTAGGCGTCCTGGTGCACCAGCACGCGGCTGCCCGCGTTGCAGGTCTCACCCTTGTTGCCGAAGATGCCCCAGAAGCACGCCTCCACCGCGCGGGCGAAGTCCGCGTCCGGGAAGATGATCTGCGGGCTCTTGCCGCCCAGCTCCAGCGTCAGCTTCTTCAGGTTGCTCGCGGCGGACGCCTGGAGCAGCCGGCGCGCGGTGCGGCCAGAGCCGGTGAACGAAATCTTGTCCACGTCCGGGTGCCGGGCGATGGCTTCACCCGCGGGGTCACCCAGGCCGGTGATGATGTTGATGACGCCGGGCGGGAAGCCCGCCTCCAGCGCCAGCGCGCCCAGCTTCAGCGCGGTGAGCGGCGTGTACTCGGATGGCTTCACCACCACCGTGCAGCCGGCGGCCAGCGCGGGCCCCAGCTTCCAGCCCAGCATGCACGTGGGGTAGTTCCACGGCACGATGGCGCCCACCACGCCCACCGGCTCCTTGAGCGCGTAGGTGTGGAAGGGGCCGTCCACGGGCAGCACCTCGCCCGTGATGGTGCTGGCCATGTCCGCGAAGTTCGCGAGCGTCGCGGAGGCCGGCGCCACGTCACCCCGGATGGCGTCCTTGAACGTCTTGCCGTTGTTCAGCGACTCGACGAGCGCGAACTCCTCGCGGCGCTCGTAGAGCAGGTCCGCCAGCTTGCGGATGAGCTTGCCGCGCTCGCGGCCGGTCATCTTCCCCCACGGCCCGGATTCGAAGGCGCGGCGCGCGGCCTTCACCGCGCGGTCCACGTCCGCGGCGGTGCCCGCGGGCACGTCCGCGATCTTCTGGCCGGTGGCGGGATTCACCACCGCGAAGGTGCCCCCTTCGATGGGGTCCACCTGCTGCCCGTCGATGAGCAGCTTGAGCACAGGGAGCTTGGGAGTGAGCGAACGAGCGTCGGTCATGGCGAGGCCTCGGGTGAGCACGGCGCGCGAGCGACCTGGGAGTGGCGGGCACCGGACACGGACGGCTGGACACGGTAGGAATGGGGACATGACGCGGCAACCTGCCCCCATGAAGAACGTCCTCCTGCTGAAAGCCGGCGACGCGGCGACCTCCGTCCAGCTCTCCGTGGGCGACTATGAGCGGTGGTTTCTGCAAACCATTGGACTGTCCGGTCAGCGCTTCGACATCCTTCCCGTGCACAAGGGCGCGCCCCTGCCGAAGGACGCGAAGGGCTACGACGCGGTGATGATGACGGGCTCGCCCCTGTCGGTGACGCAGCGCGAGCCGTGGATGGAGCGCGCGGGCGCCTTCATGGTGGAGGCGGGCGAGCAGGGCATCCCCGTGCTCGGCGTGTGCTTTGGTCAACAGCTGCTCGCGGAGGCCTACGGCGGCAAGGTGTCGCGCAACCCCAACGGCCGCGAGACGGGCACCGTGGAGGTGACGCTCTCACCCCAAGGGCGCGCGGATCCGCTGTTCACCGGCCTGCCGGAGCGCTTCACCGTGCAGCAGACCCACGAGGACATCGTCTCCCGCCTGCCGGAAGGCGCCATGGTGCTCGCGGGCAACGCCAACACTGCGAACCAGGCGCTCGCGTTCCGGCCCAACGTGCGCGGCGTGCAGTTCCACCCGGAGATGCCCACGGACGCCATGCGCGCGATCATCCTCGCTCGCGAGGACACGCTGGAGTCGCTCGGGCGGGAGAAGGGCATCCCCGAGGGCGAGTACGTCCCCCGGCTGTTGTCCGGCATCACCCCGACGCCGCACGCGCACCGGGTGCTGATGAACTTCCTCGAACACTTCACCTGACCGGACCTTCCGGGTTCGGGCCTCCAGACGAGTGAAAGCGGACAGAGGCCGGGCGCTGATCCGGGCCGAGCCCTGACGCGCTCCCTAGCTTTGCTCCGTGTTCCAGGACGGCGGTCCACGCACCGTCCAGGAGGGGCGGGGGCTGGGGATGAATCCGTTCGTGATGCAGTACCGGAAGCTGAAGTGCCAGCTGAAGTACCTGGCCAGCTACGTGGATCTGGATCCACGCGGCAACCAGGTCGTGCGCCGCACGGACTTCAAGCGCTGCCAGAGGCCGGTGCTCCTCTTGCACGGCTTCTTCAGCACGCGCCGAGTCCTGGAGGTGCTGGAGCACCGCCTGCGCCGCGAGGGCTACTGCGTCTGGTCCATCCACCTGGGCGGCACCATGGACCGCTTCAATACGCACCGCATCGACGAGCTGGCGCGCAAGGTCCAGGGCAAGGTGGACCGGCTCTACGAGCGCCACCCGGGCATGGGGCCGCTCACCATCATCGGCCACTCCAAGGGCGGCCTCATCGGCACGTACTACGTGAAGCGGCTGGGCGGGGACACGCGCGTGAAGAGCCTCATCACCCTGGGCACGCCGCACCGGGGCACGCGCATGGCCTACCTGGGCTGCGCGACGCTCGGCTGGTTCAGCCGCAGCATGTGGCAGCTCACGCCGACGTCGCGATTCATCAAGGGCCTGGGCGTGGGCGCCTTCCCACGCCACGTGCGGCTCACCTCCATCTACTCGCGCGACGACGTCATCGCGCCCTACCCGTCCTCCGTGCTGGACGTGGACGGCCAGCCCAACGTCTTCAACGTGGAGCTGTCGGGCGTGGTACCCCACGGCGAGCTGCTCACGCGCAGGGCCGTGTGGGAGGTCATCCAGCGCGAGCTGGCCCTGGGCTATGCTGACAGACTCGTGGCAGCACCCGTCGCCGCGCTTCCGCTCCCTCCCCTTCCGGTGGCCCTGCCCGCCGCCGCCAGCCCCTGACACATGCCCTCGCGCTGGGACCACCTCTTCGACCTCAAGCCCGTCGCCCTCATGGACCACCTGCTGAACGAGGTGGCGCGGCTGCTCGCCAAGGACCTGGAGTCCTGGCCCCCACCCGTCCAGGACCTGGACCCCGCCACCCTGGGCGAGTTCGCCCCGCTGTTCCAGGAGGCCACCCGGCGCCCCGACCCGGCCGTCTACACGGAGGCCCTGCGGCTGGCGAAGTGGGACCTGGCCCGCGAGTTCGACGCCTTCGACGACTACGTGCGCAACAAGCGCTACCTGGAGCGGGGCCTGGTCCCCGAGGACCGCGTCCCCCTGCTCTTCCTCACCCGCTGGCTCACCGAACAGATGCTGGGCCTGGGAGAGGCCACCCAGGGCCGCATCAAGCGCCCCCTGATGCGCGAGTGCCTGGACCGCCTGGAGCCCCGGCTGGGCGACCGGTCCCGGATGCCCCAGGCCTGAAGCCCGGGCATGCCCCGGGCCGGCTGGCTGCCTTTCCCCAGAGGGGTTCCGGAGAGGGGTTCCGGACCCTTGGGGGGCATAGGAGCCCGGGCCCGCCGGAAGCTTTCCGCCGGGAACTTGTCAGAAGGGAGGCCGCTGCCTTAAGCCCGGGTGCATGTCGCAGCCCGTGGAAGCCACCGCCCCCGACGAACGCCGCAAGCGCCTGCTCCTCCTCGCCGGGTTGTGGGTGGCCATCGCGGTGACGCTCTTCGCCCTGCGCTCGGTGGTGATGCCCTTCGCGGGCGCGGCGCTCATCGCGTACCTGGTACAGCCGCTGGTGGCGCGCATCACCCGGCTGAAGGTGGCCGGCCGCTACGTGCCGCGCTGGGTGGCCATCCTGCTCATCTACGCGGGGTTCTTCCTCGCGGTGTATCTCTTCTTCGTCGCGCTGGTGCCGCAGCTCTACCGCGAGGTGGCGCGCATCAGCCGCGAGATGGCCACCTTCGCCAGCGCGCTCACGCCGGAGCACGTGCAGGGGCTCGCGCAGCGCGCGGAGGAGTGGCTCAACACGTACGGCATCCCCGTGGCCCTGTCGGACCGGGCCATGGAGGGCGCGGCGGGGTCCTCCGGCGGCTTCAGCCTGGCGCTGGACCTGGAGCAGATGCTCACGGACACGGTGGCGCGCGTGACGTCGCTCGCGAAGGAGAACCTGGCGGACATCGTCAACGTGTCGCGCCACATCGTCACGGAGGTGCTGACCGGCGTCTTCATGCTGTTCTTCATCCTGATGGTCGCCGCGTTCTTCTCCATCGACGCGCAGGCCATCCGCCGCTACTTCGGCACGCTCGTCCCCGCGGAGTTCCTGCCGGACGCGAAGACGCTGGTGGCGCGCATCGACAAGTCGCTGTCCGGCGTGGTGCGCGGGCAGGTCACCATCTGCCTGGTGAACGGCGGCCTCACGCTGGTGGGCCTGCTCCTGTTCGGCGTGAAGTTCGCGTTCCTGCTGGCCACCATCGCCACGCTCTTCAGCCTCATCCCCATCTTCGGCACCATCATCAGCTCGGTGCCCATCGTCCTCATCGCGCTGGCGGACGGCTTCCAGAAGGGCGTCGCGCTCCTGCTGTGGATCATCGGCATCCACGCGCTGGAGGCGTACTTCCTCAACCCGAAAATCATGGGCGAGGCCGCGCGCATCCACCCCGTGGTGGTGGCCTTCTCCCTCATCGCGGGCGAGAAGCTCTTCGGCCTCTGGGGCGCGCTGTTCGCGGTGCCGGTGGCCTCCATCGCGGTGGCCTGCTTCGACTACGCGCGCCTCAAGGCGCAGCCGCCTCCGCTGGTGGCCGCGACGACCCAGCAGGCGGTCGCCTCCACGGACGCCGCCCCCGCGGCTTGAACGACGGGCGTCCCCAAGCGTCCACCGGTGGAAAACCTGGGGCTGTCTCCCACTTCCCCCCTGGTCATCCCAGGGGCGAATGACTAATTCCAGGCACGCCTCCGCCTCTGAGGACGTGTGATGCCCCCGAGCCCCTCACCGGCCCCGGACTACCGGAGCCTGTTCGAAGCCGCACCCAACCCGTACCTGGTGCTGACACCGGAGTTCGTCATCATCGCGGTGACGGACACGTACCTGCGCGCCACGCGGACGCGGCGCGAGGACATCCTGGGCCGCAACATCTTCGATGTCTTCCCGGACAACCCGCGGGACCCACGGGCCAGCGGGGTGACCAACCTGCGCGCGTCGCTGGAGCGCGCGGTGAAGACGCACACTCCGGACGCGATGGCGGTCCAGAAGTACGACATTCCCCGGCCCGAGCAGGCAGGCGGTGGGTTCGAGCTGCGCTACTGGAGCCCGCTGAACACCCCGGTGTGCGGCGAGGATGGCGCGGTGCGCTACGTCATCCACCGCGTGGAGGACGTCACCGACTTCATCCGCCTGAAGCACCTGGACGAGGAGCAGAGCCGCCAGCACGCCGAGCTCCGCGCCCGCGCGGACGAGATGGAGGGCGAAATCTTCCGGCGCGCCCAGCAGATTCAAGAGGCCAACCAGCAGCTGCGCGTGGCGAACGAGCAACTGGGCGAGCTGGACCGGCTCAAGTCGGAGTTCTTCGCCAACGTCAGCCACGAGTTCCGCACGCCGCTGACGCTGATGCTGGGCCCCACGGAGGATCTGCTCGCCGGGCGAGCGGGCCCGCTGTCGGACGAGGTCCGCAAGGAGATGGAGCGGGTGCACCGCAACGCCGGGCGCCTGCTCAAGCTGGTGAACGCGCTGCTGGACCTGTCGAAGCTGGAGGCGGGCCCCAAGGAGGAGCGCTTCGCGCCCACGGACCTGGCCGCGCTGACGAAGGACGCGGCGTCCAGCTTCCGCTCCGCCATGGAGCGCGCGGGCCTCAAGCTCACGGTGGACTGCCCTCCCCTGTCCCAGCCCGTCTACGTGGCGCCGGACCTGTGGGAGCAGATCGTCCTCAACCTGGTCTCCAACGCGTTCAAGTTCACGCTCCAGGGCGGCGTCACGCTGCGCCTGCGCGAGCACGGGCAGCGGGTGTCGCTGGAGGTGGAGGACACCGGCTCGGGCATCCCCACGCACGAACTGCCCCGCCTCTTCGAGCGCTTCCACCGCGTGACGGGCTCGCCATCGCGCACGGTGGAGGGCAGCGGCATCGGGCTCGCGTTGGTGCAGGAGTTCGCCAGGCTGCACGGCGGCACCGTGTCCGCGAGCAGCACGGAGGGCGAAGGCAGCACCTTCCGCGTGGAGCTGCCCCTGGGCCATGCGCACCTGCCGCAGGAGCGCATCCGCACCACCGCCCGGCAGCGCTCCGCGGCGCGCGAGGCCACGTCGGCCTACGTCGAGGAGGCGCTGCTGTGGGGCAGCGCGAAGCCCAAGGACCGCACGCAGTCCTCGCACCACCAGCACCCGGCGTCCGCGGACGGCCTCGCGGTGGCCCCGGCGCCCCGCGCGCGCATCCTGCTGGTGGACGACAACCGGGACATGCGCGACTACATCCAGCGCGTGCTCTCCACCGAGTACGACGTGGAGGTGGCGACGGACGGCGAGAGAGGCCTGGAGGCCGCGCTGATCCGGCCACCGGACCTGGTGCTGTCGGACGTGATGATGCCGAAGCTGGACGGCATGGGCCTGTTGAGGGCCCTGCGCGCCGCGCCCACCACCCGCGAGCTGCCCATCCTGCTGTTGTCCGCGAAGGCCGGAGAAGAGGCCACGGTGCAGGGCCTGACGTCTGGCGCGGACGACTACCTGGTGAAGCCCTTCTCCGCGGGTGAGCTGCTCGCGCGCATCGCCTCCAACCTGAAGCTCGCGAGGATGCGCGGAGAGATGGCCAACGAGCGCGTCCGCGCGGAGAACCTGACGGAAGCCCTGCGCGCCCGCGACGACTTCCTCTCCGTGGCGGCGCACGAGCTGCGCACGCCGCTGGCGGCCTTCCAGCTGCACCTGGAGCTGGTGGAGCGCGGCCTGGGCAAGGATGCTCCGCCCAAGGCGCTGGAGCGCCTGAAGCAGGCGCGGTCCTTCATCCGCCGGCTGGCGATGCTCGTGGACGTGCTGATGGACGTGTCGCTCATCACCAGCGGCCGGCTGAAAATCACCCGCACGGACGTGGACCTGGGTGACCTGCTGGTGGAGGTGACGCGCTTCGCGGAAGAAGAAGCGCGCCGTGACGGCACGCCGCTCACCGTGGACGTGAAGGGCCCGGTGATGGGCACCTTCGACCCGTCACGCATCTCGCAGGTGGTGCACAACCTGGTCGCCAACGCGCTGAAGTTCGGCCGGGGCCGTCCGGTGGACGTGACGCTGCAGCCGGATGGAGAGGTCGTGCGCCTGTCCGTGGTGGACCACGGCATCGGCATCAAGCCGGAGGACCGCGAGCGCATCTTCGACCGCTTCGAGCGCGCAGTGTCCACGCACCACTACGGCGGCCTGGGCCTGGGGCTCTGGGTGTCGCGTCAGGTGGTGGAAGCGCACCAGGGCCGCATCGACGTGGAGGACACGCCGGGCGGCGGCACCACCTTCCGCGTGACGCTGCCCTTGAGGGACCCGCCGGTGGACGTGGCCACCGGGCTGGCCAGCTGAAATCCGGACGTGCGGCCGCCCGCTACTGGCAGGCGGCGGCGCAGCGCGCGTTGCGGCACGTGGGGATGCACCGGCCGCAGTCCACGCTGTTGGGAGTACACGTCCCGTCGCACCGCACGTTCGTGCAGTCCGGTCCCACGTCGCGGTGGGTGATGGCGGTGCCCTCACCGCAGCACGCGTTCGCGACGCAGTCCGAGTCGTCGTAGCAGACCTGGCTGGAGAGCACCGGTGGGGTGTCTCCAATGGGCAGGTCCTCTACCCCCAGGTCGCAGCCCGCCAACAGCCCCAGGGTGAGGCCCGCGACAGCGCGGGCGACAAGAGGAGGGAGGCGGGCACGACGCATGGGGGGCTCCTTGGGCCGGAAGGGAACTACCGGTTCATCGAGCCCAGGAACTCCGCGTTCGCCGCCGTCGGACGCATGTGCTTGAGCACGAACTCCATCGCGTCGATGGGGGTGAAGGGGTGGAGCACCTGGCGCAACGCCGTAATGCGCACCAGGTCCGCCTGAGACAAGAGGAGCTCCTCCTTGCGGGTGCCGGATTTGTTGATGTCGAGCGTTGGGAAGATGCGCTTCTCCATCAACTTCCGGTCCAGGACGATTTCGGAGTTACCCGTGCCCTTGAACTCCTCGAAAATCACCTCGTCCATGCGGCTGCCGGTGTCGATGAGCGCCGTGCCGATGATGGTGAGGCTGCCGCCCTCTTCGATGTTGCGGGCCGCGCCGAAGAAGCGCTTGGGCTTGTGGAGCGCGTTGGCGTCCACGCCGCCGGAGAGGATCTTACCGGACGCGGGCACCACCGTGTTGTAGGCGCGCGCCAGACGGGTGATGGAGTCCAGCAGGATGCAGACGTCGTACTTCTGCTCGACCAGGCGCTTGGCCTTGTCGATGACCATCTCCGCCACCTGCACGTGGCGCGTGGCGGGCTCGTCGAAGGTGGAGGACACCACTTCGCCGCGCACGCTGCGCTCCATGTCCGTCACTTCCTCCGGGCGCTCGTCCACGAGCAGCACGATGAGGTAGACGTCCGGGTGGTTGCGGCTGATGGCGTGCGCGATGTTCTGCAGCAGCACCGTCTTGCCGGCCTTCGGAGGCGCCACGATGAGACAGCGCTGGCCCAGGCCAATGGGGCAGAACATGTCGATGATGCGCGTGGTCATCTCCGACGACTCGTGCTCCAGCTTGAGCTTGCGCGTCGGATAGAGCGGCGTGAGGTTGTCGAACAGGATGCGCTCGCGCGCCGCGTCCGACATGGGGTCCGCGAAGTTGACCTTGTCCACCTTCTGGAGCGCGAAGAAGCGCTCGCCCTCGCGGGGCTGGCGGATGGGGCCCGTCACGGTATCGCCGGGCCGCAGGTTGAAGCGGCGCACCTGCGACGGAGACACGTAAATGTCGTCCGGGGACGGCTGGTAGTCGCTGTCCGCGCTGCGCAGGAAGCCGAAGCCGTCGCTCAGGAGCTCCAGCACGCCTTCCGCGTGGACCTCGAAGCGCTTGTCGGCGATGCCGCCCAGCAGCGCGAAGATGAGGTCCTGCTTCTTCAGACCCTGGTAGCCCTCGATGCCCGTGTCGTGGGCCATCTTCGCCAGGTCGACGATCTTCATCCGCTTCAGGTCATTGAGCTTGATGACCTGCATCGGGGTGCCGTCGCGCTCGACCTCCGTGATGGCGGGGGACTCGGCGGACTCCTGCGGGGCGGCCGGAGCGGCCTCCTCGGCGGGCGTCTCCTCCTCCGTGCCGCGCAGCTCCTGGAGTTCGTCGTCGCGCACGGGACGGGAGATGGGAGTGAGCACCGGACGGGGCGCTTCCGCGGCGACCTCGGGGGCCTCGGCCTCCTCGGCGGGAGCCTCTTCACGACGAGCCGGCGCACGACGCGTCCGGGGAGCGGGCTTCTCCGCCTCCTTCGCCGCCGCGCGCTTGCGCCGGGGCTTCTCCTCGGTGAACACCGGCTGGACTACCTTCTCTCGGGGGGAACGGGCTTTGGCCATGACGGTCTGCGTACGGAAGTAGGGGGGGAAGCGCCCGAAGGCTCGGGCAGGCTGTACGCGGGACGGCGATCCGTCCGCGCGGCGCTCGGAAGCACCTTCCAGGGGGCAGCACCACCCAAGTCCTGGGAGCGGACCGGAGGGCGCGTGGGCCTGTGGTTGGGAAGAGACGGCGCCGGGGGAACCCCTGCGCCAGGAACCGCGCTGGAAACTATTGACCGACTCCAGAGCTGTCAAGGCATCCGTGCCTGGCTCTGTCCCGTTTTTCAGGGGGTTGCACTGGAGGGTGGGGGTATTGCGAACAGGGAATCCGCTATGTAGCTGAAATTCGGGCCTACTGGGGCGGCGGATGCGCTCTCTTGCCGTGAACACGCGTCCCCGGGTTCCCCTTCCCGAGTGCGTGAGGCGGCCCTGTCAGGTGGTGCCGGTAGAGTGCTCCTCCTCCAACGCGGGGCGTGCGCAACTGGCCGCGCCCCTGAATTGGGGTAAGGACACACCCCGTGGACACCTTCCCGAAAGCCGAAGCCCGCGCCCGAGCGCTCCGTCAGGAGCTGGCCCACCACAACCACCGCTACTACGTGCTGGACGCGCCGGAAATCAGCGACGCCCAATACGACACGCTGATGCGTGAACTCCAGGGGCTGGAGGAGCAGTACCCCCAGCTGATGACGCCGGACTCGCCCACCCAGCGCGTGGGCGGCGCGGCGGTGGACGACTTCGGGCAGGTGGTGCACACCACGCAGATGCTGTCGCTGGCGAACATCTTCGATGACGCCGGGCTGACGGAGTTCGACGACCGCGTCCGCAAGCTGACGGGCCTGTCGCAGGTGGGCTACGTGTGCGAGCCCAAGCTGGACGGCCTGGCCATCTCCCTGCGCTTCGAGGACGGCCGCTTCGTGCAGGGCGCCACGCGCGGCGACGGCACCACCGGCGAGGACGTCACGGGCAACCTGCGCACCATCAAGAGCCTGCCCCTGGAGCTGTTCCCCCAGGACGGCGTGAAGGTGCCCAGGCGGTTGGAGGTCCGCGGTGAGGTCTTCATCCGCAAGGAGGACTTCCGCAAGCTCAACGAGAAGCGCGAAGAGGCGGGCGAGTCGCTCTTCGCCAACCCGCGCAACGCCGCCGCGGGCAGCCTGCGCCAGCTGGACCCCAAGGAGACCGCCGCCCGGCCCCTGTCCGTCTACCTGTACGAGTGCGTGCCCGGCGACGGCGTGCCCGCCTTCAAGACGCACACGGAGAAGCTGGAGTACCTGAAGACGCTGGGCCTGCCCATCAACCGCTACCAGCACGCGGACGGGGCGGACGGCGTGCGCCAGCGCTACGACGAGTCCCTGAAGGGCCGCCACGCCCTGCCCTTCGAAGTCGACGGCATGGTGGTGAAGGTGGACGACGAGGACCTGCGCCGCCGCCTGGGCCAGGTGTCCAAGAGCCCGCGCTGGGCGGTGGCCTACAAGTTCCCGCCGGAGGAGGAGTCCACCACGGTGGACGACATCGGCATCCAGGTGGGCCGCACGGGCGCGCTCACGCCGGTGGCGCACCTGAAGCCGGTGAAGGTGGGCGGCGTGACGGTGTCGCGCGCCACGCTGCACAACGAGGACGAGCTGCGCCGCAAGAACGTGCGCAAGGGCGACACCGTCTTCGTGCGCCGCGCGGGTGACGTGATTCCGGAGATCGTCTCCGTGGTGCTGTCCAAGCGCCCGGAGGACTCCCAGCCCTTCACCTTCCCCACCCACTGCCCGGTGTGCGGCGCGGTGGCCGCCAAGGACGAGGACGGCGCCATCATCCGCTGCACGGGCGCGTCCTGCCCCGCGCAGCTGGTGGAGAAGGTGCGCCACTTCGCCAGCCGCCTCGCCCTGGACATTGAAGGCCTGGGGGACAAGCTGGCCATGCAGCTGGTGACGTCCGGGCAGGTGAAGGCGTTCGCGGACCTGTTCGCGCTCACCCGGGACTCGCTGCTCAAGCTGGAGCGCATGGGGGAGAAGAGCGCGGACAACCTGCTGGCCTCCATCGCGGGCAGCAAGGACACCACCCAGCGCCGCTTCCTGTATTCGCTGGGCATCCGCCACGTGGGCGACTCCACGGCGCGCGCCCTGGCGGAGTCCTTCCCGGAGGTGAGGTCGCTCTTCACGGCCAGCCTGGAGGACATCAGCCGGGTGAAGGACGTGGGCCCGGTGATGGCGCAGGTCATCCACACCTTCTTCCAGGAGCCCCAGAACCAGGCCGCCATCCAGGCCCTCCTGGACGCGGGAGTCCACCCGGCCCCCCCGGCGGTCGCCACGGGCGGCCCCTTCGTGGGCAAGACGGTGGTGCTCACCGGCACCATGGAGCGGCTTGCGCGCGAGCAGGCCAAGGAGGAAATCGAACGGCGCGGCGGTAAGGTCTCCGGAAGTGTCTCGCGCAAGACCGATTTCGTCGTCGCCGGCGAGGACGCGGGTACCAAGCTGAAGAAGGCTCAGGAATTGGGCGTAAGAATCCTGGATGAGCAGGCGTTCCTGAAGCTGCTAGAAGGGGATGCCAGAGCATGAGGCCAGAGGCATGAGCACGCAGCGCCGGGTGACCCTGCGCATCCAGGGCATGGTCCAGGGCGTCTCCTATCGGGAGAGCGCCCGCCAGGAGGCGCTGCGCCTCGGCCTGTCTGGCTGGGTGCGAAACCGGAGCGACAGCTCCGTGGAGGCCACGGTGGAAGGCGAACCGGGCGCGCTGGAAGACTTCATCCGCTGGTGTCACTCGGGTCCCCGCATGGCGCGCGTCACGGACGTGGCGCGCACGGACGGGCAGGCCTCTGGCGAATTCCGCACCTTCACCGTGGAGCGCACATCATGACGCCCTACGCGCTGGCTTCCCTGCCGGCCATGCTGGGCATCCGGTCCGGCACCAAGGTTTCCGTCATCAACCCCCCGCGGGGCTTCGTGCAGAAGCTCAACCCGCTGCCGGACGGGGTGGAGTTCCTCGTCACGGCCCAGACGGGGCTGGACGTCATCCTCTTCTTCACCTCCGACGCCACGGAGCTGGTACAGCGGCTGCCCGCGCTGTCGCGCGCCACCACCCTCAACGGCGGCATCTGGGTCTGCTGGCCCGCTGGCGAGGGCGTGAAGACGCGCCTGTCCGAGGACTTCGTGCGCCAGGCGGCGCTCGACATCGGCCTCGTCGACAACAAGATCTGCATCATCGACGAGACCTGGACCGGCCTGCGGCTGGTGCGGCGTCCGCGAGGGAAGCTGGACAAGCCGGAAGGGCGCAAGCAGGCCCCCGCCCAGGCCTGAACGTCCGTTTCCGAGCGCCCGTGCACCCGGCGGGCGGGCCCGCCCTCCATCTGCCCGACAGTGGATGAACGGGTGCATCGGGCCTTTACACACCTGGAGGGGCGTGGAAAACTCTCCGTGTTTCTGGGTGGTTGTGTGACGCCCCGCGTTGGCGGGACATCAGGCCCAGGCAGGAATTTCGACGGGTTGCGCTTCCGGTTTCCTCCGGATGCCCCTGCTGCTCCGGGGCCCCCAGACACCCCCCCAAGGTGGCCCACATGACGGGCACCGACCGGGTGCGGAAGAGGGGGCGGACGGCACGGGCGTGGTGGAAGCCTCGAGCGCGTGAAGAGAAGCAGCCCCGCCCGGCACGGTGCCGGTCGCAATGCGGGGCGACATGAACTCGGAGGAGCAGGCGGCGATGTCCTCGGCCCCCACCCAGGTGTTGCGTTCTCCCTCCGGGTCTACCGGAAGGCGTCCACACGCCGGGGGGCTGCTGGCCGCCTCTCCCCTCGCGGCGTGCTCGGAGGTGTGGCGTCTCGCCGCCTCCCGTCCGGTGAGGTCCCCCCTACCGCGCGCGCTACCAGGATTCATCCATGAGCAGTGTGCTCGTCATCAATGCCGCGGGTCGGGAGACCCGGGTCGCCCTCGTCGAGGGCGGCCATATCGCGGAGTTCTACCTCGAGCGTAAGAAGGACAAGGGCGTCGTCGGAAACATCTACAAGGGTCGCGTCGTCCGGGTGCTCCCGGGCATGCAGGCGGCCTTCGTGGACATCGGGTTGGAGAAGGCCGCCTTCCTGTACGTCAGCGACGTCGTCTACGACCCGGACTTCGCTCGCGCGCAGTTCGAGTTGACCGAGGGCGAGCACGAGGACGCCCCGGACGTCCCCACCGAGTCCGAGGCCGACGCCGTGGAGTTCGCGGCCGCCAACGTCCCGGACGCCACGCACGCGCTGCCCGCTGGCACGGAAGCCCCCACGGGCGCTCCGGAGCCGGTGCTGGCGCACGACGGCGCGCTGGCGCTGGACGTCCAGACCCAGGCCGCCCCCCAGGTGGAGTCCCCGGAAGCGTCGCATGACGCGACGCCCGAGGCCGTGAAGCCGGCGCTGGAGGCCGCGCCGGCCCCGGTGGAGGCCCAGGCTTCGTCCGAGCCGGCCGAGCCCGCGTCATCCGTGGCCGTCATCGTGGAGACCCCGGCCGAAGGTGCCACGCAGGAGTCCCCGGTCGAGGTGTCCACCGCCGCCGTGGCGGTGCCGCTGACGGAGAACAGCACGCCTTCGGTGGAAGCCCCCGCGGTGGTGCAGGAGACGCCCGCGGAGAGCGCCGCCGTCGCAGCCGTCGCCGAGTCCGGCGTGGCGCCCGCGACGGAAGGCAGCGCCGCCGAGCCGCCGCCGCACGCGGCCGCCCTGGGCGAGCTCATCCCCTCCCCCGCCGCCGACGCCCGTCCCGCCGAGGTCTCCGGCGAGCGCCGCACGCCGCGTGAGGCGCGCGAGGCCCGTGAGCCGCGCAACCGGGAAGGCCGCGAGAAGGACAAGGACAAGGACAAGCGCCGCCAGGAGCCGCCCCGCCGCGAGAAGCGCGACGAGGAGAAGGAGAAGCCCAAGCAGCGCAAGACGGACAAGATTGAAGACCTGCTGAAGGTGGGCCAGGAGGTGGTGGTCCAGATTTCCAAGGACCCCATCGGCACGAAGGGCG
The DNA here is from genome assembly GCF_009909105.1 of Corallococcus exiguus. Lineage (NCBI taxonomy): Bacteria > Pseudomonadati > Myxococcota > Myxococcia > Myxococcales > Myxococcaceae > Corallococcus > Corallococcus exiguus. The sequence goes on from NZ_JAAAPK010000003.1 coordinate 216,230, forward strand.
CGCGGCTCACCTCGCACATCTCCATCCCCGGCCGTCACCTGGTGTTCATGCCCACGGTGGACCACGTGGGCATCAGCCGCCGCATCTCCAACGAGAAGGAGCGCCGCCGGCTGCGTGAAATCGTGGACCGGCTGCGGCCGCCCGGCACGGGCTTCATCGTGCGCACCGTGGCGGAGAACGTTCCCCAGGAGAAGCTGGAGAGCGACATCCGGTTCCTCATCGAGGTGTGGAACCAGGTGGTGCGCCGCAACGAGAAGCGCGGCGGACCGGGCCTGCTGCACCCGGACCTGGACCTCATCCTGCGCGCCACGCGCGACCTGTTCGCCCACGACGTGGAGAAGCTGGTCGTGGACGACGCGGAGGAGTACGAGCGCATCCAGGGCTTCGTCACCGCGCAGGACCCGGCGCTGCGCGACCGCGTGGTGCTGCACGAGACCGACGAGCCCGTCTTCGACGCCTACGGCATCGAGCAGGAGCTGCAGCGCGCCACCCAGCGCAAGGTGTGGCTGAAGAGCGGCGGCTACCTGATCATCGACCAGGCAGAGGCGCTCACCGCCATCGACGTCAACTCGGGACGCTACGTCGGCAAGAAGAGCCTCGAGGAGACTATCACCAAGATCAACGTCGAGGCGGCCAAGGAGATCGTCTACCAGCTCCGGCTGCGCAACATCGGCGGCATCATCATCTGCGACTTCATCGACATGGAGAAGGCGCAGAACCGCGACAAGGTCTTCAAGTCGCTGCAGGAGGCGCTGGGCCGGGACAAGGCCAAGACGAACGTGCTGCGCATCTCCGAGCTGGGCCTGGTGGAGATGACGCGCAAGCGCGTGCGCGAGTCCATTGGCCGCGTGCTGCACGAGGACTGCCCGTACTGCGACGGCAAGGGCTTCGTGAAGACGGCCACCACGGTCGCGTACGAAATCTTCCGGGAGATCCGTCGCGAGGCGCCGGGCTACAAGGACTCCACGCTCGTCATCAACTGCAACGCGGAGGTCGCGCGGCTGCTGCAGGGCGAGGAGCGCAACGAGCTGCGGCACCTGATGGACCGCTACAACAAGTCCATCCAGGTGAAGGCGCAGCAGAACTACCACCGCGAGCAGTACGACATCTACGGCCGGTCGGCCACGGGCCCCGAGCACAAGGTGGCCTCGTCGCCGGGCTCCGGTGACGGCGAGCTGGCGATGCAGCAGCGCCGCCCGGAGAGCAACTACGGCGGTGGCCGTCAGGACCAGGGCCGCCGTGGCGGTGGCCGGGACCGCGACCGTGGTGAGCGCGGCGGCGGTGAGAGCCGTGGCGGCGCAGAGAGCCGTGGCGCAGAGAGCCGTGGCGCAGAGAGCCGTGGCGGGGAACGCGGAGGCGAGCGCGGCGGCGGTGACCGTCGCGAGGGCCGCCGTCCCGAGCGCGGCGAGCGCGGCGGTGACCGCAACCGGGGTGGCGACCGTGAGCGTCGCGGCGGTGGCGAGGGCCGTGGCGGGGAGCGCGGCGAGCGGTCCGGAGGAGGCTCCGGCGGAGGCCACAACGGTGGCAATGGCGGCGGCGCGCCTCCCGCGGCGTCCGGCGGGGGCTCGTCCGAGCCGTCCAGTGGGAGCAGCGAAGGCTGAGCGCTCGAGTGACGCCGGACCCTTGAGTCCGGACCGTGAGTGACCGCGAAGGCCCGGTGGGTACATCCCGCCGGGCCTTCTGCATTGGAGCTGGAATACGGCCTCCCGCATGGTGACCGACCAGGCGGCCGAGGCCCGTGCAGGTGCTGACAACGTCCGCTCTGTTGGGGTGGGAGGGCTGGTTCAGCGGGGCGGGGTTTGGCTACGGTGGCACTTCCACGCCGGGGGTGTCGTCGAGTCCCTGGCCCATCTGAATCGCCTGGGATGAACCGCTCGCCTTCGCGCCTTCGCACGCTCCTGGACTCCCGCGCCCCGGCCGCACCGGGCTGGAAGCACACCGGGAGGGAGTCGTGAGGCTCCGGAAGCTGTCCTGGCGCGCGCGGCGCTCGCTGGTGCGTGCACGGGCCTGGGCGGTCCAGACAGCGGCCCGCGTGTGGGCGCCCATCGGGGCCACGTCAGCGGGCCGCTTCGCGGCGGACATCTTCTTCGCGGGGCGCACCGTGGCGCGCGGCTTCATGGGCGAGAACCTGCGCCTGCGCGCCGCCGCGCTCACGTACATCAGCATGTTCTCGCTGGTGCCGCTGCTGACCGTGGGCATCGTGCTGTTGCGCACGCTCCACCAGGACCAGTTCCAGCGGAAGCTGCGCTTCGTCATCTCCGAGGTGCTCGCGCCGGGGGTCAGCGAGGAGTCCGCCACCCTGCTCGACCGGTTCCTGCACCCGGGCGACTCCATCGCGGTGGGCAGCGTGGGCTTCCTCGCGGTGCTTTTGTCCGCGGGCTCGCTGCTGCGCCACATCGACGGCGCGGTGAACGAGCTGTGGGGGATCCGGCGCCAGCGCCCGTGGCTGACGCGCCTGTCCATCTACGCGGGCCTGCTGCTCCTGGGCCCCATCTTCATGGCCATCTCGTTCTCCGGCACCGGCCGGGTCCGCGTGCTGCTGCAGACCTACGCCCCCTCCGCGCCGTTCTTCATCGGGGTGGGCACCATGCTCATCGCCATGGGCAGCCTGACGCTGCTGTACCTGTGGACGCCCTACGCCCACGTGCGCGTGCGCTCGGCGCTTGCGGGCGGGCTGGTTTCGGGCCTGGGCTGGATGCTGGCGAAGCAGGTGTACGCCGAGTTCGCCGCGCGCAGCTTCCTCTACAACCCCCTCTACGCGTCGCTGGGCGCCCTGCCCCTGTTCCTCGCCTGGGTGTACGTCAGCTGGCTGGTGATGCTGTTCGGCGCCCGGCTGTCCTACGCGGTGGAGCACGTCTCCTTCCGCGACTCGCTCTTCGCTTTCGGCACACACCCGCGCGCGCACGAGCTGGTGGCCGCGCGCGTCGCCCAGGACGTCACCCTGTGCTGGGTGGATGGCGCCACCCCGCCCCTGCCCCGGGAGCTGGCCACGCGGCTGCGCGTGCCGGAGTCACTGGTACACGAGGTCGTGGACCGCATGGTGGATGCCCGCCTGCTGGAGCGGGGACGGCGGGGTGGCCTGCGCCCCACGCGGGACCCCGCGGAAATCACGCTCGCCGACACCACGCTCGCAGTGCACGGAGTGATGATCACCGGCGGCCCCGATACCTGGACGAGCCCCAAGGCCCCCGGCTTCGAACAGTTCGAACCCCTGTTCCAAGCGGCCGACTGTGCCGGGGTCGACCTGCTGCGCCGCACCCGGTGGCTGGACCTGGTCACGCCGCTGCGCCCGGGGCTGGTCGCCCCGCCCGCCCCCGCGGCCCCCAAGGCAGCGGCCAGCGGCGGAAATCCGTAACGTTTTTAGAGGGTTGGAAGCCCACCCGGCTTGCAAGGAGGAGGTGTTCTGTTATGTATTCGGGTCTCGACAACGGGCCAGAGAGCCCTGTTACCAAGGGGTCACGGGGTTTGCGGGAGCGTCCGATGCTCAAGTCTGATCTGATCAACATCCTCGTTGCCAAACGAGGCGTGACCCAGAAGCAGGCGGAGGCGACCATCGAGACGATCTTCGAGTCGATGAAGGACGCCCTCTGCCGCGGGGAGAACATCGAGATCCGCGGGCTTGGCGCCTTCCACGTGAAGAACTACCAGGGCTACCAGGGCCGCAACCCGAAGACGGGCCAGGTCATCCCGGTGAAGCCCAAGCGCGGCCTGCTCTTCCGCACGGGCAAGGAACTCCGCGACCGGGTCAACCGCCCCGCGCCGCTGCAGGCCCAGTCGGACCTGCCGCCCTCCTCCGAGTTCAAGGGCAGCAGCGGCACCGGCACCCTCTAGGCCTCACCGCCCCACGGCGACCGGCGATAGCCGGCCGATGGGGCGAATCTGCAGGTCCCCGTCCAGTTCACCGTAGGTGAGCACCGCCACGTCCGGGAACGGGCCCTCGCACAGCTTGCGCAGCGGACGACGGATGTCCGGAGCCGTGAGCAGCACCGCCCGGCCCCCGTTGGCGATGACTCGCACCCCTTCCAGGATCTCCATGATGCGCTCCGGCTCCGGCGCGTGCCCCCGGGGACCGCTGGCGCGCAGCACCTCCTCCACGTCCGGGTCCACGAGGTACGCGTACAGCGGGCCCGTGGGCGCGAACTGGTGGCTCAGGTAGCGGTGCAGGGCCTGACGGCAGCGCTCTGCCAGGGCCGTGGCGTCGCCTTCCGTGGTGGGCGCCACGAGCGCCTCCAGGATGGCGCGCAGGTCGCGGATGCTCACCTGCTCCTGCACGAGCCGCCGCAGCACGTCCACCAGCAGCGGCAGCGGCACCTTCTGGAGCGCTTCCTTCACCAGCACGGGCGACTGGGCTTCCAGCCCTTCCAGCAGTCCCTGCACCTCCTGGAGTCCCAGCAGCGCGGCGGCGCGCAGGCGCAGCACGGCCCGCAGGTGGTCCGCGATGAGCTCCGAGGGCTTGCGCACCGGCACCTGGGCCAGCTCCAACCGGGAGCGGCCCCCCTCCCCCACGCGGCTGATGGGGCGCCCGCTGGAGGGCTCCACCGCCGCTTCCGCCTGGACCTCCAGGAAGGCCAGCTCGCCGGGAGGAACGAGCGCGTACAGGGCGCCGGGCTGCACCACGCCGCCACCGGCGGGCACTTCGTCCAGGAGGATGCGGTACTCGCCCGGGCCCAGGTAGGCGGCATGGGTCCGCACCCGGATGCCGGGGATGCGCACGCCCAGTTCGAAGAACAGCTCGTCACGCACGGCGTTCAGCACGGAGTGCACGAAGGCGCCTCCGTCGGCCTCCGCGAGCGGTGTCAGCTGCGCGGACAGGTCCAACGTGAGCGGCGTCACCCCGACGGGTGCCTTCGCGCTCTCCGGCGGCTTGCCCGCGGCTCCGGCGGGCACCGCGGCTTCCGAGGAGGCGCCATCCTTCGAGGGTGACTTCTCCGGCGCCTGCGCCTTGCGCCGCAGCGCATACCCGAGCCCGCCGAGGCCTGCCGCCAGCGCGAGGAAGGTCAGGTGCGGCATGCCCGGCATCAAGGCCAGCGCGACACACAGGCCCGCGACGGTGAGCAAGGTGCGGAAGTCGCCGAAGAACTGGGAGCCGATCTCCGCCCCGAGCGAGTCCTCTTCCTTCTCCGACGCCACCCGTGTGACGACGAGGCCCGCGGCCACCGCGATGCACAGCGAGGGCACCTGGGACACGAGCCCGTCGCCGATGGCGATGAGGGCGAAGGTGGCGGCGGCCTCGGAGAAGGACTGGCCGTTCTGCAACACGCCGATGAGGGTGCCGCCCAGCAGGTTCACCGCGACGATGACCAGCCCCGCGATGACGTCCCCCTTCACGAACTTCATCGCGCCGTCCATGGCGCCGAACATCTGGGACTCGCGCTCCAGATCGCGCCGCCTGCGCCGGGCCTGGGTCTGGTCGATGGCACCCGCGCGCAGGTCCGCGTCGATGGACATCTGCTTGCCGGGCATGGCGTCCAGCGTGAATCGGGCGGACACCTCCGCGACCCGCTCCGCGCCCTTGGTCACCACCAGCAACTGCACCAACGTGAGGATGGCGAACACCACCGCGCCCACCACGTAGTCGCCTCGCACCACGAACTCGCCAAAGGCCTGGATGACCTCGCCCGCGTGGCCCTCGGAGAGCGCCAGCCGAGTGGACGACACGTTGAGCGACAACCTGAACAGCGTGGTGAAGAGCAGCAACGTGGGGAACGACGTCACCCGCAGCGCGTCCTTCGCGTTCAGCGCGGCGACCAGCAGTGCCACCGCCGCGGCCAGATTCACCGCGAGCCCCATGTCGAGGAGCCACGCCGGCAGCGGGATGATGAGCGCCCCCAGCACCGCCGCCATCGCCACCGCGAGCACGACTTCCGAGGACTGACGGGCCTTCAGCAAGACCTTCAGGAATGGGGGCATCACGTCTGTCTCCTTGGACGGTCGTCCGGCTCGCGAAGCTCCATCGCGGTCCGCAACACGACGGCCGCCGCCTGGTACAGCTCTTCGGGGATGGACTCCCCTACGTCGAAGTGGATGAGGCTGCGGGCCAGCGGCACGTCCCGAAGTACGGGGATGCCCTGCCGGCGCGCCTCCTCCTTGAGCGCGAGCGCGTCCTGTTCGCGGCCCTTGGCCACGAGGTAGGGCGCGTCGCATTCGCCCGCGTCGTAACGGAGCGCGACCGCGATGTGCGTGGGGTTGACGATCACGGCGGTGGCCTTCTGCACTCCACGTGCCGGACCGCCCTGCGCCAGTTGGCGGTGCAGGGCGCGCCGCTGGCCCTTGTGGCGCGGGTCGCCCTCGCTCTCCTTGTGCTCCCGTTTGACCTCTTCGCGGGTCATCATCAGCTCGCGCCGGTGACTGCGACGGGCGAGCGCGTAGTCCACGACACCGCACCCCAGCACCACCCACGCCAGCCGCGTCACCAGCGCAGCCAGCCGGCCGAGCAGGAACTCCATTCCCCGGGTTCCTTCGAGCCACGCGGTCCGCAAGGCATCGGGGCCGACCGCCTCCACCTCGTTCCAGACGATGAGGCCCAGCAGTGCGGCCACAATCAGCGCCTTGCCCAGCTCGACCCATGGCCGGACGCTGAAGAGGCGCTTGAGGCCCGCGGCGGGGTTGATGCGCTCGAGCTTCGGCGCGGCATGGCGAGCGTCCAGTTCGAAGCCTACGGTGGCCACGGAGACCGCCAGTGAGGCCGCAAGCGCTCCGCCCAAGGCAGGGCCACACAGCCGGGCGGCGACCCAGGCCCCCTCCTCCCATGCGCCAGCGGCGGTCTGTTCCAGCATCAACCGCGCGGTCCAGTCCCTCAGCCGAGCAAAGCCATCTGGCGCGAACGCGATGAAGCCCAGCAGCCCGCCCAGCGTTGTCGCGCTGGAGGTCAACATCCGGCTGCGCGGAAGCTGGCCCTTGCGCCGGGCCTCCCGCATCCGTTTCGCGGTGGGCTGCTCCGTCTTCTCGCCGCTCATCGGGAGACCTCGCCCAGCAGTGCCAGCGCGCCCTCCGTCGACGCCACTCCCGCGAGTAGCCGCTCACACAGCAGGCCCACGCCCAACCACAGCAGTGCGCCCCCTCCGAGGATGCGCAGCGGAGCCCCCAGCTCCTGGAGGTTCACCTGGGCCGCCGCCCTCGACGCCATGCCCAGGAAGCAGTCCACCGCGAGCGATGCAGCCGCCACCGGGGCGCCCACCGCGAGTCCCGTGGCCATGGCGCCTCCCACCATCACAACCACGTGCAGGGCCGAGGCCTCCGTGGGCACGAAGGCCCCCAGTTGGACCACGCCGAAGCCGCGCAGCAGGGCGGAGAGCACCACGGGGAACAGTGCGCCCGACACCACTCTCGCCACCAGCAGGTGGTACAGCGCGTCGCCCGTGGCCGACTCACGGCTCCCGGCCTGCGGCAGGCTCGCCTCCGCGGAGGTTCCCCGGAACAGGTCGATGAACCGGCCACCCATCCTCGCCGCATCGAAGGGCAGCGCGGCCACGAGCCCCACGGAGACACCGTAGGCCAGCTCTCGCACCACGAGCGCCGCCATCACCACCGGCGTCTCCACCGTGCCGCTGAACTCAACGCCCGCCTCGACGTGCAGGAAGAGCGAGAGCGCGAGCACCAATCCCAGTCGGACCGTCGTCGGCGCGGCCTGGCCTCCCAGCAATGGGCAGAGGAACGCGATGGGCACGAGCCTCGCCGCGCACAGCGCCACCGCGACCACGTGCGGTCCCAGGGCGAGGAGCTGTTCGCCCAGCGCGTCCGGATTCACAGCGCCACCTCCGCGATGAGCATGAGGAGGTGCTGGGTGAAGCGCGTGAGCTGTCCGGCGATCCACGGCCCCGCGAGCACCAGGGACAACACCGCGGCGCACAGCTTGGGCACCACCGACAGCGTGCTCTCCTGCAACTGGGTCGTTGCCTGGAAGAGGCTCATCAGAAAGCCCACCAACAGGCTCGCGCCGATGGGCGGCAGCGAGGCGAGCACCATCAACAGCAGGGCCTCACGCCCCAGGGTGAGCAGGACGTCCTGGCTCATGGTGTCACCGGTAGCCGAGGATGAGGCCCCGCGCGAGCAGGGCCCAGCCATCCACGGCGACGAAGAGGAGGATCTTGAAGGGCAGGCTCACCTGGCCCGGCGACAACGTCTGCATGCCCAACGCGAGCAACACGTTGGCGATGACCATGTCGAGCACCAGGAAGGGCAGGAAGACGATGAAGCCAATCTGGAAGGCTTCCTTCAGCTCGGTGATGACGAAGGCCGGGATGACGACGAAGAGGTCCGTCTCCTGCACCTGCTCGGAGTCCTCTGGAGGACGAAGCTCGCGAGCCAGGTCCACGAAGCGGGCCCGCTCTTCCGGACCGCCATGCTTCATGAGGAAGGCTCGCAGGGGCTCCGTCACCTGCTTCGCGGCGGTGAGGATCTGCGCTCCGGAATGCACCTCGTCGTACGCCGCCTGCCCCGCGTCGTACATGCGCTCCATCACCGGCGCCATGATGTGCCCTGTCAGCACCACCGCGAGCCCCGTGAGCACCAGGGTCGGCGGTGCCTGCTGCGTGCCCATCGCCGAGCGGGCCAGGGAGAGCACCACGGCGATCTTCGAAAAGCTCGTCAGCATCAGCACCGCGAACGGCAGCAGCGACAAGAGCGCGAGCATCCCCATCATCGCCAGCGGACTGCCGGCATAGGAGGCCTGCGACAGGGACTGCTCCGCGGCGAATGCACTCGCGGGCAGGAACACACCGCATCCCAATCCGAGCGCCTTCATCCCCCGCCTCGCTTCCGGAGTGCGCCACACGCCGTCTGGGCCTGCCGCGCGCGGGGAAAGAGCACCGTCGGCGCCAGGTCGAACCGGGGCTTCACCGTCGGCCTGGGCATAGCGCCGGGCATGACCGCCATGGCCCGGGTCTCATGGATCTCCGCGAAGGTGTCGCCGTAGGCCACGAGGTAGCGCCGTCCATCCGCCTCCACGAGCGCGAGGCCACAGCGCTGGGAAAGCCCCGTCCGCGAGACGACGCGCAGGGGCTCCGGAGCGGCCGCATCGGCACTCCCAGCCATGCCTCCCTTGCGGAGCAACACCCAGCCCAGTCCGGCCAGCGCCATCGCGCCAATCAACAGACGCGAGGTGCCCACCAGCGACAGGCCCCCCAGGGGCGCGAGCGTCGCCAGCCCCACGAGCAGAGCCGACGCGAACAGCAACCTGCCGCGTGGCGAGAACGAGGACAGCAGCGTGTTCACGGGTGCGCTCACGGCAGCAACGCCAGGATGCGGGCGCCCACTTCGCCTTCGATCTCCACCAACTCCGCACGCGCGACCACGCGGTCACCCACGCGCAGCAGCACGGGGCTGCTCGCGTTCACGTGCAGGGGCAGCAACGTGCCCGGCTTCAGCGCGGCCAACTCCGCCAGGGGCAACATCAACCGCGTCAGTTCGATCTCCACATCCACAGGGAGCGGCGGCATCGCCTCGCTCCGCTTGTTCGTCGCCACCATGTCCGACTCCTGTCGGGCCGCGCGCGAGTGCACGCTCCCTGTCGAAAAACCTTCCGCGAGAAACTCGCCCCGGAGCGCGAAGCCCCGGGTGATCAGCTGTCCCTGTCCCTCCACCCGGCCGTCCCGGAGACGCACGCCATCGAAGAGCACGACGTCTCCCGCGGACAGCGCATCCACCGCCGAGGCCTGCAGTGGACTGCGCCCCATGAGGCAGCGCGCGGGGACCGATGCCGCCAGCACCTGGGGCGCCACCGCGCCTCCTGACTCCGTAGGCAGTTCCTGGAACGCGGTCTGCACGGCTCGGGAGGGCAGGAGCACCCGGCCTCCCACCGTCGCGCCCTCCACTGTCGCCGTCAGCAACACCGCCACGTAGGGCTGTCTCGGGTCGATTCGCGTCAGCACGTCACCGCGCCGCATCGACACCGCGGACAAACGAGGTCCCAGCCGTCGCACCCATTCGCCTTGCCCGCGCATCGCGGCCAGGGCGGACAGCAGCAGATACACCAGCGTGGACTCTTCCAACCGGGTCAGCTCCGCCACGGGAGCCGGCCGCGGTCCCGTCCCCGCCAGCCTCGCCAGCGCCGCGAAGACCAGCGGCACCTCCAGCTCCACGATGGCGGTGCCCCCCACCGCGGACAGCTCCACCAGCGCGAACACCATTCCCATCGCCAGCTCGCGCTCCGGATGGACCGCCGCCGGCACCAGGTGCCCCTCCACATTGACCGCCGCGCCCAGGTCCCGCGACAGCGTCAGGCCCACGTCACGCAGGAGCTCCGCGCCCCACCGTCCCACCTGGGGCCGCTGTCCCAGCACCAGGTGGGCGCGCGTCAGCCGGCGTGCCCCCGGGCGGAACGGCCGCATGGGCTTCTTCGATGCGCTGGGGGACCTGACTGGATTCGTTTGCATCCGGAACTCCGGGACGGCGATGGGACACACGTCCCCTGTGCACGGCCATGGCCAGGGGGCCGGCTCGTGGAATCAGGGTGTTGGCAGAGGGGTGGAGGTCCTTCTTCGGGATGGCCCTCCGCGCCCGAGGACGCTCAGCGCAGGGCTTCGCGGATGCGCCGCTCCGCCAGGGTGGTCAGGGCCGGAGCGGCATCCGCTCGCGGTGCGGTCCCCTCCCACTGGGGAAACCGGCTGCGGTGGTACGGCGGAAGCCCGCGCAAGGCTTCCTGGCGCAGGGCTTCGGGAGCTGTCTCCAGGAAGAGGGCCAACCGGTTCGCGCCGTCTGCTCGCTCGCCGAACTCCACCGCCACTTTCGCCTGCCGCTGGGCGGAAGGCATGGCGGCGAAGCGCTCCAGGTGGCGCAGCGCCCTGCCCGCTTCGGCATCCACCAGTCCCCCCAGCAGCTCCGCGGCACGCTCCCGCGCCAGGACGCAGACGACCAGCGCGATGCGTTCCAGGGGCAGGGACAACGCGGGCAGCGTGACCTCCGCCACCGGGGCCCGCGGTGCTTCCTTCCTCGCGGGCAGGAGCTTCCGGGCCTTTCGTAGCACCCGCCCCACGCGTGTGACGTCCATGGCGTGCTCAGGCCAGCTTGCGCGTGGAGCCCGGGGTCACCACCGGCCGCGCGGGCGTGGGCGGTACAGGAGGCGCCGCGGGGGGCTGCTCCGCAAGGGCCCGGTAGTGCTTCCAGCGCAGCGTCGTCCAGACGAGCGCTCCGGACAGGCCCGTCACCAGCACGCCCAGCAGGGCGAGCACCACGCGCAGCCGCAGCGGGACAGGCCCTCCCTTCGGGGCCGGCGCCTCCACGTGCGTCGTCACCTCGTCCACCAGCAGCGATACCGCCTCCGGTGACAGCCCCTCCACACCTCCCGCGATGAGCTCACGCAGCATGTCCGCCGACTTGCGCACGCGCGTCGCCCCACCGGGCGCCGTGCGCAGCATGGCCGACGCCTTCGAGGGCGCGGGAGCCTGTCCTGGCCTCGGCGGCGGCGGGACCACCAGGTGCACTCGCGCCAGCAGCACTCCGTCCACCGTCTGGAGCGTCCTCTCCAACTCCCGCTCCATTCCCCGGACGCGGCAGACCTGCTCCTCCAGCGGCGAGCGCACGAGCCCGCTTCCGCCAAAAACGTCGCAGCCCGTCTCTGCCGCGAGCCGGGGCAACCCCAGCTCCGCCAGGATGCGCACCGCATTCGACGACTGCGCGTCCGTCACCTCGATGGCCCAGGTGGGTTTCTTGCCCGGCTCGGGCACCTTGCGCGCGTCGAGCCCCCGCTCGACGAGCACTGTCTGCAGTTCGTTGGCCTGACGCTCGTCGAGGCCGTGCTGGATGCGCTCCCGGCACGCCGAGGCGCCCAGGAGCAGGAGGAAACAGAGACAACGAAGGGGAGCGGAACGCATGGAAGGAAGGACTCCTCAAACCTGGGTCTGGAGGACCTGTTTGACGCCGCCGGTGGCCTTCTCGACGACCTTGCCGGCGAGATCGAGCTCCTGACTGGCGCGGTAGACGTGGGCCTGGAGCGCGAGCAACTCCGAGGGACTGAACGTGCGGCCGGACTCGGCGAGCTTCAGGATGTGGTCCAGCCGCTGCTGCGCCTGCCCCACGCGGTCCAACACCTCCACCGCCTGCTGACTGCGCGCGGCCTGGGCCGAATCCACTCGGGCCCCCGGCTTCACCTCCGCGCAGCCTGCCTTCGCCCGCTCCACGCCGTCCGCACGCGACGCGCCGGCGGTGGCCTCAGAGGGTGTGCGCACCGGCTTCGGCGGCCCCTCCGTCGTCACCGGCACGGGGCGCGACTGGGGCGTACGCGCGCCCTCCAGCACCTTGCCGAACGTCTCCCTGCTGGACTCCACCGCGGGCGAAGGGCCCGCACCGCCCACGGCTCCCAACTTGTCGATGGCCATCGCGAACGCGCCTCAGCGGATGTTGTTGATGGCGGCCTTCGCCGAGTCGTGGCGGACCTTCATGATGTTGGAGATGGCGTTGTGCTCGCGGCTCTCCTTCTGCATCTCGTTCTGGAGAGCCACATAGGCCATGTTGAACTTCTGGCCGTCCGAGGCCATCAGCTTCTGCGCCTCCAGCAGGTCCCACGCGTCCCCCTGCCCCGTCGCCGCGCTCCCCGTCGAAGCCGTCGTCCCCGCCGTGCTCGCGCGCGCCGACATCGCGGAGGCACCGCCCGCCGCCGGCACCGACGACACCGCTTCAGCCGGCACCGCCGCGGACACCGTGCCGCCCAGCGTGGCCACCACCGCGCTGGAGATGGGACCTGACGGCAACATGCCGCCCACGAGCCCCGCGCCCGTGCGCACCACTTCGCGCGCCGCTCGCGCCAACGAGGGGCCGAACTCCGTCTTCGGCGTCTGGCGCGCGATGGATGGGGCGATGCTCAACGACGGGATGCGACGGTCTTCCAAGGGGTGCCTCCGGCAGGGATTCGCCAGGGCTGCCTTCCACCGTCCGTGCCAGGGGCCAACCCCTTGAAACGACAGGGGCGCGCTCCGTCACCTCCGCGTCAGGCGTCTCCCGTTCGAGGGCGGCAGGTCCACGGCGCGGGACGGCGGGCGAAAACCCGAAAACTTGCCACCGCGCCAACCTGCATCACAGTTGTCGCGTCCTGTCGCACCCGAAGGTGAGCACCCGATGATGAACCCCTCCAACGGTCCCCGTCCGAACGAGCGCGAGCGCTACCACCCGCGCGTCGAAGCCCGGCTCCAGGTGAAGGTGCTCCTGTCGGGTCGCACCGTGACGGCTCAGGCGCGCGACATCTCCATGAACGGCCTGTTCCTCCAGGCCCACCCGGCGGACTCGCAGCGCGCGCTCACCATCGCCCTGCCGCTGCCGGGCGACCGGGAGCTCGTCACCATGTGCACCATCCGCCGCCGGGAAGTGGACGGCGTCGCGCTGGAATTTGGTGAGCTGGACTGGGACGACCTCATCGCCCTGGCCCGCTTCCTCCACCCTCACCTGCCGTAAGGGCCTTGCGGAGGAGCGTCAGTCCGCGGCCGAACGGGCCGTGCGCAGACGCTCCACCAGGTCCATCAGCTCCGCGCCGCGGAAGGGCTTGTGGATGTAGCCGTCCGCGCCCGCCTGCGTCGCGCTCGCCACGTCCGCCTTCTTCGCCTTCGCGGTGAGCATGTAGAGCGGCACCTTCGCCGTGGCCGGGTCGCTCTTCAGGATGCGGCACACGGAGACGCCGTCCAGCTGCGGCAGCACCACGTCCATCAGGATGAGGTGGAAGTCGCGGTCGCGGGCCAGCTTCAGGCCTTCGATGCCATTGGCCGCGCAAACCACGTCCACCGCGCCGTCGCTCAACATGGAGCGAACCAGCTCGCGGATGACGGGCTCGTCCTCAACGAGCAGGATGTGGAAGGGCGCTTGCGCGTTGCCAGCCATGTTTCCTCGGGGCCCCTCGTAGGCCATTGCCCTGGCGACGTCCAGCGAAGCGACACCTCCCGGTAGCCCCTCTGTACGAAAGCGGTCCCCCGTCGGTTTTCCACGCGGGCGGGGTCGCTCCGGCCCCGCCTAGATTTCGGCCACGCCGTCGCGCTCGGCCCAGCCCTCCAGGCCGTTGGGCAGGCGGATGCGGACGTACTTCCCCGTCTCATCCAGGAGCTGCACCTTCAGGCCGGCGTGCACCTCGAAGAGGGAGCGCCCTTCCGAGCGAGGCAGCTCCCGCGCCACCAGCGTGGGCGCCAGCACCACGGCCTCGTGCACGTTCTGGTGGACCCAGATGTGTGCCCCCAACAGCAGCGCCGCCGGCACCGCCGCCGTGAGGCAGAGCCCCGCCACCACCGCCACCGCCGTGCGCCGCATCGAGGGGAAGGCGCGCCGGAAGAGCAGCAGCGCGAAGCCCACCAGCCACGCGACGAAGAAGACCCATGCCACGGCCGCGCCATCCGTCGCCGCCACCAGCCGGGGGAGGAAGGCCTCGTCCGCGGAGGCGCCCACGACCTTGTCCACCTGCCGCGCCCTCGCCAGGGCCAGGTTGGCCTCCAGGTCCTCGGCGCGTCCGCCCTGCTTCCGGGCCTGCTCCAGCGACAGCACCGCGCGGCCCAGGTCGCCGCGGGCCAGGTGCGTGGTGCCCAGGTTGTAGAGCACGTCCGGTCCGCCGAAGCCGTGGGCGATGAGCTTCTCGTACTGGGCCTGCGCGTTGGCGTAGTCCTCGCGGCCATACGCGTCGTTGGCCTGCTGGAAGACGGCCTCCGCTTCCTCGGCGGTGTAGTAGCCCTGCGTCGCCGCGTCGCTCATCACGCCCAGCCTTCCATCACCGCCGCCGCGGTCGCCAGCACCTTGCGCCGCTCACCCGGGTCCACCCCGCCGCCGTAGCGTCCCAGGTCGCAGGCCTCCAGCACGAAGTGCACTCGCGCGCGCCGCTCCGCGTCCACGCCCGCCGCCGCCAGCTTCTCTCCAAGCGCCTCGCGCGTCAGCCCGCCCACGGGGAAGCCCAGCTGGGCCTCCAGGAAGCCCACCATCGCCCGCTCCACCTCCACGTAGAACGCGCCCGAGTCCGAGCCCGCCTTGAGCTTCTCCGCCTCCGCCAGCCTCTTGCGCGCGGCCTTCGCCTGCTGACGGCCCCGGCCCCTCTCGGAACGCGTGGCCAGCCGGCCGCGCATGCCGCCCATGAACGCCACGCCCGCCAGCAGGCCCAACGGAGCCAGCACACCCGCGACGAAGAAGGGCCGCGTCCACACGGGCTGCGACGGTTCCACGAAGTGGGCCCGAGCGCGCACCGGACGCAGGCCTCCGGTGGTGAGCACGTTCTTCTGCTCGTTGGCCGCGTCCGCCACCTGCGAGGGCGTCATCGTCGACGGCAGCGAGGACACCCCGCCCGCTCCCGCCTCCACGGTGATGGTCACGGGGTCCGTGCGCGCCGTCTCGTACTGGCGCCGCGACGGGTCGAAGTACGGGAAGCGCAGCTCCGGCAGCGTGAAGGTGCCCGTGCGCTGCGGCATCACCAGGTACTCCACCACGCGGCGGCCCTGGATGCGGTTGCGGTTGGGCGTGAGCCGGTCCGTCGTCGTGGGCTCATAGATTTTCAGCGAGGCCGGGCCGGTGAGCTTCGGCGGGGTGACGTTCTTCACGTTGCCCTGCCCCTCCAGGATGACCTTCACCGTGATGGGCTGCCCCAGCTCCACGCGCGTCTGCGACACGTCCAGCGACATGCGCCACGAGCCCACGTTCGCGTTGGACATGTTCGGCGGCGCGCCGTTCGGCAGGGGCCGCACCTTCACCTTCAGGCCGTTGGAGACGCGGTGCACGCGGTGGCCCGCGAAGAGGAAGCCCGTGGTGATGTCCGCCTCCGCCGGGGTGATGAGCAGCGTGCCGGACTTCACCGGGAACAGCGCGCGGCGGCGCAGCAGGTAGGCGCGGTACGGGATGCCGTCCACCACCTTCTGCTCGCCCGTGAGCTGCGTGGGGCTCTCCACCTCTTCGGTCCAGAAGCCCTCCAGCTTGGGCATCGTCACCGCGTCCACGCTGGACAGGTCCACGCGCGAGTAGATGTAGAGCGACAGCGTGGCCTGCTCGCCCACGTAGAGGTCGTCGCGGTCCAGGCTCGCGCGCAGGAACAGGTCCGAGTCCCCACGCGGAATCACCGGTTCATCGTCCCGAGTGTCCGAGTCGTCGTCCCCGAACGGGTCCGGCATGTTGCGGAAGTTGCGGAACGGATCCGGTAGCTGCTGCCTGCCGCCCTGCTGCGCCTGGGGCGCGTTGCCCACGCGGCCTTCGCGCACGGTCAACGGCACGGCGTCCGTGCGGTACGTGCGGCCTCCCGCGGTGAGCGTGGAGGGCGGAATGGTGAGCTTGCCCGCGCGCAGCGGGCGCATCAGCAACTCGTGGCGGGTGATGTCCTGGATGACGGCGGGGCCGCCTCCGGACAACGAGATGGAGCGCTGGCTGCCGCGCGACGAGGAGAGCACCTCGAAGTCGTTGGACGCGGGCAGGCGCACCTGGGCGTTGGACGGCGCGTCCACCATCACCACGGTGAGCTTGAAGGTGTCGTCGGTGCCCACCTCGGTGCGGTCCACCGTCTGGTAGAACTCGATGTCCGCCGCCCACGCCGGCGCCGTGGCCAGGAGGGCGAGCACGGCGAGCAGCGCCGTGCGTCCGCTACCAGTCCTTCTCATTGGGCTTCCTCTGCTTCTTCTTCTGCTGGAAACGCCAGAGCTGGAGATTCTTCTCGTTCTGCTTCATCGCATCCAGCAGGCGCTCGGCCTCCTGCCGGTCGACGTCGCCCGGCGAACTTCCACCGTCGCGCGGGTTGGATTCCGTCTCCTCCTCGCCCTCGCTGCCGCCGTCCGCGCCGCCATCGCGAGAGTCGCCTTCGCCCTCGTCCTGGCCTCCGTCGCCCTGACCTCCGTCCCCGCCACCGTCGGTGGGCCCCCCATCGCCGCCGCCGTCCTGCCCCCCATCCGAACCACCGTCACCAGGCCCGGCATCGCCGCCGCCTCCGTCCGCGCCGCCGTCCTGGCCACCATCCTGCCCGCCGCCGTCCTGGCCTCCGTCGGCCCCGCCGTCCGCGCCGCCATCCGAACCGCCGTCCTGGCCTCCGTCCTGCGGCGTGCCGCCGTCACCCTTCTGGCCGCCGTCCTCGCCCGCGTCCGGACGTCCACCGTCGTTGCCGCCGTCCTGGCCTCCGTCGGTGCCTCCATCCGGGCCGTTCTGGGGCGGAGGCAGGTCGCGCAGCACCACCTCGTAGTTGTGCCGGGCCTGCGGATCCGTGGGATCCAACGTGAGCGCCTTGCGGTAGGACTTGAGCGCCTCCGAGCGGTCACCCGCCGTGGCCGCGAGGTTGCCCAGGTTGTACCAGCTCTTCTGCGTCAGGTCGGGCTGGCGCGAGGACTCCGCCACCTGCTTGAAGGCCTCGCGCGCTTCCGCTGAACGCCCCAGCTTCGCCAGCGCGTCCGCGCGGTTGAACTCCACCGTCGGATCATTGGGCCGCTCCTTCTTCGCGGCATCGAAGTCCCGGAGCGCGTCCTCGTAGCGTCCGGCCGCGTAGGCATCGCGCCCGCGCTGCACCAGCGGGTGGTCCTTCTCCAGCGGCCCCACCGCCCACGCGGGCGCCGGCAGCGCCAGCAGTCCCGCCAGGCCCACCGCCATCGCGCGCGCCGCGCGCCGCCGAATCGGTTGCGTGCTCATGCGGCCCTCCGGCGCGAAGGGATGAGCGCCATGCCCAGCACCAGCAACACCAGGCCGGGGACGGCGAACCACTGGAAGCGCTCGTCGTAGCGGACCGTCACGCGGCTCTCCAGCTCGCTCTTCTGCAACTGGTCGATGCGCTCCACCACCTGTCCCATGGCCACGCCGTTGGGCTGGTAGAAGAAGGCGCCGCCCGTGGCGTCCGCGATGGCCGTGAGGCCCGCGCGGTCCAGGCGCGTGATGACCGTGTCGCCGTTGGAGTCCTTCTTGTAGTCCACGAACTCGCCGCGCCGGTCGTAGACGGGGATGGGCTCACCGGAGTCCGAACCCACGCCCACCGCGAGCACCTGGACGCGCGCGTCCTTGAGCGCCTCCGTGGCCTCGCGCACGTCGCCCGTGAGGTCCTCGCCGTCCGACAGCAGCACCACCACGCGCTCCTTGGAGCCCCGGTCCGCGTTGTCCAACACCTGCTTGGCCAGCCGCAGCGCCGCGCCCACGTTCGTGCCGCCCTGGGGCATCGCGTCCGGATCCACCGCGCGCAGGAACAGCTTCACCGCCGAGTAGTCCGACGTGAGCGGCGACTGCACGAACGCATCTCCCGCGAACACCACCAGGCCCGCTCGGTCGCCCTTCAGTTCATCCAGCAGCGTGTTGAGCTCCAGCCGCGCGCGGTCCAACCGGCTGGGCTGCACGTCACGCGCGAGCATGGACTTGGACGCATCCAACGCCACCACCACGTCGATGCCCCGGCGCTTCGTCAATTCGCTCTTCGTGCCGCACTGGGGCTGCGCGAGCGCGAGCCCGAACAGCATCAGCCCCAGCCCGTACAGGCCGCCCTGCACCGCCGGCCGCCACACGGACACGCCGGGCGCGAGCGCCGTCACGTGGCGCTCCGCGATGAGCGTCGACAGCCGCGTCCTGCGGCCCAACGCCTTGAGCAGCGCGAGCAACCCCAACAGCAGACCCACTAGCAGCAGCCCCAGGTACAGCGGCTGCGCCAGGCCCACCTGGTAACCCAGGAGCGTGAAGCGCCAGGCCTCCAGCGTGGGCATCATGGGAACACCCGCAGGACGGTGGCGCGCAGCAACAACTCCAGCGCGGCGAGCCCGAAGGCCACCAGCAGGAACGGGTGGAAGTTCTCCTTGTAGGTGGCGCTGGCGCCGCCCTCCATCAGCTTCGAGCGCTCCAGCGCGTCCAGCACCTTCTGCAGACCCCGCTTGAGGCCTTCAGGGTCGGTGGCGCGGTAGTACTCGCCGCCGGTGCGGTCCGCGATGTCCTGCATCAGCTCCGGGTTGATGGGGATCTCCGTCTCGCGCCACACGGTGTTGCCGAACAGGTCCGTGCCCTGCGGGAAGGGCACCTTGCCGCCCTTGCCCACGAGGATGGTGTAGATGGGGATGTGGAGCGACGCGGCCATGTTCGCCGCGTCCAGCGGGGAGATTTTCCCGGCGTTGTTGTCGCCGTCGGTGATCAGCACCACCACGCGGCTCTTCGCGTCGGAGTCGCGCAGGCGGTTGAGCGACGTGGCGATGGCGTCACCAATGGCGGTGCCATCCTCCAGCACGCGGGTGCGCAGCTGCTTGAGCACTTCCTTCAGCACGCCGTAGTCCAGCGTCAGCGGGGACTGCGTGTACGCAGCGCCGGAGAACACCACCAGGCCCAGGCGGTCGTTCACGCGGCCGGAGATGAACTCGGTCAGCACTTCCTTCGCCACGTTGAGGCGGTTCTGCGGACGGAAGTCACCGGCCTCCATGGACGTGGACAGGTCCAGCGCCACCACGATGTCGATGCCCTCCACCGACAGGTCGCGCACGCGCGAGTCGCGCGACTGCGGCCGGGCGATGGCCACCACCGCCGCCACCAGCGCCGCTACGCGCAGGATGGGCAAGAGCGGCAGCAGATACGTGCGGAAGCCTCGGCCGCCCTTCGCGAAGACGTGCGCGGCGGAGAAGCGCAGCGTGGCGCGACGCTTGCGTTCCCAGAACGCGAGCGCCAGCAGCAGCGGCGCCAACAGCAGGGCCCAGAGCGCCTCCGGGTTATTGAACGCGAGGTCCGGGGGCAGCATCGGGCTTGGGGGGAGCGGGAGGAACGTACGTTTTCGAGAGCAGGTCGTAGCCGAAGGCCAGCGCCTGATTGCAGGACTCGGGGGACGCGTCGGCGCGGGCGTACTTCACCATGTCCGACTCGGAGACGAAGCGCATCAGCGCGTCCTCCGGCAGGCCCGGCGTGGGCAGCTTGCGCAGGGACGCCATCAATTCGGACGACGTGCACTCCAGGGCCTCGAAGCCGTAGCGCTCGCCCAGGTAGCCGCGAACGATTTCGGAGAGGCGGAAGTAGAAGTCCTTCACGTGGCCGCGGCCGGGCAGGTCCTCGCGCTTGAGCGCGTCCAGGGACTGGCGCACGCGCACGTCCAGCGGCAACACCGGAACCACCTTCTCGCGCTTTGGCCGGCGCTGCCACCAGCGCACCAGCATCCAGGCCGCGACGGCCACCGCCAGCGCCACCGCCAGCGCGTAGAGCAGCGTCCAGGAGCGGATGGGCACTTCCTGCGGGGGCTGGTAGTCGAACAGCTCCGCGCCCTGCCCCTGCGCGTCCGGCGGCAGCGTGGAGGTCACCTCCACCGTCTTGCCCTTGAGCACGAAGCGGCGCGGTCCCTCCGGCGTCGCCACGTCGAAGGAGAGGTCGGGCAGCTGCACGTCACCCAGCTCGAACGCGGAGAAGCGCAGGCCGAACGTCGTGGTCGCGTCGTTCGCGTTGTCCTGGCGCTGGCGCGTCTGCTGGAGCAGCTCCACCGCGCCCTCACCCGTAGGCGCCACCAGCTCGTAGCGCTGATCCTTCGGGTGCGTGAGCGTCACCTGGTAGGTGAAGGGCTCGCCGATGTGGACCGCTTCCGGCTCCACCCGCCCGGACGCGCCCGTGGGCGTCACCGTCTCCAGGGCGACGGGGGCCTTGGGCGCGGGGGCCTGGGCCCATGCGGCTGGCGCGCTGATGAAGAGGACGGCCGCGAGGACGAGCGCGTGTCTCATGCCGCCATCCTCCGGGCCCGCGCGCGGAAGAAGTTCGCCAGCGCCTTGCCGTGATCATCCCCGGCGCGCAGCTCCACGTGGTCCAGCTCCAGCTTCTTGAACAGCTTGCGGCGCTCGTCGCGCTGGGCCTGCATGGCGCGCATGAACTTCCCGCGCACGGCGGTGGAGCTGGTGTCCACCACGAAGCGCTCGCCCGTCTCCGGGTCCTCCATCTCCACCAGGCCGTGGGCGGGGAAGCGCTGCTCCAGCGGATCCTCGATGACCACCGGCACAAGGTCGTGGCGGCGGCCCACCAAACGCAGCGGCTTCTCGTAGCCCGTGGCCATGAAGTCCGACACGAGGAACGTCACGGCCTTCCGCTTGGACACCTGCGTCAGGTACGTGAGCCCCGCGGACAGGTCCGTGCCGCGGCCCTTCGGCTTGAAGGTGAGGATGTCGCTCACGAGCCGCAGCACGTGCGTGCGGCCCTTGCGCGGCGGGACCACCTTCTCCACCCGGTCCGAGAAGAGGATGAGCCCCACGCGGTCGTTGTTCGCGATGGCGCTGAAGGCAATCTGCGCGGCCACCTCCGCGGCGACCTCCGCCTTGGTGCGGTCCTTGGAGCCGAACTCGTTGGAGGCGGACACGTCCACCAGAAGCATCACCGTGAGCTCGCGCTCCTCGGTGAAGACCTTGATGTAGGCCTCGTTCATGCGCGCGGTGACGTTCCAGTCGATGAAGCGGATCTCATCGCCGGGCTGGTACTGGCGCACCTCGGAGAAGGCCATGCCGCGGCCCTTGAACACCGAGTGGTACTGGCCGGCCAGCATGTCGGAGACCACCTTGCGGGTGCGGATCTCCAACTTGCGGATGCGGCGGATGAGGTCCTTGGGCAGCACGGGCGCGCTCTTACCGGGGTCCTGTCAGGGGACTTCCACGCGGTCGAAGACGCGCTGGATGATCTTCTCCTGGGTGAGTTCCTCGGCTTCCGCCTCGTAGGTCATCGCGATGCGGTGGCGGAGCACGTCGAAGGCGATGGCCTTCACGTCCTCCGGGGTGACGAAGCCGCGGTGGCGCAGGAACGCGTGCGCGCGGGCCGCCTGCGCGAGCGCGATGGTGGCACGAGGCGAGGCACCGAACTGGATGTAGTCCGCCAGGTCCTTGAGGCCGTAGCGCGCGGGCTCACGCGTGGCGAACACCACGTTGAGGATGTACTCCTTCACCTTCTCGTCCATGTAGATGGCGTGGACGAGTTCTCTCGCGCGCACCAGGTGCTCCAGCGCGATGACCCGCTGGACCTTGGGCGACGAGCCGCCGGACATCCGGTCCATGATGACCTTTTCTTCATCACGGGTCGGGTAGCCCACCTTCACCTTGAGCATGAAGCGGTCCACCTGCGCTTCGGGGAGGGGGTACGTGCCCTCCTGCTCGATGGGGTTCATGGTGGCCAGCACCAGGAAGGGCGAGGGCAGGCCGAAGGTCTGGTCGCCGATGGTGACCTGGCGCTCGGCCATGGCCTCCAGGAGGGCGGACTGGACCTTGGCGGGGGCGCGGTTGATTTCGTCCGCGAGGACGATGTTCGCGAAGATGGGCCCCTTGCGGACGGTGAACGCGGCCGTCTGCTGGTTGTAGATCATCGTGCCGACGAGGTCCGCCGGCAGCAGGTCGGGCGTGAACTGCACGCGCATGAAGGTGGCGCTGAGCGAGTCCGCCACGGTGCGCACGGTCAGCGTCTTGGCGAGTCCGGGCACGCCCTCCAGGAGGACGTGGCCGTTGCACAAGAGGCCGATGAGGATGCGTTCGAGCATGTACCGCTGCCCGACGATGACCTTGCCGGTCTCCTGGTTGAGGACCTCGACGAAGCTGCTTTCCTGCTGCACGCGTTCAGTGAGCGCGCGAATGTCGGTGTTCATGTCCCCTCTGTCGGCCTGGGCGGCGGGCAGCCTAGGGTTCCCGGGCGTCCGGCTCAACACCGCTGTAGGCCAGACATTCCGTCAAGCCGCCCTGTCCCGTAAAGGGTCATCCTCCCATGTCCCGCCCGTCCCCGCCCCGCCGCTCTCCCCTCCCCCCTCGCTGGGACGCCGCCGGCCGCCCCGGAGCCCCGGGCGCCACGCCCCCCGTGGGCCCGGTGGAGACGGGGCTCCTGGCCCAATTGGCCCCGGCCGTGGTGCCCCAGGTGCACTGGCTACCCGGGGGTGGCGCGGTGCGGATCCTCGAAGGAGGGCCTCCCGAGGGCGCCCGCTCCACGGTCGTCTTCCTCCACGGACGTGGGAACTCGGCGACCCACTGGTTCCCGTACCTGACGGTGCTGGCCCGACACCACCGGGTGCTGGCCCTGGACCTGCCCGGTTTCGGTCAGTCCACCCCGGCGGACGTGCACGTGAAGTCCGCGGAGGACGCGGTGCGCTTCTTCACTGCGCCCGTGGAGGAGGCGCTGGGGATGTTGGCGCCGGGGCCGGTGTCGGTGGTCGGCCACTCGCTGGGCGGACTGGTGGCGCTGGAGCTCACGCTGCGCGGCACGGTGCCGGTGGAGCGGCTGGTGCTGGTGGACGCGATGGGGCTGGGTCCGGAGATGCCGCGCGCCTCACGCCTCTTCTTCCGCGCGGGACCGGAGCGGCTGGCGCGCAACCTGGGCCCCTGGGCGATGGCCCGGATGCTGCCGCCGCCGCCCACGCCGCTGGGGGAGAAGCTGGGACAGCTGGGCTACGAGCTGTTGAGCGTGCCCGGCGGCAGGCCCGAAGCCGCGCAGGCCTTCAACGCGCTGGTGCCGCTGACGGGTCCGCTGTTCCACCGCCGCGAGCGGCTGGGCGAGGTGAAGGTCCCCGTGCTGCTCATCTGGGGTGAGCGCGACGAGACGCTGCCCGTCTCACTGGCGGACGAGGCCGCGCGCCGCCTTCCCCAGGCCCGGGTGGTGCGCGTGGAGTGCGGACACAGTCCGCAGCTGGAGCATCC
Source organism: Corallococcus exiguus (assembly GCF_009909105.1). Classification (NCBI taxonomy): domain Bacteria; kingdom Pseudomonadati; phylum Myxococcota; class Myxococcia; order Myxococcales; family Myxococcaceae; genus Corallococcus; species Corallococcus exiguus. The sequence continues at coordinate 239,734 of NZ_JAAAPK010000003.1, forward strand.
CGAGCGCGTGCTCCCCGAGCTGAAGGCCTTCCTCGGCAATGAATGACAATCACCTCCCAGCGTGGCTTCCAGGTGAAAACAGGCGTGCGATACTGAGCGGCAGCCGCTCGGGCCGCGCGAGCGCTTTGGGGGAGTGAGGGGACGCCGCATGAATCGTGAATGGAAGTCTCTCAAGCGCATGGCGCTGCTGAGCGGGGTGTTCCTGCTGGGGGCGTGCGCCATCAAGCAGTACGGAGATGGGACGCCCAGGGAGGAACCGCAGGTCTTCCAGGGCGAAGGGACCGTCAGCAAGACGGAGCCGAACGCGCTGCGGTTCACCCTCCGGGCAGACCGCCTCTACCGCTTCGACTGCACGCCTGTCGGGATGCTGGGCTGCAAGGCGCAGTTGCGCGACGGGGTGACGCTGGAGCCCATCGGGGCGCCCTGGTCCTCCGGGACGCAGGTGCAGCACCTCACCTTCTTCTGGAAGCAGGCCACCGCCGGGGACGTGGTGCTGGACATCGAGTCCGCTTCGGAGCAGCAGCCCGGAGGCGTCTTCACCTACGAGCTCCGGGAGACCCAGGATGACGCGGGTGACGCGCTGGACCAGGCGGTCCTCCAGCCTGTCACCGACCAGCAGACGTCCTTCGACGGGTTCCTGGAGCACGCGGAAGACGTGGACCGCTGGCGGTTCGACGTCCCCGCCAACCACACCCTGGCGGTCGGCTGCACGGGTCCAACGGACAGCGTCGCGCCGGCCTTCGAGCTCATCCGCCCGGAGGGGACGTCCCTGACCGCGGACCGCGCGGCGTGGTTCCAGAGCCTGGGCATCCGCTTCCTGGCCGCGAAGACCACGGGAGGTGACGCCATCGACCTGCGCGTCCGAGTGAGCGGGGTCTACGAAGCCAACTCCGTGCCCTACACGTGCACCGTCCAGGACGTGGGCGTGGACGACTTCGGGGACACCCCATCCGAGGCGACCGTCGTGACGGTGCCCGCGCAGCTGAGCGTCCATTTCAACTACAGCTCGGACGTGGACGTGCTGGCCGTGGACCTGGCGGAGGGCCATGCCTACCAGTTGCTGACGGTCAGCGCGCAGGGCAATCCCCCCTTCTATATCGGGACCACGGTGCTCAACGCGCAGGACACCACGCGGTGGCCGGAGCTGGTCAGCAATGACCAGGGCGCCACCTTCACCGCGCCCACCACTGGCCGGTACTTCCTCGCGCTCGAGAGAGCCTGGGACGGCGGCATCTGGAAGTGGGAGGTCCCGAAAACCTTCACGTACAAGATCACCGACGTCACCCCGTAGGTGCCTTTCCGGGCGCGGAGGGCCGGGACATTCCCCGGCCCTCACGTCAGGCAGTACAGTCCCCGGCCGTGCCGAAAGACTTCCTCGACCTTGAGGCGACGCCGGAGCGGCTGCACGCGCTGGCGGACGCCGGAATCCTGAGACCGGACGCGTACGGGCGCGCGCTGCACCTGGCGGTCGCCTCGCCGTCGCGGCCCGCGTGGCGTGCGTTCCTGTCCACGACGTTGATGGCCCTGGGCTCGCTGCTCGTGCTGGCGGGCGTGGTGTACTTCTTCGCCTTCAACTGGGCGGAGCTGGGGCGCTTCTCGAAGCTGGGCCTCATCTGCCTGGGCATGGCCGGAGCAGCGGTGGGCGCCTGGCGGCTGGGCGACCGGCCTGCGGGCCAGTTCGCTCTGCTCGCGGCCGCGGTGCTGGTGGGCCCGCTGCTCGCCGTGTACGGGCAGACGTACCAGACGGGCGCGGATCCGTATGAGCTGTTCATCGGCTGGGGCCTGCTCATCCTGCCGTGGGTGGCGCTGGCGCGCTTCACACCGCTGTGGATGCTCCAGCTCGTGCTGGTCAACACGGGCGTCATCCTCTTCTGGGGCCAGCGCATGACGCGCTTCGGCTCCTACGAGGCAAGACTCGCGCTGGTGCTGGGGCTGCTCAACGGGTTCGCCTGGGCGACCTACGAGCACTTCGCCAACCAGAAGGTCTCCTGGCTCCAGGGGCGGTGGATGCCCCGCGTGTTGTCCCTCATGACGCTGCTGCCGCTGGTGACCCTGGGCATCCTGTTCATCGTGAGCAGGCACGACCGGTCGCTCGAGGCCGGCTTGTCCCTGCCGCTGGTGCTGGGAGCGCTGGTCGCCATCTACGCCCTGCACCGGCACCTGCACGGAGAGCTGTTCCTGCTCACCATGGGCGCGCTGAGCCTCATCACGCTCGTCACGACGGCAGTGGGCTACTTCCTCCTGGAGGTGACGCGCGCCGACGAGTTCACCCTCTTCATCCTGCCCCTGGTGATCATCGGCGAGGTGGGCCTGGCGGTGTACTGGCTGCGCCACGAGTCGCAGGCCACCGGCGTTTCGGAGGAGACCTGATCATGGCCCTGCGACCGACGATTCAAGACGTGCTGGCGGGGCTCAAGACCGAGGGCCACGTGGACGCGGGGGTGGACGCGCGAGCCCGCACCGCCCTGGAGATCCGCCAGAAGACGCTGGGTGCCTCACCCTGGTTCGTCAAGGCGCTGGCCGGCGGCGGCGCGTGGCTGGCCGCCGCCTTCATGCTCAGCTTCTTCGCCTGCGTGGGCCTCTGGAAGGAGGAGGTGGCGCTCACCGGCATGGGCCTCCTGATCACGGTGGCGGCGGTGCTGCTGCGCCGGACCTCCCAGGGCCCCTTCCTGGAGCAACTCGCCCTGGCCCTGTGCATGGCGGGCGTGGGCGCGTTCCTCGTGGGGCTGGCGCAGCTGGACCAGGGCACCCTCACCATCGCGTTCGCGGGGGCGGTGGCGTCTGTCGCGCTGCTCGCCGTGTACCCGGACCTCATCCTCTACTTCCTGGCGACGGTGGGCCTCTGCGTGTCCGTGGGCGTGTTCGCGCTCGATGCAGTGGGGGGCTCGGGCGTGGACGTGTGGATGCTCATGGGCGCCGCCGCGCTCTCCGGCACCCTGCTCTTCGAACCGGTGCTGCGGCGCGGGAAGCTGGGCGCTCGCGTGGGGCCCATTGCCTTCGCGCTCGCGTGCGCCGTGCCCGGGTGGCTGCTGTTCCGCAGCTTCGAGAACTCGCAGGAGGGCTTCCACTACGTCTTCCGCTTCGAGAGTGGGTTCGTGCCGAGCGCGTACCTCTCCATCGCGCTGGCGCTCCTCCTGGCGTGGACGGGATGGCAGGTGCTGCGCGAGCTGGGGCTGGCCCAGGAGCAGCGCGTCTGGATTCCCGCGGCCGGCGCGCTCGTGCTGCTCACGGTGATGACGCTGAACACGCCGGGCGTGCTGGTGGCGGTGCAGATGCTGACGCTCGGCTTCCACCGCCGCAGCCGCGTGATGCTGGGGCTGGCGGTGGCGTTCCTGCTGACGTTCGGCGCGTACTACTACTACGACCTGCACATCACGCTGCTGGCCAAGGCGCTCGCGCTCACGGGCAGCGGACTGGTGCTGCTGGGCGTGCGGCAGTTCTTCCTGCGGCGGCAGTCCGCCGTCCTCTCGGAGGCCCGATGAAACGCGGCACCGTCATCTTCGGTGGGCTCGCGCTCGTGTTCGTCGCGCTCGCCTTCCTCGTCGTGCAGAAGGAGACCGTGCTCGCGCGGGGGCAGCCCGTGCTGCTGCGGCTGGCTCCGGTGGACCCACGCTCGCTCATCCAGGGCGACTACATGGTGCTCGACTACGCCATCAACCAGGGCTGGCGCGAGGGCCGCGAGCAGCCCCAGGAGGACGGCAACGTGGTGCTGCGCCTGGACGAGCACGACGTGGGCGAGTTCGTGCGCTACGAGACGCAGGCGGGCACCTCGCTCGCGCCCGGCGAGGTGCGCCTTCGCTTCCGCATCCGCAACTCGCAGATGCGCCTGGGCGCGGAGGCCTTCTTCTTCCAGGAGGGCCACGCGGAGCGCTACGCGAAGGCGCGCTACGGCGAGCTGCGGGTGACGGACAACGGCACCAGCGTGCTCGTGGGCCTGCGCGACGAGAACTACCAGCCGCTGGGCAGCGCCATCCACTGAAGGCGCGCCCCTGGCGTCAGTCCGCGTCCTCGTTCTCCAGCAGGTCGGAGAACGGGGAGCCCCCCTCGCCCAGCGCCTTGTAGAGGCCGTCCACCTTCTCCAGCTCGCGCTTGAGGGCCTTGTGGTGGTTGCGGTTCTTCACCAGGCTTTCGCGGCCCAGCATCCGGAAGGCCTCGTCGCGGCCCATCTGGCGGATGGCCGTGCCCAGCACCAGCCCGCGGAAGCCGTCCGCGTAGTCCAGGTCCAGCGGCGTGCTGCGCCTGCGCGCCTCACCGACGAAGGCCTGCGCCGCGGCCCGCAGCGCTTCCGGCAGCGGACGGCCGCTGCTGGGGGACTGCTCGTAGTCCAGCGCGCGCGCCACGTGCTTCTCGTGGAGCACCAGGTCGCCCGTGCCGGCCGCGTGCTCCACCATCGCCAGCGTGTACGCACGCCGCACGATGTTGTCGAGCTGCCGCAGGTTGCCCGGCCATGAGCTGGTGGTCAGCAGCACCTCCGCCTCCTGCGCCAGCCGCGCGGAGCCCTCCGGCATCCGCTCGCGGTGACGGCGGTTCACCATGTACCGCGCCCAGAGGGGAATCTCGTCCTGGCGGTCCTGCAGGGGCGGCATGCGCACCGGCAGCACGTTCACGCGGTAGTACAGGTCCTCGCGGAAGCGGCCGGCGCGCACCTGCGCGTGCAGGTCCGCGTTGGTCCCGATGATGAAGCGCACGTCCGCGAGCTTCTCTCCGGTGCCCTCGCCCAGCGGCCGGTAGCTGCGCGACTCCAAGAGGTGCAGCAGGCCCGCCTGCGCCTTCAGCGACAGCTTGTCGATTTCGTCGATGAACAGCGTGCCGCCGTCCGAGCGGGCCACCACGCCCGGCGCGTCGCGCACCGCGCCGGTGAAGGCGCCCTTCTTCCAGCCGAAGAGCTCCGCCATCTGGAGGTCCTCCGGCACCGTCACCAGGTCCAGCGTCTCGAAGGGCTTGCCCCGGCGGCCGGAGCGCTCATGGCACCAGCGCGCCAGGCGCGACTTGCCCGCACCCGTGGCCCCGCTCACGAGGATGGTCTCGTCCTGGAGCGCGAAGGTCCGGAGGATGGGCAGGAGCTCCGCCATGGAGCGGCCCACCACGGGGAGGAACTCGTCCACCTCCGGCGTGGCCACCGGCCGCTGCGGCAGCGCGGTGAGGTACGGCGCGGCGATGTCCGTGAGCAGTTGGAGCAGGTCTCCGGCGTCGCGCCAGACGAACTCCTGCCCCATGGCGGCCAGGCAGTCCGCCTCTAGCGAAATCATGCCCTCCATGCCCGCGGGCGTGCGCAGGGGCAGCACGCACACGTGCGTCGCGTGGCGCCCCAGGAAGCGCTGCTTGCTCTCGTTGCTGTGGAAGCCCGCGAGGCCCGGGTCACCCGTCACCGGCGCGTCCGGCGCGTGCGGCTGCACCGTGCCGATGTTCACGTCGATGGACACCGCGCACCGGTGCTCCACCACCGCGCGCCAGGCCGTGGCGGAGGTGAAGAAGGGCATCTCGACGCCTGCGTCCGTCACTTCGCGCGCGCCTACGTCCAGCGCCGCCAGCCGGCGGTACGCTTCGCCAGGACGCAGGTGGACGATGCCGCGCAGGACCCGGGCCCGGCCCGCGTAGCGGCTGGCCGCCACCGCGGCGTCCGCCACGGTCAGCATCCGGCGCAACGCCGCCGCCGCCGCCGTTTCAAAGTCCCTGGAATCCCTGAGCGCAGCCATGAGCTGCGCCAACTCGTCTTGCATCCCCATCGCCTCCCGTGCGGAAGCCGCGCCACCGCCGACCGGCGAAGCCGTCCAAAAAGCAGACGCGGACTCTATCGGAGATGACGGGGAGGTGCGGATTCAGATGGAGAGCGCGGAAGGAGCGGCCCCTCCTTCCGCGCTCCGGGTGCATCTGGATGCGGTACACGCCGTTGCCGGCGTATGGGCGGGACGCATTGCGGATGCCGTGCCAACAGGGTGAATCCAATGATTTCGCGGGGTCACGATGAACATCCCACTCAACCTGCGTCCCGCTGGAACGCGAGCGCGTCCGGACAGGACGCAAACCCTGACGTTTGAGCCCCAATGCCTGACGGACCGCGCCTTCTGAACGGACGGGCAGCCGGGTCATTCCATACCAGTCAGGCCTTGGAGGGCGTGTCCCGCTTCAGCACGAAGACGCGGTCCAGGCGCGGGCTGCCGCGGCCCACGGGCGAGTCCAGGTCGTAGTCGAAGTCGAACGTGGCCGCGACGCGCAGGCCGGACTTGCGGAACAGGCGCTTCACCTGGGCCTCGTCGTACGTGCGGAAGAACCACGTCGTCTCGATGAGCCAGTCCTTGTCCGGGCCGGTGACGCGCAGGCGGTTGCGCATGGGTGAGCGGCGCAGGCGCTGCTCCGGCAGGCCCTCGTGCGTGTTGCACACGACCTTGTCCGCGCCCACCTGCCCCACCCAGCGCTCGTGCTCAGGGCCGGAGCGCGCGTAGTCCGTGAGGTGGAAGCCCAGCACGTAGATGCCGTCCGGCTTGAGCAGGCGGCGGGTGCCGGTGAGGTGCTCCACCGCGGCCTTCTCGCTGTCCAGGTAGCGGAAGGTGGAGACCAGCGTGTGGGCCAGGTCCACGCGGCCTTCCAGCGCCGGATCAAAGAAGTCCTCCATGCGCGCCTGGGACAGCTTCACGCGGCGGCGCTCCGTGGGGGACAGGCGCTTGCGCGCGTGCGCGAGCATGGCCTCCGACAAGTCATAGCCCGCGACCTTCAGGCCCCGGCTCGCGGCCTCCTCCACCAGCCGGCCCGCGCCGCACGCGGGCTCCAGCCACTGGTTGCCTCCCGTGCCGAAGCGCCGGCTCAGCTCCTGGAGGAAGTCCGCCTCGCGCACGGTGTCCGTGCCGAAGATGGCCTCGTAGTACTCCGGGTGCTCGTACCAGTCCTTGCGTCGTTCCATGGTGCCGTCAGTGCTCCGTGTGTCCCAGGACGCGCGCGAGCACGAACATCACCAGCAACCCGGCTGCCAATGCCACCAGGTTGCGCCCGGGCTTGTCCCTGCCGTGCTTGTTCACGTGCGGCAGCAGGTCCGACACGGCGATGTAGAGGAAGGTGCCGGCGGAGAAGGCCAGGGCCTTGGGCGCCAGCGACTGGAAGCTCAGCACCGCGTCGAAGCCGAAGTAGAGCACCGCGCCCACCGGCACCATCAGGCCATACAGCGCGGTGTACGCCAGGATGGTGCCGCGCTTCTTGCCCTCAGCCTGGAGGATGGACGCGAGCGACAGCGACGAGGGAATCTTGTGCGCGGTGATGGCCAGCAGCGCCATGGCGCCCACGCCCTCCTTCACCGAGGAGCCCAGCGCGATGCCGTCGAAGAGCGTGTGCGTGGACAGGCCCAGGAACGCGCTGAGGCCCAGCGCGTGGCCATGCACGTGCTCCGCGCAGTCTGGCGGCTCCTCGCAGGCGTGGGCTACGAGGTAGCGCTCCAGCACCAGCACGAAGAGGAAGCCCATGGGCACGAGCGCGAAGGCCCACCAGCCGCCGCCCTCGTACGCCTCCGGGAGCATGTGGAAGAAGGCCGCGCCGAACATCACGCCCGCCGCGAAGGCCAGGAACGTCACGAGCCGCGTGGAGCGGTCATTGAAGATGACCACGCCCGCCCCGGCCAGAGCGCTCGCCACGACGATGAAGGAGTACAGGAGGACTTCGGCTACGACCGGCGACATGGGGCGCGCACCCTACTCCCAAAACGACGCCGTCAGTAGCTTCGCACCACCAGCACCTCCACCCGTCCCGGCTTCACCTCCACCAGGTGTGTGGTGGGCCGGCCCGGTGCATCCACCTGGACGGTGTGCTTTCCCGGAGGAAGCCGGAAGCGCGCCACCTGGAACTCCGCCGGCAGTGAAAGCCAGGAGCGCAGGTCCGCCTGGTTGCCCGCGTTGAGAATCAGGAAGGTGAGCACGCCCAGCTCCTTGCTCTTCGTGAGCGCGCCCACGCCCGCGGCCACGCCCGCCTTCGCCACCGCGCCCGCGAGCTGCTTCGCCAGCATGCGGCCAATGCGGTCGTTCAGGTGCACCTGGGCCACACGCGACAGCGACGTCACCGTCACCGCCTGCTCCGCCTGGCTCTCCACCGACACGCGCACCGGCGGTGTACCGCCGCGGTCCCGGTACACGGGCACTTCAATCAGGTCCCCGGAGTCACCGTAGTCGCGCGACACGCGCTCCTTCTGCGGCGACAGGCCCGCCTCCACCACCACGACGAGCTGCCCTTCTCCGGGCCCCACCGCGTCGTGCGCCACGTTCGGGAACTTCTGGGAGAGCGTCGCGTAGGCGTCGTCACGGCCCGTCTTCTTCGCCAGCCGCAAGAGGGGCTCCACCAGCCCGCCCAGCCGGGGCTCCAGCTCGTACGCCTTCATGTAGTCGATGAAGGCCGAGTCCCACTCGCGCTGGTCCTCGTACAGCACGCCGCCCAGGTAGCGCGCGATGGCGAGCTGCTCGTACGGCTTCTTCTCCTCGGTGATCATCTTCTCGATGCGCTCGTTGACGCGACGGACCTCCACGAGCGCGTCCTCGTCGCGGTTCAGCTCCGCGTAGTTGAGCGCCTGGAGGACGGAGATCATCAGCTTCTCGAAGTCCTCCCCGCGGTAGGCGCGGCGCCGCTCGTTGCTGAGCAGGATGCCGGCCTCTTCACTCACGGAGGTGATGTCCAGCTGCGAGCTGAGCTCGTCTGCCTGGGCCAGCACCTTCGTGCTCTCCTCCCACTGCCCGGCCGCGTGCAGCACCATGCCCTTGTCCAGGAGCAACAGGAGCTGGTCGCGCTCGGGGGCCTCCTTCTGCTCGCCGTCCAGCTCACTCAGGGCGCGCTGATAGTCGGAGGATTGGTACGCGGAGCGCGCGGAGGCCGTGCGCGCCACGTAGTCGCTGGCGCAGCCCGTGCCCAGGACACTCAGGGCGCTCATGGCCACGATGAACAACAGGCCCCAACGCCCCCCCGCCGGGGAAGCGGCGGGGACGCGCGGGGCCTGGGATGCGATGTCGAGGAGGTTGGCCACGGCGGACGGCTACCAGCTCACGCCCTGCTTCTCGAACTTCTTGCGGATCTGCTTCTCGTCCGTCCACGCGATGGTGCCGGTGCGCACGTCGTTCAGCTTCGCCGTCATCTTGTAATAGACGAGCTTGTCGCGGCCGACCTCCTGGATGATGGAGGCGAGGTCGCCCGTCATCAGGAAGTCCACCGACGCCTGCTGGCCCGGGGCCTTGGCGGCGTTCGGGTTCACGTAGCCGGACTGCTGGTACTCGTACTCCTCCGCGATGTCCTGGCGCGCCTGCTGGTCCACCAGCGCGAAGCGGCCCGTCTGCGCGAGCGCCGTCTGGATCTTGTCCCCCAGCGAGCGCATGTCGATGTGCTCACTGGTGCTGTTGCGCAGCTTGCCCACGAGGACGATGGGCAGGGCCGCGCCCTGCGGCGGGGCTTGAGCGAAGCGCGGGGCGTTGGCGAGCGACTCGGCCATCTTCTTCGCGATGAGCTGCAGGTCGTTCTCGTTGAAGCGGTCGCCCAGCATCTCGATGGTGTTGGGGTCCTCGTAGGTGCCGCGCGTGAAGGCGCGGGAGCCTCCACAGCCGGCGAGCGACACGGCGACGAGGGCGGACAGCAACAGGCGGCGGGTGTTCATGGTCGGGTCGACTCCTAGTTCCATTCGCATTCGAAGCGGCTGCCTTCGAAGTTCCACTTGTAGGCAAGCACCGCGTCGCGGCGGTAGCCGGCCGTCAGGCGGCAGAGGCTCTGCAAGGACGCGCGCGGATAGTCGAAGGTGTACGTCTGCGCCTTCGCGCGCTCCTGCGGGGTGAGCTGAGAGGGGTGCGTGAGCGTGGGGCTGGCGCTCGCCGCCACCATCACGCGGTGCGCGCCGTACGTCTTGAGCGGCACGTGGCCCGCGAGCTGGATGCGGCGCACCGTGCGCGCCACCATGATGTCGCTGCGGTCCACCATGGTCTCGTGGCTGTTGCGGCGCTGCAGCAGCTCCGGGAGGTTCGCGGAGAACACGCGGGTGATGTCCCCGTCGTCCACGAAGAAGTAGAGGAACGCCTCGCGCGCGGTGCGGCTCTCCCCGGTGAAGTCCAGCGTCACCAGGATGTCCAGCTGCCGGTTGGGCGCCAGGCCGTGGCGCGACACCGCCGCCAGCACCGTCTTGTCCACGCCCGCCTTCTTCAGGCGGATGAGGCCGTCCGCGCTCGCGTCGCAGGCGCAGCGGCGCTCTTCAATCATCTTCACCAGCTGCGCGGGCTCGAAGCCGGCCTGCGACAGCTTGGTCAGCTCCTCGTCGGTGAGCGGGAGCTGGTCCGACCGCTCATAGATGCGCGGCAGCTGGTTCGGGTCCCACTGGATGATGTTGTAGGTCTGCACGTCCCCCGACGGGAACGGCAGTGCCACGGACGGCGAGGCGGCGCGAGGCGCCTGGGCCGTGGTCAACGCGACAGCGGCGGCGAGCAGTTGAGCGATCATGGCGTTTCCGTCAGAACCGGTATCCGACGTTCATGAACAACCGGTTCGTGACTCCTCCTCCCCCGATGGGGATGTCCGGCGAGTAGTGCAGTCCCATGAGCACGCGGTCGCGGCGGTCCAGGAAGATCTCCGCGCCCACCTGCGGCGAGATGGCGAAGCGCAGGCCCTCGCCCTCCGGGATGACGATGGCGCCCGCCTTGAGGCCGAGGGTGAAGGACACCGGCCAGCCCCAGCTGCGGAAGGTGGGGCCCACGTTGCCGATGAAGCGCCCACCGTCGAAGACGTAGCCGCCGCTGACGTCCAGGCGGTACCAGTCATCACCCCAGAGGGACACGGTGGCGCCCACGAACAGCGGCGGACCTTCCGGCGCGCCCGGGGGGTTCTCACCGGAGTTGATGGCCGCGCCCCAGTCGAACTGGAGCGACACGCCCCGGCGGTTGTCGCCGTAGCCCCCGGTGCCGTACTCCGACTCTTCAGGCCCGTCGGTGCGGCCCCGCTCCTGGGCGCTCGCGGTGAGCGGCGCGGCGACGGCCAGGAGCGCCAGGGCTCCGCACAAGGTGACAGGACGCTTCATCTGTTGGACTCCCCAGCTTGGGTGCGAATGCTCTTACGGGCGTCTTACGCCGCGTGGGCCGACATATTCATCGCGCGGCGAGCGTCCGTGCAAGCGCCCGTTTTCCCTGGGGCTCTCACAGGCGCTCTTCTTCAGGACCGGGGCTCTGGAGCGCCCTGGGTGGCTTCCTCCTGGTCATCCCGGGAGGGCGGGGGCTGCGCGGGGCGGGATTCGCTGCGCACCATGGGCAGCCACTGGGGCTTCGAGCGCAGGAAGACGACCAGCCGCTCGCGCACGAGGAAGCGCAGGTCGCCCAGCTTGCTGGAGTTCGCCGCGCTCACCAGGGCGCGCACGGTGAGGGTCTTGTCCATCACGTCGAAGACGACCAGCGTCTTCACCCGGCCATCCCACAGGGCCTTGCCCTCGTTGGCGAGGATGCGGTCCAGCTCCGCGCGCAGCGCGTCGATGTCCGCCATGTAGTCCACCTGGAGGATGACGGTGCCCATGATCTCCGGGCTCCCCTTGCTCCAGTTCTGGAACGGCTTGTCCAGGAACTGGGTGATGGGGATGACCATGCGCCGCTGGTCCCAGATGCGCAGCACGACGTACGTGAGGGTGATCTCCTCCACCGTGCCGAACTCGCCCTCCACCAGCACGTTGTCGCCAATGCTGACGGGCTGGGTGATGGACAGCTGGATGCCGGCGAGCAGCGAGGACAGCGACTTCTGCGCGGCGAGACCGATGGCGAGGCCGGCGATACCGGCGGAGGCCAGCAGCGACACGCCCACGTTGCGCACCACCTCGAACTGCATGAGCAGCAGCGCGGCGGCGATGACGTAGGTGGCGACCTCGAAGACGGCGCGCAGCACGGCCAACTGCGTGCGCAGCGAGCGCGCGCGGCGGTGGGGGCTGGACTCGGAGGTGACGCGGCTCTGGACGTAGGCCTCCGACACGCGGAGGAAGCGCAGGATGAACCACGCCACCGCGACGATGGTGAGCGAGTAGCTCACCCGGTCGCTCAGCAGCTTCAGCTTGGGAGGCAGGAGCAGGAACGAGGTGCCCAGCGCCAGGAGGATGGCGAAGAAGGGCAGCCGCAGGGGCCCCCGGCCCGCGCTGACAATCTGGTCATCCCAGGTGATGCGCGTCCAGCGCGCCACCCGCAGCGCGGCGGCCAGCAGGAGCTTCTCCAGGAGATAGGAGAGGATCCACGCGCTCAGGAGCGTCACCACGAGCCCCAGCCACTGCCACGGCTCCAGCCCCAGCACCGTGCGGTCGAAGAAGACGGCAGGGAGCGTTTCGGTGAGCAGCGGGCCGTACTCCTCGAAGAGCGGGTCCACCATCTTCACGGTGGACTCCGCCACCACCCAGATGGGCGTGCCATCCACGGTGAAGCGCTGCAGCCGGATGGGCACGCTCTCGCCCTTGAGCGGGATGGCCCCCAGCGACGCGAAGCGTGAGTTGGGGGGCTCGCCCTCCGGCGTCTTCGGCAGGGCGGACGTGTCCACCGACAGCTCCCGGTCCAGGACGAACTTCAGCTTCCGCGCCAGTTGGGCGCCCTGCGCGGGCTGCTCGGCCGCCGGAAGATGGTCCAGGTACAGGTAGTGGGCGGCGCGGGCGTACTCCCCACGATGCACCGCGTCCAGGAAGCCCTGGGCCGTGGCGCGCGGCGACGTGCGGTCCAGGTCCTGGGGGACCTGCCCCAGGCCGTTGTTGAGGGCCAGGACAGGGAGGCCCCCGAGGACGCACCCCAGGAGGAGGAGGGCCACCAGGACCCGGGAGGCATGGCGCTTCATGGGCGCCTCCATACTCCGTGTGCGGTCGGTTGTCCGGGAAAGACGGTGGGTGTTTCCGAGCCCGCCCGGCCGCTGGGAAGCCCGGGGTCGGGGACAGAAAACCCGTGCTGGAACGCAACACGGGAAAGCATTGGTGCGCCGCTGGGTGGTGGGCTAGAACCGACCCCCAAGGAAGGTCGCCGTGTCCGAAGAGAAGCGAAGAATCCTCCTCATTGACGACAGCGAGATCACCCTCGCCATGGAGAAGGCCGTCCTGGAGGCACGGGGCTATGAGGTCGTGGCCACCTCCACGCTCATGGAGTTTGAGAAAACGCTTCAGAGCTGGCGGCCGGATCTCATCCTCACGGACATCCACATGCCCGAAGCGAAGGGCACGGACATCTGCCGCACGCTGAAGAACGAGTACAACACGCAGGACATCCCCATCGTGTTGTTCTCCAGCCTGCCGGACGACGAGCTGTCGAAGCTGGCCGAGCAGGTGGGCGCGGATGGCTCGCTCTCCAAGGTGAATGGCCTGGAGGCGATGGGCGAGAAGATCGACGAACTGGTGCAGAGCATCCTCTGGTGATGACGATGCGCGCGGCCGTCCTCGCGGTGCTCGTAAGCGCGCTTCTCACCGGATGCAGACGCCAGGAGCCGCGCGCCCCGGAGAGCGGCGCGGGCAGTGCTCCCGGGCAGCAGCAAGCCGCCTCCCCTACTCCCGCCGCGCCTCCGGGCGCCGTGCTGTTCATCTCCGCGGACACGCGTGGATACCTGGGCCCATGCGGCTGCAGCGAGAACATGCGCGGAGGCATCGGCCGGGCGGCGTTCCAGGTGCAGCAGGCGCGTCAGGGCGGCCAGCCGGTGCTGTACATCGACGGCGGCAACAGCCTCTTCGGGGAGACGCACCTCAAGGCGGATCAGGTGCCGCAGGAGGAGCGCAAGGCGAAGGCGCTCGCGGACGCGTTCCGCACCATGGGCATCGCCGTGCGAGCCACGGGCGAGCTGGACGACACGCGAGGCGCGGCCTTCCGTCAGGGCCTGGGCCTGCCGGAGATTCCGACGGGCGGCGTGAAGGTGCTGGACGCGGGGACGCGCAAGGTGGGCGTGGTGGCGGCGGCTTCCGGCGAAGCGCTGGTGAAGGCCAGCCAGCAGGCGCGCGAGCAGGGCGCGGACTTCGTGGTGGGCCTGTTGGACCAGCCGCTGGAGGCCGCGCAGGCCGCCGCCGCGTTGCCGGGCCTGGCCGCGAACCTGGTGGTCGCCACGCACAGCGCCAGTGAGTTCTCCGCGGAGGAGAACCGGCTGGTGCGCTCCGACGTGCCGGTGGTGGCGGTGCAGAGCAAGGGGCGCTCGCTCTTGCGCGTGGACCTGACGTACGCGCCGGCGAAGGGTCCCTTCACGCCGCAGCGTTCGCAGGGGGACGTGGAGCGGGAAGTGACGGCGCTGGAGCAGCGCATCGCGCTCCTGGATAAGGAAATAGCCCTGCCCGGCATCGACCCGAAGTTGAAGGCGCTGAAGCAGGGCAAGCGCGACGAGCTCGCGGCGCGCAAGCAGGGCTTCCTCTCCGCGCCGCCCGCGCCGGCCGCGGACGTCAACGGCTTCGCGCTGCGCTTCCTGCCGCTGGAGTCGAACCTGCCCAGCGCGCCGGACACGCAGGCGCTGGTGAAGGCGTACGACGCGGACGTGGGCCAGCTGAACCTCGCGTGGGCGAAGGCGCACGGCCAGGACTGCCCTCTTCCGGAGAAGGGCCAGGCGGGCTTCGTCGGCAGTGCGGTGTGCGCGGACTGCCACCCGGACGCGACCGGAGTGTGGGAGCGCACGAAGCACCACCACGCGTGGGAGACGCTGGAAGAGGTGGGCAAGCAGCACCACCTCAACTGCGTGGGCTGTCACGTCACCGGCTGGCAGAAGCCCGGCGGCGTGTGCCGGCTGGACAAGGTGGAGGGCCGCGAGGACGTGGGCTGCGAGAGCTGCCACGGTCCGGGCTCCAAGCACGTGGACTCGCCGAGCCCCGCGACCATCGTGGGCAAGCCGGGACAGGCCGTGTGCGTCACCTGCCACAACACGGAGAACTCGCCGCACTTCGACTTCGCCACGTACCTGCCTCGCATCCTCGGTCCCGGCCATGGCGGAACGGGAAAGAGCGGGCAGGCAGGCGAGCCACCGGCGAAATAGGGTCGCTCGCTCCTACGGTGGGTGATTCCCGAGGGCGTACCGAGCGACTTGTTGTTTGACTGTCAAGAAAGCTGGCGAATACTGCGAGCTTCGCCTGCTTCTGGGCGACCTCGCCTGGCGTTCCCATGCCGCTTTCTCTGCTCCTGCTTGCCCTGGCCTCGGTTCCCTCCTCGCAGGGCGTGGCGCCGTCACCGGTGCCGCCGCCCGGCGTGCGTGCGGTGCCCCCCTCGCAGGCCCCCTCTCTGACGGCGGACGGCAGCCTGGCCACGCCCCCCGCTCCCATGGAGGAAGGCGAGGAGACGGAGGAGGTGGAGAACGAGTCCGCCGAGCTGGAGGAACTGCGTGCGTTGGAAGGCGCGACGCTGGACCCAGAGTCGAAGCCGAACGCGGAGATGATGCAGTCGCTGCGCCGGCTGGGCCTGACGAACCCGTTGCGGCTGCGAATGTTGGACGCGCTGGAAGAGCCTACCTTCCGCGAGGACGACACCGCCCCGCCGCTGGCGCGCATCACCGACCTGGCGAGCTTCGATATTTCGCAGGTGAAGGACCGCTACGACATCCCGGTCGACATGCAGCCGCGGGTGGCCGAGTACATTCAGTTCTTCCAGGGCCCCGGCCGCAAGTGGTTCCGCAAGTGGATGGCGCGCTCCACGCGCTACCTGCCGGTAATGCAGCCGATCCTGGAGTCGAAGGGCCTGCCCCGGGACACGGTGTACCTGGCAATGATTGAGAGCGGCTTCTCCGCGAACGCGTACTCGTGGGCGCACGCGGCCGGGCCGTGGCAGTTCATCTCCAGCACGGGCAAGCAGTACGGCCTCAAGCAGGACTTCTGGGTGGACGAGCGGCGTGACCCCATCAAGGCCACGCACGCGGCGGCGGCGTACCTGAAGGACCTCTACGGCGAGCTGGGCCACTGGTACCTGGCGTGGGCGGGCTACAACACGGGCTCGTACCGGGTGCGCAAGATGGTGACGCGCTACGGGACGAACGACTTCTGGGTGCTGGCGGAGGAGCCCGGGCTGGCGAAGGAGACGAAGCACTACGTGCCCAAGCTCATCGCCGCGGCGCTGGTGGCGAAGAACCCCACCGCGTTCGGCTTCTCCGAGGAGGAGTTCCAGTACGAGTCCACGCTGGAATATGACGAGGTGAAGCTCACGGACGCGACCGACCTGGACGTGGTGGCGCGCTCGGCCGGGGTGAGCGTGGCGGACGTGCAGGAGCTGAACCCGGAGCTCAAGCGCTGGTGCACGCCTCCGGCGACGGCCTCGAAGCCCTACACCCTGAAGCTGCCGCGCGGCACCACGACGCTCTTCGCGGAGAACTTCAAGAAGCTGTCGCCAGCGGACCGGCTGACGTTCCGGGTGCACACGGTGAAGAAGGGCGACACGCTGTCGCAGATTGCCCAGAAGTACGGCACGGCGCCGGAGGCCATCCTCCAGATGAACCGGCTGAAGACCGCGCGGGTGCTGAAGGTGCGCTCGGAGCTGGTGATTCCGGTGCCGGCGAGCGGCCGGGGTGGCAGCGGTGACGCGGGCATCAGCGGCGCGCTGGCGTCGAAGGTGGCGCAGGCGCGGCGCAGCGGCGTGGTGGCGACGCGGCCGGAGGACGAGGTCCCGGCGGGCACGCCGCGTGGCCCGGTGGCGGCGGGCCCGGTGAAGACGGAGAAGGTGGATGGCAAGACGCGCATCACATACGGCGTGCAGGAGGGCGACAGCCTGTGGCTCATCGCCAACCGCTTCCAAGTGTCGGTGGACGACCTGAAGAAGTGGAACAACCTGCCCAAGCGCAACCGCACGCTGTCGCTGGGCACGCTGCTCGCGGTGTGGCCGCCGGAGTCCAAGGGCGCGGCGCCAGCGAAGGTGGAGGAGCGCGGCGGCACCATCGTGGTGGCCACCGCCGTGGCGAGCCAGGCGCCCGTGGGCCCCAAGGGCAAGGTGCACACGCTGGCCGAGGGCGAGACGCTCTGGTCGGTGTCGCAGCGCTACAACGTGTCCGTCGAGGACATCATGAAGTGGAACCACATCAAGGACCACCGCACGGTCCCCACCGGCAAGCTGCTGTCGCTGAGCGCGCCGTAGCGGCACAGGGGCATGGCGCGACGGCCGGGACCTTGCAGTCCCCGGCGCCATGCTCGCATCCGCACTGCTTCGAGAGTCACCGCTTCTTCCCTCTGAAACGCCTGGCGCGAGCGAATCCGCGCCGGCCCTGTCCGTCCTGCCCCGTGGAGTCGAACGTCCGGGGGACAGGACGGTCTCCGGAGGCAACTCGCTGACGCGCTTCAGCGGGCCCGGTCCGGTACCGCGAGGGCTTTCCCTCGCCCCACCGTCCGACGGAGTGTACGGCCCTGAGAAGCGCGCACGCGACATCGTGGCAGGAACGGCGGCAACCCTCGTCGCGCGAGCCGAAGAGGCGACGCGTGCGGTGACGGCTGGGGGCCTGGGCGTCATGGAGCCTCCGGTCGACTTCGCGGGCGCGGCGGTTCCGGTGGCAGGCGGACTGGAGCATCCGCGCTTCGCAGGGTCGCCTCAGCTCACGGAGGTGGCGTCCGGCGTGACGGTGCTCGGCACGGGCTCGAAAGGAGACGGGCTGCGCGCGGTGCAGGGCGCGCTCATGGACATGGGGTTCGCGCTGTACGGCGGCGCGGACGGACGCTACGGCCCGGACACGGCCCGTGCGCTCCGCAACTTCCAGGTGCACGCGGGCCTGCGCTCCAGCGGCGTGCTCGACACCGCCACGCTGAAGGCCCTGGATGCGCTCGCTCCGGCTCCGGGCTCACGGGGACAGTCGCGCGCCCTGCCCTCTTCGTTCTACGCGGGCCAGCCCGTGCGCGTGGTCATCGCGCTGCGCGAGCACCGTACGTTCCTCTTCGACCCGGAGGGGAAGCTCGTGGACATCTTCCCCAACGCGGTGGGCACCGCCGCCACGCCCACGCACCCTGGACTCAAGGTCGTCCGCGCGAAGTTGGATCAGGTGGCCACCGAGAACGCGGGCGCGCGGTTGTGGAACGACCGGCACGTGTTCGGCGCGCGGCTGCTGGACCTGTCCTGGGCGGATGGCCGTCGCAGCGGCGAGGAGCTGCATGGCACCAGCGCCCCTGCCCTGCTCGGGGGCGATGTGTCCCACGGCTGCATCCGTCACGCGAACGAGGACATCCTCGTCCTGCATGACGCGCTCGCCGTGGGCGACCGCATCGCGGTGGTGGAGACGCTCCAGGACCCGCACCTGGGCGTCCCCGTCACCGTGGGCTGACGACGTCTACTGCTCTTCGAGGAGCATCTTCAGCTCCCGCACGCGCTTGCTGATGAAGTCGCGGTCCAGTTTGCGGAAGTTCTCCGGCAGCAGCGCCCGGCTGGTGCACTCCTGCACCGCCACCAGGTTCTGCATTTCAATCTCCAGCGGGTAGCTGGGCGGCACGAAGTCCGCCAGCACCGCGGCCAGGTCGTCCTTCGTCACCTGGTCACGTCCATCCGCCAGCGCGCGGAACTTCGAACGCACCATCACCGCCTCGATGTCCGCGCCGCTGAAGGCGCGCACGCCGCCGGGGATGAGCGCGGCGAAGGACTCCACGCCCTCCACGGACACGCCGGTCTTCTTGCTCATCGCCTGGAACAGCTCGTTCCGCTCTTCATCCGTCTGCGGATAGAAGAGCGCGAGGTGCTCTTCCGCGCGGCCCTGGCGCTTCAAGTCGATGGGCAGCAGGTCCGGCCGCGCCGTCAGCAGGAACCAGACAATCTTGCCTCGGTACTGCGTGTTGCCCATGAAGGACGCGATGGAGCCGAAGATGCGGCTGCTCGTGCCGGAGTCCCCGCCGGAGTCGCGGTTGCCGAGGAAGGTGTCCGCCTCGTCGACCATCACCGCCACCGGCCACAGGGCCTTCAGCAGGTTGAAGATCTTCTCCAGGTTCGATTCCGTCACGCCCTGCCACTGGCTGCGGAAGTTCAGGAACTTCACCACCGGGATGCCAATCTCCCCGGCGAAGCAGCTCACCATGAACGTCTTGCCCGTGCCCACCGGCCCGCTCACCAGGTAGCCCATGGGCATGACCTCGATGCGGCCCTTCTTCAGCGCGGACGCCGCCTGCCGCAGCATCTGCTTGGCGGGCGCGTGCCCCGCCACCGCGTCCAGCGTGTGCGCGGGCTCGATGAACTCCAGCAGGCCGTGGCACTCCGCCTGGATGAGCTCCTTCTTCTTCTCCTTGAGCAGCTCCGGAGTGATGCGCACCTCCCGCTCCAGCGCCTCCGTCAGCACGCGGTCCAGGTTGATGCGCGATAGGCCCGCCGTCATCTTCGCCAGGCCCGCGACCGGCACCTCCGACACCGACTGGAGCTTCTTGCCCTCTAGCTTGGAGCGCACGTACTCCAGGCGCTCCTCCTCCGTGGGCAGCGGCAGCTCGATGGGCGCCACGTACGGATTGCGGCTGATGCGCGGCGACACGTCCGACAGGTTCTCCGCCAGCAGCACCACGGACACGTCGCCGGCCAGGAACTGCGGGTCGTGCGCCCACTTGTCCAGCGTGGCCACCACGAAGCGGTCCTCCGCGGACAGGTGGCTCATCTCCCCGCCGGGCACCAGCGTCTCCGCGTAGTCGATGATGAGCGCCATTGAGCGGCCCTCGCTCAGGCGCATGCGCAGGAAGTTCTCCAGGATCTGCAGCGCCCGACCCGGGTCGCGCGGCATGACCTTGGCGTAGTCCGTGCCGTACATGGCGTCGTAACCCGTCATGGCCCGCGCCAGGTCCTTCTGCGTCTCCGGCGTCGCCGAGCGGATGCCCGACGAGCGGTCGTAGAAGAGGACGTGGTCGCGCCCGCCGAACAGCTCTTCCGACAGGAACGTCTTGAGCGTCCCGAAGCCGCGCCCGCCGTCCTCCAGCTGCAGCGGCTGCAGGTCGCGCACGGCCCCGTACAGCAGGAAGGTGCTGACCGTCTTCGTGTAGTACTTGCGCGCAAGCTGCTGCGCCCACCGGGGCAGATCCGCCAGCGGATCCGCCTTGTTCACCTTACGCACCTTCGTCACGGACATCCCTCCGGCGCCGCTCCCCCCAGGGACATCCGGGGGGAGGACCCCCAGGCTACCTCTTAAGTGTCAGGACCGCGGTGCCGCTAATCGCGGCAGCGCGCCTGCTTCTTCAGGGTTGCATCCACCTTGACCGTGGAACCCGCCGGGGACGGCGTGCCCACGGATACGTCCTCATCCGAGTGGCATTTCGCCTTCAGCGTGAGCTCACGCGTGCCCCACGGCACCCGGATGGTGGCCGGCGTGACGAAGCCCAGGTCCTGCTTGCCTTGGAAGATGGCCGCGCCCTCGGGCGTGGACTCGACCCGAACCTCCACGGGCGCGCGCTCCAGGTTCGCCACCACGTCCAGGCCGTTGTTGTTCACGGCCATCTTCTTGACGAAGGGCACGTAGCCGGCGGCGGTGACCTCCACCAGCGGGGCGTCGTTGCTGAGCGAGAAGTCCCGGAGCACCTGCTCGCGAACGCCCTGCTTCCGGGCGACCTGGTTGTCGATCTTCACCTCGGCGTCTTCCGGCTGGGTCTTGAAGACCACGACCACCGAGCGCGCCTGCTTCTTGAGGACCACCGGCACCTGCGTGGCGTTGGTGCCCTCGGACACCATGGCGGACTGGTTGAAGGCCTCGTAGCCCGGAGCGGTCACCACCACCAGCACGTTGCCCACGGACATGGGCTTGAGGGCGAAGCCGTTGGGGGGGAACTTCTCCGGAGGCCCCGCGTTGATGGACACCATCGCGATGTCCTTCGCCTCCAGCGTCTTGAGCTCCACCATCACGTAGCCCTGCGCGGGCTTGCTCGGGGAGAAGACCAGGGCCACGCCCACCAGCAGGAACAGCGACGCCAGACCCACTGCGCCGTAGAGCAGGCGCTTGTCCATGCCCTTGATGCCCAGACCCCGGGCAGGAGCCTCCTGCTCGGGCGCGTTCCTCTGGCGGCCTTCCTTCGCGGGCGGACGCGGCGCGTTCCCGTTGTTGAGGACGGGGGGCGCGGGCGAACGCGGCAACGGTTCCGGCAGCGGGTCCGGCCGGTGGAGTCGCTGCGGCGGACCGTCGTTGCCCCGGTTCGGCGTCGGACGGGGCATGGGCCCGTCGTTGGCCATCAGCGTGGGCACGTTGGTCAGCGACGGACGCGGCGGCGCGGCGCTCAGCACCGGCGCGCTGTTCTGCGACAGGCGCGGCGGCGCCGGCGGCTGGGGCAGCGACGAGAGCGGCGGGATGACGGCGGTGCGGCCCGCCACGTCCTCTCCGTCGTCGTCGTCGGGCGCGGCCGGGGACTCCAGCGGCGTGACGGCGCGGCCAATGGCGGCGCCCGGCTGGGTGGTGGGCTCCGGCGAGTCGTTGAAGACAGCGTCGCGGTCCACCATCTGCGTCGCCAGCTCCTCGTCCTCCTTGGGCGAGGGCGCGGCGGGCGCGGCGGTCAGCTTGGGCAGCGCCGCGAGCGTGGGCGAACGGCGCGCCCCCTGCGGGTTGGCGCCGGAGTTGGAGGCGCGCGGCGGCGGCGCGGACACGGGCTCCACGGCGGGCGCGGAGGGCGCCACCGCGGGGATGTTGGTCATGCTCTGCGTGGGCACCGGGGACGGGCCGCTGTAGCCCGCCTCGATGGCCGCGAGCATGCCGTCCGGCGCGCGGATGTCCGCGTACTCGGCCAGGCGCTGCTTCTCGCGCTCCACCTCTTCGGCGAACGTGGACTTCATGTACTGCATGAGGTCCTTGCGGCCGAAGATGGAGTCGCTCGTCAGCAGGAAGCGCTGCAGGTCGTCGCCCAGCTCGCTGGCGTACTGGTAGCGCTCCTCCACGTCCTTCGCGAGCGACTTGAGGACGATGCGCTCCAGCGCCTCCGGGATGCGCCGGTTGTACGTGGACGGCGACGGCACCTCCGCCTTGCGCACCTTCTCCAGCACGGAGAAGTCGCTGTCGCCCACGAAGAGGCGCTCGCCGGTGAGCATCTCGTAGAGGCACACGCCGATGGCGAACACGTCCGAGCGGCGATCCAACGGCAGGCCGCGGATCTGCTCCGGGCTCATGTAGCCGAACTTGCCCTTGAGAATGCCGGCCTGCGTCTTGGTCGCCTTGCCCGCCGCCTTCGCGATGCCGAAGTCGATGACCTTGACCTCGCCCTCGAAGGACACGAGCACGTTCTGCGGCGAGATGTCGCGGTGGACGATGTTGAGCTCGCGCCCCATCCCGTCCTTCTTGCGGTGGGCGTAGTCCAGGCCCTCGCACATCTTCGCCACGCAGAAGGCGACCAGCGGCACCGGCGCGGGCTCACCCTTCTTCCGACAGCGGTCGAAGATGGCCCGCATGTCCTTGCCGGGGATGTACTCCATCGAAATGAAGTAGCTGCTGGCGATCTGCCCCAGCTCGTAGATCTGCGCGATGTTGGCGTGGGTCAGCTGGACGCTGATCTTCGCCTCATCGATGAACATCGAGATGAATTCTTCATCTTCGGCGATGTTCGGCAGGATGCGCTTGATGGCGACAAGTCGCTCGAAGCCACTGGCGCCGAACTGTTTGCCGCGCCAGACCTCCGCCATGCCGCCGATGTTTACGCGGTCCAGGAGGAGATACTTCCCGAACGGGATGGGTTGCCGCTTCGGTTGAGAGGTCGTCACTGTGTGTGGGGGTCGAGTCCTTGCAGGGAGCCTATCGATCGCGGCTCCGCAGGGTCAACCGCGCGCGCGGACCTATTTCCGCCCGCTTGCTCCCCAGGCGACCCCGACTCAGGGCGAAGGGGACGTCACCGAGCCCCCATCCAGGGTGGGGATCTCCAGGTCAATGCCCGGCAGGACATCATTTTCCTCGGGATCCGCGGGGATCTGTGCACGCACGACGGCGACGCGCGGCTCGCCCCGCTGGGAGAGCACGGCGGGCGCACCAAAACGCACCTCGGCGGGCAGCCCCACCAGCGTCACCCAGGCCTGTTTGCCGTCCCGGGCCACGCAGTAGAGCAGCGTGCCGGCCCGGGCGCCGGGCGCGTCACGGACCGGGCCCTCGCAGTCCGTGCGCACCTGGAGTGTATAGGCCGGCACCGACGCCCCGCGCTCCAGGTACGGCGGAGAGCCCAGCGCGTCCACCAGGGGCTGTAGCACCTGGGATCGCGTGGGCACGGACTCCACCGTGGCCAGCTTCTGGGCCTCGCCCTGGAAGCGCTGCAGTGCCACCGAGGCCATCTCCGGCGGGTCCAGCGGCGTGCGGCTCTCCGCGAGCACCAGGTCCACGAAGAGCGCCACCACGAGCAGGATGGGCAGGAGCCGGTAGCCCTTGAAGCCCTCCGGCTTCTTGCGCAGCAGTCCGGCGAGGAACACGACCAGGCCCGCGCCCGCGAGCCCGAGCACGATGCTCGCGCGCACGGCGGACGGCGGCGTCAGGAGCGCGGAGACCTCCTCGGTCCGGGCGCGCAGGGCATCCGAGAGGTCGCCCCCGTAGATCCACCCGAGCGCCCCCAAACACAGGACGTTGGTCAGGAGCGACTTGCGAGAAGGGCCGCTCATCCCGCCAACGTCCTCGCCGGATCCGTGGCGGCGGCGCGGCGGCTGGGGAAGTACGCCCCGGCGAGCGCGGCCACGAGTCCCAGCAGTACCCCGCCCAGCACCACCGCCGCGGGGAAGGAGAAGAAGCTCTCCGGCTTGAAGGGGAAGTTGGGCAGGTAGCCCTTCGCGAGCCGGTCCACGATGAAGGCC
This sequence comes from Corallococcus exiguus, assembly GCF_009909105.1. Taxonomy (NCBI): domain Bacteria; kingdom Pseudomonadati; phylum Myxococcota; class Myxococcia; order Myxococcales; family Myxococcaceae; genus Corallococcus; species Corallococcus exiguus. Next base: position 263,367 of record NZ_JAAAPK010000003.1, read on the forward strand.
AGCAGCAGCGCCGCCGCCGTGCCCGCCGCGCCGCCCAGCACGCCCACCACGCCGGCCTCCGCCAGCACGATGGCGCGCACATCCGCGCGCGAGGCCCCCACCGCCTGCATCACGCCAATCTCCTTCGCCCGAGCGCGCACCGACGAGGACATGGCGTGGGCGATGTTCACCGCCGCCAGCACGCAGATGAGGATGGAGAGCAGCGCCAGCGCGGACGTGGTGAGCGCCACCGCCGCGCCCGCGTTCTCCGCCATCCGGCGCTCCTGATCATCGATTTCAAAGCCCATCCCCTTCACCGCCTCCACCAGTTCCGGGACGCGTGAAGGGTCCGCGGCCACCAGCGTGACGCCGGAGTAGCTGTCCGCGTCCGCGCCGGAAGCGCGGTTGATGCGCACCGCCGTGTCCAGCGGGATGGTGATGCCCGCGAGCATGGCCCGGTCGGACGCGCCCACCACCTGCGCCTGCTGCGTGGTGCTGGGTCCGCCGGACGTGGCGGCCACGTAGGAGCGGTTGAACTCCACCGGGAAACCGAAGCCGATGAGCATCTCCGCGGACAGCTGAGGCAGCTTGCGCGCGGGCGCGAACGTCTTGTTGTACAGCTCCAACAGGCGCGTGGAGATGAGCGCGGGGATGGCCTTGCCCTCCCCCGGGTCCTTGAAGTCCTTTGCCTCCGGCAGCCCTACGTCCTTCTGCACCAGGCCGGGGTCCACGCCCACCGCGAGCACCTCCATGCCCATGCGCAGGCGCGAGCCGAAGAAGACGCCGTCGTAGCGCGTCACCGCCGGCACGCGGACGTTCATCTTCCGATACGTCGTCTCCACGCCGGGCAGCGCGGCCAGGCGCTCCACCGCGGCCGTGTCCAGCTTGCCGCCGCCAAGGAGGCCCAGCGACACCGCCGGGGGCACCACGTCCACCAGCCGTGAGTCGGTGGGGAAGATGCGCTCGCGGATGACGCGCCCCACGCCCAGGCCCAGGCCCACGAAGAACACCAGCGCGCCCACGCCCATGGCCACGCCGAAGGCGGAGAAGAACGCGCCCTTGCGTTCGCGCGCGAGGGATAACCTCACCAGTCGCGACAGTGCGTCGAACCTCACGGGGCACCTCGCGACGCCAGGGCTTCCGACGCGGGGGATTCCTCCACCAGCCGCGCGTCCTTGAGCCGCAGCACCCGCCGCGCCACCGCGCTCATGCGCTCCTCGTGGGTGACGGTCAGCACCGTGAGCCCTTCCTTGTGCAGCTCCTGGAAGAGCTGGATGACGCCCGCGCCGGTGGCCGCGTCCAGGTTGCCCGTGGGCTCGTCGCACAGGAGCAGCTTCGGGCCGCCGAAGAGGGCCCGGGCAATGGCCACGCGCTGGCGCTCGCCGCCGGACAGCCGCACCGGCGCGCGGTCCTGCTTGGGGCCCAGACCCACGCGCTCCAGCAGCCGGCTCGCGCGCTGGCGCCCGTCCGCCGTGGCCGGACCGAAGTGCGAGGGCAACAACACGTTCTCCAGCGCGGACAGGTTGGAGATGAGGTGGAAGGACTGGAAGACGAAGCCCACGTGCGTGTTGCGGAAGCGCGCCAGCTCCTTGTCGCGCAGGCCGGTGAGCTTCACGCCGCCCACCTCCACCTGCCCCTGGTAGTGCACGTCCAGGCCGCCCAGCAGGTGCAGCAGCGTGGACTTGCCGCTGCCGGACGCGCCCACCACCGCGACGAAGTCCCCGGCCTCCACGTCCAGCGACACGCCGTCCAGGACGCGTACGCGCGAGCCCTCGCCGTCCTCGTACTCCTTCACGACATCTCGCGCGTGGATCAAGGCGTGGCCGGGGTCGTGGTGGTGGCGGGCGCGGGAGTGAGCCGCAGGGAGACTTCCGCCTGCAGCGCCTTGTCCTTGCGCGACAGGGCCATCGTCACCGCGCGCAGGTCATCCGTGGCATCCAGCCAGCGCACCGTGGTGGCCTTGATGGCGAAGCCGCCAATGCCCCACGCGGCGGAGGGCAGCGCCTTCACCGCGTCCGCCAGCCGGCGCAGGTCCAGCAGCACCACCAGCGCGGCGTCCTTGCCCACGGACTTCAGGTCCTCGGACACGGGGCCGGTACCGGCCGGCTGCGCGAACGAGGCCAGGGTGGACTCCAGGCGCGCCTTGGGCGCCGCGAGCAGCAGCTTGCCGTCCTTGGACAGCGCGAAGTGCGCGCCTTCACCCGCGCGGTACGACGTGAGGTACGCCTTCTGGCCGCTCACGTCCGTGGGCTCCACCTTCGCGCCGAAGCCGCCCGCGAAGCCGGGCACCTTGTCCAGCGTGGCCTGCCCCTTGGCCACGTCCTTCACCTCCGCGAGCGCCACCAGGTTGACGAAGCGGAAGGGGTTGGTGCGCCGCAGGTCCAGGTCCGGCATGCCCGAGGACAGGTTGACGTTGGGCGACAGCGACAGCGCGAGCACCATGCCCGGCTTGAGGTTGTCCAGCACCTCCGTCTTCACGTTGAAGCCCGCCTCCTGCACCGCGCGCGTCACCTGCGAGCCGGCCAGGTACGGCCACACGCCGTCCAGCTGCGCCGGGTCGCCGCGGAAGCGCGCCACGAAGAAGCTGTCCTGCGGCAGCCAGCCCGCGAGCGACTCACCGCCCTTGGGCTCCAGCGCCGCGAGCGACGTCTGCGTGTCCGGCCACGGCGCGTCCGCGCGCAGCGTCACCGCGCGGTCCTCGACGTGGCCCGTGAAGGTGATGCCCTGCACGCTGCCCGCGGGCAGCAGGCCCATGCCACCCGGCAGCCACACGAGGAAGTCGCGGTCGCCGGAGAGGCGCTTGAGGGACGCCTCCAGCACCGGCTCCTTCGCGAGGGACTGCTCCTCCGGCAGCGCCGCCAGCTCCGTCAGCCGCGCCACCGACGCGCCTCCGCCCAGGAGCACCAGGTCGTGCGGGAGAAAGAGCATGCCCAGCATGGGCGTCGTGGAGCCCGGACGGTTGAAGGTGACGAACCGTCCTGCATCCACCTTCGTGTCCTTCTCCTCCGAAGCGCCCAGGCGCGTGCGGGCGAAGGTGGCGAAGGTCGTCTTCAGCTTGTCCGCGTCCTTCACGCCAATGACGGACACCGCCTGCATGCCCCCGAAGATGGCCGCGCCCGCGCCGCGCTTGGGGTCGATGCCGGCGTCCTCCAGCGCCTTGCGGCTGCGCAGGTCCACGCCCACCTGACGCATCACCGCGGACACGTAGCGCTCCGCGGAGGGGAAGTTCTGCAGCTGCGCGACGAACGAGGCCACCTTGAGGTTCTGGAAGCGCGCCAGCTTCTCGCCCAGCGTGCCCAGGTCGTCGATGACGACGGCCGCCTGCGCGGTGCGCGGCAGGTAGCGCGACACGCCCCGGGGCGAATCCGCGGGCCCGGCCGCCTCCTTCCCGCAGCGCGAGCAGCCGGCGAACACGACCAACAGCAGGACCAACGGGAGGAATCCAACGCGGCGGAGCATGGGCGGCAGGACAGGATGCCTGCGGCGGAGAGTCAATCTATTCGTGCTCCGTCACAGGCCCCCGCCGGTGCCGCAAGGTGCCACGGTGAACAGGTGCCCGTCCGGGCCCGTGCCCGCTCTACCGCACGCGGGTGCCGCCGTGCGGCAGGGGCGCGGAGGTCTCCTCGGTGAAGTCGAGGAAGCGCTCCATCTGGCGCACGGTCTCGTCCGTGGCCTCCGTCTCCGCGGAGAGCACGTCCAGCTGCCGGTTGACGCTCTCCGGGTCGCGGATGGCGATGGACTGCTCGTGCGTCAGGCGCATCAGGTCCTCGATGCCGGCCAGCTGGTGGCTCACCACCTCGCGGCTCTCGCCCGCCTGCTCGAAGCGCATCAGGCGCTTGCGCTGAATCTCCACGCGCTTGCCCTTCACGTCCTTGAGGCGCGGGTTGGCTTCCCCGGCGACCTCCGCCTCCAGCGCCGCCACCTCGGAGGTCAGGTGCTCCCGGTCGGACCCGCTGAGGTACGTGCGGTACTGGTTGAGCGCGGAGATGAGCCGCAGGAAGGACGTCAGCAGCGCGTCCAGCTTGGGCTCGCTGTCCGCCGCCAGCACTCGCCCGCCGGGCAGCTTGCGGTAGTTGGCGAGGATCTTCTCCTTCAGCCCCACCAGCTGCTGGTAGTGGTCACGCTGCGACGGCGCCAGGTCCGCGAGCAGCGAGTCCACCGCCGCGCGCGCGGCCTCCGGGTTGTCCGGCTGCTGCGCCCGCACGGCGCGCTGGAAGCGCTTCATGGACGACACGACGGCCAGGTAGACGCCCTCCACGCCCAGCGCCACCATCATGGGCAGCGGCTCCTGCGTCACGGCGCTGGACATGGCCGCCGTCGTCAGCCCCACCAGGTTGGCCGGCAGGAGGAACGCGGCCTTGATGTAGTTCGGTGTCTTCGCCACGTCCGACTCCCCTTCCCTCTTCCGGCCCGCTTCAGGGCCCCCGCGCCTCGGAGACGTACTTCAGCGCGCCCAGGTCCCGCGTGTCCTCCGCTGGAGGGGGCGCCGTCCCGCGATTGAGCTTCTGGAAGAGCGCAGCAGCGCTCTGGAAGAGCTCGTCATAGGTAACCGGCGCCTCGCCGGAAAGTCCGAAGAAGGCCCGATTGTCCGCCAGCGTCGCGGGCGGCGCGCTGCGGATGGCCTCCGAGGGGTCCCCCAGGTAGGGCGCCACCTCTCCCAAAAGCCGCGCCCCGGCCGCCGGGGACTTGAGCACACCCTGCCCCGCGTCCAAGAGCCCCCGGAGCACCCGCCGCACCGCGTCCGGGTAGCGCGCCGCGAAGTCGCCCCGGGCCACCAGCACCGTGGCCAACAGGTGCGGCGCGTCCGCCGTGGTGGCCAGCACCTTGCCGCCCCTGTCTCTCGCCGCCAGCTCCACGTCGCCCCACAGCCCCACCACCACGTCCGCCCGCCCCTCCCGCAGGGCCCGGCCCGCGTCCAGCGTGGAGGGCAGGTCCACCCAGCGCACGTCGGAGGTGCGCAGCCCCGCGCGCGCCAGAATCCACAGGGCGAAGTAATGCGACGAGCCACCCGGATACACGCCCACCCGCTTGCCTCGCAGGCTGGCCAGGTCCGGCACGCCCACCGCCGCCATGGCCTCCTGGCCCCGGCTGCGTCCCACGAGCAGCACCGTGCGCGGCGCCGCGTCCCTCAAGGTCGGTGCCCAGGACGCGAGCCGGTCCACCGACAGGGCGGCCATGTCCACGCCGCCGTTCTCCGCGCCCACGGACAGGGCCTGCTTCAGCTCCTCCTCGCGCGCGAAGAGCACCGCGCGGGCGTCCAGCGCGTAGGCCGTCTTGAGCAGCCCCTGCGCGGCGCCCGGAGGCGTGGCGGGGTTGTCCAGGGTGGTGGCGCCGCCGGCGGCCACGAGCAGCGCGGAGGCGGACCCGCGCGGGGTGAAGCCAATGAGCACGGGCCTGAGCGGCACCGATGCCACGTCCGCCACCGGGGCCGCGACGCCCGCCGGGAAGTCGCCCGGGGACAGCCGCACCGCTTCACGGGTGGAGGGAAAGAAGCGCGCCTGCAGGCGGTCGAGGTAACCCGCCCGCGAGGCGAACACGTACCCCGCGCCCAGGACACAGAGCGCGAGGAAGAGAAAGAGGCCGGGTCCGCGGTGCAGCTTCATCCGTGTGCGCCGACCCCTTTCATGGGGGGAGACCTACTTGATCTCCACCTTCTTGCCGATGGTCTTTTCCGGACCGGCACCCACGTCCGACACCGGCGCGGGGCTGTCCATCAGGCCCATCTCCATCTTGAACTGCTTCACCAGCTCGTCGCCCTGGATCTTCTCCGCCTCTTCCTCGATGGCCGCGGCCTGGTGGTCCACCGACTCCAGCGCCATCTGCATGCGCGCCTCGTTGATGGCCGTCTTCTCCTGGACCTTGCGGAGCATCTCGTCGTGCGTGGAGTCCACGCCCGCGACGGTGAAGGACTCCATCGTGTCGGCGACCTTCGCCTGCCACTTGGCGCGACGCGCGTCCCGGACGGCGTTCATCGCCTCCTGCGTCTTCCGGTCCTTCTCGCGCATGAACGCCTTCTTGACGTTCAGGGCCTTCTCGTAGGCCTGCTTCGCGATGTCCAGCTGCTGCTGGTTGCGCGCGAGGGCTTCCTTCTCCCCCTGGAGCTTGGTCGCGTAGGTGCCGGCCAGGTCGTCACGGCCCGCCTGGATGGCGGCCTTGACCTTGGCGGTCAGCTCCCGCACGTCCTGCTGGTACTTCATGTTCTCCTTCTCGAGCAGCGTCACATTCGCCCGGACCATGGCGATGGACTCGTTCATCTTGGGGACCTGATCGTTCAGGTCACGGATGTTCTGCTCGAGAATCAGCTCCGGATCCTCGATGGAGGAGACGAAGAAGCCCGCGAAGCTCCGCATCGCTCTCTTGAATCGCTGCCACATGTCGGCTCTCACCTCCGCCTGTGCCTAATCCCAGTCACCTTACACGAACTCCGACGCCCACAAGCATCCGGCCGCAAGGCGCGTGTCACCGTGACTACGCCTGCCCGGAACGGATGATTGCTCCGGAACAGCCACCGCCCGCCAGCCCGGCCGGGTCCAGGGCCACCGGTCCGGCCCCCATCCGCCACTCCCTGTCCCTTAAAGGGGCCACCCGGGGTCGCGAAAGACGCTGTGGCCATGAACTTGCCGGGTGGGGAGGAAGCAGGGAAAACGAACGTGTCGCATGGACCCGACTCCTCCCGTTGCCTTTGAAGACGAACTCGCGCGGGTGGTGGCCGCCCAACGGCGGCGCGTCCTGGGCGCCGGGGCGGCGGTGCGGCTGGTGGGCACGGTCGTGTTCTTCGCCGTCAGCCTGGGGCTGTGGCTGACGGGCGCCCGGGACTGGGCCCACTACCCGCCCCTGCTGCTCTGCTACGGCGGCGTGGTGGCGCTGCTGTTCGCGCTGCGCGCCAGGCCCCTGACGAAGCAGCTGGGCGTCGTGCAGTCGCTGGTGGACGTGGGGCTGGTGTTCGGCCTCCAGCAATTGGCCCTGCCGGTGTCGCCCTTCCCCGCGGGCGTGGCGGGCTTCAGCCTGGGGCTGTTCGCGCTGGTGGTGGCGCTGTCCGGCCTGGAGCTGATGCCCTGGCTCGTCTACGGCGCGGCGGGCCTGGCGTCGCTGGCCCAGGCCGTCCTCATGTACCAGGCGGGCGTGGGCCCGGGCGCCATGGCCGTGGCGGCGGTGACGCTGGTGCTGGTGGCGGCGGTGAGCCACTACGGCACCGGGCGGCTGCGGCAGCTGGCCATGGACCTGTCGCACGCGGAGGTGGCCCGGCAGCTGGGGGCCCGCCGCACCCACGAGGTGGAGGACGCCCACCGCACCATCGAGCGGATGCTGTCCGAAGCCCACGCGCGCAACGCCCAGCTGGAAGCGGTGCAGGCACACCAGGAGCAGTTGATGCAGTTCCTGGTGCACGACCTGCGCTCGCCGCTGTCCGCCGTGACGCTGTCGCTGTCGTGGATGGAGCAGGAGCTGCCCATCGGCACGCCGATGGTGGAGTCCGTGCGCACGGGCCTGGCCGTCACCGCGCGCCTGGACCGGATGATCTCCGACCTGCTGGACGTGCCCCGGCTGGAGCAGGGCCGGCTGTCCCCACGCAAGCAGGCCTTCCCGGTGGCGCCGCTCTTCGACGAGGTTCGCCGCTCGCTGGATGGCGCGGCCCGGCTGCGCAAGATCAAGCTGGAGCTGTCGTCCCCGCCGGGCTTCCAGCTGGTGGGCGACGCGGGCCTGCTCATCCGCGTGGTGGAGAACCTGGCCACCAACGCGCTCCGCTACGCCCCGTCCGGCGGGCGGGTGCGCCTGGAGGCCGGTGAGGCGGAGGGCTTCCAGTGGCTGGCGGTGCGCAACGACGGCATCGCCATTCCGCCGGAGGCGCGCGAGTCCCTCTTCGACAAGTACGTGCAGGGCCACCGCGAGAAGGAGGGCCGCCGGGGCTACGGCCTGGGGCTGTACTTCTCCCGGCTGGCGGCGGAGGCCCACGGCGGGCGGCTGGCGGTGGAGGACGCGGAGGGCTGGGCCACGTCCTTCGTGCTGCGAATGCCCCGGGTACAGCCGACCTCGCAGTCGTCGCTGGACCCGACGGCCGCCTGGCGCCGCTAGGACGCCTTCAGCTTCGCGCGGGCGAAGAGCTTCGTCGCCTGCGTGCGGGCGTTGGCCAGCACCGTGTTCGCGTCCAACGTGGTCAGCTCGCCCTCGCGCAGCACCAGCTTGCCGTCGATGAGCACATGCGACACGTCCGTGGAGCGCGCCGAGTACACCAGCGGCCCCGTGACGTCGTCCGGCAGCGGGCAGAAGTGGAAGCCGCGCGTGTCCACCACGGTGAGGTCCGCGCGCTTGCCGACCTCCACGGAGCCCACTTCGTCCTCCAGGCCCAGGGCGCGCGCGCCGTGCAGCGTGGCCATCTCCAGGACGTGCATGGGCGTCATCGCCACCGGGCCCACGCGCGGGTTGTGCAGCACGGACGCGAGCCGCATCTCGTGGAACAAATCCAACGTGTTGTTGCACGGGGCGCCGTCCGCCCCCAGCGCCACGGGGATGCCGTCCTTCAGCAGCTCCGGCACGCGCGCGTAGCCCGACGCGAGCTTCAGGTTGGAGCCCGGGCAGTGGCACACCACCGTGCCGGAGTCGCGCAACAGCCGCTGCTCCTCGCCCTCCACCCAGACGCAGTGGGCCAGCGTGACCTGGGGGCCCGTGAGCCCCAAGCCGTGGAAGAAGGCGATGTTGTCCTGGCCCGTCACCTGGCGGACCACGTCCGTCTCCGTGCGGTTCTCGCTGGCGTGCGAGTGGATGCGCACGCCCTTCTCCCGCGATAGCCGGCCCACCTCGCGCAGCAGCTCCGGCGAGCAGGACAGGGCGAAGCGCGGCGCGAACGCGTAGCGCAGGCGGTTGTCGTGGGTGCCGTGCCAGCGCTCCATCAGCGCCAGGCTCTCCGACAGGGAGTCCGCCGTCGTCTCACGCAGGCCGGCGGGCACCTCCGCGCCGGAGTCCATCATCGCCTTGCCGCCGACGAGCCGGAAGCCGCTGTCGCGCGCGGACTCGAAGACGGCGTCGTAGTGGTGCACGGTGCCCATGTCGAGCGCCGCCGTGGAGCCGGAGCGGATGAGCTCCGCGAAGGTGAGGTCCGCGCTGGCGCGCAGGGACGCCGCGTCGTGCGCCGCCTCCATGGGCCAGATGCGCTCCTTCAGCCAGTCCAGGAGCTCCCGCTTGTCCGCGTGGCCGCGGAACAGCGTCTGGCAGGCGTGCAGGTGGCCATGGATGAGGCCGGGCATCACCACCTGCCCTGCGAGGTCCAGGACGCGGCAGGCGCCCTTCACCTTCAGGCCCCGGCCCACCTTGGCGATGCGCCCGTCCTGCACGAGCACGTCCGCGCGAGGCAGCACCTCGCGGTCGCGGTTCATGGTGACGACGGTGGCGCCAGTGAGAAGCAAGTCCACGTGAGGGAGGTCCTAGAAGAAGGAACGGGTGAAGGCGTGGGGCAGCAGCTCGCTGAGCGGGTAGCGCGCCTCCTGCCCGTTGAGGGTGCGGCTTCGCACCGGAAGGTCAGGCCCGGCGAACTCCGCCATCACCTGGCGGCACATGCCGCACGGGGGACACGGCTCCGGGGTGTCCACGACGATGGCCACGGCCACCGGCTTCTCGCGGCCCTGGGCCACGCCCGCGACGAACGCGTTGCGCTCCGCGCAGACGGTGAGGCCATAGGTGGCGTTCTCCACGTTGCAGCCGGCCACGATGGAGCCGTCCGCGTAGAGCACGGCGGCCCCCACGGGAAACTTCGAGTACGGCACGTGCGCGCGCTGACGCACCCGCAGGGCCTCCTCGAACAGCCGCTCCCAGGGAATCTCCTCCGCCATGCCGCCCTCCTTCGCGAAGGCGCCGTCCACCGGCGCCCGCGTCCATCCGGGGATTCCCTAGCGGGCGCCCCGGGGTTCGTCCTTGCTCTGGTCGTCCAGGTGCCGGGCGATGGCGAGCTCCAGCTCCACCGGTAGCTCCACGAAGCGCACGCGCACCACCGGGCCCGTCATACCGGCCTTGGGGGGCAGCACCTCGCCGCGCACCTGCACCTCTTCCAGGGACGGGGGAAGCGCGAAGCGCACCTCCACGGTCTGGCCCGGGTCCAGCGCCTCTCCCACCCACCCCACGCCGCCCAGGGACAGATCCCCCGCGCGGTCCAGGAAGGCATCCGCCCCCTCCCGCCGGACCTTCAGACGCATGGGGACACGGGGCGAATCGCGCCGGTCCTCTCCTGCCCTGGAGTCCTGGTTCTCGTTCTGCTCGGACATCGCCGTCGTCTCCCTGCCGCTGCCGCTCTCGTATCCGACCCGGGTCGCGTTCAACCACCGCCCCCGGGTCCAGGCCGGCGCATCATACGCGGGCCCGTCTACCCAGTTGCTCCTGAAAATGCATCCCCCCAGGGGCTCAGGCGCCGCTCAGGCGCCGCTCAGGCCCCCGTGGCGCAGAACTGCTCGTAATCGATGAGCTCCACCTTCGCCCCCGGCGCGCACACGGGGCACTCCGGGTCACGGCGCAGCTTGAGCTCCTGGAAGCGGGTGCCCAGTGAGTCGAAGGTGAGCAGCCGCCCCACCAGCGACTCCCCCACCCCGAGCAGGAGCTTGAGGGCCTCCGTGGCCTGGAGCATCCCGATGAGCCCCGGCAGCACGCCCAGCACGCCGGCTTCCGCGCACGACGGCGCCAGCTCCGGCGGGGGCGGCGCGGGGTAGAGGCAACGGTAGCAGGGCCCCTGGCCGGGGAGGAAGGTGGTCACCTGCCCCTCGAAGCGGAACACGGAGCCGTGGATGTTGGGCTTGCCCATCAGCACGCACGCGTCGTTGAGCAGGTAGCGCGTGGGGAAGTTGTCCCCGCCGTCCAGCACCAGGTCGAAGTCCGCGAGGATGCGCTCCACGTTGGCGATGGTGAGCCGCTCCTGGAACGGCACCACCTTCACGTCCGGGTTGAGCGCCTCGATGGCGGCCTTCGCGCTCTGGACCTTGGGCTGCCCCCGGCGCTCCAGGGTGTGCAGCACCTGGCGCTGGAGGTTGCTCAGGTCCACCACGTCCGCGTCCACCACGCCCAGCGTGCCCACGCCCGCGGCGGCCAGGTACAGCGCCGCCGGTGAGCCCAGCCCGCCCGCGCCCAGCAACAGGACCTTCGACTTCAGGAGCTTCGCCTGTCCCTCCTCCCCCACCTCCGGGAGGATGAGGTGGCGGCGGTAGCGCTCCTTCTGCTCGGCGGAGAGGACGACGGGCTTCTCCACCGGGAGGGCCGCGTCGCTCCAGCGGTTGTAGCCACCCGCGAGCGAGGACACGCGCGTGTAGCCCATCTCCCGCAGCGTGCGGGCCGCGAGCGCGGACCGGGTGCCACCCGCGCAGTAGAGGACCAGCTCCTCGTCGCGGGCCGCCTTCTCCTCGATGCGCAGCTCCAGGTAGCCCCGGGGGATGTGCACCGCGCCCGGGAGCCGGCCGCCCGCGTATTCGTCGGCCTCGCGCACGTCCACGAGCTTCACCTTCGCGCCCGACCCCAGGAGCTGGTGGACGTGCTCGTGGGAGACCTCGCGGATCTCCTTCTTCACTTCCGACAGCAGGTCGCGGAACGTGGAGGCCATGGGGATTGCGTAACTACTCCAGACGCTCCAGCACCAGCGGGCGGGCCGCGGGCGCCCGGTCGCCGAACTGGTAGGCCGCGAGCAGCCGCGCCTTCACACCCTCCACCGGACCGGCGTCGTTGTAGTGCACCTGCACCAGGGGCTCGCCCTGCTTCACCGTGTCGCCCACCTTCTTGAGCAGCGTGAAGCCCACGGCCGGGTCGATCTTGCTGTCCACCCGCTGCCGCCCCGCGCCCAGCGCCACCGCCGCCAGACCCACGCCTTCCGTGTGGATGCCGGTGACGAAGCCGTCGCGCGGCGCCACCACGTCCGCCGTGGCCTTCGCCGTGGGCAGGAGCGAGTAGTCGTCGATGGAGCGCGGGTCACCGCCCTGCGACTGGACGATCTCCTTGAGCTTCTTGATGGCGCTGCCGTCCTCCACGGAGCGGCGCAGCATCCCGCGCGCCTCCTCCACCGTGGCGGCCTTCTTGCCCAGCACCAGCATCTCCGCCGTCAGCGCGTAGGTGATCTCCGTGTAGTCGTCGGGCGCTTCGCCACGGAGCATGTCCACGGCCTCGCGGACCTCCAGGGCGTTGCCCACCTGGCGGCCGAGGGGCTGATCCATGTCCGTGAGCAGGGCCACGACCTTGCGGTTCATCTCCGCGCCCAGGCCAATCATGGTGCGGGCCAGCACGCGCGCGTCGTCCACCGTCTTCATGAAGGCGCCGCTGCCCACCTTCACGTCGAGCACCAGCGCGTCGATGCCCTCCGCCAGCTTCTTGCTCATGATGGACGACGCGATGAGTGGGATGCAGTCCACCGTCGCCGTCACGTCGCGCAGCGCGTAGAGCTTCTTGTCCGCGGGGGCCACCTGGGCCGTCTGGCCGATGAGGCAGCACCCCACCTCGCGCACCAGCCGGCGGTAGTCCGCGGTGGACAGGTTCACGTTGAAGCCGGGGATGGACTCCAGCTTGTCCAGGGTGCCGCCGGTGTGGCCCAGGCCACGTCCGGAAATCATGGGCACGGGTACGCCGCAGGCCGCCGCCAGGGGCGCCAGGCTCAGGGACACCTTGTCGCCCACGCCACCCGTGGAGTGCTTGTCCACCTTGATGGCCGGCGTGTCGGAGAGGTCCAGCACCTCACCGGAGTGGAGCATGGCGCGGGCCCACGCCCCCAGCTCCCGGGAGTCCAGCCCCTTGAAGAAGATGGCCATGCACATGGCGGCCATCTGGTAGTCGGCCACGGTGCCGGCGGTGTACGCCTGGATGAACGCCTGGATGTCGGACGGGTCCAGCTTGCCGCCGTCGCGCTTGGCCTTGATGAGCTCGTAGGGTTGCACGGGGCAAGGCCATAGCAGGAAGTCCCCTCCCCATGCACCCCTCGCGGGAAGGGAAAGCCCCGGCGGCATCTGGTAGATAGCGGGGCCCATGATGCTCCGCCGACTCCACGTGCTCGCCCTGGCCGCGCTCCTGTGCGCCTGTTCCAAGAAGTCCGAGGACGCCCCCAAGGCCCCCTCCCAGACTTCCACCGCCACGAAGCCCCCCGAGGGAAAGCCCGTCGTCGTAGGGCTCGTCATCGACGTGGGCGGCCGGGGTGATCACTCGTTCAACGACGCGTCCCTGCGCGGCCTGGAGCTGTGGGCCGCCGGCAAGAAGTACGAGGGCGGCAAGTACGTGGACGCCCCCGCTGGCGAAGTGCGTCAGTCCATCTCCTCCGACCTCGCGGCGCTCGCACCGGAAGTGAAGCCGCTGCCGGTGCAGCCGCTGGTGCTCCAGAGCAAGGCGCAGGAGGACTACGCCCCCAACCTCCAGCTGCTCGTGGAACAGGGCGCGAAGCTGACCATCGGCAACGGGTACCTGCTGGCCAACGCGGTGCGCGACGTGGCCACGGAGAACCCCGACGCGAAGTTCCTGCTCATCGACAGCCAGCTGCTGGACGCGCAGGGCAAGCCCAAGTCGCTGCCCAACGTGCGCACGGTGCTGTTCAAGGAGCAGGAGGGCAGCTTCCTCGTGGGCGCGCTGGCGGGGCTCGTCACGAAGACGAACAAGGTGGGCTTCGTGGGCGGCATCGAGGTGCCCCTCATCAAGCGCTTCGACGTGGGCTACCGCGCGGGCGTGCGCACCACGAACGCGAAGGCGGCGGACGCGCTGATGGCCGTGTACACGGGCAGCTTCAACAGCGTGTCCGCGGGCAAGGAAGTGGCGCAGGACCTCATCGCCAAGGGCGCGGACGTCATCTTCCACGCGGCGGGCACGGACGGCCTGGGCGTCATCCAGGCGGTGAAGGAGGCGCGCGCGGCGGGCAAGACGGTGTTCGCCATCGGCGTGGACTCGGATCAGTCGCACCTGGCGCCGGACGCCATCCTCACGTCCATGGTGAAGCACAGCGACCTGGCCGTGTACCAGGCGGCGAAGGAGCTGGTGGACGGCAAGCTCACGGCGGGTGAGCAGGTGCTGGGCCTCAAGGAGAACGGCGTGGGCATGGCGGACGTGCGCGTGGAGTTCCCGGGCAAGGCGGAGGCGCTCCAGAAGGTGGAGGAGCTGCGGCAGCAGATCCTCGCCGGGAAGATTGTCGTGCCGGGCACCCAGGCGGAGCTGTCCTCCTTCCAGGTCGCGCAGCCCTGATCTCCCTCCAGCACATCGCGAAGCGCTTCGGGTCGTGCGTGTCCCTGGAGGACGCGTCGCTGGACATCGTTCCGGGGGAGCTGCTCGCCGTGGTGGGCGAGAACGGCGCGGGCAAGTCCAGCCTGATGAACGTGCTCTACGGGCTCTACCACCCGGACGCGGGCACGTTCCTGATGGACGGCAAGCCGGTGCGCTTCAAGAGCCCACGCGACGCCATCGCGAAGGGTATCGGCATGGTGCACCAGCACTTCATGCTCGTGCCCACGCTGACGGTGGCGGAGAACGTGGTGCTGGGCCGAGAGCCCACGAAGCGCGGCCTGCTGGACCTGGACCGCGCCTGTGACGAGGTGGCGGCCACGGCGAAGCGCTTCGGCTTCCAGTTGGATCCGCGGGCCCGCGTGGACACGCTCACGGTGGGCTCGCAGCAGAAGGTCGAAATCGTCAAGGCGCTGCACCGGGGCGCGCAGGTGCTCATCCTGGACGAGCCCACCGCCGTGCTCACGCCGCAGGAGTCCGACGAGCTGTCGCAGGTGATGCGCGGGCTGGTGGCGCAGGGCCGCACGGTGGTGCTCATCAGCCACAAGCTGAAGGAAGTGCTGGGAGTGGCGGACCGCGTGGCGGTGATGCGCCGGGGCCGCACCGTGGCGGAGGTGCGCGCCAGCGAGACCACCGTCTCCGCGCTGGCCTCGCTGATGGTGGGCGAGGGTTCCAAGGGTGCCGTCATGACCGGCGTGCCCGCGACGGCGGTCGCGACCAGCGGCCTTTCGGGCACCGGAACGACGGGGGTGGCGGAGGCGCGACCTCCCGCGCCCGTTGAACCTGACGCGCTCACGGCTTCGGCAGGCCCGGTCATGCTCGAAGCGAAGGACCTGCGGACCACGGGCGACAACGGCCGTCCGGCGCTCCAGGGCGTGAGCCTCACCGTGCGCGCGGGCGAAATCGTCGGCATCGCCGGAGTGGACGGCAACGGACAGCGCGAGCTGGCGGAGGTGCTCACGGGCCTGCGCAAGCTGGACGGCGGCGAAGGCACGCTGCTCGGCGGTCCGCTCGCGGGGCTGACCCCGGCGCTGGCGAAGGAGCGCGGCGTGGGCCACGTCCCCGAGGACCGCCTGGCCCGCGCGGTGGTGAAGGCGATGACGGTGGAGGAGAACGTGGCCCTGGGCCGGCACCGCCAGCCGCCGTTCGCGCGCGGGCCGTGGGTGGACTTCAAGGGCCGCCGCGAGCGCACGAACCAGCTGCTGACCGCCTACGACGTGCGCCCGAACGACCCGGTGGTGGCGCTCCAGGCGCTGTCCGGCGGCAACCAGCAGAAGGTCGTGGTGGCGCGCGAGCTGGACGCGGATCCGAAGCTGCTCGTCGTCGTGCAGCCCACGCGCGGGTTGGACATCGGCGCGGTGGCGCAGGTGCATGAACGCCTTCGTGATGCGAAGGCGCGGGGTGCGGGAGTGGTGATGGTGTCGCTGGACCTGGAGGAGGTGCTGTCCCTGTCCGACCGCGTCTACGTCCTCTACGAAGGCCGCGTGACGGGGCACTTCCCGCGCAAGGACCTGGACGAGCGCGAGCTGGGCCGCCGCATGCTGGGCGCGGAGGGAAGCCATGGGTGAGCGGACGCGGCAGGTGCTGCCGTCGGTGCTCTCCGTGCTGCTGGCGCTCGCGGTGTGCTGGTTCCTCATCGCCATCACGCGCGACGTGGACACCGCCACGCGCGCCTATCTCCAGATGCTCTGGGGCGGCGTGGGCAACTGGCCCGCGTTCCTGGACGGCGGCAGCGCCACCACCGTGCTGCGCCCCCTGGGCGAGGCCGCGATGAAGGCCGCGCTGCTCACCCTCACCGGCCTGTCCGTGGCGGTGGCCTTCAAGGTGGGCCTGTTCAACATCGGCGCGCAGGGACAGATGATCTGGGGCGCGCTGGCCGCGGCGCTCGTGGGCGCGCACGTGTCGCTGCCCGGCCTGCTCCACGTCCCGCTGGCCCTCATCGCGGCGGCGCTGGCGGGCGCGGCGTGGGCGAGCATTGCCGGCGTGCTGAAGCTCAAGCGCGGCGTGCACGAGGTCATCTCCACCATCATGCTCAACTGGGTGGCGGTGAGCCTGGTGGACAACTGGCTCGTCATCGGCCCGCTGCGCGCCGTGGCGGAGGGCGCGTCGTCCATCACCGGCACCGCCGAAATCCTCCCCTCCGCGCAGCTGCCCCGGCTGCTGGGTGACAGCTCGCGCCTCAACCTGGGCTTTCCGCTGGCGCTCGCCGCTGCGTTCGGGGTCTGGGTGTGGCTGACCCGCTCGCGCTCCGGCTACGAGACGCGCGCCGTGGGCCTCACCCCGGAAGCGGCCCGAGCCGCCGGTATCCCCACGCTGTGGCGCGCGGGCGGGGCCATGGCGCTCGCGGGCGCGCTGGCGGGCCTGGCGGGCGCGGTGCTGGTGCTGGGCACGGAGGGCCGCTATCCGGGCTCGCTGGGCGCCCCGTACGGCTTCGACGGCATCGCCATCGCGCTCATCGGCAACAACCACCCGCTGGGCGCGGCGCTGTCCGCGGCCGTCTTCGGCGTGCTGCGCGCGGGCGGCACGCGCATGCAGCTGCTCGGCGTGCACAAGAGCTTCCCGGAGCTCATCCAGGGCTTCGCGCTGCTCTTCGTCGCCGGCCGCATGGTGTGGCTCGCCCTGCTGGCGCGGCGCCAGAAGCGGGCCCAGGCGCAGGGCCCGGCCCAGGCTGGAGCGGAGGTGCCCCGTGTTTGAGGTGCTCCACTCGCTCCTCTTCTCCACCCTGGACGCGGCCCCCGCCCTGGTGTTCGCCGCGCTGGGCGCCATGCTCTCCGAGCGCGCCGGCGTGGTGAGCGTGGGCGTGGAGGGCATGATGCGCACCGGCGCCTTCTGCGCGGCCGTGGCGGCGCTCGTGATGCCCACGCCGCTCGCGGTGGGGGTGGGCATGGCCGCGGGCGCGGGCATCGCCTCGGTGCATGGCTTCCTCAGCATCCGCTGGCGGTCGGATCAGGTCGTCTCCGGCATGGCCCTCAACCTGGTGGCCATGGCCGGCGGCACCTACCTGCTGGAGTCGTTCTTCGGCCCCAACGGCACGCCCTCCATCACCCAGCTGTCGCGCTGGAACATCCCGGGCCTGTCCCAGGTCCCGCTGCTGGGCGCGCTGTCTGGCCACGCCGCGCCCACGTACCTGGCGCTCACCCTGCCCTTCCTCTTCCACCTGCTCCTGTCGCGCACGCCGCTGGGCCTGCGCCTGCGCGCCGTGGGCGACAAGCCGCACGCGGTGGCCACGCTGGGCCTGTCCGTGCCCGCCCTGCGCTGGGGCGCGGTGCTGGGCGGCGGGATGATGGCGGGCCTGGGCGGCGCGGTGCTGTCCACCACCGTCCTGGACCGCTTCGAACAGCACACGCCCTCCGGCCTGGGCTTCATGGCCCTGGCCGCCATGGTCTTCGGCCGCTGGACGCCGGTGGGCGCTTTCGCCGCCGCGCTCTTCTTCGCCGCCGGCAACGCGTTGAGAATCGGACTGGCCTCCAGCGCTCCCTGGCTCCTCGACCTGGTTCCCCAGGGCTTCCTGCTCGCCCTGCCCTACCTGTTGACCCTCCTCGTCCTCGCGCTCCAAGGCCAGCGGGGCCACGCCCCCGCCGCGCTGGGCACCCCGTTCGAGCAGGAATCCCGCTGACCATTTTGAGAGGGAACGGGTAATTCACGACCCGGGTCGGGATTCACTTTTGGTCAGGTTCGACCTGCCAAATCTGAAGCGCTCACCTGCCCTGATGCGTCAGGTCATCCTTCAGCGGGCCGCCAACCCCCTGACCTTATTGGATCACGCTTTTCCGTTTTTCCAGTGTGGGCTGATCTGCCGTTGGGTGGACGTCCGGCATGCCGCTGGCATGGGAGTGCGACCATGTCGGATTGCGTAGCGGATAGCGAGCAGGCGCAGGATCCAGGCCTGAGCGTTTCCGGGACGCGGTCCCCCGGATTCAGGGCAGCGCCTGCGGGCGTTGGCCGGTCCGGTTTCCAGGCTGGGGTGGCATGAACATGCAGACGACGGGAACAGGCTCGACGTCACCCCAGCGCCCGCGGGTCATCGCGGTCGACGTGGAATCCGGCGGAATCGAGCGGGTGCGCTCCATCCTGACTCCGGCGGGCTACGACGTGCTGCCCGCGCGCGGGACGACGGCCGCGCTGGAGGCGGTGTCGCGCCACTCCGCGGACCTGGTGCTGCTGGACGTGGAGCGGGCCCGCACGGTGGGCCTGGCCGCGTACCGGCGCCTTCGCGAGGAACTCTCCCCGCCGCAGTTCCCCATCCTCATGCTCACGCCTTCCGCGGACCGCCAGACGCGCCGCGAGGTGATGGAGGCAGGTGTGGACGACTTGCTGACCACCGAACCGCTGGACCCGCTGGAGCTGAAGGTGCGCGTCCACACCCTGCTGGAGCTCAAGGCGCACCGCGAGCAGGGCGGCGTCCAGGAAGTGCTCCAGGACCCGCGCACGCGCTGGGTGCGCATGGAGCGCCTGGCTCGCGTGGGCACGCTGGCCGCGGACCTGGCCACGCAGATGGACCAGCTGGGCGTGGGCCTGCAGCGGGCGCTGGAGCACGTGCGCGCCCGCGCGTCCCAGGGGCTGCCGCCGGACTCGGAGGAGCTGCTCAAGCTGGGCGTGGCGGGTGAGCAGATGCGCCTGCACGGCCAGCACCTGCTGTCCCTGGGACCCTCGGGCCCCAAGGACATCCAGCGCTTCGACCTGCGGGAGGTGGTGCCGGAGGTGGTGTCGCGCCTGCGCGCCGCCGGGCGCCTGGGCCGCGCGGACGTGCGCGCGGTGCTGCCGGAGGACCCCATCGCCGTCGTGTTCAACCGCCGTCAGGTGGAGCAGGTGGTGACGGAGCTGGTCTGCAACGCGGTGGACGCCGTGGAGGACGTGAAGGACCGTCCGCGCGTGGTGCAGGTGGGCGTGGAGCTGCCGGACATGTTCGGCGAGTTCGGCCCCCAGCTCTTCGTGAAGGACACCGGCATCGGCATCTTCGAGGACGAGATGCAGGCCATCTTCTCGCCGTACTACACGACCAAGGCCCCGGAGAAGAGCGTGGGCCTGGGCCTCACGGTGGCGCGCACCCTGGTGGAGAGCATGGGCGGCAAGCTGACCGTGAAGAGCCGCGTCAACCTGGGCAGCACCTTCACGGTGGAGCTGCCCGAGCAGACGTCGTCCTGGTAGCCGCTCGAAGCCACCACACGGGCGGGGAAGCACGTCCCCGCCCGCGTGACGCCGGCTAGAAGCGGTAGGCCACGCCCGCCAGCGCTTCCATCGTGAAGTAGCTGTCGTCGAAGCGCGGGACGATGGAGGGCCCCAACCGCAGGTTGAAGTTCACGTTGAGGTTGTTGTTCACGTAGTACTCCAGGCCGCCTCCGAAGAGGATGGGGATGACCGGCCCGATGCCCTCGCCGAAGTAGACGTTGAACGGCACGTCGATGCCGGCGTTGATCATCAGCGCGCTACCCACCGGGATGCCCACCACGAACGCTACCGGCAGCGCCATGCCGAACATCGTGTTCCCTCGGGGGAAGTAGACGAACGGACCCGGCTGGAAGGTGATGCCGAAGGCCACCTTGTCCGTCCGGGCGATCATCACGCGCAGCCAGCCCTGGAGCTTGAGGCCCGCGTCGGACGCGTCCACCAGGCCCTCACGGCCCCAGTTGAAGCTGAACTTGCCGCCGATATCGACGTTGTCCGAGCCGCCGTGCAGCAGGCCCAGCGACAGGCCTGGGTAGCCAATCTGCGCGCTGAACACGTTGCGGCCGGAGCCGACGGTCTCCGCCGCCAGCAGGGACCAGCCCTGACCACGAGCCATCGCGGTGCCGGGGACGGCCAGGAGCACGGCCAGGAGGAAACCAGGAATCAAGCGCTTCACGAGGTTCCTTTCAGCAAAGGGCCACGGCACGGGAGCCACGACCCTGTGGGTTGAGTTGAAGGGTGATTCAGGACTCAGGCCGGCTGGCCGCGCTCGCGGGCCAGGGCCAGGAAGGCGTCGATGAGGGCGGCCAGCTTCGCTTCCGCGCGCTGGCGGGCCTGGGGGAGCGGCTCGCCGGGGGCGGGCGTCTCCTTGTGCTCGAAGTAGTATTTGATCTTCGGCTCGGTGCCGGAGGGGCGCAGGGTGACGCGGCCGCCGCCCTCCAGCACGAAGGCGACGACGTTGGACGGGGGCAGGCCGCCCTCGCCCTTCTCGTAGTCGCGCACGCTGCTCACCGGGGTGCCGCCGATGTTCGCGGGCGGCGACGCGCGGAAGGCCTGCATGATGGCGCGGATGGTCTGCGCACCGGCGGCGCCCGGGAGCGTCACGTTGCGCTGGGCGCCCACGTGCAGGCCGAAGCGGCGCTGGATCTCTTCCAGGTAGCCCAGGATGGTGGTGCCGCGCGCCTGGCACCACGCGGCCATGTCAGCGACGACCAGGGCCGCGCCCACGCCGTCCTTGTCGCGCGTGGCGGTGCCCACGGTGTAGCCGAGCGCCTCCTCGTAGCCGAAGACGAACTGCGTGCCTTCCTTCGCCGTGCGCTCCAGCGCGCGGTTGGCGATCCACTTGAAGCCGGTGAGGACCTCGTCGTACGCGGCGTCCAGCCCGCGCGCGATTTCGCCCAGCTGCGTGGAGGACACGATGGTGGTGACGACGTGCGGGCGCGCGCGCTTCGTCCCCTGCGTGAGGACGTAGTGGCCCAGGAGCACGCCCACCTCGTTGCCGGTGAGCAGGCGCAGCTTCCCGGAGGCATCCCGCGCCATCACCGCCAGCCGGTCCGCGTCCGGGTCGTTGGCCAGAACCACGTCCGCCTTCACGCGGTCCGCGGTGGCGATGGACAGGTCCATGGCGCCCGGCTCTTCGGGATTGGGGAAGCGCACGGTGGGGAAGCGGCCGTCGGGCTGCTGCTGCTCGGCCACCGGCGTGACGCGCGGGAAGCCCGCCTCCTTGAGCGCCAGCGCCGCCCACGCGCCGCCCACGCCGTGCATGGCGGTGTAGACGATGGACAGCGTGTCGCTGCCCTTGCGGTACAAGCGCAGGTCCAGGATGGCGCGCAGGTACGCGTGGCCCACGTCCTCCGGCAGGTCGCGCCACAGCCCCTTCGCGCGCCCTTCCGCGGGCGTGAGCAGGGGGACTTCGTTGGCGGGCTCCACCTTCGCGATGGCGTCCGCGATGCCCACGTCCTGCGGCGGGACGATTTGCGCGCCGTTGCCCCAGTAGACCTTGTAGCCGTTGTACTCGGGCGGGTTGTGGCTGGCGGTCACCATCACCGCGGCGGCGGCGTTGAGGTGCAGCACGGCGAACGCGGTGACGGGCGTGGGCACCGGCTCCGGGAAGACGTGCGCGGGGATGCCCTCCGCGATGAACACGGCGGCGGTGTCCTCCGCCAGCTCCTTGCTCAAGCGGCGAGCGTCACGGCCCACCACCACGCCGCGCGTGGTGACGTCCGGCACGGTGGCCTTGAGGTAGCGCGCCAGGCCCGCGGTGGTGCGGCGCACGACGGCGCGGTTCATCCGGTTGGGGCCGGCGCCCAGCACGCCGCGCAGGCCGGCGGTGCCGAACTCCAGGTCCTGCGCGAAGCGGTCCGCCAGGTCCGCCCAGTCCGACTTCGCGAGCACATTGGCCAGCTCCGCCTGGGTCTCCGGATCCGGATCCGCCTTGCGCCAGGCCTCCGCCCGCTCCCTGAGTCCGGTCGTGTCCATCGCGCGTTGCCTCGTGGTTGAAGAGGGGCGTTCAGCCCTTGTAATCGGTGAGGTGCTTACGGCGCACCGGCCCCTTGGGGCCATCCTTGTTGTTCTGACACGCGACGCAGAACTCCGCGTAGGGCATGGCCTTGAGGCGGCCCATGGGAATCTCGTCGCCGCACTCCTCGCAGTCGCCGAAGGAGTCCGGGTCCTCGCGCAGCTTGCCCAGGGCCTTCACCACGCGCGCCAGCGTGCCGTCGGTGTTGCGGTTCCGGCTGGAGGCGATGGCCTGCATCATCTCGTTGAGGGGCTGCTCGTCCTCGTCGCCGCCCACGCGCGCCTCGTCGGTGCGGTTGGGCTCGATGCGCATGGGCGTCTTCCCGGTCAGCTCCGCGTGGAGCGCGAGCAACTGCTGCAGGAAGTCCTCTCGCTGCTTCGGGGTCACGGTGCGTGCTCCAGCAAGGTCAGTACTGCGCGGTGGAGATCTGCCCGGTGACGATGGCCACGGACGCGGAAGCACCCAGGCGGTTGGCGCCCGCGCGGATGAGCTTCACGGCGTCCTCGGCGGAGCGCACGCCGCCGGAGGCCTTCACGCCCACGTCGTCGCCCACCACCGCGCGCATCAGCTCGATGTCCTTCACCGTGGCGCCGCCGGGCCCGAAGCCGGTGGACGTCTTCACGAACGCGGCGCCCGCGGCCTTGGACAGCGCGCACGCGACGACCTTCTCCTCGTCCGTGAGGTGGCCCGTCTCCAGGATGACCTTCACGGGGATGGGGTGGCTGGCCTCCACCACCGCGGCGATGTCCTGGTGCACGCGCTGGTAGTCGTGCGCCTTGAGCGCGCCCAGGTTGATCACCATGTCGATTTCACGCGCGCCCGCGCGGATGGCCTCGCGCGCCTCGAAGGCCTTCGCGGACGACAGCGCGGCGCCCAGGGGGAAGCCCACCACGGCGATGGGCACGGAGTTCGAACCGGCCAGCACGCGCGCGGCGGTGGCCACGTGGCAGCTGTTCACGCACACGGTGGCGAAGCCGTACTGGCGGGCCTCCTCGGCCACGCGCACCACGTCCTCGGTGCGCGCTTCCGGCTTGAGCAGCGTGTGGTCGATGTACGGGGCCAGGTCCGAGGCCTTCACGAGGGTGGCCGGGTCCACGCGCGCGGTGGCGGTCTTCACGCCGGGCGGGCGCGGGGGCTCCGGGGTCAGGAGGGCGGCGGGTGCGGGCGGCACCGCCTCCTGCTGGACCTTCCAGGCGTGCAGACGATGACGGGCCTGGTCGACCAGTTCTTCCAGGACGGTGAAGAAGGCTTCGGCGTCGGACGGCATGCCGCGCCCCTTAGCCCACTCCCGGCCCTCGGGGAAGCGCTCGCGGGAGGTGGGAGTGCCCGGTCAACGCACGGGGTGCCGCGAAGGGGAGCGGGGCTGTAGAGTTCCATCCCGTGAAGGTCTTCGCGCGGCTGCTCGCACTCCTTGTCCTCTTCCTCTCGGCGGTGCCGGGCCACGCGGCGGCTCCAGCCTCCGCGGCCCTGCCCTCCCCTGCCCCGGGCCGGCTCTCGGTCTACTTCCTCGACGTGGGCCAGGGGGACGCGGCGCTCATCGTGTCGCCCACGGGCAAGACGGTGCTCATCGACGGAGGACCTCCAGAGGCCGGCACGCGGCTGGCGGCGCGGCTGCGCGAGCTGGTGAAGGGCCCGCTGGACCTGGTCATCCTCACCCACCCACACCTGGACCACCTGGGCGGGCTGCGCGCGGCGGTGAAGGCTGTGGGCGCCAGGCGCTTCATGGACCCCGGCTTCGACCACCCGAGCGAGGCGTACCGCGACCTGCTGGACTTCGTGGGCCGCGAGGTGGGCCAGGTGATGAGCCCGGAGCCCAACCCCAACTCGCCCCAGACGCTGCTCACCGTGGGCCTGGGCGAAGGCGTGGCGCTCACCGTGCTCTGGCCGCGCGTGCCCCAGGAGCCGTTCCTCGCGAACACGCGCTCGGACCCGAACGCGAACTCCATCGTCACCAAGCTCACCTACGGGAAGACGGCGTTCCTCTTCACAGGGGACTCGGAGCCACCCACGGAGGAGGTGCTGCTGCAGAAGCCCGTGGACCTCACCGCCACGGTGCTGAAGGTGGCGCACCACGGCGGCAAGCACTCCTCCACCGCGGCCTTCCTGGAGCGCGTGAAGCCGCAGGCGGCGGTCATCTCCTGCGGCGTGGGCAACGACTACGGCCACCCGAGCCCGGAGGTCCTGGGCCGCCTGAGCGACGTGCGCGCCCGCGCCTTCCGCACCGACCAGGACGGCGAGGTGATGGCGGTGAGCGACGGCACGACCGTGACGCTGCGCTCGACGAAGGGCTCCGCCGGGGCCACCAGCCTGTCCGGCACGCTGCAGGCGGGGAGCCCGGTGGCGCTCGGCCCCATCGAACCCACGCCCCACGGCCGCTCCAGCCGCTCCACGGCGAAGGAACCGGAGCCCGGCGCGTCCCGGACGCGGAAGCCGGTGGAGCCCACTGCGCCCACGGGCACGTCCGAAGCCACGGGCGAGCGCTACGTGTCGCTCAAGGGCAGCAAGGTGTTCCACCGCGAGAACTGCAAGACCCTGAAGCGCTCGAAGAACGAGCGCACCGTCTACCCCAGCCGCGCCGACGCCCTGCGTGAGCGCCGCCCCGCCGAGGATTGTCATCCATGAAGGCCCGCATCGCGCTGGGAGTGGGGCTGCTGCTCGCCTCCCTGGCCTGTCAGCAGCAGCCGTCCGCGCCACCCGCGCAGAAGCCCCCGGAGAAGTCGCGCTACTTCGGCGGCGCGCCGGACGGGAAGCTCCACGTGTACTTCTTCGACGTGGGCGCGGGGGATGCCGCGCTCATCGTCACGCCGCGAGGCAACACGGTGCTGGTGGACTCCGGCCCCGCGTCCGCCGAGTCGCACCTGGTGAACCGGTTGCCGGAGCTGCTGCGCCGGGAGCTGGACCTGGTGGTCCTCACCCAGCCGGATCCGAAGCACCATGGCGCGCTGGAGGCGGTGCTCAAGCGCGTGGGCGCGCGGCGGCTGATGGAACCCCAGCTGCCGGACACGTCGAAGGCCTACGACGCGCTGCTGACGGCGGTGGGCTCGCGAGGGGTCCAGATTCTGTCGCCCGCGCCGCCGTCGTCCGCGCCCAAGGAGCTGGTCCGGCTGACGCTGGAGGACGGGGTGAACCTCACGGTGCTCTGGCCCCGGGCGCCCGCGGAGCCGCTCTTGAAGGAGGCCTCGGACGCGGAGGGCCGCAACGCGGCGAACTCCATCATGCTGCGCCTGACGTACGCCGACACGTCGGTCGTCTTCGCGGGCGGCGCGCGGGGAGAGACGGAGGCCCGGCTGCTGGAGCGCGGGCTCTTGTCCACCGCCACGCTGCTGAAGGTCGCCTCGCCGGGCGTGGAGGGGGCGAACTCGCAGGCGTACCTGGAGGAGGTGCGGCCGCAGGCGGCGGTGATCAGCGGGGATGACAGCCAGGGGAAGAACCCGAAGGTGAAGGAGCTCCTCGCGCGGCTGCGCGGCGTGGATGCGCGGGCCTTCCGCACGGACGTGAACGGAGAGGTGCACGCGGTGAGCGACGGCAAGCAGTTCGAGCTGTCGCTCCAGCGTCCGACTCCGGGCGAGCCCGGCGGCACGCGGCGCGTCTTCCCGGGGTTGGATCCGCGCCCGGCGCTGGTGCGGACGGCGAAGCCCGCGCCCGTGGTGAAGCCCACGCCCACCGAACCGCCCGCCATCCGGACGGAGCCCGCGCGTGTCGCCGAGACCCCGCGTGACAGCAAGACCCGCGTCAGCAACGTGACGGACGTGGATGACCTGCCCATCGCGCGCAAGGGCACGCGGACGGAGACGGCCCCGCCCAAGGCGGTGCGCTCGTCCACCAGCACGTCCACGTCCATGACGGGCAACTACATGGCGAGCAAGAACAAGCGCATCTTCCACAAGTCCACCTGCCGGAGCGTGAGGCTCATCAACGATGAGAACCTGCTCACGTGGAGCACGCGTGACGCGGCATTGAAGTCGGGCCGCAAGCCCGCCGGAGACTGCGACCCGTGACGAAGAAGACGAAGCCCCGGTCCAGGGCCACGGTGGACCGCATCGAGGACGACGTCGCCGTGCTGGTGGTGGACGGCCAGCAGGTGACCCGCGCGCTGGACACCCTGCCCTCCGGCGTGCGCGAAGGAGACGTCGTGGACCTGGAGACGGGGACGGTGGACGCCGAAGCCACCGAATCCCTGCGCGCCGACGTCCGCGCCGCGAGGGAACAGGCGATGCGCGGCAAGAAGCCGCCCGCGGGCGACTTCGACCTCTGAGCCGGAGCGTCCTGCTCGACGTGCCGGCCGCGAGCTGAGACCCGCGCGCGGAGGCCGAGCGGCTTGAGTGACGCGCCAGAAGGCGCCAGCCCTCGCGGGACGACCGGCCTCTGCTGAATCGAAGCGTCCTGCTCGACGTGCCGAGTCCCCGGCAAGAGCAGAACGAAGGGCGCCCACTGAACCAGCGCGTCCTGCTCGACATGCCGGAGTACCCGGCCGGAGCAGGACGTGGCGGGAGGGCCTGCCTACCGCGTCACGCGGAAGCAGGCCCACCCCACACGTGGACTACGGCGTGGAACCTTCCGCCGGAGCCGTGGCCTCACCCTCCGCCGGGGCGCCCTGCGAAGGCGCCGAGGGTTCGGCGGCGGCCGGAGGAGGCGCCACGGGTTCGGCGGCGCCCGGAGCGGGAGCGGCCTGACGCGGAACCGGAGCGGGCGGAGGCGCCTTGCCGGTCACCTTGTTGACCATGTCCGCGAGGGCGGGAGGCAGCATGCCCACCGCGGACAGGCCGAACAGCGCCACCGCCGGCAGGACGATGAGCAGCACCAGCACCAGCGCCACCACCTTCAGCGGGCTGCCACGGCGGGCAGGAACCACCGGACGCTTGCGCGCGGCCTTCGAGTCCTGCGCCTGGCGCGCGTCCTCTTCCTCCTCCTCGTCGTTGCGAGGGTCTTCGCGCGTCTCGTCCTGGCCGAGGTCCTCTTCGTCCGAACCGTCGCCCCGGTTGCCGGGCAGGTCCAGGTCGGAGAACAGCTCGTTGAGGGGCGCTCCGCTCGCCGCGGGGGCATCCTCCATGGGCGGAGCCACCGCGCGACGCGGGGCGGGCGTGGGCACCGGGGCGGGCGCCGCGCGGTTGTTGCCGTAGAGCGTGCCCTCCTCCTCGTCGCCGTCGCGATCGAAGTCGCCGTTGTTGTCGTCCTCGGACGGGCCGGGCTCGCTCTCCGCGTAGAAGGGCTGCTGGGGCTCCGGCTCGCGGCGGGCGGGCGGGGGACGGGGCGCGGCGACCGCGGGCGGCGGCTCCGGGGGCGGAGGCGGCGGCTCAGGCGCGGCGGCGGGCGCGAGCAGCGCGGCCAGCTCCGGGATGTCCGAACCGCGCTTCCAGTCCGGCATGCCCTGGCGCCAGAAGAAGCTGCGCGCGCTGATGGTGCCCGCGGCCATCCACTCGGCCACGGCCGACTCGTCCAGCGGGCCCTCCTGCTTGTTGCGCACCATCACGAACCACGGTGCCCCGGCCGTCTGGCGGGGAGGCGCGGTGCGCGTGGGCTCATCGTCCCAGGGCGTCTGGGGGGCCGACGCAGGAGGTTTGGCCAGGGGAGCAGGAACTGCCGCGGCGGACACCGGTGCCGGAGCGGGGGCTGGCGCGGCGGCGGCGCCACCTCCCGCCAGCGAACGCTCCTGGGCCCGGATGCGCTCCACGTCGGCGAGCGACACCACGCGGGTGCTCTCCTCCTCGGCGGGCCCTTCCACGGTGACGACGTTCTGGCAGTTCTTGCAGCGGACCTTGACCGTCTTGCCGCGGACCTTCTCGTCCGCAATGGAGTACCGCTTCTGGCAATTGTCGCAGGTGAAGTTCAAAGGGGGCGTCCGGCTCTCGGGGGAAACCGGCGGGGATGCTACCGCCAGAAATCTCCCGCGCAAACACACGGTTGACTCTGTTCTTCGGCCCATCTATTCAGCCGCCCTCGGTTTCACTCCAGGCTTCTACGAGGGTGGCGCATGCCGGCGAAGGATCTCGGGACCAAGCACTCGTGCTTCAAGTGCGGGACGAAGTTCTACGACATGAAGAAGCCGGACCCCATCTGCCCCAAGTGCGGGGCGGATCAGCGGGAAAACGTGGTCGCCAAGCCCACCGAGGGCCGGCGCGGCCGTCTGGCGGCAGCTCCGAAGGTCATCGAGCCCGAGCCCGAGGAGACGCCCGCGGCCGAGGAGGACGAGGAGAACCTCGACTCCTTCAGCGATGACGAGGAGTCCGAGTCCACCACCGAGGCCGCTGACGACGACGAGCTGTAAGGTCGCCCTCACGCCTGCATCATCAGGGGTCCCCCGAGCTGTTCGGGCGGGCCCCGTTGTCGTTTCCTGGCCCTGAGGCCACCGACCCGGAAACGGCCTGACCGGAGACGGGGGTCCCTCCCCAGGGGCCCACACCGCTCCGGGGTGTTGTCATTTCTCAGGTGCCGCCCAGGCGCTTCAGCTGCCGCTCAGGCGCTCATGAGAGGACGCCAGCGACAGCTCGGTGAGCGCGCTCTCGATCTTCTCGTAGAGGTTGGGCCCCATCTCCTGCATGCCCACCGGCCGGGCGTCCTTGCGGCGCGCCCCCATGGGCAGGCGCTCCACCTCCACGGCTACCGTGGATTGCTTCCTGGTCTGATGCATCGCGACTCCCCCTCAGGCGGAAGTGTTGGCTTCCGAGAAAGCAATTTTGCCACCAAGACAGAAGTCTGAACAAGGGGCGTGCTTCCCGGCACTTATACGGAACCCCTGGCCCACGATTACGTTGCCTCGGGGCCGGACGCGACAACCGTGTCAGGGGTGCCCTATTTCCCCGAGCCGGCCTGACGCAGTGCTTCCACGCCCCAGCTCTGATCGACCTGGACGGTCTCCCCCGCGCGGACGGTGACGGTCCGGGACGCTTCGGGGAGCCGGTCGTGCCAGAAGACGAGCGTGTGGGCCCCTTCCGGGACGCGCATCCGGAAGCGTCCGTCCGGGGTGGTGGTGGTGAAGTACGGGTGGTTGAAGGTGCGGACCACCGCGCGCATCCAGGGGTGCACGTCGCAGCGCACCTGGACGGTGCCCGGTTCGGTGGGCAAGGGGCGGCGCAGGGTCATGCCCTCCAGGGGCATGGCCACGTTGAAGACAGAACGGTTCGTCCCGGACTGGGCGCGCACGTTGTGCACCAGCGGGTCGGAGTTGCGCAGCAGCAGCTCGCCGCCGGCCTTCGCCGCGAGCGCGGGCGGTTCGTAGTGACACTGCTTCTGGTCCAGCACGGGCTGCGGCGCGGGCGTCTCCGGTTCAGCGAGCGCGGCGCCGTCCTGGAGCGACACCACGGCGTGGGCCAGGGCCCCTTCGCCTCCCACCACGAGCGAGCGGTCCTCCGCCTGGTCGCCACACACGCTGGCGACGGTGGCGGTGGTCGGCGCACTGGGGGCCTGGGGAGGCGTCCCGGTCAGCACCACCCGCCCCTCGATTTCGCCCCACTTCACCGGCCCGGTGGGGCGCGGCGCCGCGGCGGCGGGAGGGGGCGTGGCCGAGGGAGCCGGCGGGGGCGGCGATTCGCGGCAGGCCGTGGCGGCGAGGAGGAGCGCGGGGGTCAGGAGGGAGCGGAGGCGGTGGCTGGACACGCGCCCGGTCTAACGGGTGCGTGAAGCGGATTCAAACGCTCAAGGGGCAGGCGGCGAACACGGGGATGGAGGCTTCCCCAATTACGCGTTGGAACCCCAGCACCCTTGTTGGTACAAGAGCCGAGCCGCGCGTCGGTGCGGCCGTGTGGGAGGCAGCAACTTGCGGGAGAAACTGAAGGCCTTGGCGGAGCTGCAGAAGGTTGACCTCGAGGTCGCCTCGCTCCGAAAGGCGGCGGACGTGCATCCCCGCCAGATTTCCGAGCTGGAGCGGGAGCTGGGGGTCGCGCGCAATGGCATCGAGGCCGAGCGGACACGCGTCGCCGACCTCGAGAAGCAGAAGGCCTTGCTCGAGCAGAACATCACGGACGAGAAGGACAAGGTGAAGAAGTGGGAAGCGCGCCTGTCCGACCAGCGCTCCACGCGTGAGTACTCGGCGCTCGCTCGCGAAATCGACATCGCGAAGAAGGGCATCCTCACCCAGTCCGAGGCACTGACTGAGAAGGTGAAGGAGCTGGGCCAGGCTCGCGAGGGCATCAAGGGCAAGGAGGCGGAATACGCCACCAAGCAGCAGGGCCTGTCGGGCCGGATGACGGACCTGCGCGGGAAGCTGGGCGAATCCGAGTCCCAGGTGAAGGGGCTGGAGGGGCGCCGCGCGGAAGTCGCCGCGAACGTGGATGCCAACCTGCTCCGCCGCTACGAGGTCATCCGCAAGAAGAAGCTGCCCGCGATGGTGGGCGTGGTGGCTGGCACCTGCCAGGGCTGCAACATGAACCTGCCCCCGCAGATGTACAACATGCTGCGCACCTCGCTGGGCACCGACGTGTGCCCCTCGTGCAACCGCATCATCTTCGCCGTGGAAGCGCTGAACGAGCCGAAGGACACCGCCGAGAAGTAGCGGCGGCGCATCACTTCGGTCCCCTTCCCCATGCCGACCCCTTCGCTCGTCGACGTCCTCCGTCACATCGCCCGTGAGGAGCCGTTGACGGCGACGGTGCGCGCCTTTCGCGGGCTCACCCGCGAACACCTGGGTCAGCTGTTGGACGAAGCCGCCGACCAGTTGAGCGGTGGTCCGCGCGACGCCGGGGCGCCTGCTTCAGAGCCCGCCCCGCGGACGGCGCCCGAGTCCAACACGCCAGGCATCGAAATCGTGACGCCCGCCGCGGGTGGAGCGCTGAACCGCGTGCGCGTCTATTCGGACGGAGCGGCGCGAGGCAACCCGGGCCCTGCCGGCGCGGGCGCGGTGCTGACGAACGCCGAAGGCGCGGTGGTAGCGCGCCTGGGCAAGTTCCTGGGGCACCAGACGAACAACTACGCCGAGTACATGGGCCTGCTCATCGGCCTGCAGCACGCGAAGAGCCTGGGTGCCCGCGAGGTGGAGGTGTTCGCGGACAGCGAGCTGCTCATCCGCCAGTTGGGTGGGCGCTACCAGGTGAAGAGCCCCACGCTGAAGCCCTTGTTCCAGGAGGCACAGAAGCTGCTGGCCACCTTCGGCAAGGTGAGGCTCGCCCACGTCCCCCGCGCGCAGAACGCGGAGGCGGACGAGATGAGCAACCGGGCCATCGACGAGCGGATGTAGCCCGGAGCGCGGGCGTCACTCCTCGTCGCCGAAGTAGTCCAGATCCAACCGCTTCACCGTGTACGTGGCGACCTCGGTGACACCGACGCCGCTGTCGATCATCAACCGGGCAAGCTCGGTGCCGTCGATGAGGACGATCTTCTTCTCGATGTGCTTCACGTAGTCGCGGGCCTCGCGGCTGAAGTCCGAGGTCGTGATGAGCACGCCCTTGCGAGCACGTTGTCCTTCGAGGCTGCCAGCGAACGCCTGGACCGTGGGGCGGCCGACGGTGCTGTTCCACCGTTTCGCCTGGAGGTAGACGACGTCGAGCCCCAGTCGGTCTTCCTTGATGATGCCGTCGATGCCCTCGTCGCCGCTCTGGCCGACGGCCTGGCCCGCGTCCTTGCGTGAGCCGCCGTAGCCCATGGCCACCAGGAGATCGACGACCAGCTTCTCGAAGAACCGGGGGTCGCAGGCCTTGATGCGCTCCAGCAGCTCTTCCGCGAGGCGACGGCGCAGCTCCTGGTAGCTCTCTTCGAGGACCTCTTCCGGCGTCTCGTCGGAGACCGGGAGTTCCGGGGCGGATGGCGGTGCGTCTGGAGCGTCGTGTTTGAGTGCCGCGAAGGCGGTGTACTCAGGGAACTGCTCCAGGAACTTCATGTCGATGCGCGTCGGCTTGCCCTGAAGCACTTGCTGGCCACGCGGGGTGATGCGGAAGCGACCGCGCCCGTTGGCCTCCACGAGCCCGGCCTTCTGCAGGTAGGTCTTCGCCCAACCGACCCGGTTGTGGATCCGCCGCTGGCGACCACTGGGGAGCAGTTCGTTGCGCTCCACCTCGGTGGCCTTGAACTCCACGGCAACGGCCTCCACGGCCTCACCCAGCGTGTGGTCCTTTCCATCCTGGGTGAGCCGAAGGACGGGGAGCATCGCGCTCTGGAAGTCAGGGATGGGCATGTTCAGGCGACCTTGGTCTCGCGACGCCGCTTCGGGCGCGGGTTTGGCGCGCTATCAGCGGGCTTGTCCCGTTCTGCCCGGAGCCGCTGGAGGAGGACCGAGGCGGGCTCGTCGGTGGGGTCCTGGGGCACAAGCTCACCTCGGAAGGCCTTGGCGAGGATTGACTGCTCCAACTTGTCGAGATGTTGGCGTTGCTCGACAGTCTGGACCTTGTCTGCGCAGGCAAGAGCGACAGCAGCTCGTGTCACCATGAGCTTCATCTCTTCCAATGGTGCGATCGGGAGGGCCAATCTGCGAACATGCTCAATGTTCAAGCGCTGTACCGCGTTCCCAAACCTGAACTTGTCGTACTGGCTCCTAAGAATGGGCGAAAGAAGTGCAAGGCGCAGGTACTCGCCTGATAGCCAATCCGGAGGCCGAAGCCGTGCGGACGACTGGGTGATGTTGCCGCCGTCCAGTTCGTCCGGTACGACAATCACCTTTCCGATCGTGCCCACGATTGAAAGCACGATGTCACCGCCTCGCAGGCTTGCCCGCTGGTACTGGGCCGCAATTGACGGTGACGTTCTCTTCATCGACGTGAAGTCGATCGTCCCGTCGGAGTTCATGTCTACGGGCCGGATATACGGCACGCCGCCTTGCACATCATCACCGGGGAGAATGATTCCGTAGACTACGGGTGCAGCTAGCGGGCAAACCTCTTCGATTGAAGCCCAGGCCCAACCGCTCGGCAGCTCATGCAAGCCGCTCTCATCGATCTGTACCGGGTCCTCGTACTTCGTTTTCCATTGATCGTCTTTCGGCACTTTGCCTTTGGCCCGCATCCGCTTCAACTCTGCCTCTTCCCAGCGGTGGCGGCGCTCGGTGCGGATCCGCTCCAGGAACTTCGATGCGGGCTCCACATCGGGGTTCATCTTTCGCCAATCCCGAGTCAGGTCGCCCCGGAACGCGGCTGCAAGCACCGACTGCCGGAAACGGTCCAGCAGCGCAGGGATAGTATCCAGGACATCCTTCGCGCGACGGCTGCGGGCCAGGAGTGCTTCGAGCTTGGCGACAATGCGGTGTTGCTCGTTCAGTGGCGGGACGGGTACTTCCAGCTCTCCGAGTATTGAGGCATTGGCTCCCGGCTGAGCTGTACCCTTCGAAACTCGCGTGATCTGGCGCCAGTACTCAGGGCTCCTCATGTACGCCGCGATGAATGCAGGCAAAGACTCAGCAGCCGGAGACAAGCGGATTAGATACGACGCAAACACCGCAGGCTCCGGCATATGAGAAAGAAGCAAGCTCTTGCCTGTTGTTGCACCGGTGCGTGCAACAACGATGTCACCAGGCCTCAAAAGATACTTCTCCGGGTCCGGACACCTACATCTTGGCACAGACGCCCAGTCCACTGCCTCATTATGGATGTCTGTGATGCGAAGGAACCTCGGGCCAATGTTTGCGTCTTCTGCTGATGCGGTGAACCCGTAGTTGAGAGAGCGAACTAGTTCAGAAAGACGAGCACGGCTCCATCTGGGAGGCAAATCCGACGAACTCATGTCGCCTCCGGACGTTCCATCAACACTGTGAGGGCTTCGATCTCTCCCAGCGCAATCTGAAGCAGGTCCCTGATCTCGCCGACAATCACCTCCGGCTCCGGTAGGTCATCGGTATTGCCGAGACCTTCGTCCCTGAGCCAGAGCACGTCCAGGTTGTCGCCCCGAGCCTTGATCTCCTCGCGCGTGAACTTTCGGAATCGACCTTCGGAGCCCTGGTCCTTGCGCCTGCTTTTGCCTTGGGCGTCATCGCCGAACGCCTTCTCAAAGCCGGCGAAGTGCTCGCGAAGGAAAGGCGTTCGCTTTCCGTAGGCGGGAGCGTTGGTCCGCATGTCGTAGAACCAGACGGCCCTCGTGTTGCCCTTTTCTGTCTGGCCACGGGTGAAGAACAACACGTTCGTCTTCACCCCCTGCGCGTAGAAGATACCTGTCGGCAGCCGCAGGACCGTGTGTAGGTCGCACTTGTCCATGAGGTCGGCGCGGATCTCCTGGCCGACGTTTTCCTCGAAGAGCACATTGTCCGGAACGACAACGGCCGCGCGACCACCGGGCTTCAGTCCCCGATACACATGCTCCAGGAACGCGAGCTGCTTGTTCGAGGTTGGGAACGTGAAGTCGTCGCGCTCGGGCTTGCCGCCCCCCTTCTTGGTCCCGAACGGCGGGTTCGTGGTGATGATGTCCGCCTTCGGCAGGTCGCGCCCGACAGGCGAGAGCGTGTCGCCGAGGATCAGCTCACCCTCCAGGTCGTGCAGGGCCATGTTCATCAGCGCCAGACGACGGGTCTCAGGAACCAGCTCCACGCCGTAGAACGCCTTCCGGCGCTGGAACGCCTGCTGCTTCTCCGTGAGGTCGAAGTAGTTGTCCGTCTGTGAGCGGACGTACCGGTCGGCAGCGATGAGAAACCCGCCCGTCCCCGCGGCAGGGTCCTGCACGGTCTCACCGGGCTGCGGCTTCACCACGGCGATGATCGCGTCCACCAGGGGCCGAGGCGTGAAGTACTGCCCCGCTCCGGACTTCACCTCCGTGGCGTTCTTCTCCAGGAGTCCTTCGTAGAGGTCGCCGAGGTTTTCTCGATCCACCCCGTACCAATCGAGCGCATCCAGGGCCTTCACGAGCGCATTCAGGCTCTTCGGATGTCTCAGCGATGTATTGGCATTCGCGTAGATGTCCTGGACGCGGTTGCTTCCCTTTGTGCCGAGATAGAGGAGCAGTTCCTTGTAGAACCGAAGCTGATCTACTCCCTCCTGCCTGACCAAATCATCCCAGCGGTACCCCTTGGGGAGCTGATCCTCCCGCTTGGTCTCCTTCGCCATCTTCAAGTACAGGACGAAGGCCAGCTCGGCGACGTATTGGTGGTAGGTCACTCCGTCTTCACGGAGCAGGGAGCAGAGGTTCCAGAGCTTCTGTACGAGTTCGTTCGCGTTGGTGTTCATCCGGTTGCCTTGCCACCTTGTTGCCAGAGAGCGTCGTTCAGGTCACCAAGGACCTGCTCCAGACGGCCCTCGAAGACCTTGTTGAAGTACGTGAAGCCACCACTGGCTCCGAACTGGCCCTGGTCGAATGCGTTCTTGTCCACGACGGATTCGACCTTGAGCTGCTTGGCGATCCGCTCCAGCCACTTCCGCTGCGGTGGCGTCCAGGCCTTCGCTTCCAGCACCTTGCGCAAGGCCCGGTCCACCCGCTCGGAGTACGGGACCAGCGCCTCTCCCAGTGCCCGCTGGCGGATGAAGCCGATGATGGAGGCTGCGATGTCCTGGTTGGTCGTCTCCCGCCAAGCTGTCTGGAGGGAGGTCTCGTTGTAGCCCGCCCTGTCCAGCGCCAGCTTCAGCTCCTTGAGCTGCTGGCGCGTCAGCTCACGCGGCCGCTGGCACACCACCAGCAGCGCCGGGAGCACGTTCTGGTTGCTCCGGATGAAAGCCCCGAAGTCGTTCAGGTAGTCACCGGGCCGGACACGCCCCGGGCCGTAGCCCCGCTCCACGGACTTCAGCGAGTCCTCGTGATGGCTGACGTAGATGGGCGGCACGGGCCCCGTGGTCGTATCGAGCACCTCGCCCACCTGATTGTGCGCTGAGAACCATGCCGCGACCTCGGCGGAGGACTTCTTCCGGAGGAAGAGCAAAAGGTCTCCGACGGGCATTCCGGCGGCCGCCTCGAAGTGCTCGGCGGACTTCTGCTCGATGGACCGCCGCTTGCGCTGGAGCTTGACCACGAACTGATCAATCACCTGCCGCTGTGCCTCGGCATCCTTCAGGCTCAGGAGTTCCTGGGCGAGGTGCACGAACGTGAAGGACGGATTCACGACGACCGGCTTCATCGACGTGAATCGCTCCAGGGCCGCGTAGAGGTCCACGGCATCGAAGATGCGGAAGACCTCCTTGCCGATGTCGTCACATCGGCGCGTTCCCCGGCCCAGCATCTGCTCGTAGAGGATGCGGCTCTTCACCCGCCGCAGGAACACGAGGTTCACGATGGGCGGTACGTCGATGCCGGTCGTGAGCAGGTCCACTGTGACGGCGAAACTCGGCTGCTTCTCGTTCTTGAAGCGACGGATGAGCTGGAGCGGCTTGTCCGAGCTACCGGTGATCCTCACCACGGCGTTGTCGTCCACGCCCCCGTACTGCGCGTCCAACGCCTTTTTCAACTCCTTGACCACGAGGTCCGCATGGTCCTCGGTCACGCAAAAGATAAGGGTCTTTCCGTCAGCCGCAGGATCAATCTGCCGAGCCAATTCCTCACAGACAACCTGATTGAAGTTCTCGGTGATGACCCGGGTGTTGAACGCATCCACGTCGAAAGACAGCTCGTCCTTCATGTGAATGAGGTCGAGCTGTTGGGTCCCGGCGTTCCAAGTCGCGGCCTGTTCGCCGACGGCCCAGCGGATGCCACCTTCGGACAGCTCGGTGGTAATGCGGGTGGGCGGCTCATGGTCCACGAGCCAGCCGTCGATGACTGCTTCCGGGTAGCTGTACGTGAACACGGGCTCGCCAAAAATCTGCGTGGTGTGCAGGGCCGGTGTCGCAGTCAGTCCAATCTTCACCGCATCGAAGTGGTCGAGGACACGTCGATACGTGCTGATGTAGTCGTCCTGGCTCCGGAAGCTCAGCTCCGTGTCGCTCATCTCCCGGTCGAGGGTGTAGCCACGGTGACACTCGTCCACGACGATGCAGTCGTAGTCGTCCACCTTCGGCCGCTCACCGTCATCGCTGTAGAGCGTCCGTTTCACCATCCCCTGAACGGTGGCGAAGTGAAGCTTGGTTTCAGGGTCCGGCCGGATGTCCTCCATGCCCTTCACGTTGAAGATGTCCGTGAAGGTCTGAAGTCCCTCCAGACGTGCATGCTTGAAGGCGTTGATGGCCTGCTCGCCCAAGGCACTGCGATCCACGAGGAATAGCACGCGGCGGAAGCGCCGGGTCTTCACCAGCCGGTACACGAGCCCGATGAAAGTCCTCGTCTTGCCTGTGCCCGTGGCCATGGCGATGAGGCAGTCGCGGCGCCCTGCCTCCAGCGCCGACTCGACTGCATGGATGGCCTTGATCTGGTAGTCGCGCAGACCGAGATACTCGGTCGGCTCCACGCGCAGCGCCGCTTCGGATGCAGCCTTGTCCTGCTGGAGCATCCCCTTGAGGCCCTCTGGCGAGAACCAGTCGACGAGGGCTCGGGAATGGTTGGTCGGGCGACGCGCATCAAGGAAATGGATTCCACTCTTCAGCTCGAGCTGACGCAGGTACGGCCTGCCGTTCGTCGCGAAGAGGAAGGGCACCAGGTACTTGCCCCACGGCCCACCAGGGAGGACCTCCTCACCCTGGACCCGATACCCCTCGCTGTACCGCTTCGCTTGCTGGATGGCGCCCGGTACGTCCTTGCTCCGGCGCTTCGCTTCGACCACCGCCAGGACCTCCAGACCCGAGAAGAGGACGTAGTCCGCGGGACCGCTCGCGGTGGGCCACTCCGCGATGGCCAGATTTCGGCCACGCTGCGGTCGAACACCCGCCGCGAAGGTCAGGGTCTGCGAGTCGACCTCCCAACCCACCTGACGAAGCTGCGCGTCGATAAGCTTGCGCGTGTCGGTCTCGTCCAAGTCCAGGTCGGCACCAGCGGCCTGTGCCTGTCGGACCAGGATGTCGAGCTGCTTGGCAGGCGTCGCCGCCGCCTGAAGCTGTGCGGCGTCGAGCCGGGCCCGGAGCTTCGCCTCTGCTTCCTCGGCAAGTGACTGCCAAACCGCACGCTCCTCGGCGTCCTTGCGAGCCATCTCCTCAGCGGAGAGACGCCGACGGGCTTCCTCCGCGGCCGCGGCCTGGGAGGCCTCTGCGCCGAGCTTCGTCTGCGCCAGTTCGCCTCGAAGCCTTTCCAGTTCCTGCGCGAGGGCCTTGCTCTCCTGCGCTGGATCAGGAGGCGGGATGAACGGCCCGGGGTTGAAGTTTCGCTCCTTGCCGAAGGTCCGGTGGAACCAGATGGCCAGCACTCGGGCGATCTTCAGTCCATGAAGGGCATCACTGTGCGTTCCCCGGACCTCATGCGCGGCGGCGTTCCCTGCTCGGCGAAGATCATGAAGAACCTGGCGGACCTCGACAGTCAGTGCACCGCGTGAGTCCAGTGCACGGATGAGGTCCACCTGGTTCTGGTCCGGTGAAGCGAGCAGACCGAGGTTCGCGGCGGCTCGCTGTGCGAGGACCTCCGCGAACTGCCGGAGCTTCATCAGGCAGGTGGTCGGGTCTTCGGCGAAGTAACGCTCGGCCTGGGCACCCAATGCGACGAGCAATGGGTCATGGTTCGACAGGAATCCAAAATTCGCGGAGCGCGGCTGGGGAGCAGGCACCCCACAACTCTATCGAATGTTCACAGCCTCCCGAGATCTGGACAGGTGATGCTGGGTCCGAGCTACCCCCGTAAGCCCGGACGACTGCCCACCTTCTGTCAAGGCACCGTGTCCCCCGCCACCGCGCCGGACGGCTTGGGGCGTGTCCAGTGCTCGAGCGCGATGCTGACCGCGCCGGGCAGCAGCACTTCCTTCTTCACCCGTGCATACGCCGCCTTGGAGTCCTGGCCCCGCGCATCCAGCTGGCGCGCGAGGACCAGACGGAGCGCGGCCCTCTCTCCCCAGTCCAGCGTCGCCGTCAGCGACTCCACGGGCAGCTTGCCGCGCAGCACGTCCTGCAGTTCGCCGTAGCCCAGGTCCACGCCGGAGATGTCGAGTGTCCTCGCCGCGAGCGCGGCGTCCCCGAGCCTTTCGAACTCCGCCGCCAGCAACATGCCCGCCTCGGTGCCGACATGGCGGAAGCCGAAGAAGTCGACGTGCGTGGAAGCCCGCGCGGCGAACTCGGGCTCCTCGGCGAGCGCCAGCATCAAGCGCGCCGCGGTCTCGACCGAATCGTCCTGCGCGCTGCGCGGCGCCTCGGCATCCGGAGGCAGTCCCAGCGAGGCCGACAGCCACCGGGCCACCAGTCCCTCCGACTGGTCCTTCTGGGCCCACGCGATGAGTTGCCGCATCGCTGCGTTCTCCTTGCCGTCCTGTGACGCGTGTCCGGCGAGCTTCGCGTAGAGCAGCACGTCATCCAGGTCCGGTGGCTCCTTCTCGGCACCGGCCTGGAGCAGGCGCTCCGACAGCCTGCGCGCCGCCTCCGCGCGGCGGCCCAGGCCCACCAGCACTTCGGCATGCGTGTCCTGGTAGCGCGAATAGTCCGGGTCCCCCTGCTCCATCGCATCCAACAGCGGGAGCGCATCCGCCCAGCGCTGCTGACGTGCATACCGCACCGCCAGCGCCCGACGGGGAAGCAACTCCCCGGGATGATTGCGCACCAGCGCTTCCAGCCGCGCGGTCCCCGCGGGCTCGGGCTCGACGCGCGCGAGCATCACGGCCATGACCAGGGAGGCGGGATCGCGCTCCACCTCGGCCTGGTAGTACGCGCGAACCTCGTCAGTCCGCCCGGCGCGACGCATGTTGTACATCCACGCCCGCTGGGCATCCACGCTGTCCGGCTGCGCGTCACGCCGCTCCCGCGTGGCGGCGAGCGACGCGAGGAGCCCTTCGTCCCGCGCGAGCACCATCCTCGCGACAACGGCGGCGTTCTGCGCGCCCGGTGTCTCCGGCAGCGCCCGCGCGAGCTCTTCCGCCAGGCGCGCGGCCTTGGCCGTGTGGTGGTTCGTCATCAGCCAGCCGTAGCTCGTGGCCCAGCCCCCCGGCACCTGGCCCAGATGCATCCGCGTGGTGGAGCGGCCATCCTCCTTGCGCATCGAGAGGCGCTTGGGAGGTTCGGTGAGCATGTAGTCGATGTGTCCCGCCCGCAGGAAGGGCGTGCCAGCGAGGACCAGTGGCGCGGACTCAGGCGCGGTGGTGCCAGGAGCGTCGTCCCGCGAGTAGCGGACCGTCGCCATGTAGAGCGGAGCGGCGCCCAGCAGGTTGTAGACGAAGAGGCCACCCTCGTCGGTCACGTACACCGTCTCGTGGGCCAGCGTGGCCGCCCCGCTGCGCACGTCCACGTCCAACGGCCCGACGGGCATCGGGCGCACCCGATGATCATTCGCCGAGAGCGAAAACTGCTCGCCGCCCGCGGTGACCGTGACCGAGGTGTCCAACGCGTTGACGAAGAGCACCTGCTCATGCGTGTCGAGGGACCGGACCGCGCCCACGATGGCGAGCGCACAGACACCGATTCCACCGAGCAGCAGCATGCCCTGGCGGGGAGAAGTCGAAGGAGCACTCACGGCCGGGCCTCCTGGGTGAGCGTCGAAGCGGTGAGCAACAACGGGCGGCGGTCGCCCGCGCCGGGCAGCTGCCAACGGTCCACCCACGCATGGAAGAGGACCTCCAAGGCACGCGGATCCGCCGCGTCGGCCACGAGTTCCAGCGGAGGAGCCGGCACGTCCGCCCCGAGCCCTTCCTGGGTCACCGACCAGACCCGCTGCGGTGATGCGCCTCCCGGGCCGGGCTTCGACGCCTCGCGCACACGCAGGGTGAGCACCGGCGGCCCGTCACCCGGCAGCCCCCGACCTCCGTCCACGACGAGGACGCCCTGCCCCAGCGCTTCATCCACCGTCCGTTGCCATGCGTGCACGATCAAGTCCGAAGGGTCATCCCGCTCCGGCGTCCGCGTCCCGGCGGGCGCCTCCCACGTCACGGTGACGCGGCGGCTGTGGTTGCGAGAGACGGCGTCCAGCAACGCCGTGAAGAGCGCGCGGGACGGCGCGGCGGCGCAGCCTGGATCCAATCGGGACTCCATCCGTGTCCGCGCCTTGCCCAGCTCCGCGTCCACCCGGGCCTGGAGCTGGGGGACGAAGCGAGGGTCGGGCTGCTCGCGCAGGTACTCGAGCATGGGGCTCAGGTCCTCACGCGACGCGACTCGCATCCAGGCGTGCTCCGCGGACAACCGATTCTGCGGCCACACGGCCCCGCCCACGAGCAACACGCCGATCCCCGCGGCGGCGAATACACCGGGCCAGGGAGAAGGCGTGTTCGGTGCTCGCACGTGGCCTTGCTTGTCCGCGCTCGACAGCAACGCCGGAGGCAGGTGCTCCACGCCGCTCTCCGCGTCCAGCATTCCCCGGCCGAGCAATTCCAGCACACGGCGGCGACGACCGATGAGTTCCTGGGCCAGTGACTCCGCCTTGTCCTTGCCCCGCACGGTCAGGACCATGCGCTTGTCACTGAAGCGCAGCTGGATGTTGGTGTGCTGGTAGACGCCGTTGGTCTGGTGATTCACCAACTGCAGGTCCTGCAGGTGCACGAGCGGCCACACGGTGATGCGGTCGATGGCCACCTGGATCAGGTGCAGGGGATGGATGGTGTTGAAGCGCCCGTAGGGGCTCGCCATCACCCGCAGGAGGTAGCGGGCCTGGAAATACATGGCGCCGGAACCGAGCGCCGCGATGGCCGCCCACCCCACCCAATCCCAGACACCGCGCTCGTTGGTTCCCAGGAAGAGGAACGCCAGCAGGAAGCACAGGGCCGTGGCGCACACCAACGTGAAGAGGGCCGGCATCACCCAGGTCGTCAGGACGCGCCAGCCGCCGATCCGCTCGGCCTCCGAGTGCAGCCATTCACGGGTGACGGAGGGCAGTGCGTCCACCTCCACGGTGACGCTCGTCGGATACGCGACCTCCGTGGCGCTCTCCGGGTTGAAGCGCCGGCCGAACGCGAGCAACTGGTTCGCGCCCTTGGACTTCTGCTGAGCGAAGAGATGCGCGGCGGCCGAGGAGAGCTGGCCTCCAGTCCATCGGCGCAGCTCGGCGTCGGCGTCCTCCGGCAGCTCGGCGTCGAGCCGCTCCAACTCCTTCGCGGCGTTGGCGTCCTGGCCGAACTCCAGCATCGTCGCGATGCGCCGCACCTTGAGGGCGAGCACGTCCATCCGTGAGATGGCGGGCAGCGACTGCGCCTGCTCGAGCACCTTGAGCGCGTCCGCCACCTGCCCCATCGCCTCCAGGCAGTCCGCGAGCGCCACGCGCGGGCCCACTTCCGAAGGGCCGTGCTTGCCCGCGCGCCAGAAGGCATCCGCGGCTTCCTTCATCTGCTCCAGCCGGAGCAACGCCCAGCCCCGTTGCAGGTGCCCCTGCCAGGAGTCCGGTGCCCGCGCGAGCAGGGCGTCGAACTCCGCCAGCGCCTCCTTGGCGTCGCCCTCGTAGAGGAAGTGACGGCCCAGCAGGATCCGCGCGTCGTGGAAGTCCGGCTGTTCGTTGAGAAGCTCTGTGAGGAGCCTCCGGCCACCGACCTTGTCACCTGCCTCGAACAGGTTGATGGCTTCCTGGAGCGCGGCGTTCTTCGCCGCCTCCGGGCCATCCGCCTGTTGCGCGGCGCTGGCGTCGAAGGCCTGGCGTGCCTCGGGGTCGTTGAGCAGCTCGTACGCTTCGCGCAGACGGCGGAACTCCTCCGGATGCGTCTCCGGCGGGTTCTGCCGGACGCGCTCGAAGTACGCCTTCTTGATGGCGCGGGCATCCGCGTCCTTCTCGACGCCCAGCACCTCGTAGGGGTTCTGGCGGGCTTCGTTGTTCACCGTCGCTCCAGTCCTGGCGTGTTCGCGGCCGCGTTCACGAGCCGCCACGCCTCATCCAAGCTGTCCACCGCGATCAATCGCAGGCGTCCCGACACTTCGGGCGGCAGCGCCGCCACGTCGTCCAGGTTGCGGCGCGGGTGCAGCACCACGCGCATGCCTTCGAGGTACGCGGCCACCAACTTCTCGTGCACGCCGCCCACCCGCCGCACTTCACCGTTCAGCGTCAATTCACCCGTCACGGCCAGCCGCGCGGGCAACGGGCGTTGCGTGTACGCGGAGAGGCCCGCCAGCGAGAGAGCGAGCCCGGACGACAGGCCGTCCTTGCCGACCTCCGTGTCGGTGTAGTGCAGGTGCAGGTCGTAACGGGTCGTGAGCGTTCCCAGGCTCAGCGCGGGAGCGCGGGCCCGCACCACGCTGAAGGCCACGTCCGCGGCCTCCTGGCCTTCGGGCCCCACATGACCACTGCACCGCAGCACGCCGCGCCCGGGCACCGCGATCGCCTCCAGCGGCGAGACATGCCCGCCCCCCGGATGCCAGCCGAGCACCCCCACGCGCCCGACCGCGGGCAGGTCACGCGCCAGCAGACGGCGACGTTCAGCGATTTCGGCCTCGCGGCCCGCCGCCGCCAGGGACTCTCCGTTCGCGGCCGCGCGGGCATAGAGCTCGCGCGCCTCGTCCAGCGCTCCGGCTTCGAGCCGAAGGTCTCCCAGACGCAGCGCCGCGGCCCCCGGTGCCCCCACCATGTCGAGCACGGCGCGACGGGCCTCTTCGACCTGGGCGGCGGGACGTCCCTCCAGCCACAGCAACTCCGCGCGCAGCAGGGCCGCGGCGGCGTGGGTCCGGATCGCCGCGGGTGCGATGACGAGCTGCCGCTTCACCTCCGCGAACGAGCCCCGGGAGAGCGCTTCGACGGCTGCGTCGAGCTTCGCCTCGGAGAGCGCGGCACGCGCCGTGGGCAACTTGAGGGCCTGGGTCGCCTGCTCCAGGGGAGGCGCGTCCAGCATGGCGGTGGTCGCCGGAAGTCCGAGCGCCGCGCGAGCCCCTAACACTGACTCCGCGAGGCGTGGATCCTCCGGTGCAAGGAGACGGGCCCGCTTGAGCGCGGGCATGGCTTCGGAAGGCCGGTTCGTGCGCTCGCACAGACGGATGACGGCGCGCCAGGCCTCCAGTTCACCGGGGGCGGCTTCGGTGGCCTCGAACGCATGCACGAGCGCGTCGTCCGGCCGCTCCTCCTCCAGGAGCGTGATCAACTCCGCGCGCAGGGACGCATCGCGAGGCGCTTCGCGAACGGACGTCTGCAACATCTTCAGCGCCTCTGTCCGCTTGCCGTCCCGCGCCCATGCGCCGCACAGGAGACGACGCGCGGGCCCACCTCCACCCAGGTCCAAGGCCTTGCGCGCGTGCTCCGCGGCACCGCGAAAGTCGCGCTCCTGGAAGAGCGCTTCGGCCAATGCCAACCGAGCAGAGGGTTCGGACGGGCGCAGCACCACCGCACGCTTGAGCTCGGTCAGCAGCATGCGCTTGCTCAGCCCAGGTCGAACAGCAGGTCCGTGAGCTCTGCGTCCAGGCGGGCCGCGGCACCCCGGTCCCCCTTCGCACGGGCCTCACGCAAGGCATTGCACAGCGACTCCAGCCGGGGACGTACGCTCGCTGGCGCGGTCGCGATCCGTTCGGTCGCCGCGTTCAACAATGCGTCCGCGTCGGCATCCGGAGACACCGCGGGCGGAGCCACGGACACGGGTGCGGACGACGGCGTTGCCGGCACAGGGGCCGCGCCCCACTCGCGAGCCAATCGCTCCTTCGCCTCCAGCCGCTGCTCCGGCCCCAGGCGCTGCGAGCGCTTGTCCACCACCAGCGTGGCCTCCTTGCCCGTGGAGACCACCCGCGTCGTCACGTCGAGGATGCCGTTGATGTCGTACGTGAACGTGACCGCGACCTTCTCCGACCCCGCGCGCCCGGGCGGCACGCCCTCCACCGTGTACGCGTCCAGCAGCAGGTTGTCCTTCACCAGCCGGGCCTCGCCCTGGAACACGCGGATCTCCACCGCGCGCTGCCCGTCCGCCGTCGTCGCGAAGGTCTCCGTGCGCGACACCGGCACCGTCGTGTTGCGCGGAATGAGCGGCGAAAACACTCCGCCCACCCGCTCGCGCCCCACCGACGCCTGCACCTCAACGCCCAGCG
Organism: Corallococcus exiguus; assembly: GCF_009909105.1. Lineage (NCBI taxonomy): Bacteria > Pseudomonadati > Myxococcota > Myxococcia > Myxococcales > Myxococcaceae > Corallococcus > Corallococcus exiguus. Next base: position 308,040 of record NZ_JAAAPK010000003.1, read on the forward strand.
TGAAGGGACACACGTCGGTGATCATGATGCCGTGCGCGGCGCTCACCGCGCCCGTCTTCAGCCCCGCCTGCAGCGCGGCGCCCAGCGCCACCGCCTCGTCGGGGTGCACGCCGTCGCGAGGCTCGCGCCCGAAGTATTCGGCGACCAGCCGGCGCACCAACGGTACGCGCGAACTGCCACCCACCAGCACCACCTCCGCGATGGACTTCTTCGCCAGCTTCGCGTCCTTCAGCGCGCTCTCCATCGGCTCGAGCGTGGAGCGCACCAGGTCCGTGATCAGCGCCTCGAACCTCGCGCGCGTCACCTCCACCTCCAGGGACGCGGGCGTGCCGCCCCGGCCCGGCGCGAGGAACGGCACGATGACCGGCGTGGCCTCCACGGACGTGAGCGCGATCTTCGCGGCCTCCGCCGCCGCCTTGAGCCGCACCTGCGCCGCCAGGTTCCCGGCCAGCGACACGCCGTGGGCGCGCTCGAACTCCGCGCCCAACCACGCGGCCAGCGACTGATCGAAGTCACTGCCTCCCAGCTGGTTGTTGCCCGCGGAGGCCTTCACGTCCAGCACGCCCTGGAACATCTCCAGCACCGACACGTCGAACGTGCCGCCGCCCAGGTCGTACACCAGCACGTACTGCTCGGCGTCCAGGTGGTTCACGCCGTACGCGAGCGCAGCGGCGGTGGGCTCGTTGAGCAGCCGCTCCACCTTGAGCCCCGCCAGTTCTCCCGCGTCCTTGGTCGCCTGTCGCTGCGCATCGCTGAAGTAGGCGGGCACCGTGACCACGGCCTCCGTCACCGCGCCGCCCAGCGCCCGCTCCGCGTCCTCGCGCAGCGCACGCAGGATGAGCGCGGAGATCTCCGTGGGGCTGTAGCGCCGGTCCCCGAGCATCACCGGCAGGTCGCGGCCCATGCGCCGCTTCACCTCCGCGATGGTGCGCTCCGGATGCACGAGCAGCTGCGCCCGCGCGGACTCGCCCACGTGGAGCCGACCCTCCGCGTCCAGCCCCACCACCGACGGCGTGAGGCGCTGCCCCAACCGGTTGGTCAGGAGGTTGGGGCGGCCCGCGCTGTCGAGCGCGGCCACCAGGGAGTGCGTGGTGCCCAGATCAATGCCAACGACGTGACTCATGAGAAGTGAACCCAGGGCCTTTCGGCGAAGGACCGCGAGCGGCGGACTAGGACTCCGGCGGCGTCCACGGCTGCGCGGGCACGGCGACGGTGGCGGCTTCCGATGCCGCGTACATGCGGCGCAGCTGATCCAGCCCCTCTTCGCCGATCCCCGCCTCGCGAGCGATCTCCATCGCGCGCTCCGGCGATGCGTGGGTCACCCACTTCCACTTGTACGAAGCGATGAGCCCCGCGATGCAGGACAGCGCGAGCACGCCTGGGACGATGGCGTCCGTCTGCTCGTGATCGCCGAAGGCGACGAAGCCGACGACGAGCGAGATGAGCCCCGCGACGATGAACAGGAAGCGCGCCCACGCCACGAGCACGGACTTGCCGCTCATGGGGATGGCCTGCCCGCGCCAGCCATCGCCCTCCTCCGCCGTGACGAGCCAGCCCTCCAGCGGGATGAGCGGCACGAAGTTGATGTGACCGAACTTCGTCGCGACGAAGCCCAGGCCTGGAATCTCATCAACCTTGCCAAAGAGCCTCGAACCGAAAATGACCATGTGCTTCCCCCTCAAAACCGTCGCGCCGTGCCGCGAAGGCACCCGGGCGCGTGCGCGCGAATCCTGCGGCACCCGGGCGAACACGCGCAATCCCCCGCCCCGGGTAGGACAGCGCCTCACGACCCCGTGGGCCACCGCCCTCCAGAACATACGGACCAAGCGGGAAAGACTGGTTCCACGGCACCCGGAGTGTCCCTGCCCTCCGACGCCGCGTCGCTCAGCGCCGGTGCACGCAGCGGAACCCCACCCCCGTCAGGCCGTTCTTCGGATAGGCGAGGCCCCGATGGGCGGACCGGAACAGGGAAGGCATGTGATTGAGCCAGGAGCCCCCACGGTGGACGGGCTTCTCCGGCACGCCAGAGGGTTCTGAAGGCGCGTCCTCGCCCAGCCGCTCCTGGTAGCCGGTGGCGGTCCACTGCCACACGTTCCCGGCCATGTCGCAAAGCCCCCAGCCGTTGCATCGCGGCCCGGCGTGGACCACCGGAGCCGTGCCGCCAAGGCAGCCTCGCGACGTGCACGACACCGAGCCGACCACGCGCTCCGCGTCGAATGATTCGCCCCACCAGAAGGCGGAGGCCGTGGAGGCACGCACGGCGTACTCCCACTCCGCCTCCGTGGGCAGTGCACCGCCAACGAGCTCGCAGTAGGCCCGTGCGGCGCGCCAGTCCACGCAGTTCACCGGATGTTCCGTGCGCTCGGAGTCCAGGTTGCAGCGGCCGAGCCACGCACCCGGGGTCTCCGCGTCGCTCCACCAACGCGCTTGCCGATCCTTCGCGCGCACCTGCTCACGCCGAGCCGCGAAGGCCCGCGCCGTCACGGGCGTCACGTCCATCTGGAAGCGCTCGAACGCGACCTCCGTCCGGGGCCCTTCGTCCACATCCCGACCGGGCTCCCCCGCCGGTGAGCCCATCTCGAAATGCCCGGCCGGCAGCCACACCGATTCAGGCGGGGGCACGGGCTCCACGCGAGCGGAGCGTGGAGCCGTACCTTCTTTCGCTGTTCCACAGCCCGCAATGAACACAAGGAGGGCGGCGCCCGAACGGACCCGGAAGGAAGTCGAAGTCATCCCGGGGACTATCGCTCCACGCCTTCCAGCAACGACAGGATGAAGGCGCCGTACGCATCCTTCATCGGAAGCTCGTAGTCCACCTTGATGCGGCGGCGCTCCGCGAGGACCGTCTCCCCAGTCCTCGGGTTGCGAGCCTCCTTCGCGTACGTCTCCCGGTAGAGCCCCGTCCCGCGCTTCTGCCAGTTCGGCACGTCGTTGAAGTTCACGCCCCGCTGGAAGAGCAGCTCGTTCTTCTCCGCCACCGACAGGCGCGTGAGCATGGCCGTGGCCTCCGCCACGTTCTTCCCTTCGCGGCGCAGGCTCCAATAGCAGTGCGCGTTCAGCGCGTTCCTCACCGCGTCCTCGTTGCGCCAGCGGAAGTAGTCGCGCACGAGCTCCGCGTTCGGCAGCTCGCAGATGCGGCAGTCGAACGTGCCCAGGTCCCCCAACAGCAGCGAGAACTTCGCGCTCGCCTCCCCCGCGAGGACGGAGTTGAGCTTGCGCGTCTTGCGCCCGAAGGCGTCCTCGTCCGGGTGGAAGAGCAGCGAGATTTCGTCGCTCTGCGTGTAGCCGTAGACGACGCGGAAGCCGCAGTCCATCAGGTGCCCGGTCGTCGCGACCATCAGGTCGCGCACGCGCACGTCGAAGGGGCTCTCGAAGGCGTGCACCTCCTTCGTCAGCCGCGTGAAGCCGCGCCCATCGATGCGCGCCACCATGAACACGCCGGGCAGCACGCACAGGTCGTGCGCGGTCTCGAACACGCGCATCTTCTCGTCCAGCTCATCGAACTTCACGTTGCCACTCCTCCACGGTGAAACCGTCCGGCCCCAGCCGGACGAAGAAAAGCGCGTCGAAGCCCTCCTCGGGATGGGGGACCTGCAATCGCTTGTACGTCCCCAGCACGCCCACCAGCGGCACGCGCTGCTCCGCCGGGCGCTGATCATTCCGCAGGAGCGCGTCCGCGACCTTCGACTGGAAGTAGAGCCCCACCACGCGGAAGCCGAACTGCTTCGCGGCCGCGATGTAGCGGGAGCGCTCCGCCACCGTGGGGTTGGTGTTGTCCACCACGAAGGGCTGCTTCGCTTCCAGGCACGCGCGCAGCAGCACCTTCTCCCGGTGCCGCGTCTTGAGCATGTCCAGGCTCAGGCGAACGTGCGTGGTGAAGAGGCGCTCCCGGTAGAAGCTGCTCTTCCCCGCCCCCTGGATGCCCGTGAAGATGACCGCTTCCATGCCGCCCCTCCCTCCCACGAAGGCCGCTCGCGGGGACTTGGGGACGCTCAGGCGCGGGGAAACCCGACAGGCCCCCGGACGCCCGCCCGCCGGCGGCTACACGACAGCGCCTCTTCCAGAAGGTGGACCCGCCCGGGCTGGCTGTTGTATCCCCCGGAGTGCCGGAGCGGTCCGGGTGAACGCCGGCCATCGCAGGCATGGATGGCGGGAGGAAAGTCCGGGCTCCAGAGGGCAGGGTGCTGGCTAACGGCCAGTCGAGGCGACTCGCAGGAAAGTGCCACAGAAAACAGACCGCCCGTTCCCGCAAGGGGGCGGGTAAGGGTGAAACGGTGCGGTAAGAGCGCACCGCGTCCGGGGTGACTCGGACGGCACGGTAAACCCCACCTGGAGCAAGAGCCAATAGGAGCGCGTCCCCGAAAGGGGACAGGGATGGCCCGTCCCATGCGTTCGGGTTGCTCGCTGATGAGGTCCCTGGGCAACCAGGGCCCTAGATGAATGTTCGCCGCCCATCCCGAAAGGGGTGGGGACAGAACCCGGCTTACAGGGCCGCTCCGGTTTTTTCCCTGTTACTTGCCCACGGGGACCTGCGCCAACAGCAGGCGCCCCCGGCCGTCGTTGCGCACCGCCTCCGGGTTGGTGATGGGCAGCCGTGCGTCGTTGCGCGGCTCCCACAACCCCATCCACACGTTGACCGCGCGCGGCGACGCGCCCTGCGGCAGGGCGATGACGAACTCGTCCTTCACCGTCTCGCCCACCTTCCACTGCGTGGTGGGGTACAGGCCGCCCGCGGGCTTGTGGTCCACGTTCATGCGCTCCATGCGCCCGTCCGCGTCCTCCAGGTGCACGAAGACGAGGTAGTCCTCTTCAATCGGCTGGAGCACCTTGAAGAAGACGGTGACGCGCGCCTGGTCCCCCACGGGGATGCGGCCCGGCTGCACGGACGCGCCCACCACCTCCACCTTGCCGCCCAGGTTGGCGCCGCTGCGGATGGACAGCGGGGGCACCTGGGCGACGGTGGCCGCGCGGCGCTCCTGGTCGCTGGCCCCTCCGGGGGCCTCCACGATGCAGGCGCTGGAAGTCCCCAGGAGGACGGAGGCGGTCAACAGGACGTTCAGGGGCGGAAGGCGCATGACGGAGGCCTGTTCTACCCGGCCACGGGCGCTGCATCCAACTGCGCGTTGGTGTATGCGGAGCGGCGATGAAGACCCCGAGCCCCCTCGACGCACTCCTGGCGCAGGCACCCCCCGCCCCCTCCCCCGCCCCTACCCCCGGCGGCGGGACGACGCAGCCGGGCACGGGCACCCCGCCGGACACCGGACTGACCGGCGGCGAAGTGGTGGGCATTGGCGGCGCGGCCCTCTTCGTCGTCCTGGCCCTCGTGGCGGCGCGCAAGCTCTTCGGCAGGAAGCGCGTGCCGGAAGCCCCCGGGAAGCCCCAGGTGGAGGCGCCCCAGCTGCCCGAGGAGCGCCCCGAGCTGCGCGTGGAGCTGCCGCCCAACGAGGCGGAGCTCGCCCGGCGCCGGGACCTGGACGACGCCCACGCGCGCATGGACGAGCTGCGCCGTGAGCGAGAGACGGCCTCGTTCGCCGCCCACGCCGCGAAGGACTCGGCGGAGAAGGCCCGGCTGGAGGCGGAGGTCCGCGCCCTCAAGGAGCGTGAGGAGGAGGCCAAGCGCGTCGAATACCGCGCCAAGAAGGCGCTCGACGACGAGACGCGCGAGCGCCGCAAGCGGGAGCAGGTCGAAGCGGTGCGCCTGCGCGATGAGGCCGTCGCCCAGGAGGCCGCCCAGGCGGAGGCCGCCCGTCAGGCCGAGGCCGCCGTGGCGCGCGCCAAGGTGGAGGCGGAGGGCGGCCGCACCCTGGCGCAGGGGCTGGACCGCACGAAGAACCAGGGCTTCATGGCGCGGCTCAACGGCCTGTTCGGCGGGCAGCGCACCATGGACGACTCCGTCCTGTCGGAGTTGGAGGAGATCCTCTTCACCGCCGACATCGGCGTGCGCACCGCGGACCACCTGGTGGAGGTGGCGCGCGACAAGCTCAAGCGCGCGGAGCTGAAGGACCCGGAGCGCATCAAGGGCGCCATCCGCGACGAGGTGGCGCGCATGGTGGACCTGCCCGTGCCGCGTTCGCTGGAGGGCGGTGGTCCGCCGCACGTGGTGATGGTGGTGGGCGTCAACGGCGCCGGGAAGACGACGACCATCGGCAAGCTGGCCGCGCAGCTCACCGGTCAGGGCAAGAAGGTGGTGCTCGCCGCGGGTGACACCTTCCGCGCCGCCGCCACGGAGCAGCTGGACGTGTGGGCCGAGCGCGCGGGCGCCCAGCTGGTGAAGGGCCCGGACGGCGGCGACCCGAGCGCCGTCATCTTCGAGGCGGTGAAGAAGGCGAAGGAGGAAGGCGCGGACGTCATCATCGCGGACACCGCGGGCCGGCTGCACACCAAGGCCCCGCTCATGGAGGAGCTCAAGAAGGTCAAGCGCGTGATGGACAAGGCGCTGCCCGGCGCGCCCCATGAAATCCTGCTCGTGCTGGACTCCACCAACGGGCAGAACGCCATCCAGCAGGCCAAGCAGTTCCACGAGGCCGTGGGCATCAGCTCCATCGCGCTCACCAAGCTGGACGGCACCGCCAAGGGCGGCGTCATCATCGGCATCTGCGACGAGCTGAAGCTGCCCGTGGTCTGGGTGGGCGTGGGCGAGAAGATCGCCGACCTGCGCCGCTTCGAGCCGCGCGAGTTCGTGCAGGCGCTGTTCGACTGAACCGCCCTACTGCCCCATGAGCTGGGGCAGGAGTTGCTCCAAGAGCTGCTGCGTCTGGGCGTCCAGCTTCACGCCGCCCATGTCGCCGCCCATGGCCTCCATCAGCCCCTGGAGGTCCGCCGCTCCCAGGTCCTCGTCGCCGTGGGCCTCTTCCCACCAGCGCGTGCGCAGCTGCGTCAGCGCCTTCGCGTTCGCGGGGCTCGCCTTCGCCAGCTCCTGCGTGAAGCACGCCTTGCACGCCCACTTGAAGCGGTACGTGTCCACGTACGCGCGCAGGGCCTTGAGGAAGGCGCTGTCCCCCACCAGCTTGCGGGACGCGTGGTGCAGCAGCGGCGCCTTGCCGTACACGAGCGCGCCGTACTCCAGCTCGCCGCCGTCGAAGTCGCCCGTGGGCCGGTCCGCGCGGCCGTCGCTGCCGCCCGTCAGCCGGAAGAACTGGTAGGGCATCACCAGGGCCTCGTTGCGCAGGGACTCGGCGGCCTCCGGGCCGTGGGCCCATTCCATGTAGAGGAGCGCCGCGTACTGCGCCAGGGACTCGTCCACCACCGGGTCGTGGATGGGGTCCGAGCCCACGAGCCCCGCGAAGTACTGGTGCGCCACCTCATGCGCCACGGTGAACTCCAGCGTGCGCTCCAGGGACGCCCCCACTTGCGAGCCCACCTGCGCCAGCATCCCCGCGCCGCCCTGGGCGTTCAGCATCTCCTGGAAGGCCTCCATGCCGGGCATGCCCACCAGCATGGACAGCGGGTCCTGCTTGGCGCGGTAGAGGGACGTGCCCACCGTCACCAGCCCCGGGAACTCCATGCCGCCCGCGCCGCCGCTCAAGGGCGCCTGCACCACGCGGAAGTGGGTGTAGGGCAGCGGGCCCAGCCGCTTCTCGAACTCCGTCAGGGCCTGTGACGCGTACTTGAGCACGCGCTTGCCCACCGCCGCGTCCCGCGCCGCGAAGTGGCTCTCCACCGTGACGCCATTCACCGTGGCGGTGGCGGACTGGTAGCCGCGCGTCACCAGCACCGGGAAGTCGCGCACCGCCGCCGCCGCGAAGCTGTAGCGCACCCGGCCGTCGCGCTCGGGCACCGCGCCCATGGGCGTCCCGGTGGTGTGCGCCGCCCAGCCTGACGGCACCGTGAGCGTGGCCAGCACGTGCGCGGGCTCGTACAGCGCCAGGTCCCCCGTGCCCTGCGGGCCGGCCCACGGCTGGCCCTGGTCATCCATGGGAGGCACCTGCGGCACCACGCCCACCAGGCTCATCACGTCCGCCGTGGCGGAGAAGGCTCCGTGGTCGTCCGAGCCCCCCTTCGCGCCGCCGCCCAGGAGCCCGCCCGAGCCCAGCAGCGACTCCGCGCCCGGCGCCGCCTTGGGCACCGTGCCCTTCAGCGAGACCTCCAGCGACACCGTGCCGCCCGGGGGCACCGGCGGCTCGACCGTGATGCGCTGCAACGTGGGCTCCGGCCCCAGTTCCAGCGCCACGGCCTTCCCGTTGAGCTTCGCGCCGGAGAGCGTCACCTGGCGCGAGCGGGTGTTGGGCGTCAGCCGCAGGTACAGCTCCGTCACCGGCTTGGGGCCCTTGGCCACCAGCTCCACCTGCACCTTGCCCCAGACGCGCCGCTCCTTCGGCTCCACCTCCAGTTGCACGCGGTAGAGCGGCACGGACTCCAGCGGCCCCAGCGCCCGCGCGGCCCGGTCCCGCTCCTCCGGCCTCAGGTGCTGGAGGCACAGCTGCACCTCTGGCGCCACGCTGCCCGCGCCCGGAATGGCGGGAGCGGCGGGGGCGGGAGGTGTCGCCGCAACCACGGGGCCCGCGGCCAGCGCGCACAGCAGCCACCATCCGGGGAGGGTCCGCATGGGGGGCATGCTAATTGACCCCGTCCAGGGCCGCTCGCTACAAGCCTCCGGGTGCGCCACTCGCGAACGTTGACCCTCTCCGCCGCCGCGCTGAGCCTCCTGGCCTGCGCGAAGCAGGTTCCCCCGTCCACCGCCGCCGCGCCGCCCGAACCGCGCTCGGACCAGCTGCTGACCGCCACGCCGGAGCGCGAGACGGCCCGCCTGGAGCAGCGGCGCGAGGACGTGGAGGTGGACACCCGCGAGGGCGAGCGCACGCCGCGCGTCGTCGCCACCGGCGAGACGCCGCAGCTGCTGCTGGACGGTGCCAAGGCGACCCTGTGTGGGGACGCGGCCTGCAAGCAGGGCTTCGCCGTGGACAACTTCCTCCTGCTGGAGGTGCTGGACACGAAGGGGAAGGTGTCGCGCCGCGCCGCCGTGGGCTTCGCGGACAGCGTCTTCATCGGCAACGAGCAGGTGGACAACGTGGGCCGCCGCGCCTTCAGCTTCGAGGCCAACGAAGTGGACCTCAGCGGCCTGCTGCCGGAGTCCGAGCCCTTCCGCCTCCGAGCCACCGCGCTGGACTACTGGGGCGTGGGCCGCGTGACGAACGTCTTCTTGCGGCTGGAACCCGGCGCGGGCCGCGCCGAGGACGACCTGCGGGGCCACTGAGCGGCCCCGAAGCTCCGGAAGCAGGGGCGGACGCGGACGTCCGCCCCGCGCGTCGTCAGAAGCGCACGCCGTTCGCGGGCATCGCCGGGCGCAGGCCCGAGAACCCGATGTCGCCGTCACACGTCCTGCCGCACACTTCGTTCGGGGTGAGCTCCGCGGGGCCCCGAGTCACCGCGTAGGCGCCAGCGCCCGCCGCCGCGGCCACCACGCCCACGCCCACCCAGACGTACCACTTCTGGTACCAGGACTTGCTGGTGCTCTCCTTCACCTCCGGCGGCTGCTCGGCGCCCAGCGCCAGGCCCGGCTGGTCCACCAGCGGCTCCGCGGGCTTCGAGGGCTCCAGCACCGTCGAGCGCGGCGCATCGTCCGCCTGCGCCACCGCCGTCGGGACGTCCGAGGAGGGACGCAGCCGCCCCTCCACGACGTAGAGCTGGCCGGCGCGCACGGTGATGTTCTTCACGTCCTTGAGCCCCGGCGCGCGGAACTCGATGACGTGCGGCCCCTGCGACAGGGGGTAGTTCTCCATGTTGGTGGTGCCCACGCGCGTCCCGTCCACGTACACCCCCACGCGGGGCACGTCCGCGCGCAGGGTGGCGAAGCCCGTGGCCGCGTCCAGCGAGATGATCAGCTCCGTGGTCAGCCCCGGCGCCAGCGTCACCTGCTGGTTGAATTCCGAATAGTTCTGACGGCGGGCGATGACGGTGTGCTCCCCCGGCGTCAGCTCCAGCGGCGTCTGAGGGTTCACCTCCTCGCCGTCCACCGTCACCTTCGCGCCGCGCGCGTTGCTGCCCAGCTTGAGCGCGAGCGTGGCCTTCGCGGGGACCGGGTCCTCGACGGTGGCAGTGGCGGCGTTCTTGCCCGTCTTGCCCTTGCGCGCGCCCAGCTTCTCCTTCTTGGGCGGCGTCTTGCGCTTGGCCGTCGGCTTCGGCGGCTTCGCGGGCTTGGCCTTGGTGCCCTTGGGCTTCGTGGGCTTCGTCTCCGAGGGGCCCAGGAGATCATCAATGTCCTGGGCGAACGCCGCGGACGGCAGGGCCAGGGTGGCGACGAGCGACAGGATGGCGAAGCGGCGAAGACTCATGTCGGGCCGAAGGTTAGAGAGTCATCCCAGGGGAAGCAAACACCGTCCCACCGGGACGTCCGTTGGGAGAATATCCGCGCCCCATGCACCGCGCCCTCGTCACCCTCCCCCTTGGCCTCTGTGTCCTCTCGCTCGCGGCCTGTCCGGGCAAGGCCCCACCCCGGGTGGAAACCGCCACGGCCTCCGTGCCGCCTCCCATCCACGTGCCGCCCGGCTGTGAGAAGGACCTGTCCGGCGACTACCACCACGCGCAGAACCCGGCCTTCCGCTACCTGGGCCAGGACGACGGCCGCACCCTTTCACTCGCGGTGGTGCGCGCGTGGGCGGACGGCGGCGTGGAGTCCCCGGACGCGGGCTCCGTGGGAATCGTCCTCACCCGAACACCCGAGGGCTTCGTGGGAGAGACGCGCGCCTCCGGCTTCAGCGCCTCCGGAACGCCCTGCCCCGTCGCCTTCCCCACGGAGGCCGTGGCCTGCACCAACGCCGGCCTCACGCTGAGGGCCGCGTCCAGCACCGCCATCGACGAGGGCTGCCGCCCCGCGACCTCCGGCCCCGCGCCCGTGCGCCAGGAGCAGGTGCTGCTGCGCGGCGCGCCCGACGCGGGCCTGTAGGCCCCGAGCCACAAGCCGGAAAAGCACCGCGCCGCCCTCCCCGCCTGGAGTCCAGGAGGGAAGCGGCGGCGCGAGGTGAACAGCGGAAGCGGTGCGAACGGCTCAGGCCGCCTGACGCGGCTGTTCCTCGGAGGACGTCACCGCGGGGGCGGCGTCCGGCACCTTCGTCCGGCGGCCCGCCAGGCCCTGCATCAGGCTGGACATGCCCACGTAGAGGAAGCCCGCCAGGAACAGGATGATGAAGGGCACCGACGTGTAGATGCGCGAGTCGATGGCGAACCACAGCGCCCCGGTGAAGTAGGCGGCGAAGAGCAGCTCCACCACCGGCATCAGCGTCTTGCTGCCCCGGTAGCTCTTCTTCACGGCCTTGACGTTCTTGCCCTCGGCGCCCGTCTTCGGCGTGCGCGCGAACCCCGACTGCTGGTTGAGCAGCGCCTCGCCCACGGCCTTCGCGTTGTTGATGGCCAGGCCAATGCCCAGGCTCATCAGGAAGGGCAGGTACTTGAAGCGCTCCCAGCCCTTCACGCCGCGCTCGCGCTGCGCGGCCACGTAGAAGACGCAGACGCTGGCCGTCGCGGTGATGAAGAACGGCAGGTCCAGGAACAGCGTGCCGTACAGGCCGTGCTGGAAGCGCACCACCATGCTGATGGGCATCAGCACGGACAGGAGCACCATCAACAGGTAGGCCATGTTGTTGGTGAGGTGGAAGAAGGCCTCGCGCTTCACCAGGAGCGGCAGGTCGCTCTTGAGGATGGTGGGCAGCAGCTTCTTCGCCGTCTGGATGGAGCCCTTGGCCCAGCGGTGCTGCTGGCTCTTGAAGGCGTTCATGTCCACCGGCACCTCCGCGGGGGAGATGACCTCCGGCAGGAAGATGAACTGCCAGCCCTTCAGCTGGGCGCGGTAGGACAGGTCCAGGTCTTCCGTGAGCGTGTCGTGCTGCCAGCCGCCCGCGTCGCCAATGGTCGTGCGGCGCCAGATGCCCGCGGTGCCGTTGAAGTTGAAGAAGCAGCCGGCGCGGTTGCGCGCGGTGTGCTCGATGATGAAGTGGCCGTCCAGGAAGATGCTCTGCGCCTGCGTGAGGATGGAGAACTCACGGTTCAGGTGGCCCCAGCGCACCTGCACCATGCCCACCTTCGCGTCCGCGAAGAAGGGCACCGTGCGCATCAGGAAGTCGGGGCTGGGGACGAAATCCGCGTCGAACACCGCCACGTACTCGCCCGAGGCCAGCTTGAGGCCGTTCTCCAGCGCGCCCGCCTTGAAGCCCTGGCGGTTGACGCGGTGGATGTAGACGATGTCGTGGCCCTTCTGACGGTGGCGCTCCACGCACGCGCGCGCGATGCCGCACGTCTCGTCCGTGGAGTCGTCCAGCAGCTGAATCTCCAGCAGCTCGCGCGGGTAGTCGATGCGACACACCGACTCCACCAGGCGCTCCACCACGTACATCTCGTTGAAGATGGGCAGCTGGATGGTGACCTTGGGCAGCACCTTCAGCGTGCCGTTGGGCGTCGGCAGCTTGAACTTGTGGCGGTAATACAAAAACGCCATGCGGTAGCGGTGGGAGCCGTAGACTCCCAGCACGCTCAGCAAGCTGAAGTAGACTGCCAGGAAGATGATCTCAACGGTGGTCATCGGTGACGCTCAGCCCCTCCCGCTGGCACTGGCGCCAGCGGTCCTACCAGACGTGGCGGCATGCCGACCGACTGCTCACGCTGACCGCCGCCTGTGGGTCTGCTGAGCCCCGCCCCGTATGTGCCCGTAAAGACTGGGCTTTGACCTTCCGGCTACTGATCGCCGGCGGACAATAGGGAGCCACCCGGGTCGTGTCAAACTATTCCCCGGATTCGAGAGGCTCTGAACGGCGGTTTTAACGCAGGTTGTCACCCTCTGCTTCCCTGCGTCGGGGCGATGCCGAGACGACGTCCCAGGTGCTCCGCGCGCCAGAGGACCTAGCGCGCGACGCGCAGGGGCACGGGAGCGGTGGGCGCGAGGGGCGCGGCCTCGGCGACATGCGACTCGTCGCGGGTGGCTCGGTCCAGCACGCCCTGCACCAGCGCGGGGAAGTCCAGGCCGGCGCGGGCGGCGATCTTCGGCAGGAGGCTGGTAGGCGTGAAGCCCGGCAGGGTGTTCACCTCCAGCACCACGTCGTTCTCCGTGTCGGAGCACATCAGGTCCACGCGGCCGTAGCCCCGGCAGCCCAGGGCGCGGTACGCGGCGAGCGCGAGCGACTCCACGTTGACGCGGCGGGTGTCGGACAGGCGGGGCGGGAGGAAGTACTGGGCGCCGCCGCCCTTGTACTTGGCCTCGTAGTCGAAGCCCTCGCGCGGGTAGGACACCTCGCAGCTGCCCAGCACGCTGTCGCCGAGGATGCCCACCGTCACCTCCTGGCCCTGGACGAAGCGCTCCACCAGGGCCTCACCGCCGAAGCGGCACGCCTGGACCACCGCGGGCACCAGCGCCCCGGCGTCGTGCACCACGGACAGGCCCACGGACGAGCCGCCCTTGGCGGGCTTCACCACGCAGGGAAAGCCGCTGTCGCCGTGCAGCTCCAGCGCTCGCTCCGCGTCCTCGCGGGCCACCCGGTAGCCCTGGGGCGAGGCCAGGTTGTGCAGTTGGAAGAGCTTCTTCGCCATGGGCTTGTCCATGGCCAGCGCGGAGGCCAGCACGCCGGAGCCGGTGTACGGAATCTCCAGCAGCTCCAGCAGGCCCTGCACGCGGCCGTCCTCGCCCATGCGGCCGTGCAGCGCGAGGAAGGCCACGTCGATGTCCGCCGCGCGCAGCGCCCGGTCCAGGCCCGGGCCCGCGAAGACGCGGGTGACGGTGTGCCCCAGGGTCTCCAGGGCCGCCACCACGGCCTCCCCCGTCTTGAGCGAAATCTCCCGCTCCTCGCCCCACCCGCCCATCAGCACTCCCACGCGCTTGCCCATGTCGATGATGCCTCCTTGGGCCTGCGTCAGAGCACGGATGATGCCACGCACCGGAAGTGCTTCCCGGCGCGGACGTCGCGTTCAAGTGGCTGGAGCGACAGGGGTTTCGCGGTGGTGCCGAGCGGCAGGCAGCCGTGTCCGGCGGGACACGGCGCGGCCCGGTGGCCACGTGCGGGAGTGTTTACAGGGCGCCGCGCCCTGGGACCCTGGAGACAGGGACTCAAAGGCGCGGCGGAACAACGGCATCAGGGCCCCGTCACCGGCGCCGTGACTGGCGACCGGTGACGCCGGGCGCGGCGCGGGACTTCAGCCCCCGTCGCGGACGCCGCCGTCGGTCAGCAGACCGCCATCCGTGAGGCCGGCGTCCGTGCCGTCACCGGCGTCGGTGGTGCCGGCGTCACTGGTACCGGCGTCGGTCGTGCCGGCGTCGGACGTGCCGGCGTCGGTGGGGGTGCCGTCCTCGGAGGTGCAGACCTCGTTGCGGCAGACGTAGCCCTCCAGGCACTGACCGCGGTCGCAGGGCTGCCCTTCGGGGTCGAAGCTGACGAGCAGGCTGCAGGCGGACAGGCCCAGGGCGAGGGCCGAGGGAACGATGAGCGATGAAAGGCGGCGCATGGCTAGTAGTTCCGGAGATCGTCTTCGTCGAGCTTGGGGCGCTTCTTCTCTTCCTCGCGCTTGCGCCGGGCCTCTTCGTCCGCCTTGCGCTTCGCCTCTTCGTCCGCCTTGCGCTTCGCCTCTTCGTCCTTCTTGCGCTGCTCCTCCTCGTCCTTCTTGCGCTGTTCCTCCTCGCGCTTGAGGCGGGCCTCCTCCGCGCGCTGGCGCTTCGCCTCGGCCTCACGCTCCTTGCGCGTCAGCTTCTTCGCGGGCGGCGCGGGCGGCGGCGTCGGGGGCGGCTCGAAGACGGGCGGCGGGGGGTTGTTCGCCGGAGCCGGCTCGGTGGCGGGCGTGGGCGTGGACGTGGCGTTCACCTTGGGGGCGGGCTCCGTCTTGGCGGCGGGCGGAGGCGGCGGCATGGGCAGCGCCTCCTTCATGGGCTTCTCGTCGCGAGCCGGCGCGGCCTTCTCCACCGGGGGGCTCGCGGGGGCGCTGGACGACGAACCCCCACCCTTCTTGTAGAACGCCAGGTAGCTGCCGGCGCCCGCGGACACCAGACCCGCCAGCACGCCGATGTCCGCCACCAGCGCGTACGTCTTGCCGGTGCTCTTCAGGTCCTCCGCGCGCGTGCTGCCCTGCGGCGCGGTCTTGAACGCGTCCGACTTGGAGGAGGCCTCCAGGCCGAAGTAGATGCCGCCCGCCAGGAGCGCCACGCCCGTGGCCAGCAGCACGTAGCCCGCGGTCTTGCGGCTCACGCCTCCACCGCCAGCGAAGTGCTTCACCGGCTTGCCGTCGACGCGCGCCGCGTCCTGGCCGACGAGCCCCGTCAGCAGCGCCTCGGAGCCCGTGGCCATCGCGTCACCGCGCGGCACCTGGCCCATCGCGTACGCCAGGTTGTGGCCGTCCGCCACGTCCATGCGCAGGCCGGTGACGGTCAGGGGCGCGTTGCCCGGACCGCCGCGCACCAGCAGCGCCAGCACCTGCGGCACGTCCGCGAGCACGCCCAGTTCCTGCAGCGCCTGGTCCCGATCCTCGTCGTCGGCGTTCTTCGCGATGCGCTCCACGAGCGCCGCGTAGCGCTGCTGCACCGGCAGCTTCGCGAGCGTGAAGGAGGACTCGCCCTCGCGCGCCCGGCCTTCCGTCACGGCATAGCCCGGCGCCACCAGCGTCACGTAGTGGTCCGCGCGCGTCAGGCCGGTGAGCGCCAGCGGGGACACGCCCCGGTAGGTGCCGTCCACGAACACCTGCGCGGCGGCGGGCTGCGAGCTCACGTTCAGCGTGGCCTGCGCGCCCTCCAGCTGCGACTTGCGCTCCTTCTCCACGAAGGCGACTTCCTCGGGCGGGAAGAAGTTGGGGTTGAAGGTGGCGCGCGGATCCACCGCGAGCACGCCGCGCATCTCCAGCTCCGCGGCCTTGTTCTCCCCGTTGGCCACCTGCGTCGCGGCCTTCATCACCCGCGCGCGGCTGAGCAGCGGGAACGCGCGCGACAGGTCCGCCTGCTCGTAGGCCTTCACCGCCCTGTCGAAGCTCTGGAGCGCCTTCACGGTGTCCAGTTCGTCGTAGGCCTTGGCGCCGTCCTTGAACGCTGCGTTGCCCTCCACCGCCTTCGTCTGGCGCGCGGTCGCGCCCTGGGCGTCCAGCGCGTCCGACAGACGGACCAGCTCCAGCCGGCCGGAGCGGGCCACGGCCTGCTCCGCCCAGTGCGCCAGCGCCAGCGCCTCACCCTCCAGCGAGGCATCCACGGGAATGGCCACCACCGCCACGCGGGGGCCCGCCGCCGTCGGCAGCGTTCGCGGCATCAGCCGCAGCGGTACGTGTTGTTGCTGCGCGGCCGCGGGGCCCACGGCCAGCATTCCCACCAGCCAGCCACTGAGCGTCGCGTGCAGCGCGCGATTGAAAGGACGTCGCATCCGGTCTCCCTCGTTGCTGTGCGCATTACACGCACTGCGAGGCGGAACGCCAGCCTCGAAAGGGGTTTCAGCGACCCGCGGTGCTCCCGGTGGCCCGGGACGCGGGCCCTGGCGCCAACCCATGGAGGTAGTTGAGCGCGACCTTCAGCTGTGGATCCGCGAGCTTCGCCGTCACCGCCCAGTCCTTCAGGTTCGCGGGCAGGGTCCGGGGATGGGCGGCGACCTCCGACGTCGTCTGGGACGGCTCCGCCTTGAAGTGGCCCCGCAGGTCCTTCTCCCGGGGTGCGTCACTCCCCGGCTTCCCTGTGGAATCCTCCGGCACCAGGAAGTCCGGGGTGATGCCCTTCTCCTGGATGCTGCGGCCCTTGGGCGTGTAGTAGCGCGCGATGGTGAGCTTCAGGCCGGAGCCGTCCTCCAGTTCGATGATGGTCTGCACGCTGCCCTTGCCGAAGGTCTGCGTGCCCATGATGACCGCGCGGCCGTGGTCCTGGAGCGCGCCCGCGACAATCTCCGACGCGGAGGCGCTGCCCGCGTTGACCAGCACCACCAGCGGGTAGTCCTTCTCCGTGTCGCGGTCGCGGCTTTTCTCCTCGGAGGCGTTACGGCCGTCCCGCCCGCGCGTGGACACGATGGGCAGGTTGCCCGGCAGGAAGCGGTCGCTCATGGCCACGGCCTGGTCCAACAGGCCACCGGGGTTGTTGCGCAGGTCCAGCACCAGGCCGTCCAGCTCCTTGCCGCCGTTGAGCGCGCGCAGCCGGTCCAGTTCCTTCTTCAGCGACTGGTCCGTGCGGTCCTGGAAGTTCTTCACCTTCACGTGACCGATGCCGTCGTAGAGCGCGCTCTCCACGGACACGATGCGGATGTGGTCACGCAGGATGGCCAGCTCCCGGGGCGCGTTGAAGCCCGCGCGCATGAGCGTGAGCAGCACCCGGCCACCCGCCGGCCCGCGCATCTTCTGGAGCGCGCGGCCCAGGTCCATGCCCTGGGTGCTCTCCCCGTCGATGGCGAGCAGCTCGTCCCCGGCCTTGATGCCCGCGCGCGCCGCGGGCGTGTCGTCGATGGGCGCCACCACCACCAGCCGGTCGCCCTTGCGCGCGATTTCGATGCCCAGGCCGCCGAACTCACCGGACGTGTCGATCTTCATCTCCCGGAACACCTCCGGGGGCATGAAGAGCGTGTGCGGATCCAACGTGTCTAGCATCCCCTGGATGGCGCCCTGGACGAGCGTCTTCCGGTCCACGCTCTCCACGTAGTTGTTCTCCACGTAGGAGAGCACTCGCGCGAACAACTCCAGCTGGCGGTACGCGGACTCCTCCCGGCCGGCCGCGTCCCCTGGCTTCTGCGCGAGCACGGGCGCGCCCCACAGCAGGAGCGCGGCGAATCCCATGCACCACGGCTTCGGGAAACGGGTCACGGGAGCGCGTCCTCGGGGGTCGGGTGGAAGGGGCCGTCGCAAGGCCCCCGAGTCTACACCCGGCCCGCCGGACGATTCCCGCCCTTAGAGGCGAGCCCGGTCCGCGAAGCCCACCAGGTGGGACACGAACGCGTCCGGCCGCTCCATCTGCGGCACGTGGCCGAAGCCCTCCACCACGTGCACCTCCGCCTGGGCGGGCAGGTGCTGCCGGTACCAGGCGAGGATTTCCGGGGGCAGGAGCCGCTCGCTGCCGCCCCAGAGGAAAAGCACCGGCATCTTCAAATCCCGCACCGCCTGGGGCGCGATGCTCGCCTGCGTCGCGAGCGCATCCGCCGCCAGCGCCTGCACCGTGGGCGTCGTGTAGAGCCTGCTCAGCGCCGGCGCGAGCAGCAGCGCGCCCAGGGGCGGCCGGTGGAAGAGCTTGCGCGTCAGGGCGCGGACATCCGCGCTCGACTTCACCGCGAAGTGCCCCAGCAGCGCCGCCAGCGCCTGCGGCGTCAGCTCCGCGCCCGCGGGGGCCACCAGCGCCAGCGCCTTCACCCAGGCGGAATGCTCGGAGGCCAGGTTGACGGCCATGGCCCCGCCCAGCGAGTTGCCCACCACGAGGGCGGGCGCCTTCACCACCTGTTCGAAGTAGGCGCGCAGCACGTCGAACTGGCCCTGCACGCAGGTGGGGCCGCCGCAGTACTCGCCAGAGAAGCCGTGGCCCGGCAGGTCCGGCGCGAGCACGCGGGAGAAGCGCTTCGCCAGCCCGAAGAACGTGCGCCCGAAGCCGTTGGCGGACCCGCCCAGCCCGTGCACCAGCACCACCGGCGGACCCTTGCCCTGCCCCTCCAGCGCGTAGTGGTGCACCGCCTGCCCACCCACGTTCACCGTCTCCGACTCCACACCCCGCGCCACCAGCACGCGGCGCATCGCTTCCTGCATCCCACCCATCAGGTCCACGCGAAGGCCTCCTTCCTCACCAACGGCCGCTGCCCCGCACCTTCTAACGCCTCCGCGTCTTGGACGCAGCGCATCAAACAGACAATGTCAGGGCGTCCCGGCGGCGGCGGTCGCGGGGGCGAGCCAGGGGGCGGGGTCGACGGCCTGCCCGGCGCGGCGGACCTCGAAGTACAGGTAGGCGCCCTTGAGGGAGCCGGTGTCTCCCACCTCCCCCACCACGTCGCCCGGGGTCACCCGCGCGCCCACGGCGACGGCGATGGTGGAGAGGTGGGCGACCAGGGTGTGGAAGTCGTCGCCGTGGTCGACGATGAGCAGGTTGCCGTAGCCGCGCAGCCAGCCCGCGTAGACGACGGTGCCCTCGGCCACCGCGTGCACGGGGGTGCCCGCCGCGGCGCGGATGTCCACGCCCTTCTGCACGGTGACGGTGTTGAAGCGCGGGTTCACCACGCGGCCAAAGCCCACCTCCACGATGCCCGTCACGGGCCGGGGCAGCTTGCCCTTCAGGGCGCCGAAGCCGCTCGTCGCGGGGGCCTCGTGCAGGTCCACCAGCATGCGGGTGAGCTCCGCGTCCGCGCCTTCCAACTCGCGCACGGCGCGCTTCGCCAGCTCCGCTTCGCCGGCCAGCTTCCCCACCACCTCCTCCAGCGCCTCCTGCTGCGCCTGGGCCTGCTTCGACTGTTGCTGGAGGAAGGCCACGCGCTGCGACAGCGAGGTGTGCAGCCGCTTCAGCTCCAGCGTCGCCTGCCGCTGGAGGGTCGCCACGTGCTGCACGGTGCGCAGCAGCTCCAGGTCGCCCGCCATGCTGGCCTCCAGCGCGCGGGCGCGCCACATGAGCGCGGCGAAGTCGTCCGCGGACAGGAGCACCTCCAGCGGGCGGCGGCGCTGGAGCCGGTACAGGGTGCGCAGACGCGGGGACAGCCGGCGCAGCTGGGCGCGCAGGGCTTCGCGCAGCACGGCCTCCTCACGCTCGGCCAGCGCGACGCGGCGGCGGAAGAGGTTCAGGTCGCCCTCCAGCGCGCGCACGCGGCGGCGGGAGAAGGCGGCCATGTCCTCCATCAGCTCCATGCCCTCCAGCACGGAGAGCTTCTTCGCCTCCACCAGGGCCAGCGTGGCGCGCTGCGCGGTCAGCTTCTCGCGGATGGCCGCGCGCTCCGACTCCTCGTCCGGCTGGGCGAACGCGGCGCTCGCGCCCAACAGCGCCATGAGCCAGACGAGCCGTCTCATACGCGCAGGAAGCGCCCCACCGCGACGAAGCTGCCGCCCAGGCCCAGCGCGCAGCCGGCCGCGAGCAACTCCAGCGCGGTGCGCGTCTCCACCCACGGCGCGGCCACGCCCGGCCCCAGGAGGAACGCGAAGAGCGAGCCCAGCGTGGGCCCCAGGAGCCGGCCGAACAGCCACAGCCCGCCCACCGCCACCAGCGCGCCCAACAGCCCCTGAAGCAGTCCCTCCAGGAGGAACGGCGCCTTCACGAAGCGGTCGGTGGCGCCCACCAGCTTCTGGATTTCAATCTCCTCGCGCCGCGAATAGATGGCCAGCTGGAGCGTGGCCGCGACGATGACGATGGTCGTCCCCAGCACCACCACCAGCGCCACCAGCGCCCCGAAGCTCAGCGCGCGGGCGATGGCGGACAGCCGCTCCACCGCGGCCTCCCCGTAGTCCACGCCGGTGACGCCGGGCAGCGCGCGCAGCTCCTTGGCCAGGGCCGACAGCGCCGCGGGGGAACGACGCGCCTCCGGCACGCGCAGCTCCAGCGTCGCGGGCAGCGGGTTCTCCGGCAGCTCCGACAGCGCCTCGCCCAGGTCGCCCAGCTCCTGCTTGAGCCGCTTCAGCGCCGCTTCCGGCGGCACCACCGTCACCTCGCCGTGGCTCAGCTCCACCACGCGCGTGTGGACGCCGTGCACCTCGTCTTCACCCAGCTGCGGCGCCAGGTAGAGCGTCACCTCCACCTCGCCGCCCAGCGAAGCGAGCAGGTTGTCCACCACGTGCGACGCGCCCCGCGCCAGCCCCGCCGCGAACAGCGCGATGGCGATGGTGGACACGGCGATGAAGTGCACGAAGGGCGCGTGCTTCAGCCCCCCGGCCGCCGAGCGCCAGAAGTAGGCCACCTTCGACAGCACGCTCATACCAGCATCCGCCGCGCCGCCTTGACGCCGTCCTCGTCGGAGACGATGAGCCCGCGCTCCAGGCGCACCGTGCGCTTCTGGTAGCGCGACAGGAGCGTGGCGTCGTGCGTGGCCACCATCACCGTGGTGCCCCGGATGTTGATGTCCGTGAGCAGGTCCATGATTTCAACGGTGAGCGCCGGGTCCAGGTTGCCCGTGGGCTCGTCCGCCAGGAGGATGGTGGGGTCGTTCACCAGCGCGCGCGCAATCACCACGCGCTGCTGCTCTCCACCCGACAGCCGCAGGGGCAGCGAGTTCGCCTTGTGCTCCAGCCCCACCAGCTTGAGCATCCGGTGCACCTTCTCGCGCGCCTCCGAGCGGGGCACGCCCAGCACGTCCAGCGTGAAGCCCACGTTGTCCGCGACGCTGCGGTGGGGCAGCAGCTTGAAGTCCTGGAACACCACGCCGATGTTGCGCCGCAGGTACGGCACCGCCGACTCGCGGATGCGCGCGATGTTCTTCCCGCCCACCAGGATTTGACCCTTGGTGGCCTTCTCCCCGCAGAAGATGAGCTTGAGCAGCGTCGTCTTCCCGGCGCCGGACGGGCCGGTGAGGAAGACGAACTCGCCCTTCTCCACGTTCAGGTTGATGTCCTGCAACACCGGCGGATCGCCGGGATACGCCTTGTAGACGTGGAAGAACTGGATCATGTCCGGAGAAGCGCGAGGCCCTCCGGGCAGCGTACCACGCCCCCGGAGCCCGCCCAGGAACGGGCCGGGCGTCGCCGGAGGGCAGCACCGCGCGAGCGGCCTTAGGAGGGCTCGCCCTCGCTCGCCAGGTAGCTGAGGATGACCTCGTCCAGGCTCTTCTCGGAGATGAGGTCCTCGCCGAAGAGCGTCTCCACGCCTACCTCGTTGATCCGCGGCTTCTCCTTGAGGGCGCGCGCGGCGGCCACTTCCGGAGGCAGATGTGAGGCGGGGGCCACGACGGGAGGAGGCGGCGGCGTGGGGGGGCGCGGCTGCGCGGGCGCTTGCGGCGGCAGCTTCGGCTGCGCGGCCATCTCCGCATCCGTCGCGAGCTGGCCGGGCTGATACGAACGGACCGTGGACTCGTAGTTGTCGTACACGCCGTTGATGAGGTTGCGCAGCATCTCCTTGTGCTGCTCCTCCATCAACTCGCGCACAACCTCCGCCAGGTTCTCCGCGTTGAGGATGTCCGCGTAGGACGTCTTCTTGGACGCGAGGATGTTCCCGCCCACGAACAGGTGGGTGATGATGTGGGGGTTGTTGACGCCCGAGTCCTCGGTCTGGACGTGGTAGACCTTCCCCTTGTGCTTGATGTTGTGATTGAAGCCAGTGACGGCTTTTTCGAAGGTTTTCGCCATTGCCGAGGTCGGGCACCGTAGCAGCGGGGTCCAGGCTTCACAAGGTAAGCGTCACGCGCTCCGCACCTCTTTTTTGTGCGTGCCTGCCCGCTTCCCGCCGGTGTGCGTCCGCCACCTTCTGTCACCCTCCGTGTACGGATCCACACGTGGACACCAGCCTGGCGGGCACGGGCGGCTCTGTTGAAAAGCTGAAACGCCCTGGGGTACGTAAACCCCTCTGACGATCGCGCCGTCAGTCCCTCCCTCCCTGCCGCGGCCGGAACACCACCGATGAAAAAGCCGGACACCATCGCGGAAAAGGTCCGCCTGCAGGATGCCCAGGCGCTCGCGCAGGGCTACTCGCCCGCCATCCGCGCCATGGAGATTGCCTCCATCATCGCGTTCGTGGGCCTGGAGAGCGTGCTCGTCTACAAGCTCTGGAGCACCCACCACACCGGCCCGTGGATGCTGATCCTGGCGGTGGTGCTGGGCTACCTGGCCGCGGACTTCGTGTCCGGCTTCGTCCACTGGATGGGCGACACGTGGGGCTCCACGGAGATGCCCGTCCTGGGCAAGGCGTTCATCCGCCCCTTCCGCGAGCACCACGTGGACGAGAAGGCCATCACCCGCCACGACTTCGTGGAGACCAACGGCAACAACTGCCTCGTGTCGCTGCCGGTGGCGGCGCTCGCGGTCGCCGTGCCGCTCGCTGGCCCGGGCTGGGTGTTCCTGGCCGCGTTCCTGGGCGCGATGATCTTCTGGGTGATGGCGACCAACCAGTTCCACAAGTGGTCGCACCTGGATGAGCCGCCCGCGATCATCAACTTCCTGCAGCGCGTGCACCTCATCCTGCCGCCGGACCACCACCGCATCCACCACACCGCGCCCTTCAACCAGTACTACTGCATCACCGTGGGCTGGATGAACCGGCCGCTGAAGATGATCCACTTCTTCCCGCTGATGGAGCGGCTCATCACCTGGGTCACCGGTCAGCTGCCGCGCCAGGACGACATCGGCACGGAGGCCGCCCAGGCGCTCGTCGCCGTGGACGGCGCCCAGGAGGTGCCGGTCATCCAGGCGGCCAAGGAGCTGCTCAAGTCCTCCGCCGAGGAGCCCACGGCGAGCGTCTCCACGCCCCCCGTGCGCTGAGAAGCAGGGCCCAGGCGGCAAGGCCGCCTAGAAGCGCAGGTCCACCTGCTCCGCGGAAGGAATGGGGCGCCCCAGGAAGCGGGCCCCCACCTCCACGAAGCGCTCCGGCACGTCAGTGACGAAGAAGGCGTGCTCCGGCGCGCCCACGGACGCTGGCGCCAGCAGCCCCTTCTCCTCCAGCAGTTGGGCCACCGCCTCCGCCGTGGCCTCCGCCGAGTCCACCAGCGACACGTGCGGCCCCACGACCTCGGCGATGACGCCCTTGAGCAGCGGGTAGTGGGTGCAGCCCAGCACCAGCGTGTCCACCCCGTCGCGCGCGAAGCCGGCCAGGTACTCGCGGGCCACGAGCAGCGGCACGTCGCCGTTCGTCCACCCCTCTTCCGCCAGGGGAACGAAGAGCGGGCACGCCGTCGCCTTCACCGCGATCTTCGGGTTGCCCGCCTCCAGCGCCCGCTGGTACGCGCCGGAACGGATGGTGCCCGGCGTCCCGATGACGCCCACCCCGCCGCCCCGGGTGCGCTGGAGCGCCGTGCGGGCCCCGGGCTCAATCACGCCCAGCACCGGCACGGGCAGCGCGGCCTGGAGGGCGGGCAGCGCCGCGGCGGAGGCCGTGTTGCACGCCACCACCAGCAGCTTGATGCCGCGCTCCAGCAGGAACTCCGCGTTCTTCAGCGAGTAGCGCGTCACCACCTCGCCGGACTTGGTGCCGTAGGGCACCCGCGCGGTGTCTCCCAGGTAGAGCGTGCGCTCGTGGGGGAGCCGCGCCATGAGCGCCTTGAGGACCGTGAGCCCTCCGATGCCGGAGTCGAACACGCCGATGGGACCGTGGCTGTCTTGCCGCATGGGGTGAGTCCCTATCACGTTTGATGCCAACGCCCCCCGCACCGCCCGCGTGTCCCCCAGAACGCACGAAGGGCCGGAAGCCTGGAAGGCCTCCGACCCTTTCATGCCGCCCGGCCCGGGTGGGCCTTAGCGACTACTGCACGCGGTCGAGCGGAGCGATGGCGGCCTCCGCCGCGCTCGGGAAGTCGTGGGCGTAGACACGCAGGCTCAGCATGTCCGCTCCCCGGGGCGAGATGTAGCGCCGGCCGTTCGTGCCGTTCGCCTGCAGCGACACGAAGTACTCACCGGGGCGCAGGAACTCGAAGACGGCCGGGGACTCGTTGCAGGCGAACCACTGCCCCGCTTCGCCGTAGACCCACTCGTTGGTGTGGATGTCCTGGAAGTTGATGCCCACCTCGCTCACGCCGGCCTGGTTGCAGTTGAGCCGCGTGGCGCCTTCATAGAGCTGCCAGCCCACCGCGGCGCCGCCAATGGCCCAGGTGTTCGCCGTGATGGAGGCCGGGATGCCCGCCTGCGACGTGAAGCCACCGCCGTAGTAGTAGAGGGGCCGCTCGTACGCGTCGACGCCCACGATCTCCAGGTAGTGCTGCCCGGGAGCAATCTCCGGCGTCTCCACCGAACGGCCCTGGCTGCCCTGGTTGCAGTTGAAGCGCGCCCACGCGCCGTCATCCACCCGGGCGTCCACGTAGGCGACGCCCGCCTGCTGACAGGAGGGGTAGTACGAGCCCGCCTCTGTGGGGAACAGCCAGTTCACATAGGCGTAGGACGTGGCGCCCGTGCGGCCCGTGTTGAAGTTGATGGGCACCGCCGTGTTGCCGTCCACGGAGAACGTGCCGCGGTACGAGTAGACCGCCACGCCGTCATAGTCGACCGCCTCCGCCGTGAACGAGTAAGTGCCGGGCGCGAAGTCGTGCAGGATGATGCCGTCGAAGCCGTTCGCCGAGCAGGGATACTTGCCGTCACCCTCGAGGATCTCGCCGTCGATGTAGATGTCCACGCCATCGATGTTCCGCATCTGGCCGCAGGTGGCGCCATCGAAGCTCCACGACATCCGGACGTCGCCGGGGTAGCGGTTGTCTTCGATGATGCAGCCAGAGAGTCCTGAGGAGAGGCAGAGGAATGCGGCGAGCGTTCTCGCGTTCATGGTGGGCATCCGTGGTTCGGTTTCGGGAAGTTGAGGTCGTCGGCCCGTAACAACCCTCCAGACGACCAGCCCCGGGAATTATTCAGTGCCGTCCAAAGCAACCGGGCGTTGAGAGCGGGTTTGACCCACCCGAGGACGGAATGTTACGCGCTGGACCCCATGATACCCCACCTGCCACTGGCCTTTGGCGCCATGAACTACGTGGAGATCATCCGCGACGCGTCGTTCATCGAACTCGCGGTGCTTCTCCTCCTGATGGGCGTCTCGGTCGCCTCCTGGGCCCTCATCGCCATGAAGGCCACCCAGCTGTCGCGTGCCCGCGCTCAGTCGCTTACCTTTCTTGACACGTTCTGGAAGGCGTCCCGGCTGGAGGCCATCTACCAGTCCGCCCAGAAGCTGGAGGGCTCGCCGCTGTCGAAGGTGTTCTGCGCGGGCTACGAGGAGCTGAGCAAGCTGGCTCAGACGGGCAACAAGGAGGGTGGCGGCACCGAGGACGCGATGAGCGCCAAGCTGGGCGGCATTGAAAACGTGGAGCGCGCGCTCAACCGCGCGGCCACGGCGCAGATCACGGAGCTGGAGAACCGCGTGTCCTTCCTGGGCACGGTGGGCGCAGCGTCTCCGTTCGTGGGGCTGTTCGGCACGGTGATTGGCATCCTGGGCGCGTTCAACAACATCGCGGAGCAGGGCAACGCGACGCTGGCCACGGTGGCGGCGCCAGTGGGCAACGCGCTGTTCGCCACGGCGGCGGGGCTGTTCGCGGCCATCCCGGCGGTGGTCGCGTACAACTCATTCGTCAGCCGCATCAAGGTGTTCGACACGGAGATGTCCAACTTCTCCGCGGACTTCCTCAACATCATCAAGCGGCACTTCTTCCGCTAGGGGACCCGTCACATGGGCATGGGCGGAGGCAAGGGCGGTGGTGGCCGCACCACGATGAGCGAGATCAACGTCACGCCCATGGTGGACGTGATGCTGGTGCTGCTCATCA
The DNA here is from genome assembly GCF_009909105.1 of Corallococcus exiguus. Lineage (NCBI taxonomy): Bacteria > Pseudomonadati > Myxococcota > Myxococcia > Myxococcales > Myxococcaceae > Corallococcus > Corallococcus exiguus. The sequence goes on from NZ_JAAAPK010000003.1 coordinate 334,298, forward strand.
TCTTCATGGTGACGGCGCCCCTCATCCAGCAGGGCGTGAAGGTGAACCTCCCGGAGACCAAGGCGGCCCCGGTGGAGGCGACGGAGAAGAAGGTCGTCCTCTCCATCGACGCGGGGCGCAAGGTCTACATCGGGGATGCGGAAGTTCCGCTGGAGGAGCTGGAGACGAAGCTCGCCGCCAACGCCAAGGCGCAGGCGGACAAGGAAGTGTATCTCCACGCGGACCGCGACGTGCCGTACGGCGTGGTGGTGGAGGTGATGGCCGCGGCCCAGCGCGCGGGCATCGCCAACGTGGGGATGATCACGGAACCGGCCACGGGCTCCAAGGCGTCCAACTCCGGCAAGGCCGCCCCCGCCCCGTCCGGCGCCAAGGGCAAGCCCAAGGAGGCGAAGCGCTAGCCCATGAGTTCCGCGGTGACCCACAGCCTGCTGGTTTCACGGCCCACGCGGCTGTCTCGCTTCCTCGTCGTCTCCGTGGTCGGGCACGTGGCGGTGGTCGCCGCGGCGCTGCTCTACGCGAGCTTCTCGTCCGCGCCGAAGGTGAACCTGGACCAGAAGCCCATCAACGCGTCGCTGGTGCGGCTGGGCAAGCCGCGCGACCCCAAGCTCCTGCCGCGCAAGGAAGTGGCGCAGCCGCCGCCCAAGGAGGTCGTCGCGAAGCCCACGCCCACGCCGCCCGCGGAAACGCCCGCGCCCTCCCCCGCCGCCGTGGCGGTGCCCGGCGTGAAGCCCGCCCCGGCCCCCGCGCCCCAGAAGGGGGAAGCGACCGCGGAGGACCGGCGCAAGAAGCTCTTCGGCGCGTTCGACAAGTCCGCGAAGCCCACGGAGCCGGAGGAGCTGGAAGGCGCCGAGGACGGCGACCCGGACGGTGACTCCGCGGTGGCGGAGGGCGAGCGGTACTACGGCCTTTTGAAGTCCCAGGTGCGCCGTCACTACAACGTGGCGGACACCATCCCCGACGCGGAGCGCCTGTACCTGAAGGCGCAGGTGGCCATGAAGCTGGGCCGCGCGGGCGAAGTGCTGGACGTGAGCCTGGCCAAGGCCAGCGGCAACGAGCTGTTCGACGCGGCGGTGGTGGCCGCCGTGCGCAAGGCATCACCCTTCTCTCCTCCCCCCGATGCGCTTCGCGACGCGCTCCAGAAGAACGGCGTCGTCCTGGTGTTCAGCCCATGAAAGCCCTCCTGCTGTCGCTCCTCCTGGTCCCCGCGCTGGTGCTGGCGCAGGCGCCCGTCATCGAAATCTCCGGCGCGAACTTCCGCCCGCTGCCGCTCGCGGCCCCCGCGCCCGTGGTGCAGGAGGGCGCGGACAAGAAGGCCGCGCAGTCCTTCGACACCGCCTTCACGTACGACCTCACCGCCTCTGGCATCTTCCAGGTGCTGGACCGCGCGGGCTTCACCGCGGACGCCAAGGAAGGCATGACGGCGGGCAGCATCAACTTCAGCCGCTGGGCGGACGTGGGCGCGGAGTCGCTGGTGAAGGTGTCGCTGGCGCAGGACGGCGGCGCGCTGCGCGGCGAGCTGCGCCTGTTCAGCGTGGCCACGGGCAAGGAGGAGCTGAAGGTGTCCAAGGACGCGCCCGCCGGTGAGCCCCGGCAGCTGGCGCACACGCTGGCGGACGCGCTCTACCGGCACTTCACCCGCGAGGCGAGCCCCTTCCTGTCGCGCATCACCTACGTGCGCAAGGCGGCCGCCAACCGCGACGTGTACGTGGCGGACTGGGACGGCATGAACGCGCAGGCGCTCACCAAGGGCGGCACGCACATCCTCCCCACGCTCAGCCCGTCCGGCCAGGTGGCCTACACGTCCTACCGGAAGAACCGGCCGGACATCTACGTGCAGTCCCCCGGCGGCGAGGCGAAGCCGCTGGTGACCGACGGCCAGATGGCCACGGGCATCGCGTACTCGCCGGACGGCAAGCGCATCGCCTACGCGCTGGCGGAGGGTGAGAGCGCGCAAATCTACGTCGCCGCGGCGGACGGCTCCGGCGCCAAGGCCATCACGGACACGCCCTACGGCCTCAACACCAGCCCCACCTGGTCGCCGGACGGCAAGCGCATCGCGTTCGTGTCCAACCGGGGCGGCAGCCCGCAGGTGTACGTGATGGGCGCGGACGGCTCCGGCGTGAAGCGGCTCACCTTCCAGGGCAACTACAACCAGACGCCGGACTGGTCGCCGCGCGGGGACCTCATCGCCTTCACCGCTCGCGACGAGCGCAACGCGTTCGACCTCTTCACCGTCAACGTGGACACGGGCAAGGTGACGCGCCTCACGCAGGACCAGGGCAACAACGAGGAGCCCACCTTCTCCCCCAACGGCCGGCTGATCATCTTCAGCACCAACCGCAACGGCGGCGCGCACCTGTGGGTGATGACCTCCGAAGGCAACAACCAGGTGCCGCTGCCCATGGAGAAGGGCAACTGGCTGACCCCGGACTGGGGCACCGCTCCGGCGGCGAAGTAGTCCGTCACGGCGGGTGACGTTGACAGGGGGGACGCGCCGGGGTGCATTGCGCACCCCATGAGCGCTCCCCTCCCCGCCCACAAGACCCACTGGGGGTTGGACCCCCAGGTCGTCTTCCTCAACCACGGCTCGTTCGGCGCCTGCCCCAAGCCGGTGCTCCAGCACCAGTCGGAGCTGCGGGCCCGGCTGGAAGCGGAGCCCGTGCGCTTCCTCGCCCGCGAGGCGGAGCCGCTGCTGGACGAAGCGCGCGCGGTGCTCGCGGCCTTCGTGGGCGCCAGCGCGGATGACCTGGCGTTCGTACCCAACGCCACCACGGGCGTGAACACCGTGCTGCGCAACCTGCGCTTCCAGCCCGGCGACGAGCTGCTCACCACCGACAACGAATACAACGCGTCCAAGAACGCGCTGGACGTGGCCGCCGCGGAGAAGGGCGTGAAGGTGGTGGTGGCGAAGCTGCCCTGGCCGGTGAGCTCGCCGGAGTCGGTGGTGGACGCGGTGATGGCGCAGGTGACGCCTCGCACGCGCCTGCTCCTCGTGGACCACATCACCAGCCAGACGGCGCTGATCATGCCGCTGGCGGAGCTGGTGCGCAGACTGCGCGAGCGGGGTGTGGAGACGCTGGTGGACGGCGCGCACGGGCCGGGCATGGTGCCGCTGGCGCTCCAGGAGTTGGGCGCGGCGTACTACACGGGCAACTGCCACAAGTGGCTGTGCGCGCCCAAGGGCGCCGCGTTCCTGTACGTGCGCCGCGACCTGCAGCCGGACTTCAAGCCCATGGTGGTGAGCCATGGTCACAACTCGCCGCGCAAGGACCGCTCGCGCTTCCGGCTGGAGTTCGACTGGGTGGGCACGGTCGACCCCACGCCCTTCCTGTGCATCCCCACCGTGATCCGCTTCATGGAGGGACTCGTTCCGGGCGGGTGGCCGGAGGTGATGGACTCCAACCGGCGGAAGGTGCTGGCCGCCCGGCGACTGCTGGACGCGAAGCTGGGCAACGCGACGCCGCTGTGCCCGGAGTCCATGGTGGGCAGCATGGCGTGCGTGGCCCTGCCGGACGGCTTCCCGGAGCGCCCTGAACCGCCGCTCTACGTGGATCCCCTCCATGTGCGCCTGTTCGAGGAGCACCACATCGAGGTCCCCGTCACCGCCTGGCCCCGGGCGCCCCGGCGACACCTGCGACTGTCCGCGCAGCTCTACAACTCCGTGGCGGACTACGAGGCCCTCGTGCGCGCTTTGGAAGCGCTGCTGCGTTGAGTAGTGTGCGCGGCATGCCGCGCTTCGCATCCATCGATATCGGGACCAACTCCGTGCTGCTGCTGGTGGCGGACCGCCAGCCGGACGGCCGCTTCCAGGCCGTGGTGGAGCGCGCGGAAATCACCCGCCTGGGCCGGGGCGTGGACACCAGCCGCGTGCTGTCCTCCGAAGGCATGGAGGCCACGCTGGCCGTGCTGGTGTCCTTCGCCAACGAGGCCCGGGAGTTGGGTGCGGAGGCCATCGCCGTGTCCGCCACCAGCGCCGCGCGCGACGCGAAGAACGGCGCGGACTTCATCGCCGCCGCCAAGGCCCGCGCGGACGTGACGGTGGAGATCATCCCCGGGGAGATGGAGGCGCAGCTGTCCTTCGCCGCGGTGGCCCAGGACTTCGCGAGCGAGGCCGCGGGGCCGCTGCTGGTGGTGGACATCGGCGGCGGGTCCACGGAGTTCATCTACGGCAGCGACGCCGACACGGTGGCCTTCCGCCACAGCTTCGACGTGGGCGCCGTGCGGCTCACGGAGCGCTACGTGCGCACCGACCCGCTGTCCCCCGAAGAGCGCGGCGCCATCGAGGCGCACCTGCGCGACACCTTCTCCGCCCTGCCCCCGCCTCCCCCCGGCGCGATGCTGGTGGGCGTGGCCGGCACGGTGACGACGCTCTACGCCGTGCAGCACCAGATGGCGACCTACGACGCGGAAGCGGTCCATGGCGGCACGCTGTCCCGGGGCGAGCTGGACGCGCTCACGGACCAGCTGTGCGCCATGCCCCTGGACGCGCGGCGGACTCTGCCCGGCCTCCAGCCCAAGCGCGCGGACGTCATCCCCGCGGGTGCCCTCATCCTGCGTGAAGCGGTGAAGGCGCTGGGCCTGGATGCGTGCCGCGTGAGCGACCGCGGCCTGCGCTGGGGCCTGCTGGCACACCGCTTCGGCTCCGGCTCCTCTCGCTCATGAACGCCTCCTCCCCCGTCGCTCCGTCCAGCTCGCACGCCACGCAGTCCGTGCGCGCGGGCTACGCGCTGTTCATCCTCACGCTGATCAACCTGGTCAACTACCTCGACCGGTACATCATCGCCGTCGCGCTGCCGGAGATTCAGAAGGACTTCGGCATCAACGACGCGCAGTCCGGCCTGCTGGGCACCGTCTTCATCATCGTCTTCATGCTGGCGTCGCCCCTGGGCGGCTTCCTGGGAGACCGCATCCCCCGCCGGCTGCTGGTGGCGGGCGGCGTCATCCTGTGGAGCCTGGCCACGGGGGCCAGTGGCCTGGCGTCCAGCTTCACGGCGCTGCTGCTGGCTCGCGCGGTGATTGGCATTGGCGAGGCGGGCTATGGCGCGGTGGCGCCGTCCATCATCTCCGACCTGTATCCGCGCGAGCAGCGCACGCGGATGCTGTCGTACTTCTACATCGCCATCCCGGTGGGCTCCGCCATGGGCTACGGCCTGGGCGGGTGGCTGACGCAGACGTATTCGTGGCACGCGGCGTTCTTCGCGGGCGGCGTGCCGGGGCTCGTGCTGGGCACCATGGCGTTCTTCATGCCGGAGCCCCAGCGCGGCGCCATGGACGGGCCGGACGCGGCGGTGAAGCTGCCGTTCATGGAGGGCCTCAAGGGCCTGGGCCGCAACATGGCCTTCTGGGCCACGACGGCCGGCTACACGCTGATGACGTTCTCCATTGGCGGCCTGGCGTTCTGGATGCCCACGTACCTGGTGCGCGAGCGTCACCTGTGGCTGGAGCACCCGGGCCGCGTGGGCCTGGTGTTCGGCGCCATCACGGCGGTGGCGGGCCTCACGGGCACCGTGGCCGGCGGATGGCTGGGCGACAAGATGGACCGCAAGCGCGCGGGCGGCGGCCTGTGGCTGTCCGGCATCGGCCTGCTGCTCGCGGCGCCGTGCATGTACCTGGCGGTGAACCTGAAGGACACGACACTGACGTTCGCGGCGATTGGCGTGGCGCAGTTCCTCATCTTCCTCAACAGCGGGCCCATCAACGCGGCCATCGTCAACTGCGTGCCGCCCGCCTTCCGCGCCTTCGCCATGGGCCTCAACGTGCTGTGCATCCACATGCTGGGGGATGCCATCTCGCCCACGCTCATCGGGCACATCGCCGACATGGCCAGCCTCCACACCGCCATCGCCATCAACGCGGTGCCGGTGCTGCTGGGCGGACTGGCGCTCCTCCTGGGCGCGAAGCTGTTCCGGGAGGCCACGCCGCGCGTGCAGCAGGGCTGACCGCCCTCGTTCGAAACGCCGGGGCCCGGAATGCATCCGAGGCCCCATTCGGTTCACGCGAGCAGGCTCACTGCTCGCCGGGGAAGGAAGCGGAGGCGTTCGTGGATGTCGTGCATTCGCAGCCGGTGCACGTCTGGGATGCGTCGTCGAGCACCCTGGTCGTCGCATGCGGTCATGCCCAGCAGGCGCCCTCCCCCCACGCCGCTTCGCATCCGCAGGCGGTGCTCGCGCTCTACACGGGCGGACGGGCCGTCATCGACCAGCGCACCCGGCTGACGGTGTCCGCGGGCGACGTGATGCTCATCCCCGCGGGTGAGAAGCACCGCACGGTGGCGTCCGAGCGGGCGGAGGTCTGGGGGCTCGGGTTCCATCCGTCCGCCTTCACGCACACGGAGGTGGGGCCTCTGTTGGAGCCCTTCGAGCGCGTGCGCCAGGGCGCCTCCGCCGTCGTGCCGATTCCGTCCGGGCGCCAGGAGCACCTGGTGCGGCTGTTGTCGGAGCTGCACGCGGAGACGCGCGCACCGCACCGCGCGCTGGGGGAGCAGGTGACGCGCAGCCTCTTCTCCCTGGTGCTCGCGGAGGTGGCCCGCTCCAGCACGTGGACGCCGGTGGAGTCGCGGGCGTCGCTCGCGGGGGATGCGCTCACGTTCATCGAGCGCCACTGCCTGGAGCCCATCTCGCTGCGCGAGGTGGCCGCGGCCGTGGGCCGTTCGCCCGCGCATGTCACCACCGCGCTGAAGCAGGCCACGGGCCGCAGCGTGGTGGAGTGGATCATCTCCGGACGGATGGCGGAGGCACGGCGGCGGCTGATGTCCACGGACGAGCGCGTGGACATCATCGCGGAGCGCGTGGGCTATGCGGACGCCACGCACTTCATCCGCCTGTTCCGGCGCGCGGAGGGGCTCACGCCCGCCGCGTGGCGCAAGCAGCACCGCGCGCCGTCCGCGCACTGACGGACCTTCGTCTCAGTGCGCCTTCTGCCGTGAGGGGGCGGGCTTCCCCGTCACCTCCGTGAAGCGGCGGTCCGCGTCCTCCAGGATGAGGGCGTGGTTCATCATCGCCGCGGCGATGGTGCCCGCGCTGGCCGCCGCGATGGCCGCCTGCATCGGCGTCGTCATGTCCCCCACCGCGACCACACCGGGCACGGACGTCTCTCCCGTGGGGCTCGCCTTCACGTAGCCCAGGTCATCCAGCTCGAGCCCCAGCCGCGTCACCAGCTCGTGCTGCTTCTGCGGCGGCGCGGAGAACATCACGCTGCGGGCGATGCGCGTCCCGTCCTCCAGCTCCACTTCGGCCAGGCGTCCGTCCTTCCCATGCAGCGCGCGGATCTTCCGCTCCTCCAGGGGGATGCCCAGGGCCTGGAGCTTCTCGCGCTGCTCGGGTGGCACCTCGAAGGCGCCGTGGGTGAAGACGATGAGGTCCCTGGACCAGTTCTGGATGATGGGTGCGCCGTCCAGGTACTGCGGGTTCTTCGCCAGCATGGCGAACGGTTGGTCCTGGACCTCCCAGCCGTGACAGTAGGGACACTGGAAGATGCTGGGCCCCCACAGCTCCTTGTAGCCGGGGATGTCCATCATGACGTCCACCACGCCCATCGCCAGCAGGAGGCGCCGGGCGTCCACCGACGTGCCGTCACCCAACGCCACGCGGAAGCCGCCCTCGTGCTTCTCCACGGAGCCCACCCGCGTGTCGCGCACCTCCACGTTGGGATAGGCCTTCAGCTGCTCGCGGCTGATGCGCCGGAACTCCGGTGGCGGGATGCCGTCGCGCGAACCGAAGCCGTGCATGTGCTCCGCCGCCGCGTTGCGCGGCGTGCCCGCGTCACAGAGCAGCACCTTCTTCCGCCCGCGCCCCAGATACAGCGCGGCGTTGAGCCCACCAGGGCCGCCTCCCACGATGACCACGTCGTATGCCGCCATTGCCCTGCTCCTCGTGCCGGTCGTTGATTCCGTTCGGGGAACCTAACGACCGGCCCGGGATGGCAGCAGGGCGGGCCTTTCGACGGCATCGGCGGATCTTCCGGTCCGCCCACGCCACCCGCTACCGAGCGACGGGCGCGTCGAGCTTCGGCCGGTACTCCTCCGCCAACCGCTCCACCTCGCCCGCCAGCCGCTCCCCTTCCGAGAGCAGCCGGGCCTTCAGGCGCTTCCGGTTGCCCAGCGTGAAGAACAGCTCCAGATCATGACGGATGGCGTCCCAGCGCTCCGCGAAGGACAGCGTGAACAGCGCCAGCGGCGGGATGCCCACGAAGGTCCCCAGCCCCCACGCCCACCCGCCCCACACCGCCGCGACCGCCGTCAGGCCCCACCACCACACGACGGACACCACCACCGCGGTGAGGAACTTCACCGTGGCCTGGATGTCCAGCTCCGCCCGCCGCGCCGCCATCCGGGGTAGCGGATAGGGAAGCGCGAACACCGCCAGCCCCAGCGCGAACAGCGGCAGCCCGAACACCAGCCGCGCCAGCGTCTTCACCGCGAACGGCACCACGTTGCCCGGCCGGTACTCCACGGACAGGTCCTCCGGCCGCGCGGCCTGCACCAGCGCCATCCGGCTGCCGAACGAGGACAGGTGCTGGCGTAGGCGCTCGTAGCGCTCCGGCTCCTGCGTCCGGAACAGCCGCACGCCGCGCGCCCACAGCCGCAGCCGCTCCGCGTCCAGCGCGCCACCCTGGCGGAAGGCATAGAGCTGCTCCGCCACCTGCACCACCGGCAGGTCCGCCCACTGCTCCAGGTTCAGCGTCACCGAGCGCAGGCCCTCCGCCACCCGCTCCGTCAGCGCGCGCACCGCGTCCTGCTCCGACGCCGCGTCCTTTGGCAGGAAGGCCTGCACGTCGATGGGCGCTCCCTGGTCGATGAGCACCTCGCTGCGGAAGACGTTCTTCTCCGCGTAGGTGAGCCCCACCGGGACGATGCGCACCGGGGCGCCCTCGCGCGCGGCGTTGAGCGCGATGCGCGCCGCCCCCGTCTTCAGCTCCGCCAGCTCCGGCTCCGAGTGGCTCTTGCCCTCCGGAAAGATGGTGATGGCCCGCCCCTGCACGAGCGCGCCCTTCGCCGCATCCAGCGTGCCCTCGTTGCGCCCCATCTGCGTCGGGTCGTCCTGCTTGCGATACACCGGCAGCGCGTTCAAACCCTTCAACAGCCAGCCGATGACGGGCAGCTTGAACAGCGGCGCCTTGGCCATGAACGTCACCTGGCGCCGCGTGAGGATGAACACCAACGCCGGGTCGATGAGCCCGTTCGGATGGTTGCCCACGAAGAGCACCGGCCCAGAGGGCGCTTCGCCCGGGGCATTCACCTTCACCCGGTAGAAGAGCCGCAACGCCAGCGCCACCACCGCCCGCACACACGCGTAGAACACGCCGCGGACTGTATACCGGCGACCCACCCCGGGCCCGCCCTCGCTCCGGACACTGTCACCGACAGGGGTGGGAAAGACCCCCTTCCCCGACAGCTCACGGATTCAGCCACTACAGAACAATCCGGTACGGCGGGGATCCACGAGAACGCGCCCCCGACACACCCCTTTTGTGCGGACTTTGAAAAGCCGCGACACACCCGGGGAGCGCACCACATGAAGCGATTGCTGTCGCTGGGCTGGGCCGCCGCCACCGCCGCCGTCCTGGGGTGTGGCGCGAGCACCCCGCAGGAAGAGGGCTCGAAGGCGGAAGGGGCACCCGCTGTCGCGTCGTCCTCGCGGTCCATCGTCACGGCCGCGGCCGCGACGCCCAGCGCCTGCAACGCGCTCTATGCGTCCAGCGCGACACAGGCGGCGCTTGCCCAGGCGGTGGTGGACCCGGCACTGCACACGGACGGTTCGGTGCGCACGCTCATCCTGTCCTTCAACACCGCGAACGCGACGGGCGGCGTGCTCAACCTGGACGCCGTGCTGGGCGGCCTGACGCGCACGCTGGGCGGGCTGACGCAGGGGCTGGGCCTGGGCAACGTCCTGGCGCTCAAGTCGCTGCCCATGGTGGCGCTGAAGGTCCCGGTGACGCCGAAGCTCGTCGCCGCCTTGCGCCAGGAGCTCCAACCGCTGGGCCTGCTGTCCATCTACGAGGACAAGCCGCTCCAGTACTTCCTGGACACCAGCGTGCCGTACATCCACGCGGACACCGCGCGCACCGCGTATGAGACGACGGGCGCGGGCATCGGCGTGGGCGTCATCGACTCCGGCCTGGACGGCACGCACGGCGACTTCCCCAACGTGGCGCGCAACGTGAAGGTCGTCGCGCCCCCGCTGGACCTGGGCATTGGCGGCGCGCTGTACGTGGACACGCCCAACAGCGACCTGACCAGCGGCCACGGCACGCACTGCGCCAGCATCATCGCCGGCTCGGGCGCGCGCTCCGGGGGAAGGCACCAGGGCGTGGCCCCCGGAGCGAAGCTGCTGGGCGTGGGCACCGGCGACGCACTGAGCATCCTGTTCGCGCTGGAGGGCTTCGACTTCCTCATGGACCCCGACGTCCGCGAGACGCACAACGTGCGCGTCATCTCCAACTCGTGGGGCACCAGCGGCAGCCACTTCGCGCCGCTCGACCCCATCTCCATCGCGACGAAGCGCGCCTACGACCTGGGTATGGTGGTGGTGTTCGCCGCGGGCAACGAGGGCTCCGACCCCGACACACTCAACCCGTACAGCGCCTCGCCGTGCGCCATCTCCGTCGCGGCCGGTACGTCACGCGACACCACCGCGGCCACCAATCCCCTGCTCAGCCAGGACGCGCCGGGCGAGCTGGCGTCCTTCTCCAGCCGGGGCATCCCGGGCGATGAATTCCATCACCCGGACATCACGCTGCCGGGCGTGAACATCGTGGCGGCGCGCGCGCTCACCGCCACCATCATGCAGCCGTACCTGGGCCTGGACCTGCTGCACCCGGAGCCGTTCTACGCGGCCAGCTCCGGCACCTCCATGGCCGCGCCGCACATGTCCGGCGTCGCCGCGCTGCTCTTGGAGGTGAACCCCGCCCTCAACATGGACGGCGTGCTCGCGGCGGTGCAGGCCACCGCTCGGCCCATGTACGCGAAGGACGCGGCGGGCAACACGCGCCAGCTGGAGACGTGGGAGGTGGGCGCGGGCTACGCGGACGTGTACGCGGCGACGAAGCTCGTGAATGACGCCGTGGGCATCCGCTACACCACGCAGACCACCGCCCTGCCCTCCTGGACGGGCACGGTGAAGACGAGCATCAACCTTCCCATCCTGGATCTGTCCCTGAGGGCCGCGCAGCACGAGCACTCGCTCACCGTGCCCGCGGGCGCCAACGCCCTGCGCATCAAGACGGCCTGGGGCAACCCGGCCTACGACCTGGACCTGTATGTCTTTGGCCCCAACGGGGAGCTCGTCGCGACCAGCGCCGAGGGCACCTCCACGGGTGAGGCCGTCACCATTTCGAACCCACCCGCCGGCACGTGGCGCGTTCAGCTCAAGGGCTTCCTGAACGTGGCCACGCAGTACACCGGCACCGCGGAAGTGGATCGCCGTGTCCCGCGTCCGTAGTCACTCACGGACCCCACAAGGTACGGCAGTCCCCGCCCCTCTCCCGTGCCTGCACGGGAGGGGGGTTGTTCGTTCGTGGGGTTGGATGAGGTGACGCGGAGACGGATCAGCGCGGCTTGAGCGTGACCTGCGTGTCCGCGACGGTGCGGCCCTGCGCGTCGGTGAAGTGCGCGCGCACGGGCACGGGGCCCGTCAGCCACCCACCCTGCACGGGCGTGCTGAACGGCAGCGTGACATCCACGCCCGCTGCGACCTCCGGGGCCGGGCCCTCGCTCGGGAAGAAGCGCAGCGGCTCGCCTTCCTTCGGCAGCCCCTCCAGCGACAGGCGCACGCGCTCCGGCGCGGTGTAGCTGAACTGCACCGCGTTGCCCTCCGCGCACGTCAGCGTCCCACCGGGCCGGGCCTCCGCCAGCACCGTGCCCTCGGGCGAGATGCAGAAGGCGCGCACGCCCCAGGCCCCTTCGCCTGGAGCGGACGAACGCGCCTGCCACTCCGGCACGTCCTGCCCGGAGCGATCCATCGACGGCGTCACGACGAGCAGCGCCACGGTCGCGGCGGCGGCGCTCAGCGCCAGGGGCATGAAGAGTGGAGACGCGAACCACTTCCTGCGCGCGGGGGCGGGCTGAAGCCTGGCGAACAACGCCTGTTCCAGGAGCGCGCTCCTGCTCCGGGGCAGCGCCCGCTGCTCCAGCACCGACTCCACGCGCGACAGCCGCGTGTACGTCTCCTGACAGTCGGGACAGGTGGCCAGGTGCGCGCGCAGGCGCTCGAAGCCGTCCGCGTCCAGCCCGTCGCGGCCCTTCTCGAAGAGCGCGGCCATGGCCTGCTTCGCCCGGCGGTCGTCACACCCACTCATCGCGCACCCCGGCGCTTGAAGAAGCTCCAGCCCTGCGTCTCCAGGTCCTGGAGGTACCCCTTCGACTGGAGGAACCCCAGCAACCGGGACTTCACCCCGAACTCACGCCGCCGCACCTGGATGCGCGTGAGGCCCAACGCCGTGGCGGCCTCCTCCTGGGGCAGGCCCTCGCTGAAGCGCAGCTCGAACAGCTGTTGCTCTTCACGTGACAGGCCGCCCTTGAACGCCGCGAGCAGCGCCTCCACCTCGCGGTCCTCCAACAGCTCGTCCAGCCCGCCCTCCTCGGAGGAGGCTTCGGTGAGCCCTTCGAAGGCCTCGTCGCGGCCCACCAGCTCGCGCTCGCGCGACTGCTCCAGCAGCACGTTGCGCGCGATGCCCATCAGGAAGTGGGCATAGGGACGCGTGCCGTTGTAGGCAGCGCGCGTGCGCGGCTCGAAGGCGCGCGCGAAGGTCTCCAACAGCGTGTTCTCCAGCTCCATCGCGTTCCTTAGACGGGTGAAGGCTCCCCGCCATGCGGCCGCCTTGAGCAGACGAGCGAGCGGCTCCGCGTGCGCGCGATACACCTCCGCCAGCACCGCTGGGGTGCCTTCGCGAAAGCGGCGCAGCGTGTCGTCATCCCACTCCATCCCTCAGGGGCTTACCGCGACCGTTATGGTCCCGTCATCCGTATGTTGTCGCGAGCGGCGCCGAGTGGATTGTCGGTTGCGCCCCGTGGCATCCTTTCGCACAGCGCATCGCGCAAACCCCTGATGCATATGTCCTCTCACAGGCCGCTGGTCCTGGGTGTTCTCCTACTCCTGGCGGGGAGCGCCGCGAGCGCTACGCCGGAACAGGTGCACTACGCCCTCATCGTGGCCAGCAACACGGGCACCGAGCCATCCCAGGCGCCCTTGCGCTACGCGGACGATGACGGCGCCCGGTACTACGAACTGTTCGCGCCCCGCTCGCGCGAGGTGGTGCTGCTGAGCGTGCTGGACGCGGAGACGCAGGCCCTGCACCCGGGGCTCGCCGCGAAGACGCGCCCGCCCACGCACCCCGCGCTGGGGGCCGCGCTCGCCCGCCTGAACGCCCGCATGGCGGAGGACCGGGCGAAGGGCGCCATGCCCGTGCTGACCTTCGTGTTCGTAGGCCATGGCAAGCGCGGCGCCGCGGGCGAAGGCTCCGTGAGCCTGCTGGACGGCCCGCTGACGCGCACGGAGCTGTATGAGCGCGTGGTCGCGCCCAGCAAGGCGTCCTTCCTGCAGCTCATCGTGGACGCGTGTGATTCGTACTTCTTCGTGCACTCGCGCGGCGCGCTGCCGGTGGGCCCCGCGTACGTGGATGCTGTGAAGGGGATCCTGGGCAACCGCGAGCTGGCGCGCTTCCCGCAGGTGGGCGTGGTGCTGTCCACGGCCTCGGAGCAGGAGAGCCAGGAGTGGAGCGCCATCCGCTCGGGCGTCTTCAGTCACATGGTGCGCTCGGCGCTGTCGGGCGCGGGGGACGTCAACGGGGACGGCAAGGTGGACTACGCGGAGCTGCGGGCCTTCGTGGCCGCCGCGAGCCAGGGCACGGACGACGTGCGGGGCCAGCCGAACGTGTTCATCCAGCCGCCCGCGCTGAACCGCGCGTTCGCGCTGACGGATCTGGGGGACGCCGCGTCGCTGGGCTACCTGATGGTGCCCACGGGACTGGCGGGCCGGCTGTGGGTGGAAGACTCGCGCGGCATCCGCGTGGTGGAGCTGCACAAGGAGCGCGAGCGTCCGCTGGTGGTGGCCCTGCCCTTGGGGCGCGGTTACTCCCTGCGCGGCAGCGGCCGGGAGGCGCCGTTCGCCATCAGCCGCGCGTCGGAGGTGGTGGACGCGGGCGGCCTGCCCTGGCACGACGCCAGCGTGGCGGCCCGGGGCGCCGTGCAGGACGTGATGCGCGACAAGCTCTTCTCCGTGCCCTTCGGGCCGCGCTTCTACCGGGGCTACATGGCAAGCCTCGGCATCACGCCGTCGTCGGACGAAGCCGACGCCGTGCTGGTGCCCTGAGCCTGCCATGAGCCTGCCCGCATCCCTGCTGTTGCTGCTGCTGCGCGTGTCAGCGCCGTGCGACGCGAACACGCGCGTGGTGCTCATGCCCTTCGAAAGGTTGGCCCTGCCGTCCGCGGACGCGCGTGAACTGGAGGACGCCACGCGGCGCGCGGTGGCCGCGTTGCCGGAGGCGTGCCTGGAGTCGCGCGAGGACACGGTGGCGCGGCTGCGTGGGTCTGGCGCGGCGCTGACGGCGTGTGGCGACGCGGCGTGCCGGAGCGCGCAGGCCTCGGCGCTGGGCGTGCGCAGGCTGGTGCGGGGCGTGGCGCTGGGCGTGGGAGGCAAGCGCAGCGTGGCGCTCACGGTGACGGACGCGCGGGGCCCGGAGACGCGAGCGCAGTTCGAGGCTCCGGCCACGATGCCGGGCGAAGCGGACGCGCGGGCGCGGCAGGCGATTGCGCAGGTGTGGTCGCCCCTGGTGACGACGCAGGCGGCCCGGGAGCCCCAGGGCTCGCGCGTGCTGCCCAAGGTGTTGTGGGGCGTGGGCGGCGCGGCGCTCCTCGCGGGCGTGGGCTTCGGGCTGGCGGCGCGGCGCACGGAGTCGAAGCTGTCGAAGAACGGCGGTGATTGCGCCACGGCCGGCGAGGCGTTCGCGGACTGCATCACGGCGCAGCTGGAAACGGGCCGCCGCCAGGCGCGGACGTCCAACGTGCTGCTGGGCGCGGGCGCGATGCTCGGCGTCGGTGGAACGGTGTCCTTCATCTGGGAGCTGCCGTGAGGAAACTGTTCGCCGCGCTGACGGGTGCCTTCGTCCTCACGATGGGGGCGTGCACGTTCGCACCGGACCTGTCGCGCTTCGCCATGTGCGACACGGCCGGCGGCTGCCCCTCCGGCACGTCGTGCCTCACTTCGGAGAACCGCTGTCTGCCGGCCTGTGGCGAGGGGGGTTCCTGCGACGACGACCCCAAGCCCGTGGACCCTCCGGACGCGGGCACGGAGCAGGATGGAGGCACGGAGTCGGACGCGGGCGCCCGGGATGCCGGCGCGACGGACGCGGGGGAACCGGACGCGGGGCAAACAGACGCGGGAAGCAATGACGCGGGCCCCGCCGCGCTCGCGCTGGAGTCCCTCCTGACGGAGGCTGTCGAGTCCACTCCCTATTCAGGCCAGCTCCAGGCGCGGGGAGGCACCCCGCCGTACACGTTCGAGGCCACCGGCCCGCTTCCCGCGGGCATCCTGCTCGACACCGAGGGCCGCGTCACCGGCGCGCCCACGCAGGCGGGGGACCAGGTCCTCCCGGTGCAGGTGACCGACCTGAGCACCCCGACGAAGCGCGCCAGCGGAAGCCTCACCCTGCGCGTCCGTCCGCTGCTGCGGGTCGCGGGGCCGGAGCCGCTGGCGGACGCCCTCATCAATCGCGCCTATACCGAGCGCGTCTCCGCCACGGGAGGCAAGGGGCCATACACCTTCGCCCTCGAGCCAGAACAGGCGCTGCCGTCGGGGCTGACGCTCGCGTCGAACGGCCTCATCACCGGCACCCCGGCCCAGTCCGGGAAGAGGACGTTCGCGGTGGTCGTGACGGACAGCGACACCCCGCCCCAGTCCACCACCAGCACGCTCTCCATCACCGTCACGAGCGCTCCCGGCACCGTCACCCTGCTGTCGAAGGCCGTGCCCATGGGCCGCGTGGGCTCCGACTACAGCTACACCGTGCGCGCCAGCGGCACAGGCAACTGGAGCGTTAAGAGCGGAGCACTGCCACCCGGCATCCTCCTGGACACGAAGGACGGCATCCTCTTCGGCAAGCCCACGAGCCCGGGCGACTTCACCTTCCTGCTCAACGTCGCGGACCTGCTCTTCTCCAACGAGCGCTTCTACACCCTGCACGTCGACTGACGCGCGGGCCTCACGGGTAGCGGTCCACCACCTGGATGACGCCCGTGTTGTCCTGCACCACGGAGAAGCCCTTCATGGGGCTGGGATACGCGATGAGCCCTTCGCCGTCCCGGTCCCAGCGCGTGTCCAGCAGCACGCCGCAGAAGGGCACGGACGTGGCGCCGCTCTCCGGGGTGAAGATGCGATCATACCGGCCGAACACGCGGTGCTTCGTCACGTAGAGCCGCCCGCCGATGCGCGCTCCCGGCAGCTTCGCCTCCCCTTCCGCCTGCGGCAGCGCGATGACGAAGCTGTAGTTGTACCGGGCCGGACCCGGGTGGTCCTGGATGCTGTCCACGATGACGGGGATGCGGTCCCCCACCTTCAGCCCCAGCCGCTCCATCTGGAGCTGCGCGCCGCGAGGACAGGTGCCCTCTGGAGGCATCCACGCGGGACGCGGCGCCTTCTCCGCCGTGTCCGGTCCGTGCTGACACGCGAGCGCGAGCCATCCCAAGAGCCCCAGGCCCCAGGCCACTCCACGGCGCGCACGGTGGGTTCGCATGGGCAAGGGCCTCCGGTCAGAACGTCCCGATGCTGAAGTGGAACTGCGTGGGCGCCTCGTTGAGCGCTTCGTCGCGGTCCAGGTTGAAGCCCACGTCGAAGGCCAGCGGCCCCACGGGCGTCACGTAGCGCAGGCCCACGCCCGCCGCGTAGCGCAGCACGCCCGGGTCGAACAGCGTGCGGTCCTGCCACAGGTTGCCCGCCTCGAAGAAGAGCCCCAGGTCCACCGCCGCGATGGCCGGCACACGCAGCTCCGCCTTGGCCAGCGTGAAGAGCTCGCCGCCCTGGCTCGCGGGCACCTGCCCGGCGAGCACCGCCTTCAGGTCGTCCGGACAGCCCGCGGGGGAAATCACGGCGCGGCACGCGGCCAGCCGCTGGTGCAGCACCTCGCGCACGTCCTGCGGCAGCACGCCGTCCTCGCGGAAGCCCCGGAGGCTGGAGGAGCCGCCCAGGTAGAACAGCTTGGACCCGATGTTCTGCGCCCCCTGCGTCAGCGGCACGATGGTGCCCGCGCGCGCGCTCACCGCCACGCTCGCGCGGCGGCCCAGCGGCGCGTACGCGCTCACGCTGCCGGACAGCTTCACGCCGTCGATGGGGAACTCCGGCACGCGGTTGCCCGCGACGTCCGTGGGGTGGACGCTGATGCCGCGCATGAACTCCACGCTGCTGCTCAGCACCATGCCGCGCCGCGGGTTCGCCGGGTCGTCGCGGAAGTCCAACGTCATGGACGGGCGCAGCGAGTGCAGCGCGAAGTCGCCGTACGGGTAGCGCAGGCGCTCCTGGTCCGCGCGGTTGATGAGCTCCAGCACGCCTCCGCGCGAGCGCAGCCGGTTGTTCTCCAGTTCGTACTGGAGCGACACGTTCACCCACGACGCCAGCGCCCAGTCCGCGCCCAGCACCGCCGCGAACCGCGTGGACAGGTACGACGGCCGGTGCACGCGCTCGCCAATCAGGTCCAACCGCGCGCCAATCTCCTGCGGCGCCAGGAAGGACAGCCGGGGCTGGGACAGCGCCAGGTTGCCGCGCCCGCCCAGGCCGCTGAAGCCATCCAGGTCGGAGGTACACGCCTCGCCGGACAGCTCTCCCGTGGAGCACCCGGCCGGAAGCCGCGAGGACGACAGCGCCTCCGCGCTCGCGCCCGCGTAGTTCACCTTGCCGCGAGCCAGGAGGTTGAGCCCCCGGCCATCCAGGTTGCGCCACGCCGTGTCCAGCGTGATGCGCGGACCGTCCACCAGGAAGTAGCCGCCGGACACCTCGCCGTCGATGCGCGGGCGCTCCTGCACCGTCACCAGGACGTCCTTGGAAGCCTCGCGGCGGTTGGGGTCCGCCAGCGACACCTCCGCCTGGCGGAACAGCCCCAGCCGCGACAGCCGGCGCTGCGCCTCCGCCAAGGCCTCCACCGACAGCGGGGCGCCGGGCTTCAGGTCCAGCTGCGCCAGCACCACGTCCGGATCCGAGCGCGTCAGCCCCTGGAGCAGCACCTGCCCCACTCGCACGCGAGGCCCCGCGTCCGTGCGGTAGGTCACCTGCGCGGAGGTGCCGTTCTCCTCCACCGATACCGAGTTGCTCACGTGCGCGAAGAGATAGCCCTCGCGGCCCAGTCCCCGCTCCAGCGCGGCCTGCGCCTGGTCGACCTTCTCGAAGCTCAGCGGCGTCCCCACGGGCAGGAGCAGGTTCACCCAGACGGGATCCACCTCCAGCGGGATGCCCAGGAAGATGGGCGCGCGGATCAACGCCTGGGGCCCCTCCTCCACGTCGAAGTCCGCGTCCGCCGTGTGATGGACCCGGTCCAGCGTGAGGCCCCGGAAGGTCACCTGCGCGGACGCGAAGCCCTGCTCGCGGTAGGCCGTCGTCATCGCGTCCGCGGCCTCCAGCCACGTGTCCTCCACGTAGACCGTGGACGGGTCTGGCGGAGACATCATGCTCGTGTCGTTGCGGCGATCGCGGCCCTCCGTCTCCAGCGGGTCCTCGCGCATGGGCAGGTCCAGCTCCGGCCACGTCTCCAGCGCCGCCACCTGGTTGGTGAGCATGGAGCGAAGCACGTCGGAGGACAGCGCCGCGTTGCCATGGAAGCGCACGTCCGTCACACGCAGCGGAGCGCCCTCGTCCACCTGGAAGCCCAGCACCGCCGCTTCGCCGTCCGGCCGGATGACCTCCAGCGACCGCACGCGCGCGTCGTGGAAGCCGCGCCGCCGGTAGAACGCCTCCAGCCGCCGCGCGAGACGCGCCGCCACGGTCTCGTCCATCGCCTCCTCGCCGTCGTAGGCCACCACGCGCGCCAGCAGCGAGTCCGGGAAGCGGCGGTTGCCCGTGAAGCGCAGGTGGAACGCGGGCCCCGCGGACACCGGCACCGCCACGGACGCCTCGCTGTCCTCCACGACGACGGTGGGCGTGCCCACCCAGGCCCGCCAGTGCTGGCCTTCGCGCAAGAGCACGCGCAGCCGCTCCAGGCCACCGTCCAGCTTCGCCCGGTCGAAGACCTCCCCAGGCTTCATCCCCAGCGCCTCCACCAGTCGCGGCAGCGGCAGCGCGGGACTGCCGGAGAAGGTCACCTGCCGCACGCGGGTGGGCTTGCCCTCCGCCACCACCAGCGTCACCGCCACGCCGCCCGCGGGCACCGGCCTCTCTTCCACCTGGATGTCGACGGCGTCGTAGCCCTTGCGCTGGTAGGCCTCGCGCACGGCGTCCGCCGCGGTGTCCAGCTCCTCTGGATCCAACGGCCCGCCCTGGAGCAGCCCGCTCGCCTCCAGCAGCTCCCCGGACGTGAGGACCTGGTTGCCCCGCACCGCCACGTGCGACAGCAGCGGCAGCGGCGTGAGCTTGAACACCAGCCGCACGCCCCCCGGTACCTCCTGCGTGAACGCCACCACGTCCGCGAAGCGCCCCGTGGCGAACAGCTGCTCCACCGACTTGCGCACCGCGCCCGGCGTCAGCGCCTGTCCCTTGCGCAGGGTGACGAGGCCCGAAAGCCCGTCCGGGGCCATGCCCTCCGGCAGGTGCAGCTCCACGGCCACCACATCCGGAGCGTCATCGTCGTGGCCCACGGGCGCGGCGAAGGCCGGCAGCGCGCACACGAGGAGCACCACCGCGGCCAGCGCGGCTACTCGACCTCCCAGCCCAGCTTCAGCTCGAGCCCGAGGTTTCCGAACGACGCCTGGCTGTTCTCGTTGTCCCACTGGGCCTGTGCGGAAAGACGGTCGTCGAAGCGGTACTCAGCGCGTGCCCGGGTGCCTCGCCCACTCACTGGCTGGGTCATCCCGATTTTAAGCTGCTCGGACAGGAACTTCGACTCAAGTTGTGCGGTCGGCTCCGCTTGCCGGGTGGCGTCGTTGTAGGTGGTGGAGATCTGCAGGGACAAGTCCCTGAGAACGGGGTTGCTGGGCAGGAACCGGCGCACCTGCCGGTCCAGTCCTGACACGTTGAAGAGGGCCTCCGCCGCCAGACCGTAGCTCGCCGACGCGGCCGTGTCCTTGTCCGCGCTCGTCACACCCAGTGTCAGCAGCGACAGGATGTCACCCTCAGTGAGCACCGGCTCCGAGGACAGCACGACCAGCGGGTTGGCCGGCCGGCCGAACGCATGCAGCTTCACCACGAACTCGCGCACGGACGTCTGCGCCTGGACCTCGAACACCGGGTCGATGCCGGACGCGTCGCGGAACTCCAGCTGCCCCTGGTCGATGGTGAAGAGGTTGTTGCGGAAGAACGCCTGGCTGCCCTCGGCCGCCTCCACGCGGCCCAGGAGCCCCGGCTTCACGTCCGTGCCGGTCAGCCGCACGTCGCCCAGCAGCCGGGCCTTCGCCAGATTGTTGTCCACGCGCACGTCGCCGAAGTGCACGTTGACGTCCCAGGTGAAGAAGGGGTCCCTCGCGCGCTCGCCCCCACCGCCCACGGCGAGGTTCGGCTTCTTCTGCATCGTCTTGAGCAGCGCTTCGATGTCGAGCGGCTTCTGGTAGCGCAGCTTGATGATGTCCAGCCCACCCGTGACGGTGGGCCCCGTGGGCGGACCCACCACCTGCAGCAGGCCGGACACGGTGAGCGGCAGGTCCTCCGTCATCCGGTACGGCACGGCATCCAGTTGCAGCGTCAGCGCCAGCCGCTTGGGCACGAAGCGCTCCAGCCGGATGTCGCCACGCGCGGACACCTGACCTTCGTTGACCTGGGCCTGCAGGTGCTCCAACAGCACGCGCTGGCCCGTCATCTCCAGACGGCCGGACATGCCGCGCACGGTGAGCGGCAGGTCGCGCATGGACAGGCGCACGTCGGACAGCTCCGCGGTGCCCACCACCGATGGCGCGTCCATCGATCCGGTGGCCTCCGCGTCCACGCGCAGCTGGCCGCCCACGCGCTCCATGCCGGGCAACAGCGGCTCCAGGAGCCGCACGTCCATGCGCCCCTCCCGCAGGCTCATGTTGATGGCGCGCCGGCTCATCCAGCCGCCCAACGTGAAATCCACCGACGCGCCGCTGAAGCGGAAGGGCTGCACGTCCAGCCGGTTGTTGATGTACGTCAGCACGATGGGCCCCTGGTTGCGGCCGCGCAGGTCGCCCCGCGCGAGCGACAGCTCCCGCACGGTCGCCCCCACCGAGTAGGCCTCCGGCTGCAACAGCGGGCCCTGCAGCGTCACGCGCCCCGCGAGCATGCCGGTGACACCCGCCAACGCCGGCACCTGCGGCAGCAGCGGTTTGATTTCAGGCAGCAGCAGGTCGACGGTGGAGTCGAAGAGGTAGGGCTCCTTCACCGTCATGTTCAGGTAGCCCTGCGCGTCGCGGAACGGGCGGCCGGTGATGCGCAGCTGCTTGCCCTCCTGGCGCAGCGTGAGGTCCATGGCGCCCAGGTCGCGCGACGCGAAGGTGATGCGCGGGCCCTTCAGCGTGGCCTGGATGTCGGGCTTGTCCGCCGAACCCGCCACGGTGCCCGCGAGCGCGAGCGTGCCCTGGATGCCCATCTCCTCCGCGGTCTCCTGCCCCACGGCCTCCGCGAGCGACAGGTTCTCTCCACCGAAGCGGTAGTCCAGCGCGCCCGCGGTGAAGCCGAAGGAGCCCTCCACCCAGGTGCGCCCCAGCCGGCCATCCAGCACGGTGCGCTCCAGCACCATCTCCTTGCCGTCCACGAAGCGCAGCCGCGCGGAGCCCGCGCCCAGCCGGCGGCCCAGGTACGTGGTGTCGCGCAGGTCGAAGGCCACCAGTCCCTCCAGCTTCTCCAGGGGACTGTCGATTTCGACGCGCCCGGAAGCCGCGCCCGCGAACTGGCCCTGCACCACGGCGATGGACGGACTCAGGCCCGCCACCAGGTCCACCAGGTCCTCGGTGCGGCCCTGCGGCACCGTCACATCCAGGCGCAGGTGCAGCAGGCGCGCGAAGGTGAGCTTCGCGTTGCCGAAGTACTGCGTGCGCCCCTTCTGGCCGGTGAGCGACGGGAAGGACAGCAGCCCGTTCGAGTACGACAGCTTCGCCTGCGTCACGCCCAGGCCGAAGCCCCAGAAGGTGAAGTCGCGCAGGGACAGGCTCGCGTCCACCTTCACGTCCGAGTACGGCCCCACGATGGAGTAGTTCGCGGAGCCCTTCCCGGACCACGGCAGCTCCGCGATGTGGCCGAAGTCCGACAGCTCCAGCTCGCCGTTGCCCTGGATGTCCAGGCCGCGCGCGGTGTCGAAGTAGAGCGTCACGTCGCCGTGCACGCGCGAGCGGCCTGACTCCACCGTGAGGCGGCTGAAGGACACGCGGTCCCCCGACAGCTTCACGGCCGTCTGCGCGCGGCCCCGCTCGAAGGTAAGCAGCGTCTTGCCCGCGCTGACCGGCGCGTCGAACGCGCGCGTGGCCAGCACGAAGCGGCCGCTGCGCAGGTCCAACGGCCCGGACAACGACGGCCGGGGCAGCAGCGTCCCGGTGAGGTGCGCGTTCGCCGTCGCGGGGAAGTCCACCCAGGAGCCCGCCACGCCCGCGCGCTCCAGGATGCGCCCGAAGGACGCGTCCTCCGTCTGGAGCGTCACGTCCACGGGCAGCTCCGGCGTGAGCTTCAACGCGCCTGACAGCTTCACCTTGCCGGAGCCCAGCGGGGCCTCCAGCGACTCCACGCGCACGCGGTCCCCCGCGTACGACAGGCGCGCGTTGAGGCTCACCGGACCGTACTGCTCATAGGCCAGGTTGCTCGCGGACAGGTCCGCGCCCACCGCGAGCGCGGAAGGCTTCCCGGTGATGGACAGGCGCGTCCACAAATGCCCCGTGGCCGGACGCGGCAACAGCTTCGCCTGCGACAGCGTGCGCAGCGGCAGGAACACCTGCGCGTCCAGCGCGAGCACCGGATGACACAGCGTCTCCACGCGGCCGGACACCGTGGCGGTGATGTCGTCGAGCGTCACCTCCGCGCGCTCCACGTCCAGCAGCCCTTCGTCCGGATCCAACGTGCCGGTGAAGCCCAGCTGCCCCAGCGTCAGCTCGCCGCCGCCCGCGCCCAGGCGCACCAGGCCCCGCCGCGCGCCCACCTCCAGCTCCATCACGCCCCAGTGCTCCACCCACCCCACGTCCAGGTTCTCCACCTCCACGCCCCGCCCGTCCGGCAGCGCGAGGCGCACCTCCGCGCCGGTGATGTCCACGCGCCCCACGCCCACGCGGGTCAGCGGCGTGAGCGGGCACGTCCCGTCGGAGGAAGGAGGGGCCGAGGAGGGCCGGGACAAATCCAGCGCCACGCGCGGATGGCGCACGCGCACATGGCCCAGCATGAAGCGGCGGGACAGCGGAGACAGGAAGCCCAGCCCCACCTCCGCCTCGTCCGCGGCGAACAGCGGCGTGTCCCTGCCCGGCGCGAACACCGACACGCCGTGCAGCACCACGCGCGAGCCCAGCGGATCCAACTCGCACCGGCCGATGCCGATGCCCACGCCCAGCAGGTCCGGCAGCTGCCTGCGCGCCAGGGTGCAGGCGGCGTCCCAGGTGAACGGCTGACGCAACAGCAGGATGCTCCCCGACACCACGAGGAGCACCAACAAGAGCGCCTTGCGCGCTGCACTGTTGCGGCTGGGGAGGGACAAGCCGCTAGAGCTTACCGAGTCCCTCGAGGTAGCGGTCGATCTCCGCCAGGTCGATTTTGGTGTTCGCCGTCCGGGGCAGCGAGGTGGCGGGCGCGCTCGCCCGCTCGCTTGCCTGGGAAGCAGCCGAGCCACCCTGGAGCCCCAGGTTGTTGCCGATGCGGTGCACCAGCTCCGCGCCGATGGTCTCCGAACGCGCGAGGAACGCCTCGAAGAGGGCGTTGTCGCACAGGGTGTTGATGACGCGCGGGGTGCCGCCGGAGTGCTCGTGCACGGCGAGCAGCGCCTCCGGCGTGAAGGGCATGCGCGGGCAGCCGGCGAGCCGCAGCCGGTGCTTCACGTACGCCTCCGTGGACTCCGCCGTGAAGGGCTCCAGCTTGTAGCGGAGCGCCACGCGCTGGGCGAGCGGCGGGTCCAGCTTCAGGTTCTTTTCAATCTCCGGCAGGCCGAAGAAGACGAAGGAGATGAGCTTGCGCTCCGGAACTTCCAGGTTGAGCAGCCCCCGGAACTCCTCCATGAGCTCGCGCGTCTCCAGCATCTGCGCCTCGTCGATGAGGACGACGGCCTTCTTGCCGGACTCATAGATTTGCAGCAGGCGCTGGTAGAGCTGCGACAGGAGCGCCAGCTTCTCCTGCGCGGGGTTCTCCACGCCCAGCTGGAGCGCGATGCGGCGCAGGAGCCACTGGGCGGTGATGCCCGAGTGGATGATGACGAGCAGCGCGGCCTCGTACTCGGACTCCGGAAGCGAGTCGAGCATGCGCCGGGCGAGCGTCGTCTTGCCCGCGCCGATGTCGCCAATGAGGATGGACAGGCCCTTCATGTAGCCCACGGCGTGCATCAGCCGCGTGAGGGCCTGCGAGTGCTGCGCGGAGTTGTAATAGAAGCGGCTCACCGGAGCGTTGGAGAACGGCTCCTGGGTGAGTTCGAAGAAATCGAGGTAGGTCGTCATCGCTCGCCGGGCCTCGTGGGGGGACGCGCTACACGTACCCTACTTTACGAGCCTTCGGCACGCCCGCGGCGGGAACCGGCGTCGCCGGGCCCTTTCCGGCGCGAGGCAGCGGGTCCTCCTCCGGTGCGGTCAGCGCCGACAGCCGCGTCACCTGCGACCCCACGTCGCGGTATTTCGCGTCCATGGCGGCCACCCGCTGGAAGTGGAAGAGCGCCTTGCCCTGCTCGTTGAGCGCGTCGTAGGCGCTCGCCAGCTCGAAGCCCAGCGCCTTGGCCACCTCGCCCGTCGCGAGCACGTTGGAGAGGCCTTCCTTGAACACCGCCACGGACTCTTCCGGCTTGCCGCGCAGCGTGTGCAGCATGCCAATCATCGTCAGGCAGTCCAGCTCGCGCGGAGTGCCCACGCTGCCCTGGCGGGCCACGTCGAACTCATGGACGGCGTCGTCCAGCAGGCCCATTTCCTTGTAGGCGATGCCCAGGTCGTAGTGCGTGTCCACGTCCTCGGGCTTCACCACCTTGGCCAGGCCCTTCTTGAACTCGGCGAAGACCTCGTCCACCGAGTACTGGAAGTCCTCTTCCGCCGGGGGCACCGCCGCCAGCGACTCACCGCCCAGGTCGTCCAGCTCACCGGCCAGCTGCGCCGCCAGGTCGAACGCATCGCCACCACCGGCGCCGTCGTCGAGCGACGCCTCCGTCACCGGCTGCACGGAAGGCACGTGCAGGGGCTCCGAGGGAGCGTCGTCCTCGGGGGCCGCGCCACCGCCGGCCTCCATCTCCTCCAGCCGCGCCATCAGCTCGCCGGCGCGCACGTGGCCGGGGAACGCGATGGCCACCGTCTCCAGGATTTCGCGCGCCTCTTCCAGCAGTCCCTGGTCGAGGAAGAACGACGCCTCGTCGCACTCCTCGGAGGCAGGCTCCTCCTCGGGCTCCGCTTCCGGCTCGGGCTCAGGCTCGGGTTCCGGCTCATCCGCCAGGGCCTCGGGCTCCGGCTCCGGCTCGTCCGCGAACGCCTCGGCCTGCGGCTCGTCGTAGGACAGCCCCTGCAGCGACGGCAGCACCATGTGCGCGGCCGTGGGCTCGTCTTCGTACTCGTCGCCCAGCGACATGTCGCCCGTGTACGAGGGCTCTTCCGCCGGCGCTGCGAAGCTTTCGTCCAGGCCCGCGTCGTCCAGCGCGGACGCATCCAGGGGCGCGAGCCCCACGCGCGTGGGCGCGTCGTCGTCCTCGCCCAGCGACATGCCGGGTTCGACCAGGGCCTCGTCGTCGTCGCTGTCGCCCAGCGTCGGCAACTGGCGCGTGTTCGGCGCGGCCTCTTCCAGCAGCGCGCGCGACGGGGACAGGATGCGCGTGGGCGGCGCCTCTTCCTCGTCGCCCAGCGACATGCCGCCCGGCTCGTCCGCGAGCACCATGGGCTCGTCGCCCGCGTCCGCCGCGTACGCCAGCGCGTCGTCCTGGGCGACCAGCGGCTCGTCGTCCAAGCCTCCGGAGACATCCGAATCGCCCAGGCCCGGCTCGTCCGCGAGCACCAGCGAGTCCTCGTCGGACCCCATCACCAGGTCGTCCTGCGGCGGCAGGTCGTAGACGGTGTTCTCGGCGGAGCTGATGGGCTCGCCCATCACGGCTTCCTCGCCGCTCAACGTGGTCTCCGAGACCTCGTCGTCGACGATTTCGTCCGAGTCAGAACCGTGGCTCAGCGCCGCGAGCGCCAGTTCGTCACCGCCGGGCTGCGCGAGCGCGTCCTCCGGTGGCTCCGCGACGAGGATCTCGTCCTCGTTGGAGTCCACCAGGATGGCGTCCTCCTCCAGCGACTCCACGCCCGGCGTCGCCGCCGGCGCCACGAAGCCCCCTTCCGCGCGGAGCACGGACAGGAAGGCGGGCACCTCGGGATGCGCCGGGTTCTCCTGGAGGATGGTCGCCAGGTACGGCTGCGCGCGCTGCACGTCCGCGCGGCGCGTGCACAGGCGCAGCACGTTGAGCAGCTGCTCGGACGCCTGCGCGCCGTTATTGGCCGCCACGTAGATGTGGTACGCCTTTTCGTGCGCGTCCAGGTTCTCCGGATCCACGGAGAAGACCTTGCGCAGGTGCTCCAGCGCTTTGTCGTGGAGCCCGTACTTCACGTAGACGTCCGTCTCCGTCAGCAGCTTGGCCAGCTGCTCGCGGCTCATCCCCGCAGGAGGAGGCGGCACCACGGCCGCGGGCGGCGCGACGGGGAGGGGCCGGGACATCGGAGGCACCGTGGCGGAGGGAGCGCTCCACGCGGGCGCGGCCTCCTCCACGGGGTGGTGCGCGGCGACAGGCTCGGGCTCCGGCTCCGGTTCGGCGACGGGCCCCCGGCGCGCGAGCAGATCCGGATCCTGCGGATCCAGCAGCTCAATCTGCGTCCACACGCCGTCGGACTCAGCGGTGCGGCCGCGCTCCTGGTGGATCTTCGCGAGCTCCTTGTAGACGGACACCGTCTTGGAGATCTGGCCCAGCCCCTGGAACGCCTGGGCCAGCAGCGTCAGCGTCTCCACGTCGCGACCATCCGCCTTGAAGCACACCTGGAGCTTGGCGAGCGCGCGCTTCTGGTCGCCGCGCTGCAGGTACGACGCGGCCAGCTCCTTCGCGAGCGGGAGGTTGTCCGGCTCCAGCGCGGAGAGGCGCTCCGCGACGCGAAGCCAGTCATCCGCGCGAGCGTTGCGCTTGAGGTACTCCGCGGCGCGCTTGAACTCCTGCGCCGCTTCCTTCGTCATGTTCTCGCGCGCATACAGCTCCGCGAGCTTGATCTTCGACGCCACGTTCTCGGGGTCGAGATCCACCATCTTCTTCAGCGTGTCGAGGCTCGACTTGGTGTCGCCCGCCTTGTCGTAGTGGTTGGCGACGATCTGGAAGTACGCCATCGCCTCCGACATCAAGCCCAGCTGCTGGTGCAGCTCCGCCAGCTTGAGGTTCACCTCCAGCAGGTTCGGATTGAGCTTGAGGACCTGCTTGTAGAGGGCGACGGCCTTGAGGAAGAAGCCGTCCGAGGAGTAGCTCTCCGCGACCTTGGTGAAGAAGTGCGCCGCCTGCGCGTTGTCGTTCTTCTTCTGGTACAGCTCCCCCATCTTCTGGAGGACCCGGATGTCCTTCGGGTCGACCTCCAGGACCTTCTGATACTCCTTGATGGCTTTGTCGTACGCGCCCTTCGCGACCAGCTTCGCGGCGGCTTCGATGATCTTGTTCTTGTCCATCGAGCGTGCGCTTCCGACAGGCAGAAACCCCGAGGAACTTCGCGGGTTTCAGTCCTTCTCTGGGGGGGAGCATCGGAGGCTAACGGAATCCTCCGATGCGGGTCAAGAAACAGCCTGCCCTCCCCCAGGGATGGATCACCCGCCTGGACGCTCGCACGCCCGGCGGGTTTTCCACGCCTTCACGGCAAGGCGCTACGGTGTCTCTTCCACGGCCTTCTTGAGCCGGCGCGAACCCGTCTCGCTCGCCAGCAGGCGCTCCACGAAGCGGGTGTCGTAGTTGCCCTCCTGGAAGGACTCCTCCGCCAGTGCGGCCCGGTGGAACGGGATGTTGGTGCGGATGCCCTCCACGACGTACTCGGAGAGCGCGCGCTGCATGCGGCGGATGGCCGTCTCGCGGTCCTCCGCGTGCACGATGAGCTTGGACAACAGGCTGTCGTAGTGCGGCAGCACCGTGTAGTTCTCGTACGCGGCGGAGTCCACGCGCACGCCGTAGCCACCCGGCACGCTGTAGCCCGTAATCTTGCCCGGCCACGGAGCGAAGGTGACGGGGTCCTCCGCGTTCACGCGGCACTCGATGGCGTGCCCGCGTATCTGCACGTCTTCCTGCTTGAAGCGCAGGGGGTGCCCGTAGGCCATGCGGATCTGCTCACGGACCAGGTCCACGCCCATGACCAACTCCGTCACGGGGTGCTCCACCTGGATGCGCGTGTTCATCTCCATGAAGTAGAACTCGCCGCGCTCGTCGAGCAGGTACTCGATGGTGCCCACGTTGTTGTAGCGGATCTTCCGCATCGCGGCGACGGACACCTCGCCCATGCGCTGGCGCAGCTCCGGCGTGAGCGCGGGGGATGGGCTCTCCTCGATGAGCTTCTGGTGCCGCCGCTGCACGGAGCACTCACGCTCGTTGAGGTGGATGACATTCCCGTGCTCGTCCGCGACGATTTGAATCTCGATGTGGCGCGGCTTCTCCACGTACCGCTCGATGTAGAGGTCGCCGTTGTTGAAGCTGGCCAGGGCCTCCGCCTGCGCGGTGGAGAACGCCTGCGCGAGCACACCCGGCTCGCGGACGATCTTCATGCCCTTGCCGCCACCGCCCGCCGCCGCCTTCAGGATGACCGGGAAGCCAATCTCCTTCGCGAAGGCCTCCGCCTCGCGCGGATCCTTCACCACGCCGGGGCTGCCCGGGAGCAACGGCAGGCCGGCCTCGCGGGCCGCGGCGCGCGCGCGCACCTTGTTGCCCATCAGCCGCAGCATCTCCGGGCGCGGGCCAATGAAGCGGATCTTGCAGTTCTCGCAGACCTCCGCGAACTCGGCGTTCTCCGACAGGAAGCCGTAGCCCGGGTGGATGGCGTCCGCGCGGGTGATCTCCGCCGCGGAGAGCAGCTGCGGCACGTTGAGGTAGCTCTCCTTGGACGGAGGCGGCCCGATGCAGACGGCCTCGTCCGCGAAGCGCACGTGCAGCGCGTTGGCGTCAGCAGTGGAGTGCACCGCCACGGTGGCGATGCCCAGCTCACGGCATGCGCGGATGACCCGCAGGGCAATCTCCCCGCGGTTGGCGACCAGAACCTTCTTGAACACGGCCGTGCTCCTTCGCGAGGGCCTGGGGCGCGTCCCGCCCGGAGAGGGCCGGACGCGCCTGACGGGTCAGCAGACTCAGGCCGGCTCGATGCGGAACAGCGCCTGGCCGAACTCCACCGGGCGACCGTTCTCCACGAGGACTTCGGCGATGCGGCCGGAGACCTCGGACTCGATTTCGTTCATCAACTTCATCGCTTCCACGATGCAGAGCACCTGGCCCTTGCGCACCACCGTGCCCACGTCCACGAACGGGGGCTGATCCGGCGCGGGGGTCCGGTAGAACGTCCCCACGAAGGGGCTGGTCACCTGGTGGCCCGGCTTCTCCGCGGGCTTCTCCGGCGCCGTGGCGGCGGCCGCGGGCGCGGCGGCGGGCGCCATCCGCGGGGCGGCCGGAGCGGCGTACTCCACCGGCGGCGACACCGTCACCCCGGGGCCCGAGGGCGCCGTGTGGTGGACGATGGTCGTCTCCGGCGCGTGACCGCGGCGGATGTAGAGCTTCTCCGGGCCCTTCGTCCACACCAACCGGGTGACGTCGGAGGCCTCCAGGATTTCGACGATCTGCCGGAGGGCCTCCACGTCCAGCGACGTGGTACCCGCATCCCGCCCGGAGGCCGCGCCCGAGGACACGGTCGGCCGGGTTGCCTTGCGCTTCGTTGCCATTCGGACCCCTCCCGGGTCGCCAGGTGAAGGGAAGCTGCTCTCAGCCGCCAGTGGCCACGCGGGTGAGGTACTTGCCACCTTCACGCGTGTCGATCTTCAGCACGTCGCCCTCGTTGATGAACAGGGGCACGTTGACGCTGTAGCCGGTCTCTAGCGTGGCGGGCTTCAGGGCGCCGGACACGGTGTCGCCGCGCACGCCCGGGTCGCACTTGATGACCTTGAGGTCCACGGAGTTCGGCAGCGTCACGTTGATGGCCTTGCCGTTCCAGAAGAGGATCTCGACGTCGAGGCTCTCCTTCAGGAAGTTGACCGACTCCCCGAGGCCTTCCTTGGTCAGGAAGGTCTGCTCGAAGGTCTTCTTCTCCATGAAGTGGTACTCGTCGCCCTGGACATACAGGAACTGCATGTCCTTGGACTCGATGTCCGGGGTGCCCACCTTGTCGCCGGACTTCAGCGTGGGCTCCAGGACGCGACCGTCCAGCAGGCTGCGGATCTTGGTGCGGGTGAAGGAGGAGCCCTTCCCAGGCTTGACGTGCTGGAAGTACTCGATGACGTACGGCTTGTCCTCCCACAAGATCTTCAAACCATTGCGGAATTCAGACGTATCGACATACCCGGCCATGGGACCGACTCCTGGGACGAACGTAAAGGCGAAAGTCCGGGGTGTCTAGCCCATGCCCTGGTTCCTGCAAAGGGGAAAGCGGAGGCACGCTGCGTCGCCGGGCAGGGTCAACAAGCCCCCTGCCCGAGCGGACGTGCGCGGCTACAACTCCGCCTTCACCTGCGGCGCGGTGACGCGCAGGACATAGCGCCCCTTGCCGAAGTTCCCGTCCGCGCGCAGGGCCAACACCAGGAAGTATTCCGGCGTCAGCATGCGCATCACGGTGAGGACCTTCTCGCTGTTGACGGACACCTCGGTGACGGTGCCCGTCTTCAGGGATTCGGCCGCGTTCTTCAACTGCGTGAGCAGGTTGGCGTACTCCACCCAGGTGCCGGAGACGTCCAGCTCCGTGGCTTCGTCCTTTTGGAACGTCTCCACGGAGATGCCGTCGAAGCCCATCACGCTGCACGCGAGGGCTCCGTCCACCTGGTTCACCACCGCTTCAAGGTGCGTGCGGAAGGCCATCTAGCCCCCGACGATCGGGGCCGCGGGCCCGGGCTGGCACGAGGGAAGTTGACCATCCTGGCCGGCACCCGAACCACAAGGGCCCTCCGGGACCTCGGGGGCCTCACCCGTCGCGCAGGTCCGAAGCGAGCCGGCCCCATTGGCGACATCGATGCCGAAGACGATCTCGTTCGACTCGAACTTCTTGCCGCCCGACGCGAACTTGCCCGTGAACTGCGCGGTGACCCGCACCGTGGCCGTCGCGGTCCCGGACAGGGCGGCCCGCAAGGCCGTCGCGGCTTCCGCGGTCATCAGGTTGACCACCAGCCGGTTCGCGTCCGACGAGGGATTGATGGTCGCCGAGTAGGGAACCTCGCCGTCGGGGATGCTGATGTTCGGCGTCGAGGCGTAGGACAGCTTCAGCGTGTCCACGAAGGCGGTGGCGGAGCCTCCGATGTCGGTCTCCGGCTCCAACGGAACGCCGTTCACGTCGATGGGAGTGCTCGAGTAGTTCGACTTGACGACGAGCCCCAGCAGGTACCCGTTCCGGTAGGCCAGGTTGAGCGAACCATTCGCGATGCCGGTATCGCCGACGTTGAACGAGCAGGACTCGTCCGGCTGGATGGTCTGGAGGATCTGGACGACGGGGGTGCTTTCGGAGCACGAGCAGAGCCCGAGCGACAGGGCCGCCGCGATGAGGAAGGGCTTCATTGGAATGTCTCTCCCAATCAGGGTGCGAGGCCGTTAGAGGCTCTGCGCGATGGTCTGCCGGTTGAGGATGCGGGGCGTGATGAAGATGAGCAGTTCCTGCCGCTCATCCGTCTCCAGGGTGCTCCGGAAGAAGAAGCCGAGCACGGGAATCTTCGACAGGAAGGGCACCGATTCAGCCGAGGTGCTGCCGCGGCGCACGTAGATGCCGCCGATGACCGTGGTGTCGCCATCCTTCACGAGGACCTGGGTGTTGGCCTCCTTGCGCTGGATGGACGGCTGGCCGTTGGCACCGGTGTTGGACGGGTCCGGCTGGTTGTTCTGCGCCTGGATGGACATGAGGATGCTGCCGTCCTGGGTGATGTGCGGCGTGACTTCCAGCGACAGGCGCGCTTCCACGAAGGTCGTGTTCACGCCGCCGGCCGACGTCTGGCTGAACGGGATGGACAGACCCTGGCTGATGCGGGCCGTGTTGTTGTCCAGCGTGGTGACCTTGGGCGACGAGATGGTCTTCACCGTGCCCTCGGACTCCGCAGCGGACAGGCGCAGGTTGAGCTGCACGGCGCCGCCCGCGGAGCCGAAGGCGAAGCCCATGGCGCCACCGACGCCCGCACCCACCGCCGCCGGCAGGTTCACCGCGAAGTTCGGCTGGGCCGGAACGCCCGGGGCCGTGCCACCCGCGCCGCCCGTGACACCGACGGTGCTGGGGAAGATGAGGCCGGTCGGGTTGCCGGACGCGGCCGACAGACGCGTCTGACCGCCCCACTGCACGCCCAGGTTGCGGCTGAAGTTGGTGCTCGCCTCCACGATGCGGCTCTCGATGAGAACCTGCGGCGTCTGGGTATCCAGGCTGCGCACCAGGGCGCGCGCCTTCTCCGTGTTGGAGCGGATGTCCTTGATGATGAGCACGTTGGTGCGCACATCCACCGTCACCGTGCCACGGTCGCTGAGCACGTCCTTCACGCGCGACGACATGTCGTTGGCCACCGCGTAGTTCACCGGCACCAGGCTGACCAGCAGGTCCTCCTGCTGCTGCAGCGACTTCTTGCGCTCCTGGCGCAGCCGCGCCTCCTCTTCCAGGGTCTTCAGCGGCGCGATGCGGATGATGTTGCCCACCTGCTCCTGGCCCAGTTGCTTGGTGCGCAGGATGAGGTCCAGCGCCTGGTCCCAGGGCACGTTGCGCAGGCGGATGGTCACGCGGCCGCCCACGTCATCGGCCACGACGATATTGCGCTTGGAGATCTCCGCGATGACGCGCAGCAGGTTCTGGATGTCGATGTCCTTGAACTCGAAGGACACGCGCTTGCCACGGTAGCGCGCCTGCTGGGGCGCGCCCTCCGCCGCGTACGCCGGGGCCTCCGCCGTGAAGCCGGCGGTGCGCTGGGTGACGGCCACCTCCTCCGTCTTCACGCCCTGCACGTCCAGCCGCCAGCTCAGGCTGTTGGCGCCCTGGGTGACGTTCTCCTCGATGGCGCCGTCCGCGGCGACCACCAGGCGAACCTTGCGGCCCTCACCCGGCACGCTGAAGGCGCTGATCATCTTCACCGGCGTGTCCAGCGCGCTGGTGTCCAGGCTGCGCTCCAGCTTCTTGGGCAGCCGCGCGTTCTCCAGCGTCAGCACCGCGCTGCGCGGATCCGGCCGGTCCACCTTCCACGCCGTCGCGCCGGACAGCTTCAGCTGCACGCGGCCGCCCGACGGGCTCTCGTCGAAGGACAGGTCCTTGACCTCCACCACCGCCAGCTGCGGCGCGGCCTGCGCCACCGCGGGCTGCGGCTTCGCCGACTCCTGCACGGGCAGGGGCTGCGGGCGCAGGGGCTCCGTCTCCGCCACCGCGTCACGCGGCTGCGAGGGCTTGGACTTGCGAGCCACCGCGCTTCCCAGCACGACTTCCAGGCCACGCTCGGCGCGGTCCACGCGGTAGGCGGGCATGTCGCCCTTGGCCACGAGCACCAGGCGCACCTTGTCCTCGTGGGCGCCCACGCGCACGTCCTTGAGCAGGTTGCCCTTCACCTTGGGCGCCTTCGCGCTCAGACCCACGCCGTACACGTCCACGGCCAGGCGCGGCGGGTCCACCAGCTCCAGGACCTCGAAGCGGGCGATCTCGCCGTCGGCGGCGACGCGCAGCGACTCGCCTTCCAGGGACAGCCGGGTGATGCGCTGGGCCGGGTGGGCCACCTCGCGCTCATCCGCCTCCGTGGCGACGACGTTCTCACGGCCCGGCGCCTGGGACGGGGCGGCCTTGGAGGACGTCCCCTCCTCCGGCACCACCGCCACCATCGCCTCCACCACGGGCGCGGGCGCGGCCTTCACCGGCGCGGCGGCGACCGCCTGCACGGGCTCGGCCTTCGGCGCGGGCTCGGCCGGCTTCGCTTCAGCCGGAGCCTGGGCGGTCGCGGCGGCGGGGGCCACCGGAGAGCCGTCCACGGAGATGACCACGCGGTTGCCTTCCGCGCGGACGTCGTACTGGGAGGCCTGGTCGAGCGCCACCAGCACGCGGCCCACGCTGGCGCGCGCGTCGGAGAACTGGGCGGCCACCACGCCGGACACCGGACCGGTGCCGTCATGGTGCCCCTTGATGCCGGTGGCATCCGCGGACGACAGGTCCACCACCAGCCGCTCCGGCCCACTGAGCCGGAAGACGGTGAAGGTGGGCGGCCGGGTCCCGGTCACCACGACCTGGGCACCGGCTCCCGTCCGGGACACCTGCAGGTCCCTCAGCGTATTGAGATCCGCGCCGTACACCTTGGCGCTTGCCAGGACGACCGCCCATGCGGTCGCCATGATCCACTTGCCCCTCGTCACAGCGCTCTGCTCGAGCATGCGTCCCCTCAACAAGTTGGATGCGGGCGACGACTGCCCGCGGGCGCGCCGTGGGGCGCTACTCCCAGTTCTTGCCCGTCATCAGGTTGTAGGCGGGGTCCTTCACACCATCCGCCTTGAGCTGGAGACTCACCGGATTGCTGATGAGCTCGCCCTTGGCGCCCGTGAAGACCTCGGTGACGGTGACCGAGTCCCGTAGAATCTGTGTGACCTTGCCGCCCTGGCGCCCCACGCGGGTGTTGCGCCGGACGATGTGGCCGCGACCCAGGGGGTCCTCGACCATCGCCAGTGGGCTGGCATCCCCCGTGACGACCGCCACCAGCTTGAGCTGGTCGAGGTCGAACACGCACAGGGGTTCATTGCAGGCCCGCTCCGGTGCGTCACGCGCCACCGGCCCGAGCTCCTCCAGAGGACTGCGGAATGGATCCCGCTTGCCCACCGGACTGTAGGTGTAGACGAACATTGGCGCCGCCGACGCCTCGGTCTTCTCCGCCACTGGGGCCGGCGCGGGGGCGGCGGCCTTGGGGGGAGCAGGGGGTGGGGCCTTGGGCGTGTCCTCACAAGCGGACAGGGTCAGCGCCATCACCGCAACGGTCATCGTGGACTTGAACGTCTTCATCCGCGTCATCCCTTGTCGCCCTTGTTGCCGGGCGGATCAAGTTTCTAGTTGCTCTTCTTCTTGTCGGTGCTCTTCGCGCCCTTCGTGTCGACGAACCGGAACGTCGTCGCCAGGAAGGTGCTCTGGAGGACGACCTTCTCGTTCTTCAGGGTCGCGCCATCGAGCTTGATGTTGTTGACGTTCACGATGCGGCGCATGTTCGCCATCTCCTGCAGGAACATGGCGATCTCGTGGTAGTTGCCGCTCACCGTCATCCGGATGGGGATGCGCGCGAAGAACTCGTTGCCCTCGACGTACTCCTTGCCGGGCTCCACGCGGGCGATCTCCAGACCGGACTTCTTGCCGATGTCGTTGATCTGCGCGAGCAGCTCTTCCATGTCGCGCCGCTCCGGCAGCTCCGTGAGGGCCTCCGCCAGCTTCTGCTCGAGCACGTCCATCTCACGGCGGCGCTCGTTGAGGTTCTGGGCGATCTCGCTCTTCTCCGCGAGCTCCTGGTCCAGCTTCCGGCGCTCCGTCGCGCGGCGGGCGATGTTCTCCTCCGTGGGCTGGATGAAGGAGAAGAAGTTGCCCACGGTCAAGACGACGACGATGGCCGCGAGCCCGCCGAACTTCGCCGCGGGGGGGGCCTTCGCGAGTTGATCCAGATATTTTTCCATGACAGGGGTCCTTCGCCGCCAATCAGATGGCGTAGTTGGCGGTGAGGGTGAGCTTGAAGTCGACGACCGTCGGCCCGTTGGCAACGGTGGGCCGGGTCTGCACGGCGTTGCTCAGTTCGACGTTGCCGAAGAAGGGCTTGATTTCATTCGCGGAGAACTCCTCCACGACGGCGGTCTCCGTGTTGAAGAGCTCCACGCGCGACGTCTTGCTGGCCGTGCGGCCCTGATCCACCAGGCGCCCCATGCCCTTGGGCGTCCACACCATGCTGCCCAGACCGCGCATCAGCTCCGCGACCTCGTCGTGGCTGACGGCCGAACCGTCGATGGTGACCTTGTTGGACACCTCCGAGAAGTTCTTGAGCCAGACCTTCTTGGGGATGGACGAGGAGAGCGCGTCCAGCATGCGCACCGGCCCGTTGCGGCCCTTGCGCAGCGTGTCCAGCACCGCGAGCTTCTTCTCCACTTCCGTCTTGCGGGCGTTGATGTTGGTCACCTCGCCGATGACCTTCTCCAGCTCCGCGATCTTCGCGCGCGTCTGGGTGATGCCCTGGTTGGCGCGCTGCAGTTCGCCGTCGCGGTCCGCGTACCAGAAGTAGTTACCCGCCACCGCGGCGATCAGGACCGCGGCGTAGAGGGCCAGGATCTGCTGGCCCATCTCCCGCTTCTTCACCGCCCGGACGGGCAGCAGGTTGATTCGGATCATCATGTTCGTGATTTCCTCGTGGCCAGAGCGGTATCAGCCCAGCTTGTCGCCCGGGCGCCGGAGCGCCAGTCCCACTGCCACCGCGGCCATGGGCGCCACGTCCATGATGAACGCGGGGTCGAACTTGCGGTTGTCCACTTCGATCTTCCGGAACGGGTTGAGGATCTCCACCGGCACGCCGGTACGCGCCTCGATGGTCTTGAACAGCGCGGGGATCTTCGCGGTGCCGCCGGACAGGTAGACCTTGGTGAAGTTCGAGTCCGCGGCGGTGCCCGCGTAGAAGTCCAGCGAGCGCTGGATTTCACCGGCCACCTGCTCCGCCACGCTGGAGAGCACGCGCTCCACGTCCTGCGGCACGACGGCGTCCGCGTCCGCGCGGTTGCCACCGATCTTCAGCGCCTCCGCCTCCTCGTAGGAGACGTTGAGCTGCTTCTGGATCTCTTCGGTGAACTGGTTGCCGCCGATGGTCACGTCACGGGTGAAGACGGTGACGCCGTTGGCGATGATGTTGATGTTCACCACGGAGGCGCCGGCGTTGATGAGGACGACGGTCTCCTTGTCCGGCAGCTCGTAGTTCGTGGAGAACATGTTCTGGACGGCGAACGCGTCCACGTCCACCACCACCGGAGCGAGGCCCGCCTCGGAGACCACGGTGGTGTAGTCGTTGATCATGTCCTTCTTGGCGGCGACGAGCAGCACGTCCATCTGGCCGGTGGCGTCGTTGCCGCCGCCGTCCAGGATCTGCGTGTCGATGTTCACGTCCTTCACGTCGAAGGGGATGTACTGCTCCGCCTCCCACTGGATGCTCTCCTCGAGCTCTTCCTGGCTCATGCGGGGCATCTGGATCTTCTTGATGATGACCGAGTGGCCGGACACGCCGATGGCGACGTCCTTGCCCTTGACCTTCAGCTCGGACATCAGCTCCTGGACGGCCTGGACGATGGCCGTGGAGTTCATCAACGCGCCGTCCACGATGGCCTCGGGAGGCAGCGGCTTCATTCCGAAGCTCTGGAGCGCGTAGCCGACTTCACCGCGCTTGCGCTGCTCCTTGAGCATGATCATCTTGATCGACGTCGACCCGATATCCAGCCCGAGTGCCAGTTTGCCCTTCGCCATGCGTAACTCCATCGGAGAGGGCGCCAGCGTAGCACCGGCTTGATACCCCTCCTAAAAAGTGCTTGGCGCCCGGCCGCCCTGCGGACGGGAGAGCGCCGTGAAAGTCCGCCACGACCGCGCGCCCCCTGGCCCACCATCGCGGAGGCCCGATTTTCCGGCCCCGGCGGCGTTCCGTCAAATGGCGCCGGAGGATTCCTCAAGGGTTGCCCGCCGGGCGTCTCCCCACCCCTCAGGCCCGGGAGCCCTCCGCGTCCGGATCGATGCCGTACTCCTTGATCTTGTAGAGGAGCGCCCGGTGGCTGATGTCCAACACCTCCGCCGCCCGGGTGCGGTTGCCCTTCGTGCGCCGCAGCGCTGCCCGGATGTAGGACTCCTCCAGTTCCCGGATGGCGCGCTTGAGTGACAGGTCGCTCCCGGCCTGTAGCGGCGCAGCCGTCCCGGCCGGGGCGGGTGCGGAAGCCGCCCACAGCTTTTCCGGAAGGCTGCCGGGCGCGACGTGGGTGCCTTCCGCGAGCAGCACCGCGCGCTCCATGGCGTTCTCCAGTTCGCGCACGTTGCCCGGCCAGGCGTAGGCCGTCATCAGGGCCTCCGCCTCCGGGGTCAATCCCTCCACCGGTGGCTCGCGGTTGAGGTCGCGGTTGAAGCGCTGGATGAAGGCGTGGGCGAGCAGCGGGATGTCCTCGCGGCGCTCGCGCAAGGGCGGCAGGGTGAGGTTCACGACGTTGAGGCGGTAATAGAGGTCCTCGCGGAAGTCGCCCTGGGTCACCAGTTTGCCCAGGTCGCGCAGCGTGGCGGCCACCACGCGCACGTCCACGCGCTCCACGCGACTTTCGCCCACCGGGCGGATCTCCCCCTCCTGCAGCACGCGCAGCAGCTTCACCTGCGCGCCCAGGGGCAGTTCGCCCACCTCGTCGAGGAAGAGCGTGCCGCCGTCGGCCTCCGCGAACAGGCCCCGGCGGGCGGTGCGCGCGTCGGTGAAGGCGCCCTTCGCATGGCCGAACAGCTCGCTCTCCAGCAGGCCGTGGGGGATGGCGCCGCAGTTGACGGCGACGAAGGGCATGGCGGCGCGGCGGCTCTTTCCGTGCAGCTCGCGCGCGATGAGCTCCTTGCCCGTGCCGCTCTCCCCGGAGATGAGCACGGTGGTGTCCACGGGCGCCACGCGCGCCACCTGCTTGAGCACCGCATGGAGCGAGGCGCTGTGCCCCAGGATGTGGCCCCCGGAGGCGCCAGGGAGCCGGGCCTCGTGCAGCCGGCGGTTCTCGCGGACCAGCCGCTCGCGCTCCTCCGCCTTGCGCAGGACGAGGACGATCTCCTCCGGCTTGAAGGGCTTCTGGACGTAGTCGTAGGCGCCCGCCTGCACCGCCTCCAGCGCCTGCTCCTGGGAGCCGTACGCGCTCATCACCACCACGGTGAGGCCCGGTTGCTCCGCGAGCGCCGCCCGGAGCACCGACAGCCCGTCGCGCTTGGGCATGCGCACGTCCGTCACCAGGACGTCATACGCGCGAGTGGACAGCTCGCGCAGGGCCTCGTCCCCGTCGGCGACGGCGCGCACGTCATAGCCCTTGTCGGTGAGCACCAGGGTGAGGATGTGGCGGATGGACGGCTCGTCGTCGGCGACGAGGATGGTGCGGAAGAGGGGCATGGGGGATGCCCATCATATGCCGTCCGGCCCCGCCGTCAGGCCGCTGGCAGCGACAGCCGGAAGCACGCGCCGCCGCCCGCTCCGTCGCGCGCGTCCAGCCGGCCGCCCATGCCCTGGGCCAGATTCAGGGACACCGCGAGTCCCAGGCCCGTGCCCTGCCGGCCCTTGGTGGTGAAGAACGGCTCGAAGAGGCGCGCGCGCACCTCCGGCGACAGGCCCGGGCCGCTGTCCTCCACCTCCACCAGCAGCAGCGCGTCCTCACGCCGGGTGGAGATGCGCACGCGCCCCTCGCCCCCCATGGCCTGGGCCGCGTTGAGCAGCAGGTTGATGAGGATCTGCGACAGCGGGCCTGGATCCGCGCGGGCCAGCAGGCCGGGCGTCACCTCCAGGGTCACGTCCACCCGGTCCAGCTCCGGCCCGGCGCGCACCAGCCGCACGCACGTCTCCACCACCTGCCCCACGTCCACCGGCCCGGGCTGGGTGCTGGCCGGACGGCCCAGGTCCAGCAGCCCCCGCACGATGCGGTCGATGCGGAGCACCTCGTGGTCGATGCGCTCCAGGAAGTCCGTCAGCTCCGGCTCCCGCGCCCTGGAGCGCGCCAGTGAGAGGTAGCCCAGGATGCCCGCGAGCGGATTGCCCACCTCGTGCGCCACGCCCGCCGCCAGCTTGCCCACCGTGGCCAGCCGCTCGGAGGCGACGAGCTCCGTCTGTGCCCGCGCGAGCCGGGCGTTGGCCTCGCGCAGCGCCTCCAGTTGCGCGCGGGTGAGGGCCTGCTCCTGGCGCAGCGCCTCCGCCATGCGCCGCAGTTCGCGCTGGATGCGCGACAGGAATGGCCCGCCCTGCTCGGGAAGCGGCACGTCCAGTTGCAGCCGGCCCAGCTGCTCCACGGACTTCTCCATGGCGCGCAGCGGTCGGCCCACCGCCAGGTCCAGCACGCCATAGGCCAGGACCGTCAGCACCAGCAGATCCAGGCCCAGCGCCAGCGGCAAGAAGGCGCGGATCCGCGCCAGGCTCTCCATGTCCAGCGACCCCGGCAGCGCCAGCCTGCGCGCCGTGTCCAGCAGGCGGATGAGCACCGGCTGCAGGGTCAGCCACGACAGCCCCGTGGACAGCGAGCCCAGGAGGAACGCCACGCTGGCGATGCGCCACTTCATCCCCGCACCGGCGCGGGGTTCTTCACCGCGTCCCCCCGAGCATCAGCGCCACGTCCAGGGGCAGCACGCGCGCGAGCAAAGGCCCCAGGAGCATCACCTCCAACCCCGCCAGGGCCAGCCACGGGCCGAAGGGGATGTTGGTGGGCCCGGGGACCCACTCCTCCTCCTCACCCGTTTCGTCCAGTTGCGCGTCCGGGATGGGCTGGAAGAGCAGGCACCAGGGGACGAGAACGACCCGCTTCCACAGGGGCAGGCCGGGCTTCGTGAAGTCCCACGTCATCGTGGGCTCGGGCTCCCCTTCTTCCACCTTCGGAGCTTCCGCCGGAGCCCCCTCGGACGGAGTGAGAGGCGCGTCGGCCTGGGGGTCCTGGGGAGCCTGGGTGGGAGCGGCAGGCGTGGCTTCCGCCTCCGGCGCGCCGCGAGGGCCCGCCCTTCCCGTGAGGACCAGGAGCGCCACGCCCACGATGGAGCCCTGCAGCGACGAGAAGAAGAGGATGCCCAACAGCGCATGCCAGCCCAGGAACGCGCCCAGCAGCGCGACGAGGAACTTGTCCCCGCCGCCCAGCGCCTCGCGCTTGAAGGCGCGCCAGCCCACGTACTCCATCAGCCGGAAGCCGAGGAAGCCCACCGCGGCGCCCAGCACCGCCTGCCCCACCGCGCCCTCGCCCTGGGGAATGGCCAGCAGCACGCCGGCGGCGATGCCCGGCAGCGTCAGGGAGAACGGGAGGATCCAATGTTCCAGGTCGATGAAGGTGAGGGGCACCAGCAGGAACACCAGCACCAGCGCGGGCACCAGCTCATAGGTCCAGTCGAAGCGCTTGAGGCACGCGAGGAACAACAGCCCCGTGAGCAGCTCCACCAGGACGTAGCGCGGGGAGATGGGCATGCCGCAGCCGCGGCACTTCCCGCGCAGCCCCAGCCACGACAGGACGGGGATGTTCTCGTACCAGGCGAGCACGTGCCCGCACTTCGGGCAGCGGGAGCCGGGCCGCACGATGCTCAGGCCCTCCGGCACCCGCGCGATGACGACATTGAGGAACGAGCCGAAACACAGGCCGAGGATGAACAGGAAGAGGATGAAGAGGGGCTCGGCCCAGCCCGGCGCGTAGGTGAACGTCACGGAGCCGGAATCCTACCCGCCGCTTCCGGAGCTGGCGACTGCGCGATGGAGGACGAAAACCGTCAGCGTCAGTGACAAAAATTGGCAGGCCTACGGGTGATCCATCCCCTGCCCAGCCCGCCTGCCCTGGGAATCCCGGGGGTTGGGCGGATTGTTCGGCGTGGCACTCTTCGTGCTAAGAGTTCCCGCGTCGTTCAACCCCCCTCTGCCCACTGCGGAGTCCCCAATCATGATGAACCGTCTCTTCCGGAAGAAGGGTGGCTTCACCCTCATCGAGCTGATGATCGTGGTCGCCATCATCGGCATCCTGGCCGCCATCGCCATCCCGAACTTCATGCGCTTCCAGGCGAAGTCGAAGCAGTCGGAGGCGAAGACCAACCTGAAGGCCCTGTACACCTCCCAGAAGGCGTACTTCGGCGAGAAGGACACGTACATCATCGACTTCAAGAAGCTGGGTTTCACGCCTGAGGCCGGCAACCGCTACAGCTACGGCCTGGCCGACTGCTCTGAGCCGGCGGCGGTTGCTGACCGCCTGTACACCACCGGCTGCATCGGCCAGGACATCGCCCGCTTCAAGAACAAGCCGTCCTCGGGCACCCAGGCGCTCACCGCCGGCGTGATTCCCGGTGTCGCGAGCTGCCCCTCCTGCGATTTCAACGCGACGGCCTTCGGTAACGTCGACAACGACGACAACGCCGACACGTGGGGCATCACCTCCGCGGCGACCACCGTCGACCTGGCGGACGTCTGCGGCAACGACCAGGACGCCGTCTCCGGTGGCGAGCCCGGCAACGCGTACAACGACGTCAGCTGCCCGTGATGTCACTGGCTTCCGTCTGAACGAGGAGGCATGATCAGCACGCGGGGTCTCCGGGATCACTCCGGGGACCCCGTTGGCGTTTCGTGGAACCCATGCGCAAGCTGCCTGCCCTGCTGTTGCCCGCCGCCCTGCTCTGCGTCGTGTTGCTGGCGGCCCCACCTACCCCGACGCTCCGGGTGAACGACCGGCCGCTCCTGCCGCGCCCCGGGCTGCTGCGCGCCGTCTTCAGGGGACAGCTGGGGCTGGTGACCGACTACTTCTGGATCCTCACCCTCAACCGCATCGGCAGATCCAGGACCCCTACGGACTACCGGGACGTCTACGCCTACGCGGACCTGGCGACGGACCTGGATCCCAAGTTCGCGACGGTCTACTGGTTCGCAGGGACGACCATCCCCATCCACCTGGGACGTGAGCAGTACGCCAACGTGGAGGAGTCCACGAAGCTGCTGCGCAAGGGGACCCGGAACGTGCCGGAGAACTCGCGTACGTGGTTCCAGCTTGCCTACAACCTGATGTTCTTCCACCGCGAGTACAAGGAAGCGGCGGACATCATCACGGAGCTGTCGCGCCGGAGGGATGCGCCGGCCTGGTACTCGGCGCTGGCCACGCGGCTGTATGCCCAGGCCGGCGATTTCGACACAGGCCTGTCCCTGGCGGTGATGATGCGCGACGGCGCCGAGGACGAAGAGACGCGCCAGACCTACGACCGCCGCGTCCGGGAAATCCTCCAGGAGCGCGTGCTCCAGCAGTTGGACGCGGAGGTGGAGCGCTACCGCACCCGGCACGGCCGCGCTCCCGCCACCTTGGAAGCACTGGTGGAGGATGGAGGGATGACCCGGCTGCCAGCGGATCCGTTGGGTGGCCGCTTCTTCATTGGAGACGGCGGCCGGGTGTACTCCTCGGCCTCGGAGTTCCGCCTGCAAGTCATCTACGATGAGCGCACCGCCGACGGAAAGCGGATCCGCCCCAACGCCCACCCGGAGGGCACGAGTTCCAATGCAGACACCACACCCTGAAGCCCTTCCCATCCAGGCCCAGGGGCTGTCCAAGACGTACAAGGTCGGCTTCTGGCTCAACCGCACCGTGCGGGCGCTCCAGGGCCTGGATCTCCAGGTGGGCCCCGGACAGATCTACGGCCTGCTCGGTCCCAACGGTGCAGGCAAGTCCACCACCATCAAGATCCTGATGAACCTGGTGCGGCCCAGTGGCGGCACCGCGCTCTTGTACGGGCAGCCGGTGGACCACGCGGCCACCCGGCGGCTGGTGGGCTTCCTGCCGGAGAACCCGGCGCCCTACGAGTACCTCACCGGGCGGGAGTTCGTGACGCTGGCGGGACAGTTGTCCGGCTTGAGCGGCCAGGACCTGGACCGGCGGGTGACGGAGGTGATGGGCGCGGTGGAGATGGCGGGCGCGGAGAAGCTGCAGATCCGCCGCTACTCCAAGGGCATGGTGCAGCGCGTGGCGCTGGCGCAGGCGCTGGTGGGACGGCCGAAGCTGCTCATCCTGGACGAGCCGACGAGCGGCCTGGATCCGCTGGGCCGCCGGCAGATGCGCGACCTCATCCTCGCCGAGCGGGACCACGGCACGACGGTGCTGTTCTGCAGCCACATCATCCCGGACGTGGAGGCCCTGTGTGACCGCCTGGCGGTGCTGGTGGGCGGGCGGCGCGTGCGCGAAGGCAGCGTGCAGGAGCTGGTGTCCGCGCAGGTGCCCACCGTGGAGATGGTGGTGGAGAACCTGCCCTTGGAGAAGGTGAAGGAGCTGGGCGTGGTGCTGGAGTCCGCGCAGGCCCTGGACGGGCGTGTGCTCCTGCAGGTGTCGGACGCGGACAGCCAGCGGCTCCTGGGCGGGGTGCTGGGCGCGGGCGGTCGGGTGAACCGCATCCAGCCG
This sequence comes from Corallococcus exiguus, assembly GCF_009909105.1. Classification (NCBI taxonomy): domain Bacteria; kingdom Pseudomonadati; phylum Myxococcota; class Myxococcia; order Myxococcales; family Myxococcaceae; genus Corallococcus; species Corallococcus exiguus. Next base: position 378,797 of record NZ_JAAAPK010000003.1, read on the forward strand.
GCGCGGTTCTCGCTGGAGCAGCTGTTCATGGACGCATTGAAGAACTCGGGCCGCGCGACGAGCGTGGGCGGGGAGATCAACACGTGAGCGCGTTCAGCGCGATGATGTGGAACGGTTTTCGCGAGGCGCGCCGCAACCGCGTGACGGTGGTGGTGGGCGTGTTCGCGGTCATCGTCCTGTTGTCCTCCACGCTGGTGACGGAGGTGACGGTCACCACCTTCGACCGCGTGCTGACCGACTTCGGCCTGGGGATGATGAGCCTCATCCTGGCCTTCCTCGCCATCTTCCTGTCGTGCGGCCTGCTGAGCCGGGAGATTGAGCGGCGCACCATCTTCCTCATGGTGAGCAAGCCGGTGTCGCGCACGCAGTTCCTCCTGGCGCGCCTGGCGGGCACCATGCTGACGCTGGGCGTGGTGCTGGTGGCGATGACGCTCATCTTCCTGAGCCAGCTGCTGCTGTTCCGCACGCCCATCCACTCCACGCACCTGGTGGCGGCCGGGGCGATGTGGTTCGAGCTGCTCGTGCTCAGCAGCGCGGGCATCCTCTTCTCCAGCTTCTGCGGCCCCGCGGTGTCCTCCATCTGCACGACGGGCCTGTACTTCGCCGGGCACCTGGCGGGGGACCTGTATGAAATCTCCAGCTACTCGGAGAGCCAGCTGGTCCGCTGGATGGGCCGCATCATCTTCTACATGCTGCCCAACCTGGAGCGGATGAACTTCAAGCCCCAGGCCACGTACGCGCTGCCCGTCGACGCGACCACCCTGCTGTCCGCGTTGGGCTACGGGACGGCGTGGGCCGCGGTCTTCACCGCGCTGGCCATGTTCATCTTCGAGCGGCGCGACTTCCGCTGAAGCTCACGGCCCGGGCTGCGCGGTGGACGGCGCGGACCGGGCCGCCGCCAGCGCCCGGCGCGCGGCCTCCAGGTCCGGCTTGAGGCGGAGCGCCTCCGTGAGGGCGGCCTCGGCCTCGCGGGGCCGGCCCAGTTGCAACAGCGTGCGGCCCAGCTCCAGGTGCGAGTCCGCGCGGGCGGGCTCCAGTTGGAGGGCCTCCCGGAAGCGCGCCACCGCCGCGTCCAACTGCCCTGCCCTGCGCAGCGTCAGGCCCAGGTTGTGGCGCGGGGTGGCGCTCCGGGGCTTGAGCCGGATGGCCGCCTCTAGCTGGCGCACGGCGTCCTGGAAGCGCCCCGTCATCGCGTAGGCGACGGCCAGGTCGCTGCGCACGCGGTAGTTCCCGGGCAGCGCCGCCGCGGCGGTCTCCAGGTGGGGCACCGCTTCCGGTGCGCGCCGCACGTTCAGGTAGGCCGCGCCCAGCCACGCATGGGCTGACGGACGCTCGGGGACCTGCTCCACGGTTGTCTCCCACAGGGACACCTCGTCGTGCCACACGGGGATGCGCAAGAGCGTCAGCAGGGCGAAGGATGCCAGCACCCCACCGGAAGCGAGCGTCAGCGCGCGGGCGCTCGCGGGCCAGCGCTCGAGCAGGGCCCGCAGCCCCACCGCCACGAGCAGCACGAACCCCACCGAGGGCAGGTAGAGGTAGCGCTCCGCGTAGGCCTCCACGCCGCGCGACTGGAGGGCCAGGACGGGCAGCAGGGGCACGGCCAGCCAGAACAGCCCCGTCACGACCGCGCCCTGGCGCCTTCGCACCGCCCAGCCCAGCAGCAGCAGGAAGCCCATCACGCACAATCCCCCCAGGAGCACCGCGGGCTCCCACGGGGAGCGCACCCATGACGCGGGAGGCGCCGCCACCAGCGGGTGCGGCCAGAGGAGCTTGCCTCCGAACCGCGTCACCAGCGACAGCGCGTCCGCCAGGCTCGCGCCTCCATTCGACAGCCGTCGCGGATCCGCGGGCGCGGCCAGCCCCAGCGCGCTCAGCCGGAGGGCGGCGTACACCGCCAGCGCCACGGCCAGGGGGCCATGACGCCGCAGCCGCTCCCGGAACCCCACCGATGCCGTGCCCGTGCCCCACTCGAGGACAACGAGCAGCACCGGCAGCACGATGGCCGTCTCCTTGAGGAGCAGCCCCCCAAGCCACGCCAGCGCGGCCAGCCACGCGCGCGGGGATGACACGGGGCCCGGCACGAGCAACCGCGCCGTGAGCAGCAGCGCGAGGCAGGCGCTCAGGTCCATCCAGCCGCTCACCCACACCACCGCCTCCGTGTGGACCGGATGCAGGGCGAAGAGGAGCGCTCCCGTGAGGGCCGCCCACCCGGACACGTCCTCCCCGCCCTCGCCGCCGCGCAGGCAGGTCCGCAGCAGCCTCCACACCAGGACGGACGCGCCCGCGTGCGCCAGGATGAGCAGCAGGTGGTAGCCCCAGGGGGCGGTCCCGAAGACGGCCCGCAGCAGCCAGAACGTCACGTGCGCGAGCGGCCGGTAGTAGCCCGAGCCCAGCCCCGAGTCCGCGCCGTCGTCGACGAAGCCGAAGAGGGAGTGGCTGAACGCGGCGCGAAGCCCTTCCACGGAGCGCAGCCAGGGGTTCTCCAGGAGCAGGGGAACGTCGTCGTAGACGAAGCCGTTCGCGAGCGCCGGAGCGTGGACGAGCAGCGCCGCGAGGACCACCCATAGGACCTGGAGGGAGGCGCGCGGAGGCGGACCGTGGAAGGGAGTGGAGGCCATGGGTCGAGAGGGGGTGGACCCTACCACCGACCCACTCCGCTCCCGCCCCTGGCCAGGGGGCCGGTGGGCCATCCTCCGGGCACCCGCGCCCCACGCCTGCTGGCCTGCCAGGTTCGTGTCCCCTCGGCGCTCCGGGGCATCGGGTATCGTGGCCCCAGCCTCCGTGGGAGCCTCCTTCTTGATCCCTTCCGTGCCTTCCGCCCCTCCCCTCTCCCACGCCGCCGGGCCTTCGCGCGAAGGACTCCAGGCCGTGGCCGTGGTGCTCGCGGCGCTCGCCGTGTACGCGCCGGCACTGACGGGCGGACTGGTCTACGACGACTACGTGCTCGTGGAGGCCAACCCGTGGATCCGCTCGGCGGCGGCGCTGGGGGACATCTTCACCCAGCAACTCTTCGGCTTCGTTCCCAGCGCCTCCGCGAGCGCCGCGTTCTACCGGCCGATGACCCACGTGCTGCTCCTGGCCGTGCACGGCGTGGCGGGCACCGCGCCCTGGGGATACCACCTGATGTCCCTGCTGCTGCACACGGTCGCGTCGCTGCTCGTCTGGGTCCTGGCCCGGCGCGTGCTGGACGGACAGCGGCCGGGGGCTGGCCTGGTCGCGGGGCTGCTCTTCGCCGTCCACCCGGTGCACGTGGAAGCGGTGGCGTGGGTGAGCGCGGTCATGGACGTGGCCGCCACGACCGCGGGCCTGGGCATGCTGGCGTGCGTGGCCATCCGGCCGCTGCGGCCCGTGCGCGCGGTGGCGGGGGCGGGATTGTGGCTGGTGGCGCTCCTCTTCAAGGAGGTCTCCGCCGTGCTGCCCGGCATGCTGCTCGCCTGGGAGCTGGTGGACCGCCCGCCGCCTTCCGCTGAACACAAGCGCGAGTGGGCCTGGCGTTACGGGCCGCTGGTGCTCGCCGGCACCGTCTATCTGGCGCTGCGGCTGCACGCCGTGGGCGGCGCCATGGTGAATTCGGGGTGGGCTTCAGTGCCTCCCGGTCTCGCGCTGTTCAATGCGCTGCCGCTGCTCGCGGAACACGCGCGGCTGCTCGTCCTGCCCTCGGGCCTGAGCGTGCTGCACCCCTTCGAGCTCGTCACCTCGCTCACGGCAGTCCGGGCGTGGGTGGGCCTGGGGGTCGCGCTGGGCGTGGCGGCGGGGCTGGTGCGCCTGCGGCGGCGGGTGCCCGGGGCCTGGCTGGGCCTGGCGTGGCTGATGCTGCCGTTGCTGCCGGCGCTGCACCTTCGCGCGCTCGGAGAGAGCGCGGTCTCCGAGCGCTACGACTACCTGCCGTCGGTGGGGTTCTGTCTGGGCGTCGCCGCGGCATGGGGCGCCTGGAGCGCCCGGGCGCGCCGCGAGGCCGCATCCTCGGGAGCCCTGGTGCCCGCGGTCGTCGCGGGCGCGGTGCTGCTGGCGGCCACCGCGAGCGCCGCGACGCAGGTGGGCGTCTGGCAGGACGAGGTCAGCCTGTGGGCGAACGCCGTGGAGGTGAGCCCGGACGCGCCCACGCCGCACTACCAGTTGGGGAGTGCCCTCCTGCGCGAGGGACGCGTGGACGAAGCCCTGCCCGCGCTGGAGCACGCGGTGAGGCTGCGGCCCACCCATCCCCCCACCGTGAATGCCCTGGCCCGGGCCCTGATCAAGGCGGGGCAACCCGCCCGGGCCCGGGAGCTGCTGGAAGCCGCGCTCGTCGGGATGCCGGACCAATCCGGCATCCATTACCAGCTGGGCGAGGCCCTGCACGCGCTGCGGGACGACGCGGCGGCCACGCGGGCCTTCCAGGAGGCGGTCCGGCTCGCGCCAACGAGCGTCGACGCCCGGGTCTCCCTGGGCGAGTCGCTGCTGCGCACAGGACACGCGCAGGAGGCGTTGGTCTCGCTGGAGGAGGCCCGGAGGCTGGCACCGGACGCGCCCGCGGTGCTCGGAGCGCTGGGCCGCGTCCACCGCGCGCTGGGGCATGAAGCGCAGGCGCGTGAGCACGAGGCGGCGGCGGCCCGCGCCGGAGGGTCCGCTCCCTGAGCAGGGAGCCCGGCCCGCGCGTCACATGCGGCTCTCGGTGGCACGGCGGCCCGTGCGATGGTGGGACCGCCCGCGCCGGCTCCCACCCGTCAAGAGAGACGGACCGGACCGCCGCGCGATGGGCCCATTCGCCATGCGCATCCTCGAGGTCTCGAACTTCATGCCGCCCCACCCTGGCGGCATCGAAATCATGGTGGAGACGCTGTTCCAGGGGCTGCGCGAGCGGGGCCACGACGTGCGGTGGATTTCCGGCGCCACGCCCGAGCCGCCCGGGGTCTCCGACGCGCGCGTGCGGGTGGCCGCGTGGAACTGGCTGGAGCGCAACCTCCATGTGCCCATGCCGGTGTGGGCCCCGTCGGGCTGGCGGCAGCTGGACGCGCTCGTGCGCGAGGTGGACGTGGTGCACGCGCACGACTGCCTCTACCTGTCCTCCGCGATGACGGCCGCGCTCTGCCGGCGCCACCGCAAGCCGCTGCTCATCACCCAGCACGTGGGTGAGGTCCCCTACGGAGGGGTGCTGGACACCGTGCAGGACGTGGCCTACCGGACGCTCGGGCGCGCGGTGCTGATGTCCGCCACCGAGGTGGTGACGTACAGCCCCCACGTGCAGGCCTACTTCTCCCGCGTGGGCCTGAAGCGTTCCCTTCGCCTGATTCCCCTGGGGTTCTCGCCGCGCTTCCAGCCGCTCGCCCCGGAAGCACGACGCCGGGCCCGCGCCGCCTTCGGCCTTTCCGAGTCCGCGCCCCTCGTCCTCTTCGCCGCGCGCCTGGTGCCGAAGAAGGGGGTGTCGCTGGTGGCCGAGGTGCAGCGGAGGCTTGCCCCAGAGGGCATCCGGCTGGTGGTGGCCGGAGACGGCCCGCTCGCCTCCGAGATCGAGGGCCTGACGGGGACCGACCACCTGCGCCAGGTGGACCACGCACGCATGCACGAGCTCTACGCGTGCGCGGACGTGCTGCTGCTGCCCTCACGGGGCGAGGGCCTGCCCCTGACGCTCCAGGAGGGCATGCTCACGGGGCTGCCCGCCGTGGTGTCCACGGATCCGTCCTTCACCGCCAACGTCTCGGACGCGCCCGGCGTGCTGCGGGTGGAGGGCGCGGACGCGCTGGCGGCGGCGGTGCGAAGCCTGCTGGCCTCCCCGCCCCCGCGCGAGCAGGTCGCGCGCTGGGGACGCGAGCGGTGGGGCCTGGAGCGCTTCATCACGGACTACGAGCAGACGCTCGCGCGGCTTGCGCGCTGAGGGGCAGGCCGCAGGGCCGCTCGGACACGGGGCACGTCACTCCGGCGGGGGGAAATCCGAGGGCAGTTCCTTCACCGGCGAGGGGAAGCGGTCGGGGGAGGCCTGGTCGAGCGGGACGAGCCGGTGCTGGCAGTCCTTGCGCGACACGACGAGCAGGTAGCCCTCGCGCCCCGGGAAGCGCTTCATCAGCTCCCGGTCCCGCTCCACGCCCAGGTGGTTGGCCCAGAGCACGGGGTCGTCCAGGTCCGGACCGTTGTTGGGCCGCGTGAACACGAAGTGGCGCGCCGGGGCCGACTGACAGGGCGGCGCGATGGGGTGCTGCGTGAAGACGATGGACGGCACCGGCGCCTCGCGCTCCACGAACTCCAACGGCGCGCGCACGTCCCGGGCCAGCAGGGCCAGCGTCGTCCACCGCGGGGGCAGGTACATGGCCGCGCACACCAGCAGCAGCCCCGCCACCGTGCCCGGCACCAGCCCCGGCCGCCCCTGCGCCCATGCCCAGCGCCACAGCGTGCGCAGTCCGTCCGTGGTCAGCAGCACCAACGGCAGCATCGCCTCCGAGTAGTGCACCGGCCCGAACGAGTCGATGCCCGCGTCCGCCACGGGAATGTGAATCACCCAGAGCCCTGCCATGCTCGCCGCCAGCCAGCGCGCGTGCGGCCCCCGCGCGAGACACGCGAGCGCCAGCCCCAGCGGCCACCCGAAGCCATCCACGCTCAGCCGGAAGAGCGCCACCACGCCGCGGCCCACCGCGAGCCACGGGGAGCGGTCCACGAAGAAGTACCAGAAGCCTTCCCCGCTCGCGGAATCGGGGGCGAACGTGGCGAAGCGGAAGGCGTTGGCGCGCGCGTAGAACAGGCCCGCGTGGTAGCCCGTCATCCACGGCGAGCCCGTCTGGGCGGCGTTGGCCGCGAGGAACAGCGCCGCGAGCGGCACCGCCACCGCCAGGAAGGCGCCCACCCGCGCGGGCACCCCTCGGCGCTCGCCCCGCCACAGCCCCATGGCCCACCACACGAGCAGCGGCGCCCCCAGGCCCACCGCGGTCGCGGGCCGCGTCCAGAACGCCAGGCAGAAGAAGAACGCCACGCCCGCGCTCGCTACCGCGCCGGCACCCGCGCGAGAGCGCTGCACGCAGTACAGCAACCACGCCAGCGCGAAGAGGACCGCGGTGTGCGACATCATCGTGGCCGCGCCCGTCATCACCAGCGGCGAAACGAGGCACAAGAGCCCCGCGACGCGCGCCCACGCCGAGCCGAACCACTCGCGCGCCACCAGGAAGACGGCCACCGTCGTCGCTCCCGCGAGCAGCGGGTTGATGAGCCAGGGCACGCCCGCCTTCATGCCGAACGCCAGGAGGAACGGCCACCCGAGGAAATACTGGCTGTACAGCTTCCCGTCATTCACGAGGAAGCCGTTGTCGAAGAAGAGCTTCAGGGGCGGCGAGGGCACCCACAGCCGGAAGGAGGCCAGGAGGCGCGCCGCGAGCTGGTAGGAGGCCTCGTCGTCCGTGAGGGGCGCGTGCCCCAGGAGCAGCGACTGGATGGCGAGCGGAATGAGCACGCCCATCAGCCCCAGCAGCACGAGGCTCCGGCGGTCAGGGTAGTCGCGCCACGCGGAGCGCCAGCGCTGAAGGGGCTCCGCCCGGAGGCCCCGGCCTCCCGCGAGCGCCAGGCACACCACCACGGGGACGCCGAGAAAGCCCATCATCGCCGCGAGCAGGAGGTACCGGGGCGTTGGCAGGTCGATGCTCCCCAGGTCCAGGCGGAAGCCCTTGAAGTACGACAGCCAGAGCGCCGCGTGGGCCAGCAACAGCACGGCGGCCAGCACGAGCGGGGGGAAGGGGGACCTGCCAGGGGGAGGAGCCATGGGTAAGGCCCGGCAGCGTAGCGCAACGGCCCGGGGCGTGGATCAGCGGAAGGAGCGTGTAGAGTGGCGCTCCACGCCACGAGGACGTGGCCCCTTTTTTTGCCGACCTTCCGAATGAGCCGCCCGAGCCTCGCGATGCCGCCCCGCATCGCGGTCATCCTCCCCTGCTTCAACGAGGCGTTGGCCATCGCGCACACGGTGCAGGCCTTCCGCCAGGCACTGCCCACGGCGACGGTCTACGTCTACGACAACGCCTCCACGGACGAGACGGCCCGGGTGGCACGAGAAGCGGGCGCCCAGGTGCGCGCCGAGCCCCGGCGCGGCAAGGGCAACGTCCTGCGGCGGGCCTTCGCGGACGTGGACGCAGACATCTACGTCGTGGCGGACGGTGACGGCACCTACGACGCCAGCGCGGCGGAAGGGATGGCCCGGCTGCTCCAGGACGAGTGCCTGGACATGGTCGTGGGCACGCGGGTGCACACCGAGAACGAGGCCTACCGGGCGGGGCACGTGGCCGGCAACTGGCTCTTCAACCAGGTGGTGGCCAGCCTCTTCGACAAGGGACTGTCGGACATCTTCTCCGGCTACCGGGTGCTGTCGCGGCGCTTCATCAAGTCGTTTCCCTGCGCCTCGGAGGGCTTCGAAATCGAGGCGGAGATGAGCATCCACGCGCTGCAGCTGCGCATGCCCGTGCGTGAGGTGCCCACGCGCTACGCGAAGCGGATGGAGGGCTCGCACAGCAAGCTGAACACCTGGCGCGACGGCCTGCGCATCCTGCGCCACATCCTGCGGCTGCAGCGGCTGCTGCGGCCACGGCAGTTCTTCGGCACCATCGGCGCGGTGCTCGTCGTCACCGCGCTGCTCTTGTCCATTCCCGTCTTCCTCCAGTTCTTCGAGACGGGCCAGGTGCTGCGCTTCCCCACCGCCATCCTGTGCACGGGCCTGGTGCTGCTGGGCGCGCTGTCGGGACTCGTGGGGCTGGTGCTCGAGGGCGTGAGCCAGCTGTCGCTGGAGACCAAGCGGCTGAGCTACCTGGCCGAGCCCGCGCTCATGGCCCTGGAGGCGGAAGACGCCCGGGAGTCCGTCACGACCGGGGGGACGGCTCGTCCAGTTCTTCCGTGAGGCCGTGCTTCGCCAACCGGTAGCGGAAGGAGCGGAAGGACAGGCCCAGCAGCTCCGCGGCGCGCGTCTTCACGCCCTGGGACTGCTTGAGCGCGGCCAGCAGGTGCCGCCGCTCGCTTTCGTCCAGGTGGCGCTCCAGGTTGAAGCCCGAGCCCAGCGAAGGCTCGCCACTGTCGCCCGGGCGGCTCAGGGGCTCCGACTCACCGCGCACCGCGGGCGGCAGCGTCCCCGGCCCCAGCAGCTCCGAGTCCGACAGCGTGGCCGCGCGCTCCACCATGTTCTGCAGCTGGCGCACGTTGCCCGGGAACGCATAGCGCTCCATCAACGCGAGCGTCTCCGGCGCGAAGCGCAGGGCCGGCCGGCCCAGCTCCTCCGCCAGCCGCGCCAGGAAGTGCGTGGCGAGCGGCGGAATGTCCTCCGGCCGCTCGCGCAGCGGGGGCAGCTCCAGCGTGATGACGTTGAGCCGGTAGAAGAGGTCCTCGCGGAAGCGGCCCGCCTTCACCTCCGCCTCCAGCCGGCGGTTGGTGGCCGCGATGACGCGCGCCTGGAAGGGAATCTCCGCCGCGCTGCCCACCGGCTTCACCTTGCGCTCCTGCAGCACGCGCAACAGCTTCACCTGCGTGGCGAGCGGCATCTCGCCCACCTCGTCCAGCATCACCGTGCCCTCGGCCGCGGACACCAGCAGGCCCGGCCGCTCATGCGTGGCGCCCGTGAAGGACCCCTTCAGGTGGCCGAACAGCTCGCTCTCCAGCACGCCTTCATTGAGGGCGCCGCAGTTGAAGGGGAGGAAGGGCTGGGCGGCGCGCTGGCCGCGCAGGTGGATGGCGCGCGCCACCAGCTCCTTGCCGGTGCCGCTCTCCCCCGTCACCAGCACCGTGCTGCGGCCCGGGGCCACCTTCTCCACCAGCTGCCACAGGGCGCGCATGCGGGGGCTCGTCCCCACCAGCAACCCGCCCAGGCCGGGCAGGAGCCGCGACTTGAGCGTGAGGTTCTCCTGGCGCAGCGCGCGCTTCTCCAGCGCCTTGTGCACCAGCAGCCGCAGCTCCTCGTTGTCGAAGGGCTTGCAGATGTAGTCGTAGGCGCCCTCGCGCATGGCCTCCACCGCGGAGGACGGCGTGCCGAAGGCGGTGATGAGCACCACCTCCGGCGGCTCCTTGCGCGAGCGCGCCGTACGCAGCACGTCCAGGCCGCTGCCCGAGCCCAGCTTCATGTCGGAGATGACCAGGTCCACCTGGTCCTTCTCCAACATGGCGCGCGCGTTCTCCACGGAGGGCACGCTCGTCACGGCGTAGCCTTCCCTCACCAGGAGGATCTCCAGGTACTCGCGCATGGACAGCTCGTCGTCCACCACCAGCACGTGGCCGCGCGACCCACCGTCATGGGGGAGCGGCGCCGTCACAGGGGCAGCCCCACGAGGAACTCGGTGCCTTCAGCGGGATTGGACGTCACGCGGATGGTGCCTCCGTGCGCGTGGATGATGGAGTGCGCGGTGGACAGGCCCAGCCCGGTGCCACCGTTGCGGGTCGTGAAGAACGGCTCGAACAGGTGCCCCATCATCTCCTCCGTGATGCTTCCCGCCGAGTCCCACACGCGAATCTGCGCTTCCTTGTCCGCGCGCGCCAGCGCCACCCGGACGGTTCCCTTTGGACCCGCCGCCTGGATGCCATTGCGCACCAGGTTGAGGAGCACCTGACGCAGCTGGTCCGGATCCACCGGCACCGTCAGCGCGTCCAACAGGCGCACCTCCAGTTGCACTTCGCGTGAAAGCGGATCCGCGCGGAGCATGTCCACCGTCTCCGACAGCAGCGTGTCCAGGGCCACCGGCCGGCGCTGCGGCTCGGGTGGGCGCGCGAAGCGCAGGAAGTCCTCCACCAGCCGCGCCAGCCGGTCCGCCTCGCGCGTGAGGATGCCGGTGAGCTTCGTCACCACCACGTCACCGGACGGGTCCTGGGCCAGGAGCTGCGCGGAGCCGCGCATGGCGGCCAGCGGGTTGCGGATTTCATGCGCCAGCTGCGCGGACAGCGCACCCAGGCTGGCCAGCCGGTCCGTGCGCTTGAGGTCCTCCTCCATGCGCCGCAGCTCCGTGAGGTCCTGGAAGACGATGAGCAGCGAGCCCGCCTCGCCCTCCAGGGGCGACACGGACAACCCCAGCACCCGCTGGCCCCCCGGCGTCTTCACCCGCAGCTCACCCCGGGTGGCGCGCGGCGCCAGCACGGACACGCCCGGCAGGAGCTTCTCCAGCGTCTGGCCCACGCACGCGCTGTCCGTGACCTGGAGGATGCCGCAGGCCGCGGTGTTGAGGAAGGTGACGCGCCGCTCGGCGTCGCAGGTGACGAGCCCCGACGGCATGGAGGACAGGATGAGCTGCTGCAGCCGCCCCAGCCGGCGCAGGTCCGCCTCGCTCTGGGACAGCGCACCGCCCGTGGCGGACAGCTGGCGCGACAGGTAGCCGGACAGCACGGCGATGAGGCCCAGCGCCAGCACGTTGCTGCCCAGCACGAAGAGCACCCGCGAGGGCGCCATCGTCGGGGCGTCCGCCGGCAGGGTGAGCCGCATGACCAGCAGCAGCCCGGTGAAGGCCAGCGAGGACACGACCGCGGCCCACAGCGCGCCACGCCGATCCAACACCACCGCCGCGCCAATGACGGCCAGGCTGTAGAGGAACGTCAGCGGCGATTCCGCGCCGCCGCTCAGGAACACCAGGCCGGTGGCGATGATGACGTCGCCCACCACCTGCACCACGGCGTCCAGGCGCCCCGCGGTGCCCCGGCGCAAGCGCAGGCCCGTCACCACCGTGAGGACGTAGGCCGCCGCGATGACACCGAACGACAGCGAGTCCGCGCGGCTGGGCTCCTGCGCGGGCTGGGTCGCCAGCCGGGCCACCGTCACGACGAGCGACAGGCTCGCCGCCACGGTGCGGAACAACACCAGCCACACCAGACGCGAGCGCAGCCCGGGGGCCACGCCGCGCATCAGCCTTCCACCGCCCGCGCTACTTGATGGCGCCGGCAAGCGAGAAGATGGGCAGGTACATGGCGATGAGGAAGCCGCCGACCACGCCGCCCAGGAACACCATGAGGAGCGGTTCGATCATCGAGGTGAGGGCGCTGACCGCCGTGTCCACCTCGTCGTCGTAGAAGTCGGCGATCTTGTTGAGCATGGTGTCCATGGCGCCCGTCGCCTCGCCGACGCCAATCATCTGCACCACCATGGAGGGGAACACCTTCGTCTCCAGGAGCGGGCCCGCGATGTTCTTGCCCTCGGCGATCTTCCCGCGCACGTAGTAGATGGCCTCTTCCACCGTGCGGTTGCCGGCCGTCTTCGCCGTCACGTCCAGCGCGTCCAGGATGGGCACACCGGAGGAGATCATCGTGCCCAGCGTGCGCGTGAAGCGCGCCACGGCCACCTTGCGGAGCACGTCGCCGAACAGGGGCATCTTGAGGAAGACCTTGTCCCAGAACTTGCGGCCCTTGGGCTGGCGGTAGCTCCAGGTGAAGGAGAACACCACCGCCGCGATGCCGACCACGGTGTGGATGAAGTACGCCTGGGCGAACTTCGACATGTCCACGACCACCTGGGTGGGCCCGGGCAGCTTGGAGTTAAAGTCCGCGAACATCTTCTCGAAGACGGGCGTCACCTTGAGCAGCAGCAGCGCCGTCACGCCGATGGCCACCAGGATGACCACCGACGGGTAGGTCATGGCGCTCTTGACCTTGGCCTTCAGCTTCTCGCTCTTCTCACGGTAGGCGGCGAGCCGGTTGAGGATGGTGTCGAGGATACCGCCCACCTCGCCCGCGGCGCACAGCTGCACGTAGAGCTCGTCGAAGATCTTGGGGTGCTCCTTCAGCGCGTCCGCGAAGGTGCTGCCCTGCTCCACCTTGCTCTTGATGGCGAACACCACCTTCTTGAAGGCGGGGTTGTCCATCTGGCTGGCGAGGATGTCCAAGCACTGCACCAGCGGCAGGCCGGCGTCGATCATCGTCGCGAACTGACGGGTGAAGATGAGGATGTCCTTGCCCGTCACCCCGCCCATGCCGGGCAGGGAGATGGCCCCGTCGAGGGCGCCCTTCTTGCGCACCTTCGTGGGGTTGAGGCCGAGCGACTTCAGGCGCGCGTTGACGGCCTCGATGTCCGGGGCCTCCATCTCGCCCTTCTTGTTCTCCCCGCTCTTGGTCTTCGCCTCCCAGAGGAACTGGGCACTGTTCTTCTTGGACGCTGTCGCCTTCTGTTGCACTGCGGGTGCTGCCATGACGGGACCTCCGGGGAGGGCGAGGAGTCTAACCTGTGATTTTCATGCCCCAAAACTAACGGGCACCCGCTCCCCCGGCCGGCCGCTGGGCTCCGCCCGTTCCACCACCCGAGGCGAGGATGTTGCGCAGCTCCTCCGGGTCGGAAGAACGGCCGAAGGCCTCGTCCTGGGAGATGACCCGGCGCGCCAGAAGGGCGGCCAGCGCCTGGTTGAACGTCTGCATGCCGTACTTCGCCTGGCCCACCTGCATGGACGAGTAGATCTGGTGGACCTTGTCCTCGCGGATGAGGTTCCGGATGGCGGGGTTGGGCACCATGACCTCCAGGGCCAGCACGCGGCCCGGCCCACCCACCTTGGAGACGAGCGCCTGGCTCATCACGCCCTCCAGCACGAAGGACATCTGGGCGCGCACCTGGGGCTGCTGGTACGGCGGGAAGACGTCCAGCACGCGGTTGATGGTCTGCACCGCGCTGTTGGTGTGCAGCGTCGCGTAGCAGATGTGGCCCGTCTCCGCGATGGTGAGCGCCGCCTCGATGGTCTCCAGGTCTCGGAGCTCACCGACCAGCACGATGTCCGGGTCCTGGCGGAGGATGTACTTGAGGGCCGTCTTGAAGTTGCGCGTGTCCGCACCGACCTCGCGCTGGTTCACCAGGCAGTTCTTGTGCGGGTGCAGGTACTCGATGGGGTCCTCGATGGTCATGATGTGCTCATGACGCTCGGTGTTGATCTTGTCGATCATCGAGGCCAGCGTGGTGGACTTGCCGGAGCCCGTGGGGCCCGTCACCAGGATGAGGCCGCGCGGCTTCTTCACCAGCTCCGCCACCACCGGCGGCAGGCCCAGCTCCTGGAACGTCAAAATCTTGAAGGGAATCGTGCGGAACGCACCGGCGACGGCGCCGCGCTGCATGAAGATGTTCGCGCGGAAGCGCGACAGGCCCTTCACGCCGAACGACAGGTCCAGTTCGTTCTCCTCCTCGAACTTGTGCTTCTGGGCGTCCGTGAGGATGGAGTAGCAGAGCTGCTTGGTCTCCACGGGCGTGAGCGGCGCCGTCTTGAGCGGGACGAGCTCACCGTCCACGCGGAGCTGCGGCGGCGAGCCGGTGGTGATGTGGAGGTCGGAAGAGCCCTTCTCGACCATCGCCTTGAGGAGCTGGTGCAGGTTGGCCACGGATGCGTGTCCTGTCGGAGGAAGAAGTGTGGAGAGGAGGTGGGGTAACTAGAAGCGGTCCGGCGCGGTGTTGCCCACGACCTCTTCGAGCGTCGTCATTCCGTCCATGAGCTTCTTGAGCGCGCTCATGCGCAGGCTGCTCATGCCCAGGCGGATGGCCTCCTGCTTGAGCTCCGCGGCGGAGGCGCCGTTGATGACCAGCTCCTTGAGGCCGTCCCAGAAGGGCATGACCTCGTAGATGGCCACGCGGCCGCGGTAGCCGCGGTCGTTGCACTCGCGGCAGCCGACCTTCTCGTACATGGTGAAGGTGCCCATCTTGTCCGGCGGGATGCCCGCGTCGATGAGGGCCTGCTCGTCCACCTTCTCCGCGGGGCGCTTGCACGCGGGGCACAGCCGGCGCGCCAGACGCTGGGCGAGGATGAGGTTGAGCGACGCCGTCACGAGGAACGGCTCGATGCCCATGTTGAGCAGACGGCTCACCGTGCCAGGGGCGTCGTTGGTGTGAAGCGTGGAGAGCACCAGGTGGCCCGTGAGCGCCGCCTTCACGCCGATTTCCGCCGTCTCGAAGTCGCGGATCTCACCGATCATGATGATGTCGGGGTCCTGGCGGAGGAAGGAGCGCAGACCGGCCGCGAAGTTCAGGCCGATGTCTTCATGCATCTGCACCTGGTTGATGCCGGCGAAGTTGAACTCGACCGGGTCTTCCGCGGTGCAGATGTTGGTGCCCACGTCGTTGAGGCTGGAGAGCGCGGAGTACAGCGTCGTCGTCTTGCCGGAACCCGTGGGGCCCGTCACCAGCACCATGCCGTAGGGACGGTCGATGGCCTCCTTGAACCAGGCCAGGGGCGTCGCGTCGAAGCCCAGCTTGGTCATGTCCAGCTGCAGGTTGCTCTTGTCGAGCAAGCGCATCACGACCTTCTCGCCGAAGAGCGTGGGGCACACGCTCACGCGGAAGTCCATCTCCTTGCCGCCGCCGATCTTGATCTTGATGCGGCCGTCCTGCGGCAGGCGGCGTTCGGAGATGTCCAGCGACGCCATGATCTTCAGACGGCTGGTGATGGCGTTGCGCAGCTTCATGGGCGGGCGCATCACCTCGTACATCACGCCGTCGATGCGGAAGCGGACCCGGAAGTCCTTCTCGTACGGCTCGATGTGGATGTCGGACGCGCGCTTCTTGATGGCGTCCATGAGGATGAGGTTCACCAGCTTGACCACGGGCGCGTCATCCGCGGCCTTGGCCATCTCATCCACGTTCTCCTGCTCCTCCTTGGCGACCTCGATGTCGTCGCCCACGTCGCCGACGATGTCCTCCAGCGAGGGGCCCTTCTCCGCGTAGTAGCGCTCAATCGATTCGCGGATGGAGATTTCGGACGCGACGACGGCTTCGATGTTGTAGCCGGTGAGGAACTTCAGGTCGTCCACCGCGAAGATGTTGGACGGGTCGCACATGGCCACGATGAGGGACGGGCCCGCGCGGTTGACCGGGATCACCAGGTGCTTCTCGGCCACTTCCTTGGGCACGAGCTTGATGATGTCCGGATCAATGTCGAAGTCCTTCAGGTTGATCGCCGGGACGCCGTACTGCTTCGACAGGAAGTCGGTGAGCTTCGACTCCTCGATGGCGCCCGTCTTGATGAGCGCCGTGCCGATGCGCGCACCACTCTTCTGCTGCTCCTCCTGCGCCTTGCGGAGTTGCTGGACGGAGATGAGGTTCTCGCGCACCAGCAATTCACCGAGTCGACCGGACATTTCTGGGATGCCTCTTTGAGCGTGAGGAGGGAAAAGCCAGAGCCCCGGCTGTCAGCGGGACCCGCGGGGGGAATGAGGCCATGCTACAGGGGCCTGAAGCCCTGGCACGGATCCTCCCGGATTAGAGGAAACCGATGCGCGGCCTGTCAAGGCGCCCTGGCGTGCTCCCTTGCTGTCCGGAGCCCTCTTTCAGAGGGCGCGACAGACCCTACCCGTCGCCGCGGGCCACCACGGTGCGGGCGGCCTCCACGTCGCGCTTGATTTGACCCACCAACTCTGCGGCGGAACCAAATCGTTGCTCGGGCCGCAGCCGCTCCAGGAACTGCACCCGCAGCTCCTTGCCGTAGAGGTCGCCGGTGAAGTCCAGGAGGTGCGCCTCGATGGTGACCTCCGTGCCGCCGAAGGTGGGCTTCACGCCGATGTTGGCCGCCCCCGGCCGCCAGGGCCCATCCGCTTCCGCCAGGAGGCGCACGCGGATGGCGTACACGCCGGGCGCGGGCCGCAGCTCGTTCTGCGTGTCCACGTTGGCGGTGGGAAAGCCGATGGTGCGCCCCCGGCCCGCGCCGGACACCACCGTGCCATCCAGGTCGAACGGGCGGCCGAGCAGGCGCCTGGCCGCGCCCACCCTGCCCTCCAGGATGTACTCGCGGATCCGCGACGAGGACGCGACGACGCCGTCCACGTTCACCGGCTGCACCACGTGCACCCGGGCGCCCCGCTTCGCCGCGGCGTCGCGCAGCGTGGTGACGGTGCCGGCGCGCTGGGCGCCGTAGGTGTAGTCACTGCCCACGACGACGTGGCCCACGCCCAGCGTGTCGAAGAGGGCGGCCTCGAAGTCCTGCGGCGTGGAGCGCGCGTAGTCGCGGGTGAAGGGCTGCACCACCCCGTGGGACAGGCCGCACGCGGCGAGCAGCTCCAGCTTGCGCGGCAGGAGCGTAATCAGCTTGGGCGCCAGGTCCGGCTGGAGCACCTTGCCCGGGTGGGGCTGGAAGGTGAGAGCGTTCGCGGGGCCGTGGCGAAGCGCTTCCGCGAAGAGGGCCTGGTGGCCCACGTGCACGCCGTCGAAGTTGCCCAGCGCGAGGGCCTGCCCCTGAAGCTGGCGGCCCGCCTCGGACACGGACTGGAAGACCTTCATGGCCCTTCCCTATACCACCCCGCGCGCTTTTGCCCTGGCCAACCCACGCGGCTCCATGGTTAGAGGCCCCCCGTTCCCGCCATGCGCCCTGCCCTGCTCCCTGAACCGGTCGGCCTCAAGTTCGTCCCCCTGGAAGCGCCCCCGGACTGGGACGCGGAGTTCGGCTTCACCGGGCCGCTGGAGCTGGAGATCGGCTCCGGGGCGGGTGGGCACGCGCTGGAGTACTGCCGCCGCAACCCCGGCGTGCGCTTCGTGGCCTTCGAGTGGCGCAAGAAGTACGCGCGCGACACGCAGATGCGCGCGGAGAAGGCGGGCATGAAGAACCTGCGCGTCGTCGAATCCGACGCGCGCTTCGTGGTGCCGCGCATCTTCGCGCCCGGGTCCCTGGACGTCATCCACCTGCAGTTCCCCGACCCGTGGTGGAAGCGCTCGCACGCCAAGCGGGCCGTCGTGCAGCCGGATTTCGCGAAGGTGATGCTGGGGCTGCTCAAGCCCGGTGGCCGCTTCGACATGCGCACCGACGTGCAGGACCGCGGGGTGGCCATGCTGGGCATCCTGGAGGCGGCGGGCTTCCACAACCCGCTGGGCGCCGGGGTGTTCCACCCGTACGACCCGGAGGAGGTGCCCTCCACCCGTGAGCGGCGCTACCTGTCATCCGGGGAGCCCGTGTACCGCGCACGCCTGGTGAAATCCGCGCCGTAGCCCGCACCGGACCTGTCTGGCCCTGGACGCCCGGCGGCCTCGTGTCCGCGGGTGCCCGGGAGGGCCCTTGGCAGCGCCCTCCACCCGGAGGAGAATCCACCCACGGGGTTCCCGCCCCAGGGGACACTCGCGACGTCGGGCCACGACCGCATCCTGTTGGGGGGTGGGCGCCTCATGCCGGAAGCCGAAAGGAAACGGATGCCGGAGGGCGTGCGCAGGAGCGGACCCGCCAACGACTTCTCCGGGCGCACCGTGCTCATCGTGGACGATGATCCGGCGCAGATCCGCCACGTGCGCGAGGGCCTGGCCCCGCACGGCTACGTCTTCAAGGAAGCGCTGGACGGGACGCAGGCGCTGTCCGCCATCCGCGCGGGCCGGCCGGACCTCATCGTGATGGACGTGGAGATGCCGGGCCTGGGCGGCGTGGAGGTGTGCCGCATCGTCAAGGCGAACGCGGGCGAGGGCGGCTTCGGCTTCATCCCCGTCATCCTGATGACGGCCCGGCAGGCGGCGGGCAAGGTGGAGGGGCTGGAGCTGGGCGCGGACGACTACCTGGTGAAGCCCTTCGACATGCTGGAGCTGGGCGCGCGCGTGAAGTCCATGCTGCGGCTCAAGGCGTTGCAGGACGCGCTCCTGGAGAAGAACCGCGAACTGGAGTGGGCCAACCGCGAGCTGGACCGCCGCCGGCAGGAGCTGCTCGCGCTCAGCCGCACGGACGCGCTCACGGGCCTGTACAACCGGCGCTACTTCGAGGAGCGGCTGAGCGAGGAGTTCATGCGCTCGCGCCGGTACCGGTCTCCCCTGTCGCTGGTGATGCTGGACATCGACCACTTCAAGCGCATCAACGACACGTTCGGCCACCCCTTCGGGGACGAGGTGCTGCGCGCGGTGGCGCACACGGCGCGCGCGACGCTGCGGGAGGTGGACCTGCTGGCCCGCTACGGCGGCGAGGAGTTCATTGCCCTGTTGCCGGAGGCGGCCCCCCAGGACGCGCTGCGGGCGTGCGAGCGTGTGCGCGAGGCGATTGAGCGGCTGGAGCTGACGTGGAAGTCGCCGGACGGAGTGTCGCAGGAGGTGAAGCTGACCGCGTCGCTGGGCGTGGCGACGGTGCCCGCGGACGACCTGCCGGGCACGGAGGCCCTGCTGCGCGCGGCGGACACGAGCCTGTATTCCGCCAAGGGAACGGGGCGCAATCGCGTCCACCAGCACGCGGCGTGACACACCTCCCGCTTCCCCACGGCGGCGGTTTGACCTAAATCGGAGGCCCCATGCGCCCGCTCGCGATGACGACCTGGCTGCTGTTCGCCTTCCTAGCCCTGAGCGGTTGCAGCCGGCTGCAGCCGGATACCCCCGTGGGGGCCTACCAGACGTTCCACCGGCACGTGCAGCGCGGAGAGCTACCCAAGGCGTACGCAGGGCTGTCACAACAGACCCAGCAGGTCCTGAAGACGCGAGCGCAGCAGGTGAGCGACGCGTCCGGGGGCATGGTGAAGCCGGAGCCGCTCCCGCTGTTCTTCGCGAATGTCCCGGTGCCGGCGGATGTTCAGGAGGTTTCGCTGCTCCGGCAGGAGGGCGACGTGGCGACCTTGGTGGTGCGCTCGGCGGGAAGGTCGGGCGAGGTCCGGATGGTGAGGGAACCGTCCGGGTGGAAGGTGGACTTTTCAGCATCCCCCCAGCCGTGAGCCCGGGCATGCCCGGGCCCCGCGCATCAGGTAACGTACAACCGTGAACGACAGGAAGACACGGCGGGTGCTCCCCGCAGTCGAAGTCATCCGGAGACCGGGCTCGACGCCCGGTGGCCCGGTGACGCCGTCCTCGACTGCCCCCACCCCCTCCCCCACGCCGAGGCCCACGCCCCGGCCCACGCCGGTGGCGCCCGCCGCCCCGGTGGCCCCCTCCCCCTCCAGCGCGGAAGGCGCTCCGCGCGCGGCGACGCCGGCCCCCCGCCCCACACCGGGCGTGGCGCCCGCGCCCCGGCCGAGCGGCCTTTCCCCCACGCCCCGGCCGTCCGTGGCGCCGTCCGCTCCCCCTCCCCGCCCGGCTCCGGGCCCGGCGGGCGAGGCAGGCACGGCGACGGCGGCTCCCTCGGCGCCGCCCCGGCCATCCAGTCCGCCGGCACCGGGCTTCACGCCGGGGGCCGCGTCACGTCCGCCTCCCCGGGGTCCCGGGATGGGTGGGCCCCCTCGCGCGGGTGGGCCTCCGGGCCGCTTCGCGCCGCGCCCCGGCCCCCCGCGCCCGCCGCCCACGCCGGAGCAGATCCTGGCGCTGGCCACGCGCGAGCACGTGCCGGCGCGCATCGCCAAGGGTGAGCTGGAAGGGAAGATGAAGGCGCGCATCTGGCGCAAGCTGCACGCCGAGGAGGCGAAGCGCTTCGACCAGGTCTACGAGCTGATGGGCCAGACGCCGGGCCTGTCGCTGGGCGACGCGTTCGGCATCCTCCAGAGCGGCCTCACCGTGCAGGAGTTCATGGCACGCAAGGAGCGCAGCCAGCGCAAGGCGGCCATCAAGCAGGCGCGCGGCCAGGTGGACAACGCGCTCGTCGCGGACTTCCTGGGCGCCTTCATCGAGCAGAAGACCGAGCTGTCCGTGGTGCTGGCGGAGCGGTCGCTGCTGGACACGCTGCTGGCGGAGGAGGCCATCGCCTTCACCTTCGAGCGCACGGGCCGTCTGGAGAAGCTCCAGGTGGTGCTCATCGCGCGCAGGGGTGACTGGGAGCGGCTGATGCCGACCCTGGAGCGCGACGCGAAGCTCACGCAGAAGCCGGCGCAGGTGGCGCGGCAGCCGGACAAGCGCCCCTACTCGGACCCCCGGCCGTTCCTGCCGCACATCGGGCAGACGGTGAAGCTGGTGCTGCGCAACGGCATCACGGTGGAGGCGCCGCTGTTGCGCGTGGGCCGCTTCGACGTGCTGCTGGGCGAGCCCGGGCACGAGCTGTTCGTCCCGCTGCACGCGCTCCTGCGCTTCGAAGCGCCCCCAGCCCCCCCCGAGGATGCTTCCGACGACGAGGCCGGTTCAGAGCCCGACGCCGAGGGCTGAAAGCGGCTCGCGGTGTCGTTACTTCCGGGCGGCCCTGCCTTCAGTGGCGGGCCGCCCGTGTCCTTCCTCCCCCTGGAGACTTCATCCATGCGCCCCTTCTTCTCCCGCATCATCAAGCCCTGGCTCGCGCTCACCGCGGCGGCGGTCCTCGCGGGAGCGTCACAGCAGGCGTGCACGAAGGAGTCCTCCGCGAAGGAGCCGGGCACGCCCGCCGCGCAGGAGGTGGGACGGCGGGAGAACGGCGTGCACGTGGTGGAGCTGGCCGTCACGGAGAAGGGCTATGAGCCCTCGCCGGTGCAGCTCAAGAAGGGCGAGCCGGTGAAGCTGGTGGTGACGCGCAAGACGGACCTGACGTGCGCCACCGAGCTCGTGATGGACGAGTACAAAATCGACACGAAGCTGCCCCTGAACACGCCGGTGGACATCACCTTCACGCCCAACCAGTCCGGGACGCTGAGGTACGGCTGCGCGATGGGGAAGATGATCGCCGGTACGTTCGTGGTGGACTGACGCCCCGGACTCCTTATGCCCCCCTCCTCCCGTCGCATCGTCGTGCTCACCGTGGCCGCGGTCCTCGTGGGGGTGACGCAGCTGGCGTGCTCGAAGGAGCCCACCGCCGCGAAGGCGCCGGAAGCGGATGAGCACCGGGGCCACGGCTACACGGCCCTCGTGGACGACGGCCACGTGGTGAACGGGAAGCTGATGCTGGAGATGTCCGTCACGGAGAAGGGCTTCGAGCCCTCCTCGGGGGGCCTGCTCCAGAAGAACCAGCCGGTGACGCTGCTGGTGACGCGCAGGACGGAAGCGACGTGCGCCACGTCGCTGGTGATGGCCGATTACGGCATCGACGCGAAGCTGCCGCTGAACACGCTGGTGGAGATTGCCTTCACGCCCCGTCAGTCCGGGACGCTCCATTACGGGTGCCCGACGGGAGAGACCACTGGCCGCTTCTTCGTGCAGTAGCGCCCCGCTCCGTTAACTGGCGATGTCCGCCCGGGCGGGTAGTCTCGCGGGCCTGCATGGGCAGCTCGGAGCTCTTCACCCGGCACGTCTTCCTGGACCTCGAAACGACGGGGCTCGACCCCCGCGTGGATGAGGTCATCGAAGTCGGGTGCCTCTTCTTCGAGCACGGCCGGGAGGTGGACCGCTTCTCCCAGCTGTATTCGGCCTCGCGCCCGCTGAACCTCACCATCCGCCGGCTCACCGGCCTGTCCGACGCGCAGCTCGCAGGACAGCCCCGCTTCGACGCGGAGCGCGCCCAGCTGCGGGAGCGGCTCAAGGGCTGGACGGTGGTGGCGCACAACGCCCCGTTCGAGAAGGGCTTCCTGCCGGACGTGCTCGGCGGCGTGCCGGTGCTCGACTCGTGCGAGCTCATGCACTACCTGCACCCGGAGCTGCCCAGCCACTCGCTGGAGTCGCTGATGCGGTGGGCGAAGCTGGGCTCACAGCAGCCGCACCGGGCGCTGCATGACTGCGTGGCGGTGCACGCGGTGCTGGTGCACGCGCTGGATGGCTGCGTGCGCGACGGGCGCGCGGAGGACGTGGCGGACCTGCTGTCCACGATGGACCCCAGGGCCCGCGCGTCGCTGGGGCCCACGCCGCTGCTGGATGCCCTGTCGGATGAGGACGCTCGCGACCTGGCGATGGACGCGGAGGCGCGCCCGCTGCTGGAGCTGCTCTCGCGGCTGTGGGAGGCGTGCCGGGCCACGCCAACGCCGCTGAACCTGGAGACGACGGGCGGCTTCCTGCGCGCGCGGCCGGAGCGCAAGCGCGCGAATGGCGGCAGGCCTCCCCCGGAGCCCGAGCTGGACGCGACGCCGCTGCCGGTGCGGCCAGAAGAGGTGGCCCAGGTGCTGGGGCCAGGCGGCGCGCTGGAGCGGGGCGGCGGATTCCTGTCCCGGCCCGCGCAGCTGGAGATGGCGCAGGCGGTGGCGCGCACGCTGTCGGACGGCGGGCAGGTGGCGGTGGAGGCCGGCACGGGCACGGGCAAGTCGCTGGCGTACCTCACGCCCGCGGCGCTGTTCGCCTCGCGCAACGGGCTGAAGGTGGGCGTGGCGCCGCACACGAAGACGCTCCAGGACCAGCTCCTGGAGAAGGACCTGCCCCGGCTGCACCAGGCCACCGGCGGCGCGTTCGGCTACGCGCTGCTCAAGGGCCAGACGAACTACCTGTGCCGCCGCCGCGCGCTGGAGGCCACGCGCGTGGAGCCGGGGATGAATCACTCCGCGCGGGCGCCCCGGGCCTACGTGCGCGCGTACATGCGCCGCAGCGTGGACGGGGACCTGGACCGGCTGAGCCACTGGTTCCGAGAGCGCTTCCCCGGCATGCACGGGCTGGTGCCGGCGGTGCGCTCCGAGGCGGCGACGACGCTGGGCGAGCGGTGCCCGCATCACCACAAGTGCTTCTACCACTCGGCGGTGGCGCAGGCGCGCGAGGCGGACGTGCTGGTCATCAACCAGTCGCTCGCGTTCGCGTGGCCCGCGCGCTACGGGCGCCTGGACCACCTGGTGCTGGACGAGGCGCACGAGTTGGAGGACGTGGCCACCACCGCGCTCACGGTGGAGCTGTCCGACCTGGCCTTCCTGCGCCTCACGGAGCGGCTGCACGGACGCGACGGGCGCCGGGGCCTCTTCGCGGAGTTGCGCCGCGCGCTCGCGGCCACGCGCCGGGACGAGTCCCGCGTGCTGATGTCCGAGGTGGACGACGCCCTGCGCACGCTGCTCCAGGAGGCGCGCCTGCTGGGCGAACAGGTGACGGCCCTGTGCGAGCCCGCGGCGGCGATGCCCGGCGAGGACGCGGACGACGCGGCCTACGCGCCGGAGCTGCGGGTGACGGACGCGGTGCGCGCCCTGCCCGCCTGGGAGCCCGTGCGAGAGGGACTGGTGGCGGTGCGCACGGCGCTGCAACGGGTGCACACGCTGCTGTCGGTGCGCGTCCTGGCGGCGCTGCCGGAGCTGGCGGTGAAGCAGCCTTCGCTGGAGCGGGAGCTGGCCGGCGCCACCACGGAGCTGGGCGAACTGTCGGTGCTCGCCGGCGAGTTGGCTGGAGAGCCGGACGCGAAGCGCTGCTACGCGGCGCGGGCGGAGCCTCGCAAGGCGCGTTGGAGCGTGGGCGCGCAGCCGGTGGACGTGTCCGAGTCCGTGGCGAAGGACTTCGCCGCGAACAAGCGCGCGCTGGTGATGGCGTCCGCCACGCTGGGCACGGGTGACCCTGTGCCCTTCGTGCTGAAGCGGCTGGGACTGAGGCCGCCCATCCTGCGCGCACCGTCGCCGTTCCATCTGGGACAGCAGGCGCTGGTGGTGCTGGTGACGGACGCGCCGCGCGCGCACGAGGAGCCGTTCATCGACTGGGCCTCCGGGCGCATCTCCGGCCTGGCGCAGGTGATGGGCGGCCGGGTGCTGGGCCTGTTCGCCTCCACGCGGCGGCTGGAGCGCGTCGCGCGCGAGGTGCAGGCGCGGCTGGAGCCGCACGGCATCGAGGTGCTGCGCCAGTCGCGCGGGCACGGCCGTTCGCTGGCGGCGCGGCAGGAGCGCGACACGGGCACGGTGCTGCTGGGCACCAAGAGCTTCTGGCAGGGCGTGGACATCCCCGGCCGCGGCGTGGGGTGTGTCTTCATCGACAAGCTGCCCCTGGAGCCGGCGTCACGGCCGCTGGTGGCCGCGCGCGAGGAGCCGCTGGCGAAGGCGGGCAACGAGTACCTGGGCTTCCTCCAGTACCGGCTGCCGCGCGCGCTGCTGCTCCTGCGCCAGGGCGTCGGGCGGCTCATCCGCTCCACCACGGACCGGGGCATCGTCGTGGTGGCGGACCCAGGACACGCGAGCTACCGGCCGCTGCTGCTCCAGGCGCTCGCGGGCTACCGAGTCGTCGCGCTGCCGTGGGCGCAGGCCCGGCTGCTGCTGCACTCGGAGCTCTTGCAGATGGGGCTCACCGCGGACACCGCGCGGGTGTGAGCCCCAAGGCCCTGCCCTACCGCGCCAGCCGCTCGCGGTAGCGCGTCTCCAGGGCGGTCAGTTCGTCCACCCAGGGGCCCGTGGCGCCGCTCGTCTTCGCCTGCGCCAGGGCCTCCGACAGTGCGCGCGCGTCCTCGGTCTGCTGCGCGCGCAGCCGCTGGGTCATGTCCCGCGCGACCTCGAAGACATCCTGCAGCTCGTCGCCTTCGCGCAGGCCGTGCTGCGGCGGGTTCAGGTGGCCTTCCGCCACTTCGCGCATCATGCGCTTGATGCGGAAGAGCGGGCCCACCATCCGGTGCGTCACCACGATGGTCGCCAGCGCCACCACCGCGATGAACGACACCAGGCAGCCGCCCAGCACCCACCACGTCAGCTGCTGATGGCGCTCCAGCTCCGCGCGCTGCGTGACAATGGCCGCGCGCTCCGCGTCGTACTTGGCGTCGATGGCCTGCGCCTGCTCGCGGAACTGCTTCTCGAACGCCGGGTCGTTCATGTGGGCCATCAGCTCGTTGGAGAGCGTGGCTCCGGACAACTCGCGGCTCACCTCCGCCGCAGCCGAGCGGGCGTCCACCGCCGTCGCCGTCTCGTGCAACAGCGAGTTCGCCGCGCGCACCAGGAAGATGCCCAGGAGCGCCGCCATCACCAGCGTCACACCGACGATGTACGCGGTGAGCCTCAGCTGGAAGGGCGCGTCGAGCAGGAAGTTGCGCCAGCGGCGCTTCGTCGTCGGGGCCTGGGCCGTGGTCGTCGTCATGTCTCGCTGCTCCACTCGAAGGTCGCGGCGGCTTCCTCGATGGCTCGGGGGATCAGGGCCTTCAACAGGTCCGCGGGCGGAGCCCCCGCGGCGTTCACTTCCACCTGTCCCATCAGGGACTGCTCCGGGTACGTCATGCACAGAAGCTGCAGGCGCAGGCCTCCACTGTCCGTCGCCTGGATCTCCGCCGTGATGCGGTAGCCGTGCACGCCCAGCTTCTTGAGCGCGCCCTTCGCCGCGGCCTTCGACTCCTTCTCCGGCGCCATCTGCGCGCCCCGGCGCACCAGCTTGGAACGAAGCCGCTCCTGCGTCACCTTCACGAGCTCCGCGGGCACGCTGCCCGTCTTGTCCTTCAGCGCGTCCAGCGACAGGTAGAAGCGCGGCCGGCGCGACTGGAACGCCTTGATGACCTTGATGGACTCCGCCACCGCCGCCTGCACCGTGGCGTCCGCCTCCCCCTGCACCGCCTGGAGGCAGTCGAGCCCCTTCGGCTCCAAGAGCGCGCCCAATCCCTTGGCCACCGCCGCGCGCACCAGCTCGCTCGGGTCCTTGAGGCCGCCGCACAGCGGTGTCACCGCTTCGGGATCCTCGGTGGCGCCCAACACCAGCGCGGCCTGTGAGCGCGCACGCGGATCCCTTCCCTTCTCCAACTGACGGCCCAGGAAGGTGATGCGCGTGTCTCCCTGCGCCAGCGCAGCGCACGGCAGCAGGAAGATGATGAAGAGCAGGAGTGCTGTCGGCAGCCGCATGGGATGGGCAAAGAAGTACCAACAGTGTAGCCGCGATTTACCTGTCCACGACAGTTGCCTCGCAGGGCAATCGCTCCCACCTTCGATGCGCACAAGGGCCGACGTCTTCCAGGGGGAGGACGGCTGGGGTGCCGGGGACCCGAGGCGGGTCACTCCGGGCTGGGGGCGCAATGAAGCGCGGATACATCCTGACGGGTGTTCTTCTGCTGGCGGGGTGGATGGGTGGCTGCCGTGACTCGGACCGCCTGACGTCCGTGGGCAAGCCGCGGCCTCCCGGGCCGACGCCGGTGGAATCCACGCCCACCCTTCCCGACTCCGAAAACTCACAGCCCCCGCCCGGCAGACCGCCGCCGGAGCCGGAGGTGGTGGACCCGCCGCCGCCCGACCCGGAGGCGGAGGTGTTGGACCCCACGCCCATCCCGACGACGGACGGCGTCCCGGGCCCCCTGCCGGGCGTCTACACGGACCAGGGCGAGGCGCCGGTGACGGACCTCATCCGCGGGCTCGTGTCCTTCCCCATCCGCGACCCGTCCGCGCTCGAGGAGCGCATCGCGGACATCTACAAGCCAGGCGGATCCCGCTTCCGTCAGTACATGACGCCCGCCGAGTGGATGGCGAAGCACGCTCCGTTGGAGAAGGACGTCACCGTCGTCACGGACTGGCTGAAGTCCGAGGGCATGCAGGTGCCCTACGTCGCCACCAACCGGCTGCTGGTGCAGTTCGTGGGCACGGTGGGCCAGTTCAACAAGGCGTTCGGCGTGACGCTGCGAGTGCTGGAGCGAAAGTCGCCGCAAGGCGGAAATGATCCGCACGACGTCTACGGCCTCGTGGAGACCATCAAGGCCCCCACGTTCGTGCAGCAGCGCATCCACGCCGTCGTGGCGTTGGACCTGCCGGCGGAGACGGGCACGCTGCCCGGCGAGTTCGGACAGCCGTCCACGGAGCCGCCGAACCCCGTCAGCCGCGGCCTCACGCCACAGCAGGTGGCGCGCGCGTACAACGTGGACTCGATCTATCAGCAGGGCCACCAGGGCCAGGGCATGAAGCTGGGCGTGGTGATTGGCGCCAGCTTCCGGTGGAAGGACGTGCGCGCCTTCTGGAAGATGTGGGGCATCGAGCGCGAGGACCCCAAGGTCATCCAGACCATGGAGCCGCCCGTCACGCGCTACCGCGAAGGCACGCTGGACGTGGAGTGGGCCGCGGCGATGGCACCCAAGGCGGAGGTGCTCGTCTACATGGGCCCGGACGCGCGCAACACGTCCATGCTCTACACCTACAACGAGGCCATTGGCCGCGGCGAGGTGAGCGTCATCACCACGTCCTTCGCCCACCGCGAGGACTCCGAACCCAAAGCGGTGCATGAGGCCTACAGCCACGCCAGCACCATGGCCGCCGCGCTGGGCATCACCGTCGCGGCGGCGAGCGGCGACTCCGCGGGCGTGGACGTCCCGGGCAACAGCCCCTACGTCACCGCCGTGGGCGGCACGCAGTTGAAGATGAACGGCATGACGGTGACGGGCGAGACGGCCTGGTACTACTCCGGCTCCGGCATCACCCGCACCTTCGCCACGCCGGAATGGCAGAAGGGCCTGGTCCCGATGCCCGCCAAGCGCGCGGTGGTGGACGTCGCGCTGAACGCGGACACCGGCTACTGGTACACGTGGCTGGGCGTCACCACGCCCAACACCGGCACGTCGTTCTCCTCGCCCATCTTCGCGGGGATCATGACGGTGGTGAACGGCGCGCGCGCGGACGCGGCGAAGCCGAGGGTGGGCTGGCTCAACTCGCAGCTCTACACGCTGCCCGCGGTGCAGCAGACGTTCCGCGACATCACCGTGGGCGTCACCGACCGTCAGTACGAAGCCGGGCCGGGCTGGGACATCCCCACCGGCTGGGGCGCACCCGACGCGGAGGGACTGCTGCGGACCCTGCCCTGAGCGGGCGGGTGACATAGGGCGGACGGGCAACCGAGCCCCGCCCCGGCTGTCATCCCGGATTGACGGGGTGTGAATGCATGCGCAGGGCGTGCTGTTCGGGACAGGACCATGTCCTTGCCCCCCCTGCGCGCATCCCTGTCCTGCCTCCTGCTTCTCGCAGCCGCTTGCAGCAATGCCGTCGCGGGACCGAGCGATGCCGTGGCGGAGAGCCCCTCCACGTCCGCTCCGGGGACCGTCGTCGGGACGCCCACTTCGCCCACCGCGCCCGTGGAGGACGTGGGCCAGGTGCCCACCACGCCGACGCCCACCGACACGGTGACGCCCGTGGAGACGCCCGCGCCCGAGACGCCGGTCGTCAGCACGCCTGCTCCCACGACGGGCGTGTGCTCGCCGCTCGGCTCGCTGTCCAGCCTGACGGGCAACCTGACGACGTGGCTCCAGACGGCGCCCATCGCCACGGCCAACAGCGGCGGCTTCAAGGAGCCGGGCGGCACGGAGCTCGCCGCGTTCGAGGGCGCGTTCCGCACGCTGCTCACCGAAGGTCCCACGCCGCGGGTGGTGCAGGACCTGGCGGGGATGGGCTACGGCGTGTCCACCTTCCGCAATGACACGGGCGGCGGGTGGCTGGTGGTGCGCGAGCAGGGCCTGCTGTCGCGCGGCGGCGGCACCTTCATCATCAACCTGTTCCCCGCGCGCGACCTGTGGCTGGAGGCGCCGCACGCGGACTCTGATGAGGGCACGCTGCGTCAGACGGCCACGCAGCTGGTGACCCTGGGCGCTCGAGCGCTTCTCATCACCGGCAGCAACCGCTGCGCCGTCACCACCGCCAGCCCGTGCAGCGGCACCACCAGCGTGTGCGGCACGAAGGGCCTGCGCATCTCCGACGCCGCGCACTACGGCAACAACTTCTTCACCGCCGCGCACCGCGCGCTGCGCGACACGTACCCGGACGCCATCGCCGCCAGCATCCACGGCATGGACGCGGGCGACGGTCCCGAGGCCGCCGTGGTGAGCGACGGCACCAGCGCGCCGCGGCCGGATGCGCTCTCCAACCGCCTGCGCGACTCGCTCAACACCCACCTGACGGGCACCAAGAAGGCCTTCTCCTGCAACGCGGCGGATGACTCGGGCAAGCACCGCACGCTGTGCGGCACCAGCAACGTGCAGGGCCGCATCGACAACGGGGCCTCCGACGCTTGCTTCGCGGAGGCCGCCGCCGCCACGGACCGCTTCGTCCACCTGGAGCAGTCCGCCACGCTGCGCGGCACCGGCGCGTCGTCCAAGGCCGTCATGCAGGCGCTCGCGGACACCGTGCCCTGCACGCTCGGCGGTTCCGGCCTGGGCTGCCCTGCCGTGGTCGCGCAGGACTGCCCGTGAAGTGTCTCGCGAGAGACGTCCGCACGTGCCGTGCCAGGCGGCTGCTCGCCACGTGAAGCAGGCGGGCTGATCCGTCCGCGGATCCGATACCAGTGTCCGGGGCTGGGCATTCAGTGACACTGGAGGCCCGAAGTTTCGGTTGGACAGCGGACGCTTCTCAGCAGCCGAGAGGGGCAACCCTGGTCGGGTCCGGCGCCCTCCCTAGATTCGAGCGGCCACCATGGCGCTCCTTTCGACCCTGACACTCTTCCCGGCCTACTCCCTCGATACCTCCATCCTGGTGGCGGTGCTCGTGGGCGTGCTCATCCTGGCGCTCCTCACGGAGACGCTCGGGTGGGTGTTCGTGGGCCTCGTGGTTCCCGGCTACCTGGCCTCGGTGTTCGTCATCCACCCGGAGGCGGGCTGCACCGTCGTCGCCGAGTCGCTGCTCACGTACGGCCTGGCGCTGGCGTTCTCCAGCGGACTGTCCCGCACGGGGGCCTGGAGCGAATTCTTCGGCCGAGACCGCTTCTTCGCCGTGGTGCTCGCCAGCGTGGTGGTGCGCGCGGTCAGCGAGACGTGGCTGCTCCCCGTGCTGGGGCACTGGATGGACGAGCGGTGGGGCACGTCCTTCATCGTCGACCGCAGCCTGCACAGCATCGGCCTGGTGCTGGTGCCGCTCACCGCGAACGCCTTCTGGAAGCTGAAGCTGCGCCGCGGGCTGTGGCAGGTCGCGGTGCCGGTGGCGCTCACGTACGTCATCCTCCGCTTCGTGCTGCTGCCCGGCACCAACCTGTCCTTCTCCAGCCTGGAGCTGATGTACGAGGACGTGGCGCAGGACTTCCTGTCCAGCCCCAAGGCCTACATCATCCTGCTGACGACGGCGTTCCTCGCCGCGCGCTTCAACCTCAAGTACGGCTGGGACTTCAACGGCATCCTCGTGCCCGCGCTGCTGGCGCTCACGTGGCTGGAGCCGTTGAAGCTCGTGGCCACCTTGGCGGAAGTGCTGCTCCTGGTCGTGGCCGCGAAGGCGGTGCTGTCCGTGCCGGGGCTGCGCACGCTCAACCTGGAGGGCCCGCGCAAGACGGTGCTCGTCTTCTGTCTGGGCTTCCTCGTGAAGTGGGGCATCGGCTGGGCCATGGGCGGCCGGATTCCAGGCCTCAAGGTCACGGACCTGTTCGGCTTCGGCTACCTGGTGCCCACGCTGCTGGCGGTGAAGATGCTGCAGAAGCAGGTGATTGCCCGCGTGCTGCTGCCCACGCTGCACACGTCGCTGGCGGGCTTCCTCATCGGCAGCTTGGCGGGCTTCGGGCTGTCGCTCATCGAACCGCGTCCGGCCACCGCCCTCACCGCGGAGGCGCCGCGCGACCACGTGCCAGGGCTGGGCCTGGACCGGTCTCCGCTGGGCCTGATGGTGCTGGGCCGCGCCACCGCGCGCGAAAGCGACGTGGGCGGGCAGTCGCTGCGGCTGAAGCACGGCGACCTGCGCGAATACAGCGGGCTGTGGAACGGACTGGACGCGTGGCTGGAGTCGGGCCGCGGGGAAGGCTTGAGCGCGCTGCGCACGAAGGCGGTGGCGCTGGGGCTGGAGCTTCGCGAGCTGCCCAAGCAGGACGGCGTGCCCGCGCGCTTCGCGCTGGTGGAGCGAGTGGAGGGCGCCGGCAAGGCGGGCTGGGACACGTCACTGCTCGTCCCCGGTGCGCAGGGGCCGGTGCTGGAGGTGCCGCGTCCCCTGACGGAGGCGCCGAGCGCCGAGGCCGCAGCGCTCCTGTGCGAGCGCGTGAACTGCCGCGCCATCATCGTGAGCGGCGTGGATTCCCGCCGCGCGGGCCTGGTGCTGGGTGATGCGCTGGCGCAGTCGGAGACGCCGCTGCGCCACGCGCACGACGCGCTGTCCTCACGGGAGCGGGTGCAGCTGCGCGTGGATCCGTCACTGAAGCCGGGCCAGGTGGTGCTGCACACGCCGGACGGCAAGGCGCCGCAGGGCCTGGACATGCTGTGGCCGGGCGCGACGGTGACCGCGAATCCGCCGCCGGAGCCTGGCGGCAACTGGGGTGAGTCGCGGGTGAGCGTGCTGCGCGCGGGCGCCGCGGACCTGGCCTCGCTGGTGATTGCGCACGCGCAGGCACTGGCCGCGCCGATGACGGAGCGCGACGCGCTGGGCACGCTGATGGTGACGCCGGAAGTGGCGCGCGTGCCGGCGGTGCGGCCCTCGGACGCGGAGCTGCTGGTGCTGGAGCAGCAGGTGGCCTCGCCGCTGTTGGGCGGTGGGACGGCTGACGTGCCGCGGGAGCTGCGCTCGCGCTGGGCCGGGGCCATGGCGGCGCTGATGGGCCTGCGGGTGCATCCGGTGACGGAGTGCGCGGATGCGGCCACCGGATGCTGGTGGGTGACGGACGCGGAGGACACGCCGGGCCGGCTGGGCGCGGGGCTGATGGTGCGTCCGGGCGGTGCTCCGCTCGCGCTGGAGGTGCCGTCGCCGGCCCGCGAGGCGGGCACGCTGCCGGTGGCCGCGGAGCTGTGGCACGAGTCGCGTTCCACCGCGCTGGTGTTCGCCACCGCGTCCGGCGACATGCCCCACCCCGCCACCTTCGGTGAGCTGCGCACGAGCTTCCAGGCGTTCCATCAGGCGGTGCACCGCGCGCTACCGAAGGAACAGGGCTGGGTGCTGCACCTGCGCGGCTTCTCCGGCCGGCCGGCCGTGGAAGCGGACGTGCTGGTGGACGTGGGCAGCCCGGTGCTCACTGAAGCGCAGCGGCCCGCGGACCTGGAGCGGCTGTTGTCGCAAGAGGGCCCGCTGGGCTGGCTGGGGCAGCGCGTGCGCTACCACGACGGCTCTCCGGAGCTGACGGGCCTCAACGACGCGAGCCCGCAGCAGGTCTTCTCCCGCACCTTCGGCGGGGCGCGGCTGGCCACGCTGTGGCTGTCCGAACCGCTGCGCGGTGCCTTCGTGGGCCCCCGGCTCGTGGCGGAGGAGTTGGCCATCACGGGCCTGTTGCCCGAGGAGCCGCGCGAGTCTCCCGAGCGCGCGCTGCTGGCGGACCGGCTGGTGGCGCCGACGCAGCCGGTGTCCGCGGCGCTGAAGCAGCACTTCGCGGAGCTGACCGCGAGCGCGGAGCGCTACGTCTCACAGCAGAATGTGCATGACCTCCGCGCGCTGGCGGAGACGAAGCGCGTGGGCAATGTGACGCGTCAGGTGAAGTCCGGCTTCAGCGCCGAATACGGCCTGCCCTTCCTCCTGGTGGAAGCGCGGCAGGGCAAGCAGGTGCTGCGTGCCATCTATTTCCTTCAGCAGCACCCGTCGCCGGCGAAGCGCGCGGAGCTGACCGCGGGTGACGCGGAGCTCGCGAGCACGGTGGACCTGGCGCTGCGGCACCGCCGTCCGGTGGTGCTGACCGGGGAAGTCTCCCGCGAAGAGGCCCGTCGATGAAGACCCGCAGCCGCGCCCTCGTGGCGCTCCTTGGACTGATGGTGGGCCTGGCCCTCATCTGGGGCGCGAGCCTCGCCGTGCTGGGCAACACCGACACGCCCACCGCGCGGCGCGACGCGAAGTTCGTCAACGCCGAGCGCCTCATCTTCTATCGCCTGGAGCCAGGCCGGGAGATGCGCGTGCGCGTCCCCGCGGAGGCCGAGGAGCTGCTCATCGTCACGCACGAGCTGCTTCCGGACGGCTCGCCCTACGCGCCGGAGAAGCAGTACCAGTACGGCCTCAAGGCCATCCTGCGCGGGCCGGACGGCGTCCTGCTGGAGCGCTCCATCTTCACGCGCACGCGCCAGAGCAAGGGCCAGCCGCAGGAGGACGGCACGTTCCTGGCGGAGAGCGCCTTCACCACGCACGCGGTTCAACAGGTGACGGACGAGCGCGAGTTCGTGCTTCGCCTGCCCAAGGAGCGGCCGGACTACTCCGTGCTGTACCTGCGGGCCGCGGGCGCGAACGACACGCTCCTGGCGCGCGTCTACGTGCGCGCGCACCGCACGCTGCCGCTGCTCGCGTCGCAGAAGCTGGCCCAGGCCCGCGCGGAGGTGCGCGCCGGGCGTGCCACCTTCGAGCCCTTCGAGAAGCTCTCCGCCGACACGCGCCGCTGGCTCGCGGAGGAGCACTGGGAGCGCCTCAACGCGGAGGGCGAGGCGGGCACCGACTACCAGATTGAACCCGTCTACCGCACCCCGTACCGGCTGCCGCTGGTGGAGGCCACCGAGTCCGTGCAGGAGCGCCTGGGCGCGGGCCGCGCCGTGGCCCTCAACGTCACCGGGCCCGCGAAGCCGGTGCTGTGGCTGTGGAGCGACGCGACGGACACGAAGGCGCAGCCGCACGGCCCCGTGACGGTGCAGACGCTCTCCGCGGACGGCACGGCCCACACGATGGAGCTGCCGGGCCCCGTGGCGGGTTCGCCCATGTCGCACCCGCTGGAGCTGCCGGAGGGCGTGCACACGGTGATGGTGCGCAACGACGGCCAGGAGGACCTGCGCTACACGGTGGAGGGCCCGTTCGAGTCGTGGCTGCTGCCCGCCGAGTCGCGTTCCCAGCCGGGCGTCGCGTCGGAGGGCCGCGTGGCCTTCCTGCCGGACACGCGCCGCACGGAGGCGTTCGCCACCGGCCCGGCATGCCCGGTGCTGGAGCTGGACATCGATCCGCGCATGGACGCGGTGGGGCGGCTGGTGCGCATCGATGCGCGCTCGCTGGACCGCGTGCCCTCGCGCGAGCCGCTGCACCTGAGCCTCACGGTGCTGGATGCGCAGGGCCAGTCCCTGGGACAGGCCTCGCTGGACGCGACGCCGGAGCCCGCGCCGTTCGAGAGCGCGGCCTTGGTGCCGCTGCCGGGCGGCGCGCTGCCCTGCACGCCCGTGGCGACGGTGGCCCAGGACGCGGGCTCCGCGGGCTCTGGAGAAGTGACGGACCTGCCAGCGTGGGTGTCGGGCGCGACGAGCGCTCGGGTGTTCCTGCCGATGGGGGCGCGCAAGCTGCGCGTGGAGGCGCCGCGCACGACCATCGTGCAGCTCTACAGCTTCCTGTCCAGCGGTCAGCCCATCGCGGTGTCCACGCCGTACACGAACGACGCGCTCACCGGCGTGCGCTGGCGCAACGCGCCCGTGGAACAGCGCGCGTGGCACCCGATGCGTCCGGCGAACATGAACGCGCTGATGCAGGGCGGCGCGCGCATGGAGCTGCTGAGCCAGGTGCGCCTGGAGCCCGTGGGTCCCGAGGAGGAGAGGTCTCCGCCGACGGGCGACGCGGTGGTGGTGCGTCCGTATGGCTCGCCCTCGGTGGTGGAGGTGCTGGAGTCCGGACCGGCGGACACGGTGGACATGGTGAGGGCGCTGTCCACGGTGCTGGAGCCGGGCCGCGCGGTGCGGGCGCGCTTCGATGCGCGCACGCCCACCCGTCCGGAGGTGCGCCTGTCGCTGAAGGACGCGGCGGCGCTGGGCAACGAGGTGGAGGTGCTGCTCGACGGCGAGCCGCTGCACCGCTTCACCGTGCGCTCCACGCGGGCGAGGGAGCTGCTGCCGCCGCTGCCGCCGGGTGAGCATGAGGTGCTGCTGCGTTCCACGGCGCCGGGGCTGACGGCGCTGCTCAACCGGCCTCCGGCGGCGGGCAGCGGTCTGCGCTCGCGCACGGTGTATCCGGTGAGCCAGGGAGGGCTGCGTGTGCCGGTGCGCAAGACGGGGCCCGGCGCGGTCACGCTCAACGTGGTCGTCTACACGCCGGTGGCGGAGGGCGCGACCGAGCCCCAACTGTCCGTGACGGTGGATGGCGGCAATCCCGTGCGCCGCGCAAGTGTGTTGGTGCCGCACGTCACGCGCGCCGAGCGCACGGTGGTGCTGCCTGCCTCCGAGCGCGAGCCGGCCATGCCGGTCGGCCGCCCGGGCGTGAAGTGGTACGCGCGCACCGTGCCGGTGACGCTGGGTGAGGACATCGCGCCGGGCGTGCACACCGTGCGCATCCAGTCGCTGGGCAGCGGGCCCATGTGGGCGCGGTTCTTCATGTTCGGCCAGGCGGTGGACAACGCCGCGCCGCGCATGTGGAACCGGGGCGGCTGGCAGCCCGACGAGGACATGTTGTGAGGTTCCTCGGGAGGACCGGGTCGTGGCGCCCGCTCGTGGCAGCGGGGGTCGTGTCGGTGCTGGGCGCCGGCATGAGCGCCAACGCACAGCCGGCCATGCGCGCGAAGGCGGCCCCACGGCCTGCTCCGGAGCGCGTGCCCCAGGAGGATCCCACCGTGAACGTGCCCGAGCAGTCAGGGTGCCGTGTGGACGCGCGCTTCTCCGGGCTGTGGCCCCGCGCGGACGCCGTGACGTTCCACCCCACCACGCTGGAGGAGCGGACCGCGTTCGCGAAGCTCATCCCCGCGTTGCTGGCCGCCGCGCCGAAGCAGAAGGACGTGCCCCCGGAGCTGATGAACGTGGCCGCGTCCGTGGGCTTCTTCCTGGAGACGTGGACCACGCCGCGCGACACCTTCTGGGTGCTGCGGGAGCGGCCGGACCGCTACCACGGCGCGGGCGCGTATTTGATCCGCACGGGTGAAGCGACGAACGACGTGGTGCAGGTGCCGCACCCCTACTTCGACATCGGCACGGAGGACATCGGCTCCACCCTCTTCGTCTGCCCTCCCGAGGGCCTCGCGCCACGCCTGTTCATGACCGCCACCGCGCACCGCTACAAGGGCACGCCCGGTGAGACGCCCGAGGATCCGGAGCACCCCGCGGACGTCGCGCACAACCCGGAGCACCTCTTCCAGACCGTGACGGACCTGGCCGCGCGCAACCTCTCCGCTCCGCGCGTGGTGCAGCTGCACGGCTTCGGCGAGACCAAGGTCCAGAAGGGCCGCACGGAGAAGCTGGCGGCGGTGCTCAGCGACGGGACGCGCAAGCCCGGCAGGTGGGCCCGGCAGGTGGCCGCACCGTTGGAGGAGGCACTTGGCCCTGGAGTGAAGCTGTTCCCGGACGGAGTGCAGGTGCTCGGAGGGACACAGAACGCGCAGGCCCGTCTGCTCCAGTCCTATCCGCAAGCCCGCTTCCTGCACCTGGAAATGTCATCCCGTACGCGCAAAGCGCTGGCGAACCCGGCACGTCTGGACCGGCTGGCCCAGATTCTGTTCGCACCCTTGGAGGACTGAGCGCCGATGTTTCCTGTTCGACGCCGCGCCCGTTACACCCTGCTCGTGGGAGCGCTCGCGGCGCTGCCCGTCATCGCGCAGCCCGCCGTCTCCCAGCCGTCCGTCATCGCTCGCAGCGAGGAGGGCATGACCTGGCAGCCGCGCGCCATCCGGGGGCCGGTGGCACTGGAGGACCTCCGGGGCCAGGCGCCCTACGTACCGGGCGGCGTGCCGCAGGTGACGGGCGCGATGGAAGTGACTTCCAAGAAGGGCGCGGCCGTGTGGCTGGGCCCGTTGGACGTGGTGCGCGTCACCGGCCCCGCCGGGGCGCTGCGCTTCACCCGCGTGCCGCTGTCGGAGGCCGGAGAAGCGCCCGAGCTGCGCGTGGAGGAAGAGGGCGTGTCGGAGCGTCCGGGCCGCTGGTACCTGGCGGAACCCATGGGCGCCGGCAGCATCTGGTGGGTCACGGCGACGAAGAACGCCCGCATCGTGGTGGAGCGGCCCACGCACACGTCCACGGCGCGCACCGAGGAGCGGATGCGTGACGCGCTCCTTAAGTGGGTGGACGGCAAGGGGCCGCGCCCGGCGCTGGCCTTCGACGCGGCCACGCGAGCGCGGCTGGACGTGGACGCGGCGTTGGAAGCGGAGCTCGTGAAGGACCAGCCCGAGTCCTCGCCCTTCCGGACCGCGGTGCGCGATTGGCGCAAGGCGTCCGCACTGCGCGAGTGGGCGCTGGTGTCACCGCTCTACGGACAAGCGGTGCGCGTGGAGCGCCCGCGTCCCACCGGCACGGAGGTGGTGCTGGAGGGAATGGACGCGCCCTGGGTCCGCCCGGAGGGGAAGGGCTCGGTCTGGGCGTTGGAGATGGAAGGCCCGGGCGTGCTGTCACTGGAGGCGCGCGCCGTGCTGGGCAATGGCTCGCCCGCCGAGGCACCGACGGTGGAGGTATACGGCGTGGGCGGGGTGCTCGCGCAGGCGCAACTCACGCCGCAGCCCGCGTGGGCGGAGGCGTCCGAAGGTGCGGCGTTGCCGGACGGGCGCACCGCGAGGGTGCTCGCGGCGGGTGAGCGCGTGGGCATCGCGGAGGAGCTGCGCGTGGCGCTGCCTCCGGGCAAGCACAACTACCGCGTGAGCTGGAAGGGTCCCGCGCCGCTGATGCGTGCGCGCGTCGCCACGCGCCGGCCCACGCTGTCCGAGGCGCTGTCGCACCAGACGCACTGGACGGAGCTGGCGGAGAAGGCATGGGAGGTGGTGAAGCAGGACCCCGCCGCCCGCCCATCGCTGCTGCGTCAGCGGTTGGTGGCGCTGATGCCGGACCTGGCGCGCGGCACGTACGGACGCATCAAGACGGAGGGCCTGTCGCCGCTGCTGACCGTGATGGCCGCCCTGGGTGACGGCGACACGGACGTGGCGGTGGAGACGCTGAAGGGCGCGGATGCGTCGCCGCTCGCGTGGCACCTGCGGCTGCTCACCGCGAAGAAGCTCCTGGACGCGAACAAGCCGGACGTGGCGCACGCGCTCCTGGGCACCGCGCCAGCGCTGCCGGACGCGGGATTCCTCACCGCCGAGGCATCGGAGCTGGTGGCCCGCCTGCCGCTGGGGAATCCGCTGCGCAGCCGCGAGTTGGCCGCGCTGGAGCTGGCGTGGCGCGCGGATCCGCTGTCGGAGGACATCCGCCGGAGCTACCGCGCCGCGTGGTGGCGCGCGAGCCGTTGGTCGCAGGTGACGCCCGCGCCCCGCGACGATGGGACCGAGGTGAAGGCCTCGCACTGGCTGGATCTCCAGGGCATGGAGGCCGACGCGTCGATAACGGGCAGCGCGCTGTGGCCGCTCGCCGCAGGCGGCACCACGCACGTGCAGGCCACGGGGCTCGCGGAGGCCCCCACCCTGCTGCGCGCCTACGTGATGACGCCGCCGGGTGCGAAGGCGAATCCGGTGCTGCGCGTGGGGAGCAACGCCTTCCCGCTGCTGCCGCTGTCGGCGGTGGAGCCGATGGAGATTGCCCTGCCTCCGGGCGAACACGCGCTGAAGTTGGAGGGCGTGGAGGGCACGCGTGCGTTCCTGTCGCTCGCGCCCGCGAAGGCGGAGGGGACGCCGGGCGAAGTGGGCTACGTGCGCTCGCAGTGGCCGGTGAAGGAGGAGAAGAAGGCAGTGCGCTTCGGGGTGCCGGACGCCAAGCTGCCCTCGCCGGTGCGCGTGCAACTGCGTCCGTTGAATGCCACCGCGGGCAAGCCGCTCGTGGTGCGCATGAACACGGATGTGGGCCATCCGCGTCGGCTGGTGCTGATGCCCACCGCCGCCAGCCCGCGCCACGTGGCGCTGGAAGGCGCGAAGGGCACGTCGTCCGCGCCGGTGTCCGCGGTGGTGACACTGCCCGCGCAAGCGCGCGAGGTGTGGTTCGAGCCCGAGGATCCGAAGGCACAGCTCGCCGTCTCGCTGTCGGTGCGCCGCGCGGAGGTGGCCACGTCCGAGGAGTCCCCTGCCCTGCCGCAGCAACCGCAGGCAGGCACGGCGTACGAGACGCTCCAGGCGCTCTCCCGCGCGCTGCGCACGGGGCCCGATGACGTGGAGCCGCGCCTCGCGCGCGCCGAGCTGCTTTCATCGCTGCAGGAGGACGGCTTCGCCCGCGCGGACGTGGGCCGGCTGCTGGACGCGCAGGCGAAGCTGACGCCGGAGCAGCAGCGGCGACTGCTCGCGCTGATGGACCGCCTGTCGC
This sequence comes from Corallococcus exiguus, assembly GCF_009909105.1. Classification (NCBI taxonomy): domain Bacteria; kingdom Pseudomonadati; phylum Myxococcota; class Myxococcia; order Myxococcales; family Myxococcaceae; genus Corallococcus; species Corallococcus exiguus. The sequence continues at coordinate 418,231 of NZ_JAAAPK010000003.1, forward strand.
AGACGGCCCCGCGCACGGTGCGCTTCACGCAGGCCATCACCCAGCCCACGCTGGTCTCGCCTGCGTTCCCGGCGCTGGACACGGAAGGTGCGAAGCTCGCCGCGCTCAGTGCGCAGGCTCGCGAAGGCCACACGGACGCGGCGCTCACGGCGGTGTCGGGAGACAAGAGCCTCGCGGGCCGCTACCTCCGTGCTCGACTGCTGTCGGCCTCCGGTGAGGACGCGGCGGGCGCGCTGGCCATGGCGGCGCTGTACCGCGAGACGGGCCTGCCCCAGGTGGGCCTGGAAGCGCTCGGAATGCTGGAGCGTCTGCAGGACTCGCCGCAGGCGTGGAAGGACGGCGGTGCGCCCCTGGGCGCGGCGCTCGCGAGCCAGCTCCAGGCATGGGCGGATCATCCGGATGTCCGCCGCATGCGCTTCACCGCGGGCCGCTGGACGCGCTGGGAAGGACTGCGCGACGCGGAGGAGACCGCGGGCTCGCTCGTCGCCACGTCGGAGGCCGGCACGGACGACGAGGACGTCGCCATGTCCGTGCGCAAGGCGTTGCTCGCGCCCCCGTGGAAGCTGTCGGAGGCGAAGCTGCTGCCCGCCGGAGCCTCGCGCGTGATGAGCCTGGTGGTGAAGCAGCCCCGGCCCCTGGGCGCGGAGGTCCTCTGCGGCACCACCCCGCGTCCGGGCGTGGACGCCACCGGAACCTGCGCCTTCGCGCTCCGCGTGGACGGCCGCGTGGTGCGAGAGCTCCAGGTCGCCGAAGGAGAGACCGCCATCCTGGGCACGCGCCTGGACGTCCCCGGCCGTCACCAGGTGGAAGTGGTGATGGCGCGCGCCGACACGCAGCAGTCCGGCCTCGTGCGCTTCGTGGAGTCCGAAGAAGCCAGCACCAACGCCCGCGTCGTGGCCGCCCCGCAGCCCCTCTCCCTCCTGCGCAGCCGTCCGGGCGCGCCGGTGGTGATGACCGTGCTGGGGCCCACCGCCCTGCGCGTGCGCGCCACCGCCCTGGCCCCCACCGCGGGCCGCGAATTGCTCCTGCGCAGCACGCCGCTGCCCTCGGGTGACGGCACCGGCGGCTCCAGCGCGGAGGAAGGCCCGCTCATGCACCTGGGCCTGCCCGAGGACGCCGACCCCGGCCTCCAGGGCGCGTCCCAACCGCTGGGCCGCATGGGCGAGACGTGGCTGCTTTTGCCCTCGCGCGGCCCGCACCGCGTGAGCCTGGAGTCGCCCACCGGTGAAGCCCTGGTGCAGGTGCAACTGGGTGTCGCCTCGGATCCGAGCGCGCTCGCGGCCCCGTCGTGGGCCCAGGGCACCACGGGCCTGGAGCCGCTGCCCTGGCCCGCGCTGCCGCCCAGCCTGTCGCTGCTGCCGGAAGGCATGCCTCCGGAAGCGCGCACCGACGGCCTGGGCATGGTGTCCGCGGAGATGGGCTATCGCAGCGAGGACGTGCAGGAAGGCGAGCTGCTCAACCGCCCGCTCCAGACGGGCCTGGAGGTCCGCCTGTCCCTGCGCCGTGAGCTGTCCCCGGGCCGCGCGTGGCTGCGCTTCACACCCGAAGCGCGCTACCCGCTGAACCGGTCCGCCGTGTTCGGCGGCACCGTGGCCGGCTATGTGAATCAGCTGCCCGGCGACCTGCGTCTGTCCATGCAGGGCTCCGTGTTCTCGCAGTCCATCGACGGTGCGATGCGCTGGAGCGCGCGAGGCCGCGTGGCGGCGGACCGCTACGTGCGCCTGTCCCCGGACGTGGGCCTCATCCCCGGCCTGGGCCTGACGCTGGAGTCCATGCAGGGCGGCAGCGCAATCGACGCCACGCGCTACGACCAGAACGTCTACTGGCTCTACGGCAAGGACCACCCGAGGCGCCTGTCGCCCCGGCTGTCATTGCGCTGGCAGCCCTTCCAGGACCACGTGGCCACGCTGGGCATGTCCGCCGTGACCAACGCGAACTTCTACACCATGGACAACGCGGGCGCCTACGCGAGCTGGGCGGCGCTCCTGGGCGGCAAGCTCCAGGGCACGCGCGTGGAGCTGGGCTACGGCGCGTCACAGCGCTTCCAGGATGATCACCGCGCCACGGCGTACCTGCGCCACCGCGTGTCGGGCCGCCTGGACTGGAACGTGTGGATGGGCAAGGGCGGCAACCGGCTGATGCTCTTCGCGGAGGACCGCGCCTTCCTCTCCGGCCCGTACGGAATGCAGAACATGTTTTCACTCGGAGCGCGGTGGGATTGGACAGGTGGACGTGGGCTGCAGGACGTCACCCCCACCGAGGAGGAGTTCGAGGAGCTGCTCGATGAACGACGTTTGCAGCCTTGAGGGTGCCTGAGCTGTCTTGATCCGAACGCGTGCCTGGGGGGGTCGGGCAGGTTTCTCAAGCAATGAATAGCTCTGGCCGCGACATGCACCTGGCGAACGAACCTCTCGAGTCCCAACTGCTGGAAGCCCTGCCCCCGCTGCACCGTCGAGTGCGCGGGGCCCAGGTCGAGGTCCTGGCCCAGCGGCTGGTGGAGTCGTGCCCTCGCCCCGCGGGCCTGGAGGGACTGGCCCCGTGGCTGGGCGTCGCCCTGGAGGCCCTGGAGACGGAGCTGTCCGCGGTCCACGCGGAGATCGTCCAGTTCACGCGTCAGCACAACGAGGCGCTGGATGACGCCGCCCGCCGCCAGGTGCTGGTGGATCACATCAAGGCCACGGTGAAGGACCGCAAGGACCGCAAGGAGGACCTGCGCGCTCTGGACCGGTGGATGGGCTTCGATGCCCTGCGCGAGCGGCTGGAGAAGCGCCGCCACAAGCTGCTGATAGAAGAAGAGACGGCGCTCCGTGCGCTGACGGGCGTGCTGGAAAAGGCCCACGCGCAGGAGCTGCAACCCGCCGCGGTGCCGCTGGCGAGGCAGCTGCTGGACCGCGCCGTGGACGCACCCCGGTCGCAAAACCGCTCCGCCGCGCTGGAGGCCTTCCGGCAGCTCGCGCAGACGGTGCCGGGAGTCGCCACGTCGCTGCCCGAAGTGGGCCCCACGCTGACGAGCCTCGCGGGCCAGGAGGACGTGAGTCCGTTCTTCCAGGCGGAGGCACTGCGCGCGCTGCTCACGGTGGACGTGCTCGAGGGCATCACCCTGCTGCGCCAGCGTCTGCGTGCGAAGGCTCCGTCGGAGAGGGACTTCCTCTTCCGCCGACAGGTGCTGGAGCAATGCGCGCCGCTGCTGTCGGAAGAGCACCGCGTGCCGCTGCTCACCGAGGTCGCGCACCACGACCCGAGCGAATACGTGCGCATGGGCCTGTGCGCCCTCATCGCGCAGCGTCCGGAGGGGCAACCACTGCTGCGCCGTCTGGCGGGGCTGGAGCAGGTGTCAGCCGTCGCGGGACCCACGCTGTCGGAGCCGAGTCCACGCGTGCGCACCGCCGCCGTGCTGGCCGCGGTGGACGCGGCGCTCGCGTCGCCGAAGGTGAAGGGACAAGCGCTCCAGGTGCTGGTGGACGTGCTCGGCCGTGACACCGCGCCGCTGGTCCTGCGCGTGTCGTGCGAACGCGCCGCCGCATTGGCGGAAGCGCTGGGGGCCGCCGGACTGGGCCCCGCGCACGCGGCGCTGCTGGACGCGGTGGAATCCCTGGCGACGCAGCCGGGCGCCACGGGTCCGGTGGTGGAGGCCGCCGCCGCCGCCGCGCAGGTGCTGCGCCGGGTGAAGGACCCGGTGCGCCAGGCGTGGACGGTGTTCCTCGCGGGCCGCGTCTCCAACCTTCGCCCGGGCAGCCGCACGCGCATTCCGCTCCAGACCGCGCCGGAGAACCTGCCGCCGATGCCGGAGGGCCCCGCGTGGTTGGGCGCCATCCTCGCGGACCTGTCGCAGGACGGGCACGGGCTGTACGCGGAGCGCACGGACAAGACGCTGACGCTGTGGCACGGCGACCGGCAGGAGCGTCGCCTGTGGCGCGTGTGGCACGAGCTGGGCCGCCCCGCGCCGAACAAGCGCCAGGCGTTCCTGCACACCACCGGCCGCGTGATGTCCGGCACGCTGCGCGCGCACCCGGGCCACCTGGACGAAATCACGGAGACGCTGGTCCCCGGCGAGCGCGTCCACGTGGCGAGCCAGGGCAGCTGGGGCCGTCACCTCCCCACGGTGGACGACCTGCTGGACATGCCGCTGTCGAAGGACGGCAAGGTGCACCTGTTCAGCAGCCACGGAGAGACGGTGCTGGTGCCGCCCGCCTCGCGCCTGCGCCGGCTGACGAACCGCCTGAAGGTGTCGAAGGACTACCGTCGGCTCGCGACGCTGCGGCTTGACTCACTGGGAGGCGAGGAGCCCCGCGAGCGCCGCCGCTTCGTGGAGCAGGTGGAGCGCGAGCTGGGCGTCCAGGTGCGCTTCACGCCGTACGGTCAGCACAAGCAGGTCCCTTCTCCGCTCGCCACGCTCTTCCACGAGCCGGAGGCCGCAGCGAAGCCCACGTCCACGCTGCACACGCCCGCGCTGCTGGGCCTGCAGAGCGGGTTCCTGGCGCTCCTCACCGAGCGCATCATGGAGAACGAGGGCTACTTCCTCGGCATGGGCGGCAACGGCATCGCGGCGCTGGGCCTCTTCACCGCGGCGCTCTTCTCCGTCTTCCTGGGCGACACGTACGTGAAGCGCCAGAACGTGCGGAAGTCCCGGGAGAAGATTCCGCTCGTCATCGGCGGCTGGGGCACGCGAGGCAAGTCCGGCACGGAGCGCCTGAAGGCGGCGCTCTTCTCCGGCATGGGCTTCGAAGTGTTCGCGAAGACGACGGGCTCGGAGGCGATGTTCGTGCACAGCGCCCCGGGCGCCGGGCCGTCCGAGTTCTTCATCTTCCGGCCCTACGACAAGGCCACCATCTGGGAACAGAAGGACATGGTGGAGCTGGGCGCGCGCCTGGGCACGGAGGTGTTCCTCTGGGAGTGCATGGCGCTGCAGCCCAACTTCGTCGAGCTGCTCCAGAACGACTGGATGAAGGACGACTTCGCCACGCTGACCAACGCCTATCCGGACCATGAGGACATCCAGGGTCCTGCGGGCATCAACGTCGCGTCGGTCATCACCAACTTCATGCCCAAGGGCGGCCGGGTGGTGACGACGGAGGACCACTTCCTCCCGCTCTTCAAGCAGGCGGCGCAGGAGAAGGACACGACGCTGCTGCACAGCGCGTGGTGGGAAGCGGAGCTGATTCCCGAGGAGTTCCTCGCGCTGTTCCCCTACCGCGAACACCCGCGCAACATGGCGCTGGTGGCGACGCTGGCGGAGCAGCTCGGCGTGTCGCGGTCGTACGCGCTGGCGCTGATGGCCGAGCACGTGCAGCCCGAAATCGGCGTGTTGAAGGTCTTCCCGCCGGCGAAGGTGCGCGGGCGGCATCTCCAGTTCATCAACGGGCACTCGGCGAACGAGCGCACGGGCTTCATGAACAACTGGATCCGCACGGGCCTGGGGGACGTGGATCCGGACACGAACCCGGAGCGCGCGGTCATCACCGTCATCAACAACCGCTGGGACCGCGTGTCGCGCTCGGAGGTGTTCGCGCGCATCATGGTGGAGGACGCGCCCGCGGACCGGCACGTGCTCATCGGCACGAACCTGGAGGGCCTGCAGAAGTACGTGCGCGGCGCGTTGGATCGGCACCTCATGAGCACGGAGGTCGTCGCGGCGGAGGAGGTCTCGAGCCCCGAGGGTCAGGCCCGCGCGGAGGCGCGGCTCGCGAAGGAGCTGGCGAAGCTGAAGGTGCCGCGTCCCACGAAGGCCACGTTCCTGGACCGGCTAGAGCGGTACGCGGCCGGCGCGGGGCTCCAGGCGACTGCCACGCTGGCGCTGACGGCCGCGGTGGAGAAGGCGCTGGAGGGCGGAGACGACGACGTGGGAGTGGAGAAGGTGCGCCGCGCGCTGGAGCGAGAGGTGGGCCCGCTCATCGACGAGGCGCTGTCTCCGGTGTCGCGCGCACAGCCTTCCTCGCTGCCGGAGGTGCTGACGGCCGCGACGAAGGACGAGGTGCGCGAACACGCGCTGTATCTCCTGGCGCGCATGGCGGTGCACGCGCGGCTGAAGGCGCTGCTGCCCCGGGGTGAAGCGGATGCGCAGGGCCGCGTGAAGGCGTTCCACGCGAAGTTCCGCGACGCGTACAAGGCCATGATGCTGGAGCAGTTGGTGCCGGTGTCCGACTCGCAGGCGACGGGCGACCAGGTGGTGGACACGTGCGCCCGCGCGGTGGCGCCCGGGATGCAGGTGAGCATCATGGGCGCGCAGAACATCAAGGGCACGGGCCTGGACTGGGTGTACCGCTGGATGGCGCTGGACCGGGTGACGACGGCGCTGAAGGCGCTGGAGGGCACGTCGGTGGAGGCGCGGCGGCGGGCGCTGGAGTCGCTGGAGACGTTCGACGACTCGGGCTTCGTGGACGCGGGCCTGGCGCGCACGGTGCTGCCGGGACTCGTCGGCAAGGCCGCGTCGCCGGATGAAGCGGACCGGCTGCGCAAGCTGGCGGAGCGCGCGAGGGCGCGGCACGAGTTGAAGATCGCCGCGCTGACGCACACGGCTGCGGGCGGCGCGACGCAGGTGGTGGTGCGCAAGCTGGAGAAGGTCTTCGACTACCTGGACAGCGTGACGCGCCGCCGGCTGAGCGAGATGTTGCTGGAGGACCTGGAGACGGGCCGCGTGTCACATGCACGCGCGGCGGTGGAGACGCGCAAGCTGTACGAACGCCAGAAGGGCGGCTGGCTCTTCCGCGGCCTCAAGAAGCAGCCGAAGCGGCTGGCGCCGGTGGTGGAGGCGCCCACGCCCGTCATGCAGGCCCCCGCGGAGGCGGTGTTCAAGGCGACGGTGGAGCTCACCAGCACCAGGGGCCCGGTGCAGGTGCACCACGTCCCCCTGGACACCAACGCGCTGGCGAAGCTCGAGGGGCCGGTGCTGCCGCGCGACGAGCCGCTGCAGAAACAGGGACCGGAAGTGCTGGGACCCGAAGCGGCGGATGACGCAGGCGAGCCGCTGTCCTGAGTCCCCGACAGAGAGCACCCCGAGGAGCGATGTTCATGGAGGAGAGTCCCATCACGGACGCGATGCTCGGGGAACGCGTCCCTTCCCTCCCCCGCCCCAACGCGGTGGAGTTCATGACGCGCGGGCGCGTGGAGCCCTTGTGCGTGGAGGAGGTCCGGAGTCTCGCGGCCTTCGATGCCTTGGAGGTGGAGTGGAACGCGCTGGTGAAGCGCGTGGACGACCAGGTGTTCCACCGGCACGAGTTCGTGCGCTGCTGGCTTCAGCACTTCGCGCCCAATGCGGCCTTGCGCGTTCTCACGGCGAGGAACGCGCTGGGCGTGCTGGTGGCGGTGCTGGGGCTGCAGGAGGAGCAGGGCCACCAGTACGGCGTGCCGGTGCGGCAGCTGTCGTCGCTGACGAACAAGCACTCGTGCCGCTTCGACCTGGTGGCGGAGGAGCCCAAGCGCGCCGCGGTGGCCTTCCTGTCGCATCTGATGGGCGACCCGAGCTGGGAGGTGCTCCGGCTGTCGGACGTGCCGGAGGGCGGCGCGGCCTGGGAGCTGCTCAACGCGGCGAAGGGCGCGGGGATGCCCTGGGGCGCATGGCCGAGCTCGCGCTCGCCCTACCTGGTGTTGCCCTCCACGGTGGCAGCGTGGACGAAGGGCCGGAGCAACGCGAAGCCGCTGCGCAGAAGGCGCAGGCGCCTGGAGGAGAAGGGCCGCGTGGAGGTGGAGCGCGTGGCCGAAGTGGAGGGCCTGGGGTCGAAGCTGGAGGAGGCCTTCGCACTGGAACAGAGCGGCTGGAAGGCGAGGGAGGGCACGGCCATCGCGCAGGCGCGGCACCGTCGGGATTTCTATACGGGGCTCGCGCACACGGCGGCGGAGCGCGGCTGGCTGGGGTTGTATTTCCTGAGACTGGACTCACGTCCCATCGCGTTCCAGTACGGGCTGGAATACGGCGGTCGCTATCTGGCGATGAAGCCGGGCTACGATGAGTCGTTGGCGGAGGTCAGTCCGGGTCACCTGCTGACGGAGAACCTGATCCAGGACTGCATCGGAAGGGGCCTGGGCGAGCTGGACTTGTTGGGAGATGATGCTCCCTACAAGCGCGAGTGGGCGGAGCAGGTCCGGCCGCACCACTGGCTGTTCATCTACCGGGACACGTGGATGGGGCAGACGCTGCAACGCTCGAAGTTCCGCTGGGCTCCGGTGGCGAAAAGGATGGTGGGCAGATGGGTCCGACGGCGCTGACGTTCTACCGGGCCGCGAAGCGGCTCCAGGCGCTCCCGCGGCTCGCGAACATGGTGGCCACGGTGGGCAACCGCCTCCACAACAGCCACGTGGACACGAAGGCCGTGCTGCACCCCACGGTGGAGCTGGGCTACGGAGGCATCGGCGTCATCATCGCGCCGGGTGTGGAGATTGGAGAGAACAGCTTCATCTCCCAGAACGTGAGCCTGGAGCCCCTGCCCGGACGCGTCGGCGTGCCCCGCGTGGGCCGCGACGTCTACATCGGCGTGGGCGCCCAGGTGCTGGGCCCCGTGGTGATTGGCGACGGCGCGAAGGTTGGTGCCAACGCCATCGTGCTGGACGACGTGGCGCCGGGGACCACCGTGGCGGGGATTCCGGCGCGTGAGCTGAAGCAGAAGGTCCCGCCCACGGGGACGTGAAACTCAGCCGCCCTTGGGCATCTTCAGCGCCATCGCGACCAGCGAGAGGGTCAGGTCCTCGGGCTGGTAGGGCTTGAACGGGTTGAGCGTCGTCCCGGTCGAGTCGAGGTGATCCAGGCCGGAAAGGGTCACGGACTTGGAGCCGGGGATGAACGCGTCCTGCGGGAGCACCAGGCCGTCCGACTTCACGCCGTAGCGCTGGTGCATGTACTCCTGCATGGCGAACAGCGGTGACGTCGGGTTCGCGGTGGTGGAGGCCATGGAGACGGTGGGGATGCCCTCGGGCATCGGGTGCTTCGCCAGGAACTCCTTGCGCGAGTCGTACGTCAGGTCCTCACCCGCCTGGATGCTGCCGCCGAGCGCCTCGACGGCGCCGCCCACGCCGTAGCGCACAAGCGGGTTGTCCAGCAGGTCCTGCGCCATGGGCGAGCCGCCGTACGGCGACTGGATGGTGACCAGGGCGCGCACGTGCTCCTTGAGCTCGGGGTACATCGACAGTGCCGCCGCGGAGTCCAGGCCGCCCTTGCTGTGGCCGATGAGCACCACCTGCTTGCCGTTCTTGGAGGCCTCGAGCACGGCCTGACGGACGATGGCGGCGTTGTGCTCCACGCCCATGTCCGTGTCGACAGGCACGCGGCCGACCTGGAGGCCCTGCGCTTCGAGCGCGTCCAGGTTCTTGTCGAAGTAGATCTGCTTGGGCGCGGCCTCGGAGAGCAGACCGCCCACGGCCAGGAACACGCAGTTCTTGGCCTCGGGGGGCATCACGTTCTGGCCCGCGCGCACGGCCTGATTGAGCTTCATGAACTCCGCGGTGGAGTCCTTCGCCGGCGGATACGCCTTCTGGATCCAGCCGATCTTGTCCGCCTCGCCCTTGCCGGGCCAGGGGATGGGAAGGCGCAGGGCATTGACCTGCTGCGACCCCGCCTGAGTCGTCGACGAGAAGCTGTCCCCCTTCACGATGGCGTTGAAGCCCTGCGCCCCCTTGGCCCGGGCAGGGGCTTCCGGCGTGGCCCGCGTCTGCGTGGACGGAGTGAGGCTGGAAGGACGCGTGACCTGGACCATGAGGGGACCTCGGGAGGGGGGAGCCGAGAGGTAGAGCGAGAGGCTTGCCTACATTGTCGGTAAATGGCGCCGGGAGTTGCGTGCCCGTTCCAAGTCCGTGAGAAGCCGAGACTCCGGGCGCGTGGCGCGGTGCGATAGACACCCCTACCTCGTCCCGGAGTCGGCCTCCGGGGCTCCACCGTCAAACCCTGGAGGGCAGCGACATTCGAGTCCGCCGTCATCCGCCGAGGCATTCTCGCAGGGGCTGTAGCACAACGGGATCAAGTGCCTTCGCCCCTCCCTTCCCATTCCTGAATGGCGAACTGCATCCGGGCCCATTCTTGCCTTCAAGCATCCCTGCGACTGCCACAGCACGGCAGTCAGCACGGCCATGGCCACCCCGCCGAAGCGAATGGGCCGAGATGTATCAACTCGCCCTTTGAGTGCGCGCCGGGTTCTCGAACAAGCATCCATGCTGGGATCCAATGCACCTGGGACGCGCGGAACGCCATGCCCCCGGCCGCTCCCCTGCCCTCCTGTCGTCAGCCCTGCCTACATGCTCCGTCCCACTGGGGATGACCCGTCCAGGAACTGCTGCGCCCGGCCCTCTTGTGGCATATACCCACACCATGCCTTCCGCCCTCACCGCCTCCCAGATCCGCGAGGCGTTCCTCCAGTTCTTCGAGGAGCGCGCCCACCGCCGTGTGGCCTCCTCCTCGCTGGTGCCCGTTGGCGACCAGACCCTGCTGTTCACCAACGCCGGCATGGTCCAGTTCAAGGACGTCTTCACCGGCCGTGAGCAGCGCGACTACCGCCGCGCCACCTCGTCCCAGAAGTGCGTGCGCGCTGGGGGCAAGCACAACGACCTCGACAACGTGGGCTACACCGCGCGCCACCACACGTTCTTCGAGATGCTCGGCAACTTCTCCTTCGGCGACTACTTCAAGGCCGACGCCATCTCGTTCGCCTGGGAGTTCGTGACGAAGCGCCTGGGCTTGGCCATCGACCGGCTCGCCGTCACCGTGTTCAACGGCGAGAACAACATCCCCTGGGATGAAGAGGCCTTCGACCTGTGGGCGAAGGAGGGCGTGTCTCGCGACCGCATCCTGAAGCTCGGCTACAAGGACAACTTCTGGGCCATGGGCGACACCGGCCCGTGCGGCCCCTGCTCTGAAATCCACTACCACCAGGGCGACGACATCCCCTGTGTGGAAGAGGCCGCGGGCAGGAAGTGCCAGGGCGTCGCGTGTGATTGCGACCGGTGGCTCGAAATCTGGAACCTCGTGTTCATGCAGTTCGAACGCAAGGAGAAGGACGCGCCCCTCATCCCGCTACCCAAGCCGTCCATCGACACAGGCGCCGGCCTGGAGCGCATCGCGTCCGTCGTCCAGGGCAAGCGCTCCAACTACGACACCGACCTCTTCCAGGGCATCCTCGCCACCGTCAGCGAACTGTGCGGCAAGCCCTACACCCAGGAGACCGGCGCCTCGCAGCGCGTGGTCGCCGACCACGCCCGCGCCACCGCGTTCCTCGTGGCCGACGGCGTCCAGCCCTCCAACGTGGCGCGCGGCTACGTCCTGCGCCGCATCATGCGCCGGGCCATCCGCCACGGTGACACGCAGCTGGGCATCAAGGAGCCCTTCTTCTTCAAGGTCGTGGACCGCGTCATCGAGCTCATGGGCGACGCGTTCCCCGAGCTGCGCGACGGCCGCACCTTCATCCTCGAAGTCGCCAAGCACGAGGAAGAGGGCTTCCGCCGCACGCTCGACCGCGGCCTCAAGCTGATGGACGAGGAGCTGTCCAAGCTCCAGGTTTCCGGCGGCAAGATCCTCGCTGGCGACGTCGTCTTCCTGCTGCACGGCACCTACGGCTTCCCCTGGGACCTCACGCAGATCATCGCGCGCGAGCGCGGCTACGACGTGGACCTGGAGGGCTTCAACAAGATCAAGGAGAAGGAAGCCGACGAGCAGGACGACTTCGTCAAGACCAAGAAGGGCACCACGGAGGTCTTCCAGACCGTCCTCGCGCGCACCGCCCCCACCCAGTTCCTGGGCTACGACGGCGAGGGCCACGAGGGCGAAGGCAGCGTCATCGCCCTGGTGCAGGACGGCGTGGAGGTGCCGCAGGTCTCCGCGGGCGCCACGGTGGAAGTCGTGCTGGACCGCACGCCCTTCTACGGCGAGTCCGGCGGCCAGCAGGGCGACACGGGCCGCATCGTCGCGCACGGCGGCAAGACCGTGGTGCAGGTGAAGGACGCGCAGCGCCCGGTGCAGGGCCTCATCGTCCACAGCGTGGAGGTGAAGGAAGGCACGCTGAAGGTCGGCGACATGGTGCAGACGTCCGTGGACGTGGAGCGCCGCAAGGCCATCCGCGCGAACCACTCCGCCACGCACCTGCTGCACAAGGCGCTCAAGCGCGTGCTCGGCGAGCACGTGAAGCAGGCGGGCTCCGTCGTCGCGCCGGACTTCCTGCGCTTCGACTTCTCGCACTTCTCCCCCGCCACCCAGGAGCAGTTGGAGCAGGTGGAGGACCTGGTCAACACCTGGGTGCGCGACAACGCGGACGCGCAGACGCGCGTCATGAACCTGGACGACGCGAAGAAGTCCGGCGCCGTGGCCATGTTCGGTGAGAAGTACGGCGACACCGTGCGCGTCGTCACCGTGCACCCGGAGTCCACGGAGCTCTGCGGCGGCACGCACGTGAAGCGCAGCGGCGACATCGGCCTGTTCAAGGTCACCAGCGAGAGCGGCGTCGCTTCCGGCGTGCGGCGCATCGTGGCCGTGACGGGCGTGGGAGCGCTCCAGTTCGTTCGCGAGCAGGAGCACGAGCTCAAGAAGGTCGCGGCGCTCTTGCGCACGAACCCGAAGGAGGTCGCCACCCGCGTGGAGGCCACCCAGAAGCGCGTGAAGGAGCTGGAGCGCAAGGTGGAGGAGGTCTCGGTGAAGGCCCAGTCGGCCTCGCAGAAGGACCTGCTGGACCAGGCGCGCGAGGTCAACGGCATGAAGGTGCTGGCCACGCGCGTGGACCCCGCGGACGACAAGGTGTTCCGCGGCATGGCGGATCAACTGCGCGACCGCATCGGCTCGGGCGTCATCGCCATTGGCGGTGAGAAGGACGGCCGCGCCGTCATCCTGGTGGCGCTCACCAAGGACGTGGTGGCCAAGGGCATCAGCGCGGGCAACCTGGTTCGCGAGATGGCCAAGGAAGTGGGCGGCAAGGGCGGCGGAAAGCCGGACATGGCCCAGGCCGGTGGCCCGGACGCGGACAAGCTGCCTGTGGCGCTCGAGAAGCTCTTCGAGCTGGTGAAGGGCGCGAGCCCGGCGTGAGTCCTCGCGCTTCATCCCGCACCCTGGCGCTCCTGACGGCGGCCCTCCTGTGGGGGGGCTGCACGAAGGAAGCCTCCACGTCCGAAGAGGGCCAGGAAGCCGACGCGCGCACGCTCCAGAAGCTGCGCGCGGAGGCGGACCGGGTGAAGCAGGGCGGCGCCGTGGCCGCGCGTCCACAGCCAGCGCAGCGCGAGCCCGAGGAGTCGAAGCTGGCGGGCCTGGCCGCGGGCATGGGCGACAACGGCCCGCGCAAGCTGCGGCTGCCCGAGCGCAACGACACCGTGCACGTGGACACGGTGGCGATGAAGGTGACCGGGCTGGAGGCGTCGCACTCGGTGAAGGGCTCCAGCAAGGCGGGGCTGAGCCTCACGACGGAGGACCTGTTCCTGCGCGTGGAGCTCATCACCCAGAACGTGGGCGGGATGCCCGCGCCGCTGACGCTGGAGGGCGTGAAGCTCACGGACGCGAAGGGGCAGACGTATCCGCTGGCGCGTGACGCGCAGGCGGTGGCCGGCACGAAGCCCCTGCCCTCCACGTGGGCGCCATCGCAGCGCACGGAAGTGGCGCTGCTGTTCGAGGTGCCGCCGGACGCCGTGCAAGACGATGGGCTGGCGCTCGTGGTGCGGGGCTCCGGCGGGGACGTGCGGATCCCCTTGCGATGACCGGGCCGGCCCCCAAGCTCCTCCCGCTGCGCATCCGACTCCCGTACACGGGGGAGGAGGAGTTCATCGAGCGGTATGGCTCGAACGTGGGGCGCGGTGGAGTGTTCGTGGCCACGCGAGCGCTCAAGCCGGAAGGCACGGGGCTGGCGTTCGAGTTCGTCCTCGCGGATGGCACGCGGCTGTTGCGCGGTGAAGGCGTGGTGCTGAAGGCGCAGCCGGACGCGGGCAGTGCGCGGACCGGGATGACGGTGCGCTTCACCAAGCTGGACGCGGCGAGCAAGGCGCTCATCGATCGCATCGTCGCGCGGCGGAGCGGGATGGAGGTGGCGCCGCCGGGGCTGGTGCGACGGACTCCAACCGTGAATCCGGCACGGCCTGCGTCAGGCATTGAAGCGCCGGCACCGGTGGAGCCTCCGGCGAAGGTGGTCCTCGATGAACCGGGGACACGCGCCGCGCCGCCGAAGGCGTCCATGACGTTGCCGGCCGTGAAGCTGCCCGTCGCGGAGCCGCCGCCGGACCTGGCTGAACCGGATGACCCGGTGTCGCTGTTTCCGGAGCACGCGGTCGACGAAGAAGAGGAACTGGCGCCCCTTCCGTCGGTGGACTTCCTGCGGAAGCCACGGAGGCGTCCGGTCGGACTGGATCCACAACGGGCGACCCAGGAGATGTTCACGGTCCAGCCGACGACTCCTGCGTCCAGAGGAGTCCAGGCCGGGGAACGGACGCCCGCGACCTCTGGCACCTTCGCGGCCGTGAGGCCGCCGGAGCCTCCCGCTGATTCACAGCAGGTTGAGGCTTCCGAGGCGGAGACGAACGCACCGGCGGAAGCTTCGCCTTGGGAGGCGCCCGCCAGTACCGAGAATCTCCCCGCCGCTTCATTCGCCGAAGCCTCTGCATGGGATTCGACTCCGAGCACAGCGGACGCATCGCCTGCGCCAGAGGCCGATGACGGTCGCGTGGAAGCGCAGCCCGCGGCGGCTGATGGGGACGGCTCCGTTCCGGATGCACGCGAGGACGAAGCGCTTCCACCGGAAACAGAGGCATCTGGCGCTCCTGACGCTGGTGAAGCATCCGCGCACCACTTCACTCCCGCGTCAGTGGACGCGTTTGATCCGAACGCCGTGCTCGGAGCCGCGCGTGCTCCCGAGCATTCCGGGTGGAGCCCCGAGTACGCGACGGAGGAGACTGGAGACACGGCTTCCGAGTTCGCGGACACGCCAGGCGCAGCGGAACCGGCGCACGTGGAAGTGGCAGCCGTGTCCGGCGAGACGCAGGCGGACTCCGGCTCGTCGTTCGACTTCGACGTCGACCTCAGCATGGAGTCGGATGAGTCCCCCGCTCCGGCGGAGCCCGATTCCTCGTTCGCACCGGACGCGCATGCGACGGAAGGCGCCGAGGACGCGACGCTCCCTCCGGGAGAGAGTTCCTGGGCTCCCTCAGAAGCCCCCGACGCCGTCAGCGCCCAGGAGCCGATTCATCCAGAGGCGAGCAGTGAATGGACGGATCCGGACTCCGACACCGAGGGCGCCTCTTTCGCGGCAACGGTGCCTTCGGAAGAAGACGATGCTCGGACGGTGTCGGCCTCCGATGCCGAGGGGGGCGATACCGAAGCAGCGCTTCCGCCGGCGGAGCACTTCCCGGCCGCCCCGGACTTCGACGCCGCCGAGGGCTCGACAGCGGAGGCCGCTCCGGCAGTCACGGACTCCGACGTCGTAGAAGACCTTCCCCAGGCGACGTCGCAGCCCGTGGAGTTCCACTCGGAGGATGCTCCGAAGGAAACGCCCCCTCCTCCAGAGCCGTTCACGACGCCGAGCCAACGGGAGGCCGAACGCCTTCGAGCATGGGGCATCGATCCGGACTCCCTTCCGCGCGCGCTCAGCACGGACACGGAGGACGTGGATCCATTCAGCGCGGCGCTTGAACAAGCTGTCGGAGCCACGGACACCGACGAGCCCGAGCGCGACACGCAAGCCGTCACGACTTCAACGGTCGCTCCTACTGCGAGTTCGGCCCCTGTGCCCGAGCCCGTCTCCGTGCCTCCGCTGGAAGAGGAGGACGCATCGACAGTCGTCGTGGTCGAGCTGCCGACCGAGGATGCCTGGACGGCGCTCGTCGGGTCCTCTGCATCCGCAGACACGACCCCGGCAGTGGCCGCGCCCGCGGTGGCTGCTTCGGCCGAACTCGAATCGGCGTTGGTCCAAGCGCCAGAGCACGATGAGGCACTCGCTTCTGTGCTGGCTGCGGAGTCCCACGAAGAGACGCGGTCCGCATCCCCGGTAGCGCCGCCCCCCGAAGAGACTCCGCCATCGACGGTGTCCACCCCGGCGGCACTGGACGCCTCGAATGCGCTCGCTTCCGACACGAAGCCGCCCGTCGAGGAATCGGAGCCCCTCCAGGTTTCCACCAGCGCCTCCGCGTCACCGGTCGCATCGGGCGAAGCCACACAGCACACCGCGGCGAATGCCCCCAGCGGCAACGAAGCCGCCGCTCCGGGCAGCACCGCCGAGGAACCATCGCCGCGCGAATCCGCCGTGGAGCACGAAGCTTCCGGTGCGGACAGCTCGACCTCGGAGCAACCGCCTGCGCTGACCTCCGCCGAGCAACAGCCCGCCGCCGCCAGCGAAACCACCGCACAGGTCAGTACGCCTTCGCAGCAGGCATCCGCCACGGAGCAGCCGCCTCGTTCCGGCGAAGCCACCTCGCCCATCAGCGCGACGTCGGAACAACCGCATCCTCAAGCACCGGCCGCGACAGAGCCCCCGCGCGCCAGCGAAGCCGCCACGCGCATCAGCACGGGTTCGGAACCCCAGCCCCCTCAAGCATCAACTGCGACAGAATCCCCGCGCGCCAGTGAAGCCGCCGCGACCCTCAGCGCAGCGTCGGAACAACCGAATCCTCAAGCATCGGCTGCGCCAGAGTCCTCGCGATCCAGCGAAGCCGCTGCACTCATCGGCGCGGCGTTGGGACAAGCATCGGCCGCGACAGAATCTCCGCGCTCCAGTGAAGCCGCCGCGACCATCAGCACGGCGGCGGAACAACCGAATCCCCAAGCATCGGTCGCGACAGAGTCCTCGCGCTCCAGCGAAGCCACCGCTCCCGTCAGCGCGGCGTTGGGACAAGCATCGGCCGCGACAGAATCTCCGCGCTCCAGCGAAGCCAACGCGCCCACCAGCGCGACGTCGGAACAACCGAACTCCCAAGCATCGGCCTCGACAGAAACCCCACGGTCCACCGAAGCCACAGCATCTGTCCTCACGGCCTCGTCACAACCGCCGACCCAGACATCCACCGCGCCCCAGTCCCCGCGCACCGACGAAGCCGCGCCGCCGCCTTCCGCTGACGCACAGAGCAGCGCCGCCACCGCGCGCAGCCGTCGCCGTACGCTCTTCGACCTGACTCCCGCCGTGCCCGTCACCACGCCCGCGGCGGCGGAGGTCGTGCTCGGCATCGACGTGGGCACTTCGCATGCTCGCGTCGCCGCGCTCATCGACGGCGTCGCCACAACCATCCCCATCCCCGGCAACGACGGTTCGGGCCTTCCCTCCGTCATCGCGGTGAACAGCGCCGGAGAGTTCCTGGTCGGTGCCGCCGCGCTCGTCGAAGCCTCCCGCGCACCCCGCCGCGCCGCGACCGGCCTCAAGCGCCTGCTCGGCATTCGCACCCGCTCCCCGAACCTGCGCTGGCTCTCCCCTCAACTCCACTTCCCCATCGCCACCGACCGCCATGGCGACGCGGGCGTGGAGCTCGATGGCCGCCACGTGGCGCCCACCCTCCTCACCGCGATGCTGCTGCGCGAGCTGCACCAGGCGGCCACCGCGCACCTCGGCCGCAAGGTGACGCGCGCCGTGCTCTGCGCGCCTTCGCACTTCACCGAACGCCAGCGCGCCGCCCTTCGCGAAGCCGCCACCATGGCCGGCCTGGACGTGCCCCGCGTGCTCACCAACAGCGCCGCCGCGGCGCTCGCGTACGCCCACGGCCGGGGCCTCGCTCGCAAACGCGTCCTCGTCGTGGACCTGGGCGGCGGCGGCCTGGAGGTCTGCGTCGTGCAGGTCACCGGCGATGACCTGGAGGTCGTCACCACCGGCGGCGACCCCACCCTCGGCGGCATGGACTTCGACGCCCGCATCGCCGAGGCGCTCGTCAGCGACCTCGCCGAAAAGGGCCACCCCCGCCCCGAACACCTGCTCGACTGGGGCCCCCTGCGCACCCTCGCGGAATCCACCAAGGAGACCCTCTCCACCCAGGACAGCGTGGACGTCACCCTGCCCACCGGCCCCGGACCCAAGCTCGACCGCGAGCGCATGGAGGCACTCACCGCCGACCTCGCCCAGCGCGTCGTCTCCGTCACCCGCGAGGTGCTGGAGTCCAACGCCCTGTCCCCACAGGGCCTGGACGCCGTGCTCCTCGTGGGCGGCCAGTCCCGTTCACCGCTCGTGCGCCGCCGCCTGGAGGAGAGCCTGGGCGTACCCGTGCGCGACGACGACGTGGACGCCCGCACCGCAGTGGTGCGCGGCGCCGCGCTGCTCGGTCACGCGCTCCTGCTGTCGGAGACCGGCAAGCCCGCCGCCAGCGTCTCGGAGGTCCTCACCGCCCCCATCGGCGTCGCCGAGGACGCCGGCACCTTCCGCCGCGTGCTGGAGCGCAACACCCGCCTGCCCACCGCGAAGACGCTCGTCATCCCCATCACCGTCCCCGGTCCGCTGGCGCTCGCCTTCTTCCAGGGCACCGCCGCCACCGCCGTGGAGAACGAATGGCTCGGCTGCCTCACCCTCTCCGTGGAACGCCCCGGCGAGGTGGAGGTGCACCTGGAGTTGTCCACCGACGGCACCCTCGCCTTCAGCGCCACCCTGCCCGGCGCGAAGCGGCAGCCGGTGACGCTCGCGGCGGAGGAACTGGACGACGCCTCCCGCGATGCACTCATCGCCCGCTCGCCCTTCCACACCGAACCAGAAGCCCGGCCGAGCGGCCTGCTTTCCGGGTTGAAGAAGCTCTTCGGCCGGCGCTGAGGCCCTCGGCCTCCTGGCTCCGTCCACAGGGCGGGTGTGCTGTCAGGCCCTGTCGTCCCAGCTTCCATTCCAGGTCCCACACTTCTAGCGGGAGGAACCTGGTCATGAGACGGACTTCGATGGTGGCAGGACTGGTGGTGGCCGGCACGTGCGTGGCGGGGCCAGCCCTCGCGGTGGACGCGAGCGAGGTGTCGCGCAAGCTCAGCTTCAGCGAAGAGGACTCCACGGCCGGCCTGGACGTGGGCGTGGGCCTGGGCGGCTTCACCGGCGACCTGGGCGACGAGACGGGCGTGGGCGGGCTGTTCAACATCACCGCCAACGCCCAGCCCTGGAAGTACATCGGCGTGGAGGTCGGCTACGAAGGCCAGAACATCCCCATCGATGACGCCCGCGTCCTCGGCGGCAACCACATCTGGCGCAACAACGGCACGTTCATGGGCAAGCTCGGCCCCGTCGTCGACCACAAGTGGCACCCCTTCGTGGGCGCGGGCTTCGGCCTCAGCTTCCTGCACGCGTCCTCGGGCTCCGCGCCCATCTACGGCAATGACTGGCAGACGGAGTTGCCGCTGGCCGCGGGCATCGAATACCGCCTGGGCCACCTGTCCGCCGGCGTGCGCGCCACCTACCGCCTCGTCGGTAGCGAGGACCTGACCACCATCCCCGGCACCACCGAGGAGGCCAAGGGCAACCTCTTCAACGGCAACCTCACCGTGGGCGGCCGCTTCTAGCCGGCTTCCGCGTCCGCGGGACTCACGCCCCCGCGGACGCGCCACGTCCTCACAGCTCGAAGCGCGTCATCAGCACTTCCGGACGCGGATCTTCCTTCCACGCGTCCAGCACCGCCTGCGCCGGCGACCGGCCCGAAGCCGCCACCGCCTCCAGCGGCGCGAGCAGCGGCGCGTCCTCTGGGTCCAACCGCTGCAGCCCCCGCTTCGCGATGGCCACCATCTCCCCGGCCAGCCGGTGCAGCTCGCGAGGCCCCAGCTTCCCGGCCAGGCCCTCGCGGCGCGCGGTGTCGTGGAAGGCCAGGTGCTCGGTGAAGTTCAGCCGCGGCAGGAGCAGCTCCGCCTCCTCCAGCGCCTGCGCGTCATAGAGGATGCCGCGCCAGAGCGCGCCCAGCGCCCCCGTCATGGCCGCGCTCGCGCTGTCCGCGCCGCGCACCTCCAGCACCTTCTTCAGCCGCACCTCCGGGAAGAGCGTGGACAGGTGGTCCGTCCAGTCCCCCATGTCCGGCGGCTGGCCCTCGTAGCCCTCCTTCATGAGCTGGCGGAAGGTGAGCTTCGGGTGGCGGTACTCGCCCTCGCGGCGCAGGAACAAGAGCGGCGCATCCAGCGCCCAGTCCACATACGCCTGATAGGAGAACGAGCCGTCGAACCAGGACGGCAGGTAGCCACAGCGCGTGGGGTCCACCTCTTCCCAGACGCGACTGCGGAAGGACATGTAGCCGGAAGGCTTGCCCTCCAGGAGCGGGCTGTTGGCGTACAGCGCCACCAGCAGCGGCGACAGGCGCGCCACCGCCACCGTCTTGCGCACACAGTCCGCTTCATCCGCCCAGTCCAGCGACACCTGCCCGGTGGACGTCATCAGCATCATGTTCAGCGCCAGCCGGCCGCGCTCCGGCAGCGTGCGGCGCATCACCTGGTAGCGCGTCTTGGGCATCCAGGGCATTTCGCCCGTCGTGCCCACCGGCCGGTAGCCCAGCGCCACCAGCCGCAGGCCCTGCGCGGACGCCGCCGCCTTCGTCTCCTTCAGGTGCTGGAGGTTCTCCTGGTGCGCCTCCCGCGCCGTGTGGAAGGGGCTGCCGGACAGTTCGAACTGCCCGCCCGGCTCCAGGGAGATGGCCGCCATCCCGCGCTGCAGCGCGATGACCGGCGACTGGGGCGTCTCCCGGAAGGGCTCGTAGCCGCCCGGGGCGATGCGCTCCAGCAGGGCACCCACTCCGTTCGGTCCCTCATAGGGTACGGGTTGGGCGGACCCCACGGGGTAGATGAACTTTTCGTGCTCCAGCCCCAGGCGGTGCTGGGTCCGGGGCTTCTCCCCTTTGCGAAGCTCTTCCACCAGGGGGGCGGCGGAAGTGAGGGGCTCGGAGGCCACGCGCTTGAGGTCGAGGGACATGAGGGCGCCCTATATAACGGGGGCCGTTGGCCTTGCCCTCATTTGAGCACCCTGACCCCATGCGCCCTGCATCCCCCGTCCCTACCCTGTCTCCCCGGCCCCGTCTGTCGGATTTCCTCCAGGGCATGGGAGTGCTCGGCCGCGCCTCCGGGCTCATCTTCCGCTCGCGCCGCCTCTTCCTCCTCTCCAGCCTGTGCGCCGTCCTCACCGCCATCACCCTGATGGGCCTGGCCGTCCTGCTCTACCGGTACGCCCCCGGACTCCTGGAGTCCGTGTGGCCCCGGCCCGAGTCCTGGTACGGACAGGCCGGCTGGTACACCGCGCTCGTGCTGGGCTCCCTGGTCGCCTGGGTGGTGGGCGCCAACGTGGCGCCTCCGCTGCTCCTCACGCCGCTGCAGGACCCGGTGTCGGAGGCCACGGAAGCCGAGTGTGTGGGAGCGGACGCCGTACTCTCACCCGCCTCCTTCCTGCGGAGCATGACGACAGGGCTGTTGCACACGCTCGCCCGCATGGCGCTGCTCTTCCTGGGGCTGGCGGTGCTCCTGCCGCTGAACCTCCTGCCGGGCCTGGGCAGCGTGGCGTTCACCGTGCTGGCCAGCCTGTGGACCATGCTCTGGATGGCGGCGGAGCACCTGGCCGCGCCCATGACGCGCCACCTGTACCCCTTCGCCCAGGTGCGCCGCATGCTGCGCGAGCGCCGGGCCCTCTGCCTGGGCTTCGGGGCGGGCGTCTACCTGCTCCTGTGGGTGCCCATCCTCAACACCTTCTTCCTCCCGGTGGCCATCGTCGGGGGCACCCTCCTCTACCGGGCCCTACGGGAGGCCGGGGACCTGCCCCCGCCACCGGATGCCCGGGCGGACGCGAAATAAAGGGGCAGGCCGGGTGTCCGTACGTCCAGGCCGATCGGGAACGCATTGCCTGCGGTGGACGTTCTCGGTCGCTAGTGACAACGCCACGCCTTGAAGCACCTGGAAGCCGTGATTAGGCTTGCCCGGCCGCTGCCTGGTTCCTTGGCTTACGTTGAACCGTTCGGATTCACAGGGCTTTTCACGCATCACCCGGGGCGCCTCTCGCGCCCCAGCTGGGATGAACCGCATGCCGCGTATCTTCCGCCGCATCACCGCCGTCGCTGTTCTGTTGGGGGCCTGGGCATTCGCAGGCAGTGACCGTGCTCCCCTCCCGCTCACCGTGGGAGCGGCGGAGGCGGGGCAGGACTCCTGGGACGGCGCGCTGCCTTCCGCCAGCAAGGCCGAGAAGGCCCCCCACGACCTCAACAGCCTCCGCGTCCTCACGAAGGTCATCCTCTACGTGAAGGAGAACTACGTCGACCCCAAGCGGGTGAAGCCCAAGGAGATGATGATCGCCTCCCTGGAGTACGTGGAGAAGAGCGTCCCGGACGTGCTCGTGGACGGCAACCCGGAGACGGGCAAGCTCAACGTCAACGTCAACGGCAAGCAGAAGGAGTTCGACATCTCCCACGTCGACTCCCTGTGGAAGATGTCCTTCGCGCTGAAGGACGTGTTCGACTTCCTGTCGAAGAACATGCGTCCCATCGAGGAGACGCGCGACATCGAGTACGCCGCCGTCAACGGCATGCTCTCCACGTTGGATCCGCACTCGGTGCTGCTGCGCCCGGAGCTGTACCGGGAGATGAAGCTGTCCACCAAGGGTGAGTTCGGCGGCCTGGGCTTCGTCATCCAGATGAAGGAGGGCAACCTCACCGTGGTGAAGGTGCTGCCCAAGACGCCCGCGTCTCGCGCCGGCATCCAGAAGGACGACCGCATCAAGAAGATTGGTGAGGAGTCCACCGTAAACATGGACCTCAACGAGGCCGTGTCCAAGCTGCGCGGTCCGGTGGACAGCCGCATCACCATCACCGTGGAGCGCGACGGCTGGGACAAGCCGCGCAACATGACGGTGGCGCGCGCCATGATTTCGATTGAGTCCGTGCAGCACAAGCTGCTCGCGGGCGGCGTGGGCTACGTGCGCCTGAAGAACTTCCAGGGCAACACCACGCGCGACCTGGAGGCCGCGCTGACGGACATCCGCAAGCAGGCGGACGCAAAGGGCGGCTTCAAGGGCCTCGTGCTCGACCTGCGCGGCAACCCGGGCGGCCTGCTGGAGCAGGCCATCCAGGTGTCGGACACGTTCCTGTCCAAGGGCACCATCGTCGCGACGGTGGGCTTCAGCGACAAGCTGCGCGAGGAGAAGCGCGCGCGCCCTACGGACGGCGAGGAGACCTACCCCATCGCGGTGCTGGTGAACGCGGGCAGCGCCTCCGCGTCTGAAATCGTCGCGGGCGCGCTCAAGAACCTGGACCGCGCGGTCATCATCGGGCGCCAGACGTTCGGCAAGGGCAGCGTGCAGGTGCTCTACGACTTCCCGGACGACAGCGCGCTCAAGCTGACCATCGCCAAGTACCTCACCCCGGGTGACGTCTCCATCCAGGAAGTGGGCATCGTGCCGGACATCCAGCTCGTCCCCACGCGCGTCACCGCGGACCGGGTGGACGTGTTCGCGCCCCGCAAGTCCATGGGCGAGGCGGACCTGGATCAGCACTTCGGCAACCCGGAGTCCTCCACCGTCGCCAAGAAGCGCGAAGAGGTGCTGGACCGCGAGAAGCCGGGCACCAGCCTCAAGTACCTGAAGGTGGACGAGAAGGCCGCCCAGGCCGCCGCCAAGAAGGAAGAGCCCAAGGAGAAGGTCGCCGCCAAGCCGGGCACGGGCGCCAAGGACACCAAGAAGGAGCACGGCCAGAATGATCCGCTCCTGGACGTGGACGTGGCCGGCCAGGGCGAGGACCTGGATGACCAGCTGGACGCGGAGTCCCAGGAGGAGATCAAGGAGGACTTCGAGGTCCAGTTCGCCCGCGACTTCGTCCTGAAGGTGCCGGCGGTGAAGCGCTCCGAGCAACTCGCCAAGGGCAAGACGTTCGTGGAGCAGAAGCGCAACGAGGAGGAGCAGCGCATCAACAACGCCATCGCCGCGCTCGGCCTGGACTGGAGCCCCGGTCCCACGCCCAAGAACGTGCAGCTGGACGCCAGCTTCGCCCCGGGCTCCGACGCCAGGATTCTGGCCGGCGAGCAGCTGGACATGGTCATCAACGTGGAGAACAAGGGCACGGAGCCGCTCAAGCGCGTGCGTGGCTGGACGGAGAGCGACAACGCGTTCCTCGACCGCCGCGAGTTCCTGTTCGGCGCCATCGCCCCGGGTGAGAAGAAGTCCTGGAAGGTGCAGGTGCGCCTGCCCAAGGACCTCACCAGCCGCCGCGACGACGTGAAGGTGAAGCTGTTCGACGACAACGGCGCGCTGCGCGACACCCTGGTGTCGGAGCTGTCCTTCGTGGAGCTGCCCCGCCCCGCGTTCGCCTTCAACTGGCAGGTGGTGGATGACTGCGCCGAGTGCAACGGCGACGGCGTCGTGCAGCGCGGCGAGGACGTCACGGTGGTGATGGACGTCACCAACACGGGCGTGGGCCCGGCGCTGGACTCGTTCGCGCAGATCAAGAACGGCGGCGACGCGAACATCTTCATCGAGAAGGGCCGCTTCAAACTGGGGGAGATCAAGCCCGGTGAGACGAAGACGGCGCGCTTCCAGGTGTCCCTGAAGAAGGGCTTCAAGGGCGACACCTTCCCGCTGAAGCTGGCCATCCTCGACGAGCCCCTGGAGGAGTTCGTCCTGGAGAAGCTCCAGCTGCCCGTGAAGGACGGCCCCGTGGCCCCGCTGGAGGCGAAGAAGGGCCTGGTGAAGCTCAACGACAAGGCGGAGCTGTTCGCCTCGCCCACCGCGGACTCGCGTCCGGTGGCGAAGCTGCCGCAGGGCGCCACGCTGGCCCTGGAGGCCACCACCAAGGGCTACTACAAGGTCGCGCTGGAGAAGGACCGCTTCGCCTTCGTGCGCACGCAGGACGCGAAGGAAGTGAAGACCGGCAAGGCGGCGGCGCCCAAGACGGTGGCGTTCACCACGACGCACCAGCCTCCGGACATCAAGCTGGACGTGGATCCGTCCCACGGCGGCGTGGTGGTGAACGGCGACAAGTTCACCCTCTCCGGCGCGGTGAAGGACCCCAACGGCCTGCTGGACGTCTACGTGCTGGTCAACGACCAGAAGGTCTACTTCAAGGCCGTGGACCCCAAGGGCGGCGAGCCCAACACGCTGAAGTTCACCGCGGACTTCGCGCTCAAGGAGGGCAACAACAACGTGCTGGTGGTGGCCCGAGAGAGCACCGAGTTCGCCAGCCGCCGCACGCTGGTCATCCGCCGCCGTCCGGCGGAGGTGGCCCAGAAGGTGGCGACGCCCGCCGCCACGGCCACCACGCCGGTGAAGCCGCGCCAGCAGTAGGCCTTCCGGGCACGAACCCGGAAACCGCCTGCCCCGGGCGGCTCGCTTCCAGCGGACGTCCCCCTTCGAACGGGGGCGTTTCCCTGGAGGAGGGCCGCCCGTTTTGTTGACGCTTCACCGAGGGCCGATTTAGGGTCCGCCGGAGGTGGGCGCCCGCTTGGCCGGCACGCGTCCCGGAGGCGTGATTCCCCCATGCGGACGTTCAGTCGGTGGCTGGTGCTCGCGACGGCGCTATCAGGGGCCGCGGCCCATGCGGACGCCAACGACCTGGTCATTTCCCGCTTCGGCGTCGAACGCCGGGGCGCCACGGCAGTCATCACCAACACGGAGTTCGCCGAAGCCAGCGCGGACTTCCGTGCCTTCGCGCGCACATTCGGCGCGGTGATGACGTCCGCGAACCTGATGCCCCCGCGCACCACGGGCCACTCGGGCTTCGCCTTCAACGCGGAGCTGTCCGTCGTGTCGCTCCCGGAGGACGTGCAGCTGCCCACGGAAGGCGCGCAGCCGGGCTCCGTGCTGGTGCCGTCCCTGCACGTGCGCAAGGGCCTGCCCTTCTCGCTGGAGCTGGGCGGGCGCGTGGGCTGGATTGAGAAGAGCAGCATGGTGACGGCCACGGGCGAGCTGAAGTGGGCCGTCAACGAGGGCTTCACGTACCTGCCGGACGTGGGCGTGCGCCTGCACGTGACGAAGCTCTTCAGCGCGCAAGACCTGGACCTGACCACCACGGGCCTGGACATCGGCGTGGGCAAGCAGTTCCCGCTGGGCGGCATGGTGACGGTGACGCCCTACGGCGGCCTGGACCTGAACTTCGTCAGCGCCACCACGCGCACGCTGGACTTCGACCCGAGCCGCAACCCGGCGGACACGGCGGGCAACGACTCGCGCGACGCGCTGACCAACACCGCGCCGTACTCGCGGGTGAACGCGGGCGACAACCTCACCCCGCGCTTCTACGCGGGCGCGCGCTTCATTGGCGGCGTGCTGCAGCTGGGCGCGGAGATTTCGCTCACCAACCTGGGCAGCTTCGACCAGGAGGGCGCCGGCAGCCGCGACCTGCCCTCCGTCTTCGCCTTCAACACCACGCTGGGCCTGGACTTCTAGTCAGCGCAGGGCCTCGCGGACGCGGCCCGGGCGGTTGGTGATGAGGTAGGACACCCCCAGGTCCCGCAGCTCGCGGGCGCGCTGGGGGTCGTCCACCGTCCACGCCGCCACGCGCAGGCCCGCGTCGTTCCACGCCGCCACGCGCTCCGGAGTGCACGCCTCGTGGAAGGGGTGCACCGAGTGCGAGGACACCAGCGGGCTCAGCGCGTACGCCTGCAGCGCCCAGGGCTTGTCCGGGTCGATGAGGAAACCCCGGCGCAGCGTGGGCGCCACCGCCGCCAGCCGGAAGAGGCACAGCGGGTTGAAGCTGGACACCACCACGCGGCCCGCCAGGTCGCGCTCGCGCAGAAGCCGCGCCACGCCCGCCGCCAGGCCGCCGTCGTCGAAGCGGTCGCACTTCAGCTCGATGTTGACCAGGAAGTGCTCCGGCAGCGCGTCCAGCACCTCCTCCAGCAGCGGGATGCGCGCGGGGGCGAAGCCCAGGGGCGTGCCCACGTCCGCGCGGGAGAGCTTCCACCAGGGCGTGGAGCGAACCTCCCAGGGCTGCCCCGCCAGGCGGTCCAGGCGCTCGTCGTGGCACACCACCACCTCGCCGGAGCCGCACACCATGGCATCCAGCTCCACGCCGTCAGCGCCCTGGCGCACGGCCTCCGCGAAGGCCTCCAGGGTGTTCTCGGGGGCGTCGGCGCTGGCACCACGGTGAGCGAGCAGGAGCATGGGCGCGCAGTGTGCGCTCAAACGCCCCCCGCGCGCAGCGCCGACGTGGCGGGCGCGTCCGAGGGCGGACGCGTTGGCGCGACTTGCCTCGCGGATGGGTTTATTGCAGTGTCCGACGCATGTTGGGCACCGGAGAGTTCCTCGTCCTCGGCTTCATCCTGCTGGTGGTCTTCTCGGCCGCCCGGATGGGGCAGTTGGGCAACGCGGTGGGCAAGTTCGTCTACTCGTTCCGCAAGGCGTCGCGCGGCGACGACCTGGTGGACGTGAAGCACCTGCCCCACTCGCGCCGGGGCACCACCGACGCGGACTACACCGAAGGCTCCTCCAAGGACCGCCGCTCCTAGAACTCCTCCCCTGTCGGGAGCACCAACGGACCGGGCGGGCTGCCGGGCGATGGAGCGAGCAGCAGGCGCGCGGCCTGCTGCCTCAGGGCGGGGAGCAGCCCCGTGTCCTCCACCATCTCGCGCAGGTCCAGGGTGGAGAGCAGCGGCACCAGCTTCGCGCCCACCTCCGGCGGCAGATATGGATTGAAGGCCAGCGCGCGGCGCACCTTGTGGCGCACGGACCAGCGCGGCGACTTCCAGATTTCGACGAGCGGCTCCGGACGCGCGGGCCTGCGCGCCGCGATGCGCACCACCAGGTCCTCGGTGAGGCGCGGGTTGATGAGCACGTTGCGCAGCACGGCCGGGTTGCTCACGGTGGCCAGGCGCGACAGCACGTCCGGGTCGCGCGTGAGACGGGCCTGCTGCTTCAGGTGGCCCAGCGACTGGCTGGCGGCCTGCGCGTCCGCGCGGGCGGCGGCGTCCGCGTCCAGCTCCTTGCGCGCGGGGCCTTGGGCGAAGAGGTCCGCCACCGCCTCCAGTGACTGCACGTGGGCCATGCGCCGGAGCGCCTCCACGTGGGGGATGTGCTCGGCCTCCTGGTCCAACGCGGCCAGGAAGTCCGACAGCACGCAGGTGGCGGGGGCCTGTCCGGCGCGGGACAGCGACAGCAGGTGGCCGATGAGCTCGTTCGTGTCGAAGGGCTCACGCCGGGCCAGCTCGCGCGCGGCGGCCTTGCGGCGCACGGTGGCGCCTCCGCCCAGGGCGTGCAGGTTGCGCGCGAGCACGCGGGCCTCCTCCAGCGTGGACATGACGGCTCAGTCTCCCGTGCGGTCCGCGGTGGGTTCGGAGGGGATGGGCTCCAGCGTCACCTCCAGCCGGAGGCCGGTGAGGTCCGCGGGGAACTCCTGGAACAGCACCAGGAAGGGCACCTTGCCGCCCGGCGGCACCGGGAGGGACGCCGCGTCCATGCGCTGGCGGAGCGAGGTGGCGGCCTCGCGGGTGGTGACGGCGTGGAGCTCCTCCGGAGTGGCCAACGCGCCCGCGAGCCCCTCCGTGGAGCGCACCCGCTGGTCGCCGTCGAAGAGGGCGGCGCGCACGCGCACGGCCGCGGCGGCGCCAGTGCGGTTCTCCGCCTCTCCGCGCACGACGAAGAGCATGCGGCCGTCGCGCGTCTCGTAGAGGCCGTTGGACACGTCGCTCGCGATGAACGGACGGGACGCGGGCATCACCAGCGTGCGCAGGCGGTCCGGGGACAGCGTGGAGGGGTCCACCTTGCCATCGCGCAGGTACATGGTGCCCAGCGCGCCCAGGGCCACCACCAACACGGTGGCGATGGTGAGGTTGAGGACCAGCCCCGTCAGCTTCCGCGCGCGGCCGGGCATCCGGCGCTGGGGCATGCCCACGTCCTCGATGCGGGCGGAGGGCTTGGCCACGGTGACGGCCGGGCCCCCGCGCATGCTGGCCAGGTCCACCACCTCGCGGCGAGGCGTGGTGATCTTGAACGGGTCGCCGTCGTCGTACGCCGGCACGTCGCTCAGCAGCGAGATGCCGCCGGGCTCCTCCGCGCCCGCTTCCGCGGGCACATCCCCGAGCAGCGCGGCACGGCCGGTGTCGGAGGCGGCCACCCCCTCCTCGCCGGAGGCCCCCGCGCCGGAGAAGTCGAACAGGTCGCCCATCGGCTCCGGACCGACGTGCGTGTCCTCGGGGGCGTCCTCGGGCGCGGCGGACAGGTCCGGGGACGGAGCCGCCATGTCGATGGACGAGAATGGATCCTCGCTCTCGAAGCCCGGCGAGGGCGTCACCGGCCCCACCGCCGTGGCGCCGCCTGGAGCGGGCGCCTGGGCGACGTTCGCTGCATGGCGCAGGGACGCCGCGTCCGGGACCGCCGGAGCGTCGATGGGGAAGTCGAAGAGCGGATCCGGCGCGAGGTCCGTCGAACCGGCGGCGGCCAGCCCCGCGGAGGCCACGGGCGCGGTCCCGGGACGTGCCGCCCCGACAGGGACCGAGGCCAGGGGCATGCGCGCGACGGGGGCTCCCGCCGAAGGCATGGGGGCACGCGCGGGAGCAGCGCCCGACGGTGCCGGTCCGCCGGCCGAGAAGGCGCCAGGCGCCGGAGGCATGGCGGCACGCCCCGGAGCGGCGGACGGGGAGGCGCCGGGAGGAGGAGCCACCGCCCCAGGAGGAACCGGGCCCCTGGGCGCCACTGGCCTCGGAGGTCCCCCCAGAGGCGCGGCCTCCGCGGCGAACGCTCCGGGTCCGCTTGGAGCCACGGCCGCCGGACGGGCCGCACCCGCGAGCGCCCCGGGAGGAGCGGCCCGGGGAGGCGCGAAGGCCCCCGGAGGCACCGGGCGGGGAGCCGCCGCCGGAGGAGCAGGAGCCACGGCCGGCCGGGGAGCGGCCACCGGAGCGCTCGGCGCCGGCGCGTCCATCATGAAGTCCGCGAACGGGTCATCCAGGTCCGGCACGACCGGATTCGGGGGCGGCGGCGGAGGGGCCGCCTGACGCCGGGACGCGACGCCCGGAACCGGCGTGGGCGGGTCGAATGGCATCATCGCCCCGGGGGCGCCCGGCATGGCGGGGGCCCGGCCGGGGGCCGCTTGCGGGGCGTCCACGTCGATGTCCACATCCACGTCACCCCAGGACTGGACCTGGGACCTCACGGCGGGGGCGCCGGGCGCGTAGTACGCGGCACCCGGGCGGGTGACCTCCCCGGTGGGCTCCGGGGCGTCTCCGAACGCCTGGAACGGGTCCGGCTGCTCGGCCGGAGGGCCAGCGGGCGGGGGGGCGCTCGGGGCCGGCGCGGGCTCACGCGCGACCCGAAAGGTGTTCTGACATTTGGTGCAGCGGACCTTGACCCCTTTTTCCGTCACCTTCTCGTCGGGGATCTTGAACCGCGTCTGGCACTGTTCGCACTGGACGATCATGGGGTCGGGTCGGGGGGACTTGGAGCATAGGCCCACCCGGCAACCACCGCGAGTCGGGCCCGGGTAACTTGCTCGCTTCCAACCCCTTTGATACGAGGTTCGCCCCTTTGGAAATCAAGAAGTAAACCAGTAAATGCCAAGGCGCAGCCGGGGTCGGAGACGACAGACATGAGCGAGGCCGAGCAAGCAAACGCTCCTAGCAACACCAAGGAGCCGAAGATCATCAAGCGCTACACGAACCGGAAGCTCTACGACACCGTGGAGAGCCGGTACGTCACGCTCGATGAGATCGCCGCGATGATCAAGGAGGGCACCGAGGTGCGGATTGTCGACAACCGCACGAAGGAAGACCTGACCTCCGTGACCCTCGCGCAGATCATCTTCGAAGAGGAGAAGAAGAAGAACCAGATGCCGCTGTCGGTGCTGCGGGAGATCATCCGCCACCCCGGCGAGTCCATCTCCGGGTTCATCCAGAAGGAGGTCTCGCCGCGCGTGGCCTCCATCCGCGAAGAGGCCGAGCAGCGGCTGGACAAGCTGCTGCGCCGCGAGGACGGCAGCCTGCAGGAAGCCCCTCCGGAGGCCCCCGCCGCCACGCCCGCGCCGCAGGCCGAGGGCAGCGCCGCGAGCCTCAACCCGGCGGAGCTGCTCAAGGCCAGCCAGCGCGCCTTCGAGGACTTCCAGCGCCGCATCGACGAGCGCGTGAAGCAGGTCGTGGAGAACCTCACCGGCAACCTCCCCGCCCTGGGCCGCGACATGCAGGCGCTCGCGCAGCGGCTGGAGGAGCTGGAGAAGAAGCTCGACGCCGTGGAGAAGGGCGACAAGAAGGACACCAGCGCGTCCTGAAGCACCCGTGCCTGAACGCCGTGGCGCCCGTGAGGAAGCGGGCGCCGGCGCTTCAGGCCACCTTCGGCCGGGTCCGCTTCCGCTTCGCCGGAGGGGCCCCGCCGTCAATCTCCGCCGCGATGGCCGCGAGCATCCGCGCCCCCGGGCTCTGGGGTGCGTACTCCCAGATGGTCTTCCCGTGGCTCTGCGCCTCGTCCACCTTGACGCTGTAGCCCAGCGGCGTGGCGGCGAGCGCTTCGGGGAAGTACGTCCGCAGCCGCTCCAGGATGGCCGTGGCCAGCGCCGTCTTGCGGTACAGCGTGGGCACCACCCGGGTGACGCGGAGGTCCGTGCGTCCTTCCGCCTCGCCCACCTGGCGCACCGTCTCCGCCAGCTCCGCGCACCCGTCCAGCGCCAGGTACGTCAGCGCCACCGGCACCACCACCTCCGTGGACGCCACCAGGATGTTGCGCGTGGTGAGCCCCATGGACGGAGGCGCGTCGAACAGCACCATGTCGTAGCCCGCGGCTTCCGCTTCACGCATGCGGTCCGCCAGCCGGTGCGCGCGGCGCGGGTCCTGCGCCACGACCACCGGGAAGTCCGCCATCTCCTTGTACGCGGGCACCACGTCCAGCCCGCTCACGCCCGTGGGGCGCACCACGGAGGCCAGGGACACCTCCGCGTCGGTGAGCAGGTGGAAGACGTTGCGCGGCAGCGTGCGCACGTCCAGGCCCAGTGACTTGCCCGCGTGGCCCTGCGTGTCCAGGTCCACCAGCAGCACGCGGCGGCGCTGCTCCAACGCGAGCCACGCGGCGGTGTTCACCGCGAGCGTCGTCTTGCAGGTGCCGCCCTTCTCGTTGATGAACGCGATGCGCCGCATGGCCGTGAGGGCTTGCCGCGCCCTACCCCTTCTTCTTCGAGGACGTGTTCGACACCAGCGTGTCCAGCTTGCCCTCGACGGACGCGAGCAGCTTCTCAAGGTCGTCCACCTTCGAGCGCAGCTGCTCCAGGTCCGCCGTGGACGGCAGGTTCATGGCGGACAGCGCCGTGCGCAGCGCCGCGTCCAGCGTCCCCTTCGCCGCGAGCGAGCGGGATACCAGCGTCTGCACCGCCCCCACGAACTTCTCGTTGGAGAGCAGCTGCTGCGCGAGCTTGCCCACGCGCTCCTCGCCCGTCTCCACGAGCTTCTTCATCACCGGGTTGTTCTTGAGCATGTTCTTGGAACCGTTCAGGTCCGGCCCACCCCGGACACGGCCTCTCGGCCGTCGGGACAGGCGGGACGTCAGGAAGAGGACGCCGCACTCTGGGAGGGGCCAACGCGACGTGTCAAGCAGGGCAACATTGGGGATTTCCGCTCGTGGACTCTCGTTGACTCTCCGGGAGCCCATCCCTACGGTTCGCGCGCCCTCTATGGCCGGACTGCTCGACAAACGCCTGTGGATCGTCTCTGGCAAGGGGGGCGTGGGGAAGACGACCGTCGCCGCCGCCCTGGCCCTGGCCTCGGTGCGCGCCGGCCGGCGCACCCTGGTGTGCGAAGTGAACACCCAGGAGCGCGTCAGCCGCATCCTGGAGCTGCCCGAAGCCGGCCCGGAGGTGAAGCTCTTGGAGGAGAACCTCTGGGCGGTGGACGTGCGCCCCCAGGAGGCCATGCGCGAGTACGGCCTGATGGTCCTGCGCTTCGAGACCCTCTACAAGACGGTCTTCGAGAACCGGCTGGTGCGCTACTTCCTGCGCTTCATCCCGTCGCTCCAGGAGCTGGTGCTGTTGGGGAAGATCCTCTTCCACCTCCAGGAGAAGCTGCCGGACGGCCGCTGGAAGTACGACACGCTGGTGCTGGACGCGCCCGCCACCGGCCACGCCATCTCCTTCCTGAGCGTGCCGCAGGTGCTCCTGCAGACGGTGCCGCCGGGGCCCATGACGCGCGAGGCGCTGAAGATGCGCGACCTGCTGGTGGACCCGTCCGTCACCGCCGCGGTGCTGGTGGCGCTGCCGGAGGAGATGCCGGTGAACGAGGCGTTGGAGCTGCACGGCGCGCTGCGAGACCGGGTGCACATCCGCACGCACGCGGCGGTGCTCAACCAGGCCTTCCCCCAGCGCTTCACGGAGGCGGACCTGGAGGCGCTCGCGGGCCACCCGGAGCTGATGCGCGTGGCCCAGGCGCACCATGACCGCGCGTCGCAGGCGGTGCTCGCGGGCACGAAGCTGGAGCGCAACCTCCACGCGCCGGTGTACACGGTGCCCAGGTTGTTCGTGCCGCGCTTCGGACGGGACGCGGTGGAGACGGTGATGGGGCACCTGAACGCGATGGTGACCGGAGGCACGGGAGCATGACGGCGCTGCAAACGGCGCTCGCGAACAAGCGCGTGCTCATCTGCGTGGGCTCTGGCGGCGTGGGCAAGACGACGGTGGCGGCCACGCTCGCGCTGCGCGCGGCGGTGGATGGCCGGCCCAGCATCGTGTGCACCATCGACCCGGCGAAGCGCCTGGCCAACTCCCTGGGCCTGTCCGGCCTGGGCAACGAGGAGGCGGAGGTGCCCGCGTCGGTGCTGGAGCCCCTGGGTGTGAAGCCCAAGGCGGCCCT
Source organism: Corallococcus exiguus (assembly GCF_009909105.1). Lineage (NCBI taxonomy): Bacteria > Pseudomonadati > Myxococcota > Myxococcia > Myxococcales > Myxococcaceae > Corallococcus > Corallococcus exiguus. Next base: position 451,811 of record NZ_JAAAPK010000003.1, read on the forward strand.
GCACGCGATGATGCTGGACATGAAGGCCACCTGGGACGACCTCATCACCCGCGTGGCCCCGCCGGAGCAGCGCGAGCGAATCTTCGCCAACCGCTTCTACCAGTCCCTCTCCACGGCCCTGGCGGGCAGCCAGGAATACATCGCCATGGAGAAGGTCTGGGACCTGCGCCGCAGCAAGGACTACGAGCTGGTGGTGCTGGACACGCCGCCCACCGCGCACGCGCTGGACTTCCTGGACGCGCCCAACCGGGTGCTGGACTTCCTGGACAACGAAGCTGCCAAGTGGCTGCTCACGCCCGCGCTGAAGGCGGGCAAGGTGGGCCTGTCCCTCTTCAACCTGGGCGGCAGCTACGTGACGCGCGCGCTGTCGCGCTTCACCGGCACGGAGATGCTCCAGGAGCTGTCCTCCTTCATGCTGACGCTCTCCTCCATGAACGAGGGCTTCCGCGAGCGCGCCCGCGGCGTGCGCCAGCTGCTGGAGGACAAGACAACGGGGTTCGTGCTGGTGACGAGCCCCAACCCGGAGCGGCTGGACGAAGCCATCCACTTCCACAAGCTGCTCAAGCAGAACCGCATGGAGATGACGGCCATCGTGGTGAACCGCGTGCACCCGCTGCCCACCCAGGCGCAGTGGGCGGACGCGGCCACGCTGACGCCCACCCGGCGCGCGAAGGTGGAGGAGACGCTGCGCGAGCTCCAGGTGCTGGCGCAGCAGGACCTGGAGGGCCTGGCGCAGCTGCGCGAGGCCTGTCCGGGCACGCCCCTCATCCAGGTGCCGCGCTTCGGGCTGGACGTGCACGACCTCACCGCGCTGTGGGGCACCGGCCGCTACCTCCTGGGCGACGACGTCCTCGCCTGAGCGCCCTCCCCCACCCCGCGTGACGCGCCGGAGGCTCGCCGGAGGCTCGGAGACCCCGGGCATTTCCGGCGCGCGGGGGCGTTTATGCCGGGCGGACGGGCGACTGAGCACCGGAGGCCTGCCCGCATTAGACTGGCGGGCTCCGGAAGCACCGCGGAAGAGCACCCCGGGAACCTGGCGGGTCGCCGGGGTGTCGATGTCCGGGGCCGCACCGGGTGACGTGGGCGTCCGGATGGGAGCGAGCTGCATGCACGGCAGGAAGCGGATGGAGTCAGCCGGAGTCGCCCGGCGGTGGCTGTGGGTGGGCGTGTTGGGCCTGGGCCTGACGCTCACGGGCTGCCGCACCACGGGCGCGGGAACGAAGCCGGACGCCACGGCGAACAAGCAGGTCGTGGAGTTCGACCCCGTCACGGTGACGGCGGACCTGGAGCTGGACAAGCTCAACGACGAGGAGCTCTTCGCGGGCGGCACCTCCGCCTTCGCCGCCAACGACTTCAAGCAGGCGGCGCGCTACTTCGGCCGGCTCGCGGACTTCCACCCCAACAGCCAGCACCGCCGGCAGGCCCTCTACAATGCGGGCCTCGCGCACCAGCGCCTCAAGGAGTGGGACGACGCCTACGGGCGCTTCTCCGAACTGGCGGAGCCGGAGAAGGGCCAGGGCGACGCGCTGGACGCGTCCTTCCGCGTGGCGGAGTCGCTCTACCACCTGGAGCGCTACGAGGATGCGGTGAAGCTGCTGACGACGCTGGCCGCGCGCGCGGACCTGCCCGCGGGCCGCCGCATCGAGGCCCAGGTGCAACAGGGCATCTGCCAGGTGGAGGCCGGCCGCACCGACGACGCGGAGGGGACACTGCGCAAGGCGCTGGCCGCGTATGACGCCCTGCCGGACAAGGCGGAGGTGGAGGACTACTTCCCCGCGCAGGCGCACTTCTTCGTCGGCGAAATCTACCGGCTGCATTACGAGGCCGTGAAGCTGGAGGCCAGCCGGGGCAGCGACGGGCTGGCGCAGGACCTCAACTACAAGGCGGAGCTGCTGTTGTCCGCGCAGGGCCACTACCTGCGCGCCATCCGCGTGGGCAACGGCTACTGGGCCACCGCCGCGGGCGCGCAGATTGGCGCCCTGTACGAGAACCTCCACGAGCACATGGTGAACTCGCCCACGCCCCCGGAGCTCAACGCCGAGGAGGCGGAGGTCTACCGCCAGGAGCTGCGCAAGAAGATCCGCGTGCTGCTCACCAAGTCCATCAACATCTACGAGCGCACGCTGGAGGCCGCCGAGCGCATCGGTTCGCAGAACGCCTTCGTGGACCGCACCCGCCAGAGCCTGGAGAAGGTGAAGACGCTCCTGCTCGCGGACGCCGACACGGAGTCGGAAGGGGTCTCCGTGCCCATGCCCGCCTCCAACGCGGGCGCGAAGCACCGCTAGCGCCCCCGCCGGCCATGGAACCGCTCTTCACCCCGGAGCAGCTCGCCGACATCCACGCCTACCACCAGCCCTATTACATCCGGGCGGCGGTGGACCCGCTGGTGCGGCTGGCCCTGTCCGCGCTCATCCTGGCCGTGCTCGTGCGGCCCGTGTACCGGGGGGCAACGGCCGCGGCGGCGTCACTGGAGCGCAGGTTTGGCGTCACGCTGCGCAAGGCCCCGGTGAGCCGCGCCTTCTTCAGCGCCATGGACCGGCTGTGGGGCGAGCCCGGCTGGGGGGCCGCGCTCCTCTTCGCGCTCTTCATCGACCTGGCCACCCAGCTGCTCTACGCCCCCGCGAACGTGTACTTCTTCTATGTGCTGGAGCACCGGCACGGCCTGTCCAACGACACGCCCGCGACCTTCGCGTGGATGTGGTTCAAGGGCACCCTCGTGGGCGCCATCGCGCTGACGGCGCTCGTGATCGGCCTGTATGGCCTGGCCCGCCGCGTGCGCCGGTGGTGGCTGGTGCTGGGCGTGCCGGTGGCCCTGCTGATGCTGGTGGCCTCCGCCCTGGACCCGTACCGCGCCCGCCTCTACTACGAACAGACGCCCTTGCAGGAAGGGCCGCTGCGCTCGCGCATCACCGAGCTGATGCGCAAGGCGGACATCACCTTCTCCGACGTGGTGGTGGAAAAGACGTCCGTGCAGTCCAAGCGCATCCAGGCGTACTTCGCCGGCCAGGGCCCCACGCGCACCATCGTCCTCAACGACGTCATCCTGGGTGAGCTCTCGGAGGATGAAGTCCTGGCCGCGGTGGCACACGAGGCGGGCCACGTGAACGAGCCCCGCTGGCCCGGCCGCATCTTCTCGTCGCTCGCGGTGCTGGCCCTGCTCTTCCTCATCGACCAGTTGCTGCGCCTGTCCGCCCGCCGGGGCTGGTGGGGCATCCAGCGCTCGGGCGACATCCGCACCCTGCCGCTGATCTCGCTGGTGGTGTTCCTCCTCATCACGCTCGCGGCCCCCGTGGCCGGGGCGCTCTCCCGCGAGCGCGAGCGCGAGGCGGACCGCTACGGCCTGAACCTCACCGGCGACTCCGGCGCCTTCCGCCGCATGCTGGTGAAGGCCGCCCGGGTGAACAAGATGGACCCCGAGCCGCCCCGATGGGTCGTGCTCAAGGGCATGAGCCATCCCCCCATCGGGGAACGGCTCGCCGCGCTCGACGCGCCCTGAAGCCGCTTTCAAGAAGCCGCCGGTGGATGGGCCTCCACTCCACTCCCCCTCGCCATCCAGGCCCACCCTCCGGCCGGCCGCCCCCGGACCGCTCCCCAACTGTCCGGTGGCACATCCGTCTTGAAACGTCTCTCCCTTCAACCGCTCACGTCGGCGGAGCGCCCTCCTTCAGCTTCTCCACCGCCACCAGGGTGATGGCCTTCACCAGGGCCTTCGCGCGGCGTCCCGCGGACGTCTCACCATGAGGGTCGACCTCCACCGCGTTGGCGATGTCCGTGAAGCCCTGCCGCTCGCCCCGGCGCAGGTGCAGCTCGCCCCGGCCCGTCAGCGCCACGGGGTTGCGCGGGTCTCCAGTCAGCGCGTGCGTGTACTCGGTGAGCGCGTCCTCCACCCTCCCGAGCTTCTGGTACACGGTGCCCAGCGCCGCGTGCGCCGCGGAGTCCTTCGGGTTCCCCTCCACGAGCCCCTCGAAGAGGATGCGCGCTTCCTCCAACCGGCCCGCCGCCGCCAGGTCACAGCCCACCTGCGCGATGGCCTTCGCCTCCTCGAAGGTCATCCCCTCCACCTCCGCCCAGGTCGTCTCCCCTCGCGCGAATGCCTTCAGCCTGCGCGCCGTGCCGATCTCCATCGTCAGTCCCTCGCCGCCGTCGTGCTTGATGATGCGTCCCATGGCGGCCCTCACGCGCTGCGCAGGTTGGAGATGGCCGTCTTCGCCATCTCGTTGAACTTCGAAGACATGTTGCTCATCAGGTCGAACATGGCCTTGCGCTTCTCCATCAGCGTCTGAAGCCGCAGCTCCAGCTCCTGCATGCTCGTGTCCAGCTTCGCGCCGCGCGCCTTGTCCGAGCCGCTGGTGCCCAACGTGGCGCGCTCCTCGCGGGCGCTGGCCATCTCGTTCATCACGTCCAGCAGCTCGTCGTCGGTGTCCTCGGTGATGCCCATCAGCAGGGCCTGCACCTTCTGCTCGATGCTCAGGTTCGGGTTGTCCACGATGTCCCGAGCACGCGAGCCGCCCGTGCTCCGGCCGCTGCCGCTCGACGGCTTCGGCACCGAGTCCAGCTCCGCGTCCAGGTCCTGCCAGCTGGTGACGCCGTCCCGGCCGCCGCCCGCCGCCATCTCCAGGCGGTGCCAGTACTCCGGGTGGTCCGTGAAGAACTGCGCGGCGCGCTTGAGCGTGGAGGACGCCGCCGGGCTGTCCAGCACCGCCTGCAGGTCCGCCATCGTCAGCTTGCCGTCCTTCGTCCCCTTCGCCGTGTCGAAGGTGTCCCAGTTCTCATCCAGCACCTGGAGCGCGTCGGCGTACTCCTGGAGGTCCGGATCCACCGCCCCCGAGCCACCGCTGCTCCCCGGCCGCCCCGTGCCCCCCGTGCTTCCCCCGCCCTGGCCCGGCCGGCCCGACACACCACCGTCCGTGCTTCCCGTGCCGCTGCCCGGCCGCCCCGTGCCGCCAGTGCCCGGCCGCCCTGCCCCGCTTCCCGGTCCCGGCCGGGAGCCACCGCCGGTGCTGGGCGGCGCGCAGTCCGTCGGCGGAGGCGCGCAGTCCGAAGGCGAAGGAGACGGGCGTCCCGGACGCTCCGGACGTCCGTACTTCGCGAACTCGCCGGCCAGCCGCTTGGACTCCTGCTGGAGACCCACCAGCTCGATGCGGTCATCGTTCAGGCCCGGCAGCTTCAGCATCAGGAGGCTCTTCTTCGCCGTGTCCACCTGTTCGAAGAAGCCGCGGTTGTCGACGAGGAACTTCGCCGCGTCCCGGAGCGACGGCGACACGTTCTTGTCATGGGAGATGCGCTGGAGGTCCGCGTGCGACAGCGAGCCGTCCTTCTTGCCGTCCAGCAGGTCCAGGTAGCCGAAGTTCGCCTCCAGCGTGCGCAGCGAGTCCGCGTAGTCCAGCAGCTTGGGGTCCAGCGGGCTGCGGCTTCCGGAGGTGCCTCCCGCCTGCGAAGCGCCCGACGAAGCGGAGCTCGCGTAGCCCGCGCCCGCCTTCGCCGCGTTCTGGGGCGCGCAGTACTCCGTCTTCGCGGATGGGTTCTTCTTCAGCTCATCCGCCACGCCCAGCGCGCCGCTGGCCGCCATCATCACGTTGCCGGTCATCACCCCCGCGGCCGTCTTGATGGAGTTCGTGAGGACGGGCGGAAGCCCCAGGGCGTCCCCCGCCAGGTCGGTCACGGCGGCCATGGGACCGCCCAGCAGGTTCGCCACGCCTTTCAGGATGTCGAGCATCGATACTCCCGCGCGACGGGTTGAAGTGGGTGCTGCCAGGTGCCGCGCGCCGTCTCTTCGGACGCGGACAGGCATTGCAGCGGCGGTGCCGGGCAGTCCGGCTCGCGGGATGAGTCGAAACGCGGGGTTGGCCCGAGGGGGCCGCCAGCCGCGTCCCCACCCACGGACGGGTCGGTCCGCGGCGGAGGATTGCGGCTAGAGTCCCGCGCCCATGCGCACCTTCGGGCTCGACTACGGCACCAAGACCATCGGGGTGGCCGTCTCGGATGGACTGGGGCTCACCGCCCAGACGGTCACCACCGTGCGGCGCACGTCGCTCAAGGGGGACCTGGCGGAGCTGTCCCGGCTCGTGAAGGAACACGAGGTGACGCGCTTCGTCCTGGGCCTGCCCCTCAACATGAACGGCACGGAGGGCCCCCGCGCGGAGGCCTCGCGCAAGTTCGCGCAGGTGCTGGAGAGCGCGCTCGGACTGCCCGTGGAGCTGTGGGACGAGCGGCTGTCCACCGTGGCCGCCCAGCGCACCCTGTTGGAGGCGGACGTGCGCCGGGAGAAGCGGCGGGAGGTCATCGATCAGCTCGCCGCGCAGTTCATCCTGCAGGGCTGGCTGGACGCGCACCGCCCCAAGGACGACGACGGCTACGACGACAACTACAACCCGGAGGGCTGAGCAGCACCTCCGGGAATCGCTGACGAACTACGGCTGGCGCCGGTACACGTGCAGCGGCGCGGAGAAGCCGTCCTGCTCCTGGTACGCCACGCCGTCGAGCGTCAGCGTGCGCCCGTCCAGCTTCACGCCCGGGTCCTTCACCAGCTTGCCGCCGTCGAAGCGCACCAGCACGTCCGGCCGCGCGTCAGCCAGGCGCTGGCGGAAGGTGTCCCAGCGCACGCGCGCCATGCGCATCTCCGGCAGCGTGGAGAAGAAGGCCACCTGCAGGTCCATGTAGCTCGGGTCATCGTCGATGGCCGCCGCGCCGCCCTTCGCCGCCACCTCCTCCTTGAGGAAGCGCGCCACCTGCATCACCGCCACGGGGTTCGTGGACGTGGGGCTCACCGGGCGCAGCGAGTCGTGCAGCCCGCCCTCGGTGCGGAACGTGTAGATGCCCAGCGCCACCGGCATCACCACCGCCAGCACCGCGCTCACGCCCACCACCGCGCGGCGCGCGAAGGGCCCCTTGTTGCCCACCAATGCCGCCAGGCCCGGCGCCATGAACACTGGCAGGAGCACCAGCTGCGTCACCGTGAAGCGCGCCAGGGGCACGAAGCTCAGCAGCACCGCCGCGCGCAGGGTGAAGTACAGCGCGGGCACCACCGCCATCACCACCAGCCAGCGCGTCTCCGGGTGCTTCTTCCACGCGCGCACCATGCCCACCCCGCCCAGCAGCGCCACGCCGGGCGTCAGCGTGAAGAGCGCCACCGCGGGCCAGAACCCCAGCTGCTGCAGCCGCCAGCCCAGCGCGCCCCCCGCACCACCCGAGTCGGCCACCCACTGCCTGTGGAAGTCCTCCACCGCCTTGATGGGGAAGAACGGGTCGCCGTGCGCCAGCTCGTTGCCCTGCATCCACAACAGCGGGAACGGTAGACACACCAGCCCAAAGCCCACCGCGCGCGTCAGGGACGCCACCCGGTCCTCGCTGCTGAACACCAGCGCCACCGTGATGAGCGGGATGTACAGCCACGCGTCGTAGCGAAGCGCGCACGCGAAGTTGAGCAGCACCGCGCCCCAGAACAGCGGCTGGAAGCGGTTCTCCTCCACCCCTTCCGCCACCAGCGCGAACACCGCCAGCATGAAGAAGAGCGACACCGACTCGCTGCCCGCGGTGGTGGAGAACTGCAGGTGCATGCCCCACGCGCTGAAGGCCAGCCCCGCCGCCACGCCCGCGTGCCAGCCGAACAGCCGCCGCGTCAGCGCGAACAGGGGCACCACCGACGCCACTCCGAACAACAGGCTCACCAACCGGCCCGCCACGTCGCGCTCGAACACCGACAGCACCGCGCCCACCAGGTACAGGTGCAGCGGGCCGAACTGATACGTGCCGTCCTTGTAGGACGTGATGACGTGGGGGTCGGCCAGCCACCGCTCCGCCAGCTCCGTGCGCACCACCGCGTCACCGAAGAGGTTTTCGTTGATGAAGAACACCCCCAACCGGGGGAGCAGCGCCGCTACGAGCAGCAGACCCACCAACCACCGGATGGACGGCTCGGGCTGGGGGGCGGGCACCGCGGACAGACCGGGCACGGCGGAGGGAGGGGAAGCAAGGGCGGCGGGACTCGAAGCGGGAACCATGGCGCGCGCGAGGATACGCAGGCAGGGCTCAAAGCCAAGCCAGCGTCCCTCCCTCCTGCCCGATGCCCGCCCGCCTGCCCCGTGCTTCCTCGGGAATCACTTCCCCGGGCAGCGTGTGATTCGCGCCGTTACGCACCCTTCTGGGCGGGACGGAACCGGTGCGCCGGCCGTCATGCCGACATGTGGAGCGGACACGGACGCCGCCCCACAGTGAGGGCCTGCCTGGACGGGGCGTCCTCCGGCGGAAGCCCAAGCGTCGGGAAGTACGCGCTTGGGTGAGGTGGGACCGGACACATCGCACCGGGGGGGCTCCTCCCAGCGCGCGTCAGGGTCCTTATAATCGAAGTGCCTTTTCACCCCGTGAAGGAGGGCGGCTCCCCTCCGACACGAGCCGAACGCGCGGTCCCACTCCGCGGCGGGGTCCCGAAGGGGCTGAAGCATCGCGATTGTCGTCGCCTGGGACCTCTTCGGAGTGGGTGTGGAATGGCCTTCCAGCCCTCCAGGTTCACCATGTTGGCCCCCCGGAAGCACGCGACCGTTCGCGTCCTCCTGTGAGGCTACGAGGGAGAGACATGAAGGACGCTGAGAAGGGCTCGTGGGTCTCCAGGATCGCCGCGTTCCAGGACGTGAAGACCTACGCGGAACTCAACTGGGAGGGCTCTTTCGAGGACTACCTCGAAATCGTCCGCAAGAACCCCAAGGTCACCCGCACCGCCTTCCAGAGGATCTACGACATGATCCTCAGCCACGGGAAGTCGGAGTACATCGACAACAAGAAGAAGCTCACCCGCTACCACTTCTTCAGCGACGAGCGCTTCGGCGGCCGCGACGCCATCTTCGGCCTGGACGTGCCGCTGATGAAGCTGGTCAACGTCTTCAAGTCCGCCGCCCAGGGCTACGGCACGGAGAAGCGCGTCATCCTCCTGCACGGCCCCGTGGGCTCGTCCAAGTCCACCATCGCCCGCCTGCTCAAGAAGGGCATGGAGGAGTACTCGAAGACGCCGGAGGGCGCCGCGTACACCTTCTCCTGGCTCACCGACAAGAAGCAGCCGGACGGCACGGTGACGAAGGAGAAGATGAAGTGCCCGATGAACGAGGAGCCCCTCAACCTCATCCCCCGCGAGTGGCGCGACAAGGTCTTCTCCGAGCTGTCCCCGCCGGAGTCCGGCTACACGATTCCGAATGGCTGCGAGCTGTGCCCCGCCTGCCGCTTCGTCTTCAAGGAGCTGATGACCCAGTACGGCGGTGACTTCGCCCAGGTCATGGGCCACATCCACGTCAACCGGCTCATCTTCAGTGAGAAGGACCGCGTCGGCATCGGCACGTTCCAGCCCAAGGATGAGAAGAACCAGGACTCCACCGAACTCACCGGCGACATCAACTACCGGAAGATCGCCGAGTACGGCTCGGACTCCGACCCGCGAGCCTTCAACTTCGACGGCGAGTTCAACATCGCCAACCGCGGCGTCATCGAGTTCGTCGAAGTGCTCAAGCTGGACGTCGCGTTCCTCTACGACCTGCTCGGCGCGTCGCAGGAGCACAAGATCAAGCCGAAGAAGTTCCCTCAGACGGACATCGACGAAGTCATCATCGGGCACACCAACGAGCCCGAGTACAAGAAGCTCGAGAACAACGAGTTCATGGAGGCCTTGCGCGACCGTACGGTGAAGATTGACATCCCGTACATCACCAAGCTGGCCGAGGAAGTGAAGATCTACGAGAAGGACTTCAACTCCCGCGCCATCAAGGGCAAGCACATCGCCCCGCACACGCTGGAGATGGCCGCCATGTGGGCCGTCCTCACGCGCCTGGAGGAGCCCAAGAAGCACAACCTGTCGCTCCTGCAGAAGCTCAAGCTCTACAACGGCAAGACGCTCCCCAACTTCACCGAGGACAACATCAAGGAGCTGCGCAAGGAGTCCGTGCGCGAGGGCCTGGAGGGCATCAGCGCCCGCTACATCCAGGACAAGATCTCCAACGCCCTGGTGAGCGACAAGGGCGAGGGCTGCATCAACCCCTTCATGGTGCTCAACGAGCTGGAAGCCGGCTTGAAGACACACTCCCTCATCAACACCGAGGACGCGCGCAAGCGGATGAAGGAGCTGCTCACCACGGTGAAGCAGGAGTACGAGGACATCGTCAAGAACGAGGTCCAGCGCGCCATCAGCGCCGACGAGGACGCCATCGGCAAGCTGTGCGGCAACTACATCGACAACATCAAGGCCTTCACCCAGAAGGAGAAGGTCCGCAACAAGTACACCGGCATCTACGAGGTGCCGGACGAGCGCTTGATGCGGTCGATTGAAGAGAAGATCGACATCCCCGAGAGCCGCAAGGACGACTTCCGCGGGGAGATCATGAACTACATCGGCGCGCTCGCCGTGGAGGGCAAGACCTTCAACTACCGGACCAACGAGCGGCTGCACAAGGCGCTGGAGCTGAAGCTGTTCGAGGACCAGAAGGACAGCATCAAGCTCAAGAACCTGGTGTCGTCCGTCGTGGACAAGGAGACCCAGGAGAAGATCGACCTGGTGAAGGACCGGATGATGAAGAACTACGGGTACTGCGAGATCTGCTCCACGGACGTGCTGAACTTCGTGGCCAGCATCTTCGCCCGCGGTGACGCCAAGGAGTAACGCCTAGCGACTTGCCTCAAGAGGGACGTGACACCGTGACCTTGAAGATCCACCAGGACCACTCCCGCTTCAAACAGATCGTCCGCGGGAAGATCAAAGCCAACCTGCGCAAGTACGTGCAGAAGGGCGAGATGCTGGGCAAGAAGGGCAAGGATGCCATCAGCATCCCCATCCCCTTCATCGACATCCCGCGCTTCAAGTACGGCCACAAGGAGCAGGGCGGCGTCGGACAGGGAGACGGTGAGGTGGGTCAGCAGCTCGGCCCCGGGGCTGTGGAGCCCGGGGACGGGCACCAGGCCGGCCAGGGCGAGGGAGACCACGCCCTGGAGGTGGACGTCACGCTGGAGGAGCTGGCGCAGATTCTTGGCGAGGAGCTCCAGCTGCCGCGCATCGAACGGCGGCAGAACGAGCGCATCGTCACGCAGAAGGTGAAGTACACGGGCGTGAACACCACGGGCCCGGAGTCGCTGCGCCACTTCAAGCGCACCTTCAAGCAGGCCCTGAAGCGGCAGATCGCCACCGGCACCTACGACCCGAAGATGCCGGTCATCATCCCCACGCGCGAGGACCGGCGCTACCGCAGCTACAAGCTCCAGGAGCTGCCGGAAACCAACGCGGTCATCATCTACATGATGGACGTGTCCGGCTCGATGGGGGACGAGCAGAAGGAGATCGTCCGCATCGAGAGCTTCTGGCTCGATACGTGGCTCAAGCATCAGTACAAGGGCCTGGAGTCGCGCTACATCATCCACGACGCGGTGGCGCGCGAAGTGGACCGCGACACGTTCTTCCACACCCGTGAATCCGGCGGGACGATGATCTCCAGCGCGTACAAGCTGTGCCGGGACATCATCCAGGCGGACTACCCGAAGAGCGCGTGGAACATCTACCCGTTCCACTTCAGCGACGGGGACAACTGGAGCGCGGACGACACGCGCCAGTGCATCGAGATGCTCCGCAACGACATCCTCCCGCAGGTGAACCAGTTCGCCTACGGACAGGTGGAGTCCCCCTACGGCAGCGGGCAGTTCATCAAGGACCTGCGCGAGGCGGTGGGTGACACGAACAACGTCGCGCTGAGCGAGATCGCGGACAAGGACGCCATCTACGCCTCCATCAAGGACTTCCTCGGCAAGGGGCGCTGACACCAGCGCTTCTGTCTCATCCCCCACCGGAGCCACCGCCCCATGCCCAAGAGCCTTACACCGCGACTCGCAGCGCTGCGGGATGAAATCCACGGCTACGCCAAGGAGTTCGGCCTGGATTTCTTCGACACCGTCTTCGAGATGGTGAGCTACGACGAGATGAACATGGTGGCCGCCTACGGCGGCTTCCCCACCCGCTATCCCCACTGGCGCTGGGGCATGGAGTACGAGCAGCTGGCGAAGGGGTACGAGTACGGGCTTTCGAAAATCTACGAGCTCGTCATCAACAACGACCCTTGTTACGCCTACTTGATGGAGAGCAACCCGGAGGTGGACCAGAAGCTGGTGATGGCCCACGTCTACGGTCACTGCGACTTCTTCAAGAACAACTTCTCCTTCCGGCACACCAACCGCCGGATGATTGACGACATGGCCAACCACGCCACCCGCGTCCGTCGGTGGGTGGACAAGATTGGCGTGGAGAAGGTGGAGGACTTCATCGACCGGACGCTGTCGCTGGAGAACCTCATCGACCAGCACGCGCCCCACATCCGGCGCAACCCGGACCCGCAGCGCGCGGAGGAAGAGGCCAAGTCCAACGAGCGCGTGGAGGGCTTCAAGGTGAACCGCGAGTACATGCGCGGCTTCATCAACCCCTCCGAGTTCATGGACTCACAGCGCAAGCGCGCCGAGGACGAGAAGCAGCAGCGCAAGCGCTTCCCGGAGCGCCCTCAGCGCGACGTGCTCTACTTCCTGCTGGAGCACGCGCCGCTGGAGCCGTGGGAGGTGGACATCCTCTCCATCCTGCGCGACGAGGCGTATTACTTCGCGCCGCAGGGCCAGACGAAGATCATGAACGAGGGGTGGGCCAGCTACTGGCACTCCACCATCATGACCCGTCGGGCGCTGCGGGACGATGAGATCATCGACTACGCGGACCACCACTCCGGCACCATGGGCGTGCGCCCTGGCGCCATCAACCCATACAAGCTGGGCATCGAGCTGTGGCGGGACATCGAGGACCGGTGGAACAAGGGCAAGTTCGGCAAGGAGTGGGACGAGTGCGATGACCTTCGCGCACGCCAGGCCTGGGACAAGAAGCTGGGCGCGGGGCGCGAAAAGATTTTCGAGGTGCGCAAGCACTACAACGACATCACCTTCATCGACACGTTCCTCACCGCCGAGTTCGCCCAGCAGCAGAAGCTCTTCGTCTACGGCTTCAACGACAAGCGCAACTCGTGGGAAATCCTCGACCGCGAGTTCCGCAAGGTGAAGAACAAGCTGCTCACGTCGCTCACCAACTTCGGCCAGCCCATCATCGAAGTGGTGGATGGCAACTACGAGAACCGCTCGGAGCTGCTGCTCGCGCACAAGCACGACGGGCAGGACCTGAAGAGCGACTACGCGCGGGAGACGCTGCGCAACCTCCAGTCCCTGTGGCGGCGGCCCGTGAACATCATCACGCGCTACGACGGCAAGGGAGCCCTGCTGCGCTACGACGGGCAGCACCACTCGGAAAAGAAAGTGGAGCTGTAACCGCCAAGCAGGCAGGCGGGCGGGGAAGTGCGGTCAGGATTTGGGCGGAGGACCAACAGTCCTCTACACTCCTGTATCGCCCCCCATGAAGACCGCTTCCCTCCTCTGCCTTGCCGCCCTCGGGGTGGCTTCGACGTCCGAAGCCGCCACCCAGTTCGAAATCAAGAACCGTCGCATCGAGCCGCGCCAGACGCTGGCGGGTGCGCTGCACGACGCGCAGCTGCCCGACGAGCAGGTGACAGCGGTCATCTCCGCGCTGGAGGGCGTGTTCGACTTCCGCAAGTCGCGCGTGGGCGACCAGTTCCGGCTGGTGATGAAGAACGGCGAGCTGGACTTCTTCGACTACCGCCAGAGCACCGTGGACGAGTGGCAGGTGCGCCGCGACGGGGAGAAGTACATCGGCAGCAAGCGCTCCATCGAGGTGGAGAAGCAGGTGTCGCTGGTGTCGCTGGAGATCAACTCGTCCCTGTACGAGGCGACGCTGGCCGCGGGCGAGGACCCGTCCATCGGCCTGGTGCTGTCGGACGTGTTCGCGTGGGACATCGACTTCTACCGGGACGTGCGCAAGGGCGACAAGGCGAAGGCCCTGGTGGAGAAGTTCGTCTCCAAGGGCCGCGTGCTGCGCTACGGCGAGGTGCTGGCGGCCACGTATGAGGGCGGCCTGGTGGGCAACAAGCGCGTGTTCCGCTACGTGCTGCCCAACGGCGAGGCCAACTTCTTCCAGGAGGACGGCGCCAGCGCGAAGAAGACCTTCCTCAAGAGCCCGCTGAAGTACGCGCACGTCACCAGCAGCTTCGGGTCGCGCTTCCACCCGGTGCTCCAGTACCTGAAGAACCACAACGGCGTGGACTACGGCACGCCCATTGGCACCCCGGTGTGGGCCGTGGCGGACGGCACCGTCGTGTCCGCGGGCAACGCGGGCGCCGCCGGCAACATGGTGCTGCTGCGCCACGCCAACGGCATGGAGACGCAGTACATGCACCTGTCGCGCTTCGGTGACGGCGTGCGCGCCGGCCAGCGCGTGCGGCAGAAGCAGGTGATTGCCTACTCCGGCAACACCGGCCGCTCCACCGGCCCGCACCTGCACTTCGGCCTGAAGCGCAACGGCACCTACGCCAACCCGCTCACCCAGAAGTTCCCTCGCGCGGATCCGCTGCCCAAGGAGCTGACGGCGGACTTCCTCGCCAAGGCGCATGACATGGCCCAGCAGATTGACGCCGTGTCCGTGGCCGCCGTCGCCGGCAAGGCGGGCCCGCCGCCCACCGCCACGAAGTAGACTCAGGAGTCTTGAGTTGAAAGCCCACGGGCCCCCTCCCCTTCACGGTGGAGCGGGGCCCGTCGCTTTTCTCAGCTCCAATCGATGATGAACTCGGAGTCGCCCAGGCACCGCTCGGAGCCCCGCACACTGCCTTCACGGTGCAGCGCGGTGAGGGGACCCATGAGGATGCCCTCGTGGACCTCCACGGGCAGCAGGTCGCCCTTGAAGAGCAGCCGCACGCGCTTGTCGCCCAGGGCCTGGTACTCGCGCTGCCCGTAGCTCACCGCGGTGGAGTAGGACGCGGGCGCGTTGCTGTACAGGCGCTTGGGGTCTCCGCCGCCTGAGGTGAGGCGCAGGAGCGTCTGCCCCACCGTGGACTCGAAGAACGTCCCGACGATGGACTGCCCGCACGCCCGCAGGGCCGCGTCACGCGTGCCGAACTCCGGCTGGAGCGCCTCCGACGCGAAGGCGAGCAGCCGCAGGAAATCCACCGCCGGATAGGAGAAGAAGTCCACGGGGCTGCGCTGCATGAGCGGCGCGCGCAGGCGCTCCGAGGCGTCACGCCCCAGCCGCTGGTGCACGAGCCTCAGCACCGCCGCGAAGCTCAACCCCCGCACGGTGTCCCCTGGCCGGGTGAGGGCGATGCGCTGCTCCAGGTCATCCAGGGGGAAGGACATTCGCGATCCGTTGTACTCCAGTTCCGCGCGCTTCCGGTCCTTCCACGAATTGGATGTGCTTGCCTTCACACGCCCTGGGGCCGCGCCGCGTCACGGCGGGTCCCCGAGCACCTTCCCTCCCTGGCGGGGGAAGCGGCCGACCCCGGCAGGGAACGAGGGTTTCCCCTGCCCTGGGCTGGCATGACACGGTACCCTTCCGTCATGGGCGTCCCGCGTCAAAAGCGCGGGCGCTTGCGCAGTCCATCAACCCCCTCGCGACCCTCGAGACGACCGACTTATGGCTCCTCCCGCCTCCGCGCGCCCCGCATCGCCCACGCCCTCCGCCTCGGGAGCTCCCGAAGACAGCGGCCGCACCGGGCTCGACGCGGCCAGCGTCCGTCGCGGCTTCTTCGAACACGTGCGCTATTCGCGCGGCAAGAACCCGGAGACGGCCACCCCGCACGACCGCTTCATGGCGCTGTCGCTGGCCGTGCGCGACCGCCTCACGGACCGCTGGGTGAAGACGGCGCGCACCTACTACGAGCAGGACGTCAAGCGCGCCTATTACCTGTCCGCGGAGTACCTGCTGGGTCGCGCGCTGGGCAACAACCTGCTCAACCTCAACATGTACGAGGCCGCGGCCGCCGCCATGCAGGAAGTCGGCGTGGATCTGAGCCAGCTCTTGGAGATGGAGCCGGACGCGGGCCTGGGCAACGGCGGTCTGGGCCGGCTGGCGGCGTGCTTCCTGGATTCGCTGGCCACCCTGGGCTACCCGGGCATGGGCTACGGCATCCGCTACGAGTTCGGCATCTTCTCCCAGGACCTGGTGGAGGGACACCAGGTGGAGCGCGCGGACGAGTGGCTGAAGTTCGGCAACCCGTGGGAAATCGTGCGGCCGGAGAAGGCGGTGCCGGTGCGCTTCTTCGGGCGCGTGGAGCACCACCAGGGTCCGGATGGCCGGCCGGTGGCGCGCTGGGTGGGCGGCAAGACAGTGATTGGCGTGCCGTACGACACACCCATCGCGGGCTACGGCAACAACACGGTCAACACGCTGCGGCTGTGGCAGGCGCGCGCGAGCGCGGAGTTCGACCTGCTGCTGTTCAACGCCGGTGACTACGAGCGCTCCGTGGTGGAGAAGAACGACTCGGAGGTCATCTCCAAGGTCCTCTACCCCAACGACGCGTTCCAGGCCGGCAAGGAGCTGCGCCTCAAGCAGCAGTACTTCTTCGTGGCGTGCTCCATCGCGGACATCGTCCGGCGCTACCTGAAGAACCACAACGACTTCCGTGACTTCTCCCGGAAGGTGGCCATCCAGCTCAATGACACGCACCCGGCCATTGGCGTGGCGGAGCTGATGCGCGTGCTGGTGGACGAGCGGCGCCTGCTCTGGGACGAGGCGTGGTCCATCACCCAGGAGACGTTCGGCTACACCAACCACACGCTCCTCGCGGAGGCCATGGAGCGCTGGCCGGTGTCGCTGTTCGAGCGGCTGCTGCCGCGTCACCTGGAGATCATCTTCGAGATCAACCAGCGCTTCATGCGTCAGGTGCAGATCCGCTACCCGTTCGACGTGGAGAAGCAGCAGCGGATGAGCCTGGTGGAGGAGGGCTCGGAGAAGAAGATCCGCATGGCCCACCTGGCCGTGGTGGGCAGCCACAGCATCAACGGCGTGGCCGCGCTGCACACGGACCTCTTGCGCCGCGACGTGCTGCCGGACTTCGCGCAGATGTACCCGGAGCGCTTCAACAACAAGACCAACGGCGTGACGCCGCGCCGGTGGCTGGCGTGGTGCAACCCGCGCCTGTCCAAGCTCATCACCAGCCGCATTGGTGAGGGCTGGGCCACGGACCTGGACCAGCTCCTGAAGCTGGAGGCGCACGCGGAGGACCCGGAGTTCCGCAAGGCCTTCCGCGAGGTGAAGCGCGCCAACAAGGACGAGCTGGCCCAGCACGTGAGGGACTTGCGATGGGTGCAGCTCAATCCGGACGCCATCTTCGACGTGCAGATCAAGCGCCTGCACGAGTACAAGCGGCAGCTGCTGGACGCCGTCCACATCGTGGCGCTGTGGATGAAGGCGCGCCGCGACCCGTCCAGCGTCATCGCGCCGCGCGCGTTCCTCTTCGGCGCGAAGGCCGCGCCGGGCTACCACCTGGCGAAGCTGACCATCCGGCTGATCAATGGCATCGCGGAGGTGGTCAACAGCGACGCGGGCGCCACGGGGCTGCAGGTGGTGTTCCTGCCCAACTACCGGGTGAGCCTGGCGGAGCGCATCATCCCCGCGGCGGACGTGTCCGAGCAGATCTCCACGGCGGGCTGGGAAGCGTCCGGCACGGGCAACATGAAGCTGATGCTCAACGGCGCGCTGACGCTGGGCACGCTGGACGGCGCCAACGTGGAGATTCGCGACGCGGTGGGCGACGAGAACTTCTTCCTCTTCGGCCTCACGGCGGACGAGGTCATCGCGCGCAAGAAGGCCGGCTACAAGCCGCGCGAGGTGTACGAGTCCAACACGGAGCTGCGCGAGGCGCTGGACCTCATCCGCTCCGGCTTCTTCTCCCCGGAGGACCGCAACCTCTTCCAGCCGCTGGTGGACAGCCTGCTCAACGAGGACCGCTATCTGGTGCTGGCGGACTTCGCGGCCTACGCGGCGAAGCAGGAGGACGTGGCGCGCGCCTACAAGGACACCGAGTCCTGGACGAAGAAGTGCATCATCAACGTCGCCCGCGCGGGCATCTTCTCCTCCGACCGCACCATCAAGCAGTACGCGGAGGAGATCTGGCGCGTGCAGCAGACGAAGGTGGAGTGACGTTCCGCTGAGCACCGGCAGCCCCAGCCTCCTGGGGCTGCCGTGTCGTCAGCGGCTTACGCGGCCTTGTTCAGCCACGCCTCGTACGCGCGGAAGTCGTAGTCGCGGCCGAGGAAGTGGTGCACCAGGCGCGCGGCGTCGTCGGAGCCGCCCGGCTCCAGCACCGCGCGGCGGTAGTCCTGCGCGGGCTCCGGGTTGAGCAGGCCCTTCGTCTGGAACACCGTGAAGAGGTCCTTCGCGATGACCAACGACCACATGTACGTGTAGTAGTTGGACGAGTACCCATCCAGGTGCCCGAAGGTGAGGTGGAAGTACGTGCCCTCCAGGTACGGGAAGGGGATGTACTGGCCCTGCAGCTCGCGCACGAGCGCGGTGGCGTCCAGGTTCTTCGGGTCGCGCCGGTACAGCTCCAGGCTGAGCGCCGCGTAGAACATCTGCTGGCGCACGAAGAGGCCCTTGCCGAACTCGTCCGCGGCGAGCATGCGCTCCACCAGCTCCGCGGGCAGCGCCTCCCCCGTCTGGTAGTGCTTCGCGAAGGTCTGCAGGCACGTCACGTCACGCGCCCACTCCTCCAGCATCTGCGACGGGGCCTCCACGAAGTCCCACTCCGTGCGCACGCCGGACAGGCCCGCCCACTTCGTGTGGCCGCCGAAGATGTGGTGCAGCAGGTGGCCGAACTCGTGGAAGAAGGTCTCCACGTCGCCGTGCTGCATGAGCGCGGGCTCCGTGCCGGGCTTGGGGAAGTTGCAGATGAGCGCGCCTTCCGGGAGCCGCCGGCCTGACTTGCCGCTCGTCAGCGTGAACTGGGCCGCGTGCTTGTACTTGTCCGCGCGCGGGTGCATGTCCAGGAAGAAGCGGCCCTTGAGCGTCTGGCCTTCGTAGACGTCATAGGCCTCCACGTCCGGGTGCCACACGGGCACGTCCTTCACCGGGCGGTAGGTGACGCCGAAGAGGCGCGCGGTCAGGTCCAGCACGCCCTGCTTCACGCGCGTGTACTCGAAGTACGGGCGCACCGTCTGCGAGTCGAAGGCGTATTGCTCCGCCTTCACGCGGTCATCCAGGTAGCCGGAGTCCCACGGGTTCACCTGGTCGGCCTTCGGGTCGTCCTTGCGCTTGCGCTCCAGGAGCACCGCGTAGTCGCGCTTCATGCGCTCTTCGGACGCGTCGGCGATCTTCCGGATGAAGGTGCCCGCGGCGTCCGCGCTGCGCACCATCTTGTCCTCGGTGGCGTAGGCGGCCCAGTGGAGGTAGCCCAGGAGCGTGGCCAGCTCATGGCGCTTCTGCACCAGGCTCTGGAGCACGTTCACGTTGGCGGGGTAGCCGCGCTGGCGGTTGGCGCGCCAGAGCTCTTCGCGGGCCTTGCCGTCGCGCGCGTAGGTGAGGAAGGGCACCAGGTCCGGGTAGTCCGTGGAGATGCGCACCTGGCCGTCCTCGCCAGGGGCGTGCGCGCGCACGTAGTCCTCCGGCAGGCCGTCCAGCGCGGCCGGGGGCAGCGCCACCTTGCGGGTGTCCTGGCTGATGTTGCGGCTGAACTCCTGGCCAATGCGGACCAGTTCCTCCTGGAGCGCCTTCACCTTCGCGCGGGTGGCTTCGTCGCGGTCCACGCCGGCGCGGCGGAAGTCGCGCAGCACCTTCTCCATCCACTTGCGCGTGGCGGCGTCCTCGTTGGCCAGGCTCACGGCCGCGAGGACGTCGTAGACGCCCCGGTCCATGCGGATGTCGTTGGCCAGGTTCTCGATGGCCTGCTCGGCGGCCTCCGCGGCCTCGCGCAGGGCGACCTCCGGGTGCGTGTGGCGCACGACGCTGGCGCGCGCGGCGGCGTCATCCAGCGCGGCGGAGGACTCGTCGAACAGCTCCAGGACGTCCTGAGAGGGCGTGGAGGCGGGCAGCGTCTTCAGTCGCGCGATGCCGTCGCGGGCCTTGGCCAGGGCCTCCTCGCTCGCGCGGCGGAACTCCT
The DNA here is from genome assembly GCF_009909105.1 of Corallococcus exiguus. Classification (NCBI taxonomy): domain Bacteria; kingdom Pseudomonadati; phylum Myxococcota; class Myxococcia; order Myxococcales; family Myxococcaceae; genus Corallococcus; species Corallococcus exiguus. The sequence continues at coordinate 471,805 of NZ_JAAAPK010000003.1, forward strand.
CCGGCGGGCAGGTGACGTGGCGGGCGGCGTCGGGGACCAGGGGGTCGGACACGGGAAGGGCTCCTCTCAAGCCGTGGGTGTGCTGCAAAGGGCTCAAAGCTAATGCGCCCCGCACGCCCTGGCAGCATCCGTGTGCTCCGGCGCGAGCGGTTGCCGGGCAGTGGACGCCCTCCCCCGCCCCGTCCGTCGGGCGGCGGACGGGCGGCCGGTGCCTCAAAGGCGGAAGGCCGCCCCGGCGTGCGTGCCGGAGGCGGCCTTCCTGGGACTTCTCAGGGGTGAAACAGAGGCGTCAGTAGAACTCGAGCGGGCTCGTGGAGCCCTGCGGCTGCCGGACGGCGCGGGTCACGAAGTCCACGCTGTTGTTGTCCGTGTCCTGCCCGTTGCCCCGGGCGGCGTCCGTGCCTCCCACGGCCATGGTGGTGGAAGTGGAGGTGGACACGGCCTTGCGCTCCAGGCTTCCGCCCACCCCCGGATGGGCAGGGGCCGCGGTGCCCTCGGGGGCATTGCCGGTTCCCCACCCCAGCTTGTCCACGTCCACGTACGTCCCGCTCACGAGCTGCTGGATGCGGACGTGGCCACCGGCGGTCGTGGAGGCCGAGGCGTCGAAGGTGTAACCGACGTCCTTGGTGGCCGTGCCCGTGCCGACGTAGTTCGCCCCGCCCAGGAGGAAGAAGCCGTGGGCGCGGATGACCTTTCCGGCGGGGATGGTGACGGTGGAGCTCCAGGTGGTCCCCGTGGCGGACTTGTAGCTGACCTGCCAGTTGGACAGGTCCACGTCCACGTTCGTCGGGTTGTAGATTTCGATGAACTCGTCCGTCGCAGCGGTGCCAGCGCCGTTGCCGCCGCTGAACTCGCTGATGACCACGTGGTTCGTCAGCGCGGGCTTGCCCACCTGCACCGTGCCCCAGGTGCCCGCGGGCGGAGCCACCTTGCCGTTCTGGTCGCAGTACACCCACGGCGCGCCCGCGTCCGTGAACCGGTAACGGAAGCCATAGCTGTACGTGCCGGCCGTGGGAATCTGGAGGACGGCCTTCATCTCGTCGTTGTTGGAGCCCGGCGTGGTGAAGCCGGGGTTGAAGGCCGCCGCCGTCCACGTCCAGCCCGCCGGGTTGGTGGCGTCCGTGCCGTAGCCCAGCTGCGCCTCGATGCGCGGGTAGAAGTCGTTGCCCTTCGTGTTCCGCGACGTGACGTCGTAGCTGTAGAACTGGCTGAAGATGTCGTAGCTGTCGTTGGGGGTGATGGCCGCCGGGTACGTGCCGTCCGGCGACGGGAACGTCTTCGGGTACTGGATGGCGCAGTAGTTGACCGGCTTCTCCACGTTCAGGCCGCAGTCGTCGTTGGCCTGGCCCGGCGTGCCCCGGTCCCCGCCCGACAGGCTGCCGGTGGAGTCACACCAGTACCAGGCGTGGCTGCTGCCCTTCGTCCCGATGATGCTGGACGCGAGGCTCATGGCCCGGCCCGTCGTCTGGGGGAACGCGCTCGTGTACGTCAGGCTGTCCACCGTCACCGAGCCCTGCTTGAGCGTGATGGAACCGGTGCTGTCCATGGACTTGTCCGTGCCCCAGGCGTCGTTCGCCGCCACGCCACCGTTGGTGCCGAAGTTCGCGTTCTGCGCGAGCACCGTGCGGCCCCCCGCCGGCACCAGCAGCGCGTGGCCGTGGTTCACCGTGATGGACGTGGCCGTGCCCGCGCCGTCCACCAGGTCCACCACCAGGCCGTTGGCGTCCAGCAGCTTCGACGTGGTGTTGGTCAGCTCCAGGTACTCGGTGGTGCCCGCGAACGGCGAGTGCATCACCTCCGAGAGGACCAGCTCGCCCGCGCCCGGGTGCGGCGCGTTGGCGCACGCGCCCGCGTAGCAGACCGCGTCCGCGCCGGGGCAGGCCTGGAGCGTCGTCTCGCCGTCCACGCAGGTCGGCGCGCCGTTCTGCACCACGCACACCGACGCGTAGACCTCCAGCGACGTGCCGTCCTCCGCGCACTGGGACGCGGGCGGCGTGCACACGTAGCCGCTGCACGGGTTGGTGGTCGCGGTGCTCGCGGTGGCCAGCGCGCTGGCGTTGTCCGCGCCGTCGAACGCCTTCAGCGCGAAGTGGTACGTCGTGGCCTCCGTCAGGCCGGTCACGGTGAAGGACTCCGCCGCGCCCGCCGTCTTCGGCGCCGCCACGCCCGTCACGAGCGTGGCCGAGTCGAAGTTGGCGTCGGTGATGGCGGCCGTGGCGTAGCGCAGCTCGTAGCGAGCGGCCGTGCCCAGGGCGCCGTCATCGCCCGGCGCCTGCCAGTCCAGCCGGATGCTGGCGCCGTCCACCGCCGTCGCGCTGAAGCCCGCCGCGGCGGCCGGTGCCTGCGTGTCGAAGATGATCAGGTCCGCGGACGTGATGTCCTGGAACTCGTCCGCGCTCGCCTGGAACTGGTAGGTGCCCTCGTCATTGACGCTGAGCTCAGCGAAGGTGGCCACGCCGCCCACGGTGGTGCGCGTGGGGAGTCCCTGGGCGAAGGTGCCGCCCGCCAGCGCCAGCTGCACGTCCACCGCCGCGTCCGTGACGGTGTTGCCGTAGGCGTCCTGCACCGCGACCTCGATGTCCACCAGCGACTCCCGCACCGCCCCCGTCGTGGGCGCGGAGGCGAAGGTCAGGTGGTCTCCGGAGGCGGGGATGATGGCGTAGGTATGCGAGGCCGTGAGCGACGGGTCCGCCACGTCCTCCGCGGTGACCTCCTGGTCTCCGGCGGTGCGCAACTCCACGCTGAAGGTGTGCCGGCCCTCGTCCAGCAGGGTGAACGTATACGCGCCGGGCAGCACCGCCTGCGCATCCGAGGAGGAGAACGTCACCGTGGACGCGTACTCCTTCGCCACGTTGCCGTAGGTGTCACGCGCCACCAGCTCGTAGCTCAGCGACTGGCCCGCGCCGAAGGGGCCCGCGCTCGCGACGACTTCGAAGGACACGGCCGTGCTGGCGCGCACCTCCGCGTCCACCGTCGCGGTGAGGGCCGGGGTCGCGGTGTCCGTGGCGGTGAGCGACTGCGTGCCCGCCGTCTTGAACACGAGGCCGGAGACGGTCTTCTCGCCCTGGTCCGCCGGGGCGAAGACAGCGTCCGGAGGCAGCTCCGCCTGCGCGTCCGAGGACGTGAAGTGCACCGTGCCGACGTAGTCCGGGATGCGGTTGCCAAAGGCATCCGTCACGGACACGGTCACGTCGTTCGCGTCGCCCGCGTCAATCGGGTCCGGGAAGGCCGGGAGCACGAGCCTGGCCGCCGCACCGGCGCCCACCGTGAAGGACTGGCTCCCCTGCGTCAGCGCGCCCGCCGTGGCCGTGAACGTGAACGTGCCCGCCATGTCCACGCGCAGGCCGGAGAAGGTCGCCACGCCGTCCACCGCCGCCACCGTCACGGCCTGGAAGCCGGACTGGCCAGTGAGGCTCAGCGTCACCGCGGTGGTGGCGTCGGGGACGACATCACCGCGCGAGTCCAGCAGCGACACGGCCACGTTCGCGAGCGCCGAGCCCGCGTTGCCATTCGAAGGCTGCGTCGTGAAAGCCAGCTGCGTCACCGCCGCGTTCACCGTGGACACCGCGAGGCTGTCCGAGCGCGCGGAGTTGCCGTGCGCGTCCGTGGCCCTCAGCGCCACGTGGTACGTCTTGCCCGGCGCCAGGCCAGTAAGCGTCGCGGACTGCACCGTGCCCGGAGGCACCGGAGCAGCGACGGTCACCGGCGTCGCCGCGTTGAAGGCCGCGTCCGTGGTGATGGCGGACGTCGAGTAGCGCAGCTCCTGCGACGCCAGCTGCCCCAGCGCGCCATCATCGCCCACGCCCGTCCACTGCACGGTGAGGCCTGTCTCCGTGGCCCCCGTCTGCGTCAGCACCGGCTTCGCGGGCGCCACGTCGTCCACCACCTGCACGTCCGCGCTGCTCACGTCCTGCAGGCCCTGCGCGGAGGCCACCAGGTGCGTGGTGCCATGCCCCGCGATGCTCAACCCCGTGAACGTCGCGACGCCGTCCACCGGCGCCGCGCTCACGGTCCCCGCGAGCGTGAAGGCCCCCGCAGGCAGCGACAGATTCACCGCCAGTCCGGTCACCGACACCGGGTTGCCGAAGGCGTCCAGCACCGCCACCTTCACGGTCCCCAGGGACGCACGCGTCGACACACGCGTGGCCGGCTGCTGCGTGAACGCCAGCTTCGAGGCCGCCGCGGCGGACACCATCACCCTGAACTCGAAGGAGAAGGCGCCCTCGCTGTCCGCGAGGGTCAGGAACTGGGGCCCGGCCGTGCGGAAGGTGATGCCCTGGAACTTGAACTTGCCCGCATCCGTGGCGGTGAACGTGTGGGAGGGCAGTGTCGCGGCCGCGTCCGTGGACGTCAGCGTCACCGTGCCCGTGTAGTTCGTCGCCGCGTTGCCATGGAGGTCCTCCAGCGTGACCTCCTGGGCCTCCGCCACGCCCACCGTGACGTTGTCCAGGAAGCGGTCCAGCCCCACCCCCTTCACCGCACCGGGCGCCACTGAGAAGACGGTGCTGGCCACGGGCTCGAAGCCCGGGGCGTTCGCGATGAAGTGGTAGCCCCCGCCCGCCTTCTTCAGCACCACGTCCGGGAAGGTCGCGACGCCGTTCACGGCGGTCACCTTCACCTGGCCCTCCGGGAACACGATGCCGCCGGAGCCCAGCGACAGCGTCACCTCCGCCGTGCTGTCCGTCACCACCGCGCCGGCGCCGTCCCGAACCTCCACCACCAGGAGCTTGAGCGGCTCGCCCGCCACGCCATCCGGCAGCGCCGAGCGGAACGCCAGCGTCTTCACGGTGCTGACGTCGGCGAACTCCACCGTGGCCGTCTGGGTGAGCTGCACCATCTTGCCGGTGTCGTCCTTCACGGACGCCTTCACCGTCTTCACGCCCGGCACCGTGGACATCACCCGCGTCTGGGCCTCCCCCTGGATGTTGGTGATGACCGCGGACTCCAGGACGGAGGCACCCTCCCCCTCCACCGTCACCGACACCGCGCGCGCGGACAGCCGCGAGCCGTCCGCCTTGCGCAGCGCCGTCACCGTGACGACCGCGGCGTCGACGCCGTTCGCCAACACCCCCGTGGGCCGGTCCACCACCACCTTGGAGGCAGCGGCGTCCACCACGCTCTCCACCTCCGGAGGAGGCTGCGGCGGGGTTCCAGAATCCTTGCAGCCCAGCGACAAGCCCAGACACAGCACGCTCAGCCCCAGACAGCGGGCGAGCACAGCAATCCGTGGGGACATGAATGTCTCCGTCCAGCGAGCAGCCCCGCGCGGCAGCGTGCGCCTCACGCGGGGGTGCAGTGCTTTCTAGCAGACATCCCCCGGCCACCGCGAAGCAGGGCCGGAAGTTTGCACATCAACTGGAATCAGCCGTTGATGGCTTGAAGCACCGCGGCGCCGCCCAACAGGGACTGCCCACCGTCGCAGACCATGATGGCGCCGGTGATGTACGACGCGGCGTCCGAGGACAGGAACAGGGCCAGCCGGGCGATGTCATCCGGCTTTCCGAAGCGCTGGAGCGGCAGGGCTTCCGCGAGCTTCTGCCGGGCGCCTTCCGACGGGGCGAGGCGGCTCATGCCCTCCGTGCCTTCAATCGGGCCCGGGGTGATGGCGTTGACGCGCACGCCCGTGCCGCCCCACTCGATGGCGAGCACGCGGGTGAGCATGTCCACGCCGGCCTTGGCGGCGCACACGTGGGCCTGCATGGCCATGGGCAGGTACGCCTGGGGCGCGGAGATGTTGATGACGGCGGCGCCCGGCTTGCGCAGATGTTCGAAGGCGGCGCGGGACACGTTGAAGGTGCCCAGCACGTCGATGTCCATCACCGCCTTGAAGCCGTTGGAGGACATGCCCAGCACGGGCGCGGGGAAGTTGCCGGCGGCGCCGCACACCAGCACGTCGATCTCACCGTACGCGTCCTTCACCTGCTGCAACGCCTTCTCCACGGACGCGTAGTCGCGCACGTCCGCGGCGACACCCATCGCGGTGCCGTGGGCCTGGAGGCCCTTCACCGCGCCCTCCAGCTTCTCCACGTTGCGGCCGTTGATGGCCACCTTCGCGCCCGCCTTCACGAACGCGGTGGCGATGCCGAGGTTGATGCCGCTGCTGCCGCCGGAGACGAACGCCGTCTTGCCCTTGAGCAGCCCATCCTTGAACACGCTGTCCGCCATGGAGTCGCTTCCTTTCGAAATCAGCCGAACTCGACGACCTTCTGCCCGAAGAGGCGGTCCACGGCGAGGAGCAAATCGTCGTTCACCTGCACCTTGAGGGTGGTGCCGGAGATGTGCGCCTCCGCCTCCCCGGGGAACAGCACGCTCACCGCCACCGGGGTCGCGCCCGCGTACTTCTTCGCCAGCTCGTTGAGCTTCGCCAGCCGCTCCTCCGTGACGATCTCCGCGGGCAGCCGCAACTCCAGCCGCTTGGTGCGCTTCTCACGCACGGCCTTGAGGCTCTGGATGTCGTCGACGATGAGCTCCGCGGTGGGCGTGTTCTCGTCGCGCTGCGAAATCTGCACGGTGCCGGTGACGAGGATGGGGTCGTCCGACTTGAGCAGGTGCTCCCAGTGCTCGTATCCCGGCTTGGGGCCCTGCTTGGCCCACTTGCCGTCCTTGCCCATCACGTTGCGCGTCCCGTCCTTGCCCGGGAAGCACACCAGCTCCGTGGAGCCGGACAGGTCTTCAATGGTGACCCACGCCATGCGCTTGCCCGTCTTGGTGGGGCGCTCGCGCAGCACGGTGATGATGCCCGCCACGGTGAGCTTCTCGTCGCGGCGCGCGCGCTGCACGGCGGTGATGGGCCGCGCGTAGCGCTTGAGCTCCTTCTCGTACTGGTACAGCGGGTGGCCGGACACGTAGAAGCCGATGGACTCCTTCTCGAAGGCCAGACGCTCCTTCTCCGGCCACTCCTCCACCGCCGCGTAGTCATCCTTGAGGCCGGTGCCAGCGGACGCGGGACCCGAGAGCATGCCGAACAGCGAGCTCTGGCCCGCGGCCTTGTCCTTCTGGCTGGAGGAGCCGCGGTTCATCGCGCGCTCGATGGTCTCGAAGAGCTGCGCGCGGGGGCGCTTCTCGAAGTCGAAGGCGCCGGCCTTGACCAGCGCTTCCAGCACCTTGCGGTTCACGCGACGGCCGTCCACGCGCTCGCAGAAGTCGAAGAGGCTCTTGAAGGGGCCTTCCTTGCGCGCCTCCAGGATGGACTCGATGGCGCCCTCGCCCACGCCCTTGATGGCGCCCAGACCGAAGCGGATCTTCCCCTCCACCGCGCCGAAGGCCAGGTCGGACAGGTTCACGTCCGGCGGCAGCACCTGCGTGCCCGACTCGCGGGCCTCGCCGATGTGCTTCACCACCTTGTCGGTGTTGTCCTTCTCGCTGGTGAGAAGGGCGGCCATGAATTCGCACGGGTAGTGGGCCTTGAGCCACGCCGTGTGGATGGTGACCAGGCCGTACGCCGCGGAGTGGCTCTTGTTGAAGCCGTACTCGGCGAACTTCTCCATCAGGTCGAAGATTTCGCCCGCGACCTTCAGGTCCACGTTGTTGATCTTGCAGCCTTCGAGGAAGCCGGCCCGCTCGGCCTGCATGACCTCGGCCTTCTTCTTGCCCATGGCGCGGCGAAGAAGGTCGGCGCGGCCCAGGGTGTAGCCTCCCAGCACCTGGGAGATCTGCATCACCTGTTCCTGGTAGACGATGACGCCGTAGGTGTCCTTGAGCACCGGCTCCAGGTTGGGGTGCGGGTAGGACACCTTCTCCCGGCCGTGCTTGCGGTTGATGAAGACGTCCACCATGCCTGCGTCCAGCGGACCCGGGCGGTAGAGCGCGCCCGCGGCGATGACGTCTTCGAAGCAGGTGGGCTTGAGCTTCATCACCATTTCGGTGAAGCCGCTGGACTCCATCTGGAAGACGCCGGCGGTGTCGCCCTCCGCCATCAGCTGCCACATCTTCTCGTCGTGCAGCGGGATTTCGTGCCGCTTGATGTCCTTGCCGTGGTTGCGGTTCACCAGGTCCAGCGCGTGCTGGATGACCGTGAGCGTCTTCAGGCCGAGGAAGTCGAACTTCACCAGGCCCGCGGCCTCCACCTCGTCCTTGGCGAACTGGGTGATGAGGATCTTCTCGCCGGGCGGCTGGTAGACGGGCACGAACTCCCAAAGCGGCTTGTCCGCGATGACCACGCCCGCGGCGTGCATGCCGGGCTGGCGGTGCAGGCCCTCCAGCGCGAGCGCGATCTCCAGCACGTCCTTGGTGGTGACGGGGTTGCCCTCCACCTCGCCGATGTTCTGGGGCTTTTCGATCATCTCCTTGAGGCGAGGCTCCATTTCGATGGCCTCCTTCAAGGTGATGTTGAGGACTTCGGGCACCAGCTTGGCGATGCGGTCGCCTTCGCTGAACGGCAGGCCGAAGACGCGGCACACGTCGCGCAGCACGCTCTTGGCCTTGAGCGAGCCGAACGTGATGATCTGCCCCACGTTCATCTCGCCGTACTTGCGGCCCACGTACTTGATGACCTCGTCGCGCCGGTCCTGGCAGAAGTCGATATCGAAGTCCGGCATCGACACGCGCTCCGGGTTGAGGAAGCGCTCGAAGAGGAGGTTGTACGGGATGGGGTCCAGGTCGGTGATGCGCAGCGCGTAGGCGACCAGCGAACCGGCGCCGGAGCCACGGCCCGGGCCCACCGGGATGTTGTGGTCCTTGGCCCAGTTGATGAAGTCCTGGACGATGAGGAAGTAGCCGGAGAAGCCCATGCGCTGGATGACGCCCAGCTCCAGCGTGAGGCGCGCCTGGTACTGCTCGCGGTCGATGGGGTACTGGCCTTCCAGTTCCTTGAAGCGCTGGCGGAGGCCCTCATAGGACAGCTCCGACATGAAGGAGTCCGGGGTGTGGCCATCCGGCACCTTGAACGTGGGGAGCATGGGCTTGCCCAGCTTCAGCTCCACGTTGCACATCTCCGCGATGCGCATGCTGTTGTGCACGGCCTCCGGAGAGTCGGAGAAGAAGCCGAGCATCTCCTCCGGGCTCGTGACGTAGAGCTTGTCGGTGGAGTGGCGCAGGCGCTTGTTGTCCGCCAGCGTCTTGCCGCTGGCGATGCACATGAGCAGTTCGTGCGCCTTGGCGTCCTCGCGCTTGATGTAGTGCGCGTCCGCGGTGGCGACGAGCGGGATGTCCAGGTCACGAGACAGCTGCTTCAGGTTCTCGTTGGCCTTGTCCTGCTCGACCATGCCGTTGGACTGGACCTCCAGGTAGAAGCTGTCGGGCTCGAAGATGCCCTTGTATTCGGCGGCCACGCGGCGGGCGTGGTCCATGTCGCCGCGGAAGCACGCGCTCGTGACTTCACCGCCCAGGCACGCGGTGAGGCCGACGAGGCCCTTGCTGTGCTCCGCGAGCACCTGCTTGTCGATGCGCGGGTGGTAGTAGAACCCGTTCATGTACGCGGTGGAGGACAGGTAGCGCAGGTTCGCGTAGCCCTCCGCGTTCTTGGCCAGGAGGATGAGGTGGTGGGCCACCTTCTCCGAACGGTCCTCGCGCCCCTTGGGGCCCGCGACGTAGGCCTCCAGGCCGAGGATGGGCTTGATGCCGGCGTCCTTGGCCTTCTTGTAGAAGTCGATGGTGCCGAACATGTTGCCGTGGTCCGTCACGGCCACGCTCGACATGCCCTTCTCCTTCACCGTCTTGATGAGGTCCTTCATCCGGATGGCCCCATCCAGCAGCGAATAGAGGGTGTGGAGGTGGAGGTGGGTAAAGGACATGGGCGTTCCGGCTCCCGGTGAAGAAAGAGGCGCCCGAACACTAGAGCCCGCAACCCCTGCTCGCCAGTCCAGTAACGGCACAGGTGAAAACAGCGGGGCCGCGATGGATCCAGGGCCCGGATTACCGGCCTGGGAGACACCGGGAGCGGAATTCCAGCCCCCCGTCCGTCCGGGCGTGGGCACTCCTTCCGGGAGTGGGGTGGCCGCCGTGGGATTCGTGACCACGCTGCCCCAGGATGCCCGCCTTCGCCCGTACACCGCCGACGCTCGCTCGCGCCCTCCTGCTGGGCTGCCGGGCGGGCCTGCTCGTCTTCCTGGCGCTCTACACGCTCTGTGCCCTGCTGAACATGCAACTGGGTTACCAGGGGAACGAGAGCCGCGTCGTCACGGAGTACGTGTGGAGCGAGTGGCGGCGCGTGGTGCTGTGGCAGGTGGCGCGGCTGTTGGGCGCGTACTGCGCGGTGGGGCTGCTCTTGGGGGCGCTGCTGGGGGCCGGGCTGTGGGCGGCGGAGCGGAGCCGGCGCGCGGTGTTCTGGCTGAGCGGCCTGGGGTGCCTGGTGGTGGAGGGCTTCCTGGTGACGGCGGACATGGCGAGGCATCCGCACCTGTACGCGGCGACGCTGTATGAGCGCTCGGAGGTGACGGCGGAGGTGCTGCGGGTGCTGAGCGGCACGCAGCCGTCGGGGTGGACGTTCGCGGCCTTGGTGCTGCCGGTGTTGAGTGTGCTGGCGGTGGTGGGACGGTGGCTGGCGGAGTCGCCCCGCTGGCGCGGCGTGCTGGGTGGCGTGACGGCCGCGGCGGCGGTGGCGGGCTTCACGGGGCTGGGGCTGACTCGGACGGAGCAGGGGCCGGAATCCCCCGGACGTGCGCGGCCGAACCTGCTCATCCTGGCGTCGGACGGGCTGCGGCCGGATCACCTGTCGGGCAACGGCTATTCGCGGTCCACGTCGCCGAACATCGACCAGTTGATGGAGGAAGGCACGCGCTTCAACGATACGGTGGTGCAGGTGCCGCGCACGGCGCCGTCGTGGACGACGCTGCTCACGTCGCAGTACGCGGGCGAGCACCCGGTGGTGCACACGCTGGTGGGACGTGAGGCGCGCGAGACGAAGCTCACCACGCTGGCGACAGCGCTGGAGGCGCAGGGGTACCGCACGGCGGTGGTGGCGGACTACGCGGGGGATCATTTCTCGCGGTTCCCGTACGGATTCCAGAAGGTGTCCGCGCCGGACTTCCGCTTCCCGGACCTGGTGCGGCAGCGGATGCTCATCACCCACGTGGCGCTGCTGCCGTGGACGGCGCTGGCGCCGGGGCTGTTCAAGGAACGGGGCGAGTTCCCGGAGCTGACGGACCCTGCCCCGCTGCGCACGCGGGTGCGGCATGTGCTGGATGGGCTGCCGGAGGACGCGCCGTTCGCGCTGGTGGTGTTCGCGTCATCCACGCACTTCCCGTACGCCGCGCCGTGGCCGCTGGAGGGCAAGTACGTGGAGCGGGGATATCGGGGGCCCTGGCGGTTTGGAGCGACGCCTCGGATGGAGGTGGATCCGGATGCGCCCGCGACCACGCCGGAGGATGTCGCGGCGCTGGGTGCGAACTACGACGCGGGAGTGCGCACGTTTGATGGGCTCGTGGGGAATGTGCGCGCGGACCTGGAGCGCCGGGGGCGGTGGGATGACACGCTGGTGGTGCTGGTGTCGGACCATGGCGAGCACCTGGAGGATGAAGGGCTGGGTCAGGGCCATGGAGACCACCTGTGGGGCAGCGCGGGGTTGCGGATCCCGTTCGTGGTGCGGCTGCCCGGGCAGGTGGCCTCAGGGCGGCAGGTGACGCAGCGGGCGCGTTCGCTGGACGTGGCGCCGACGGTGTTGGATTTGCTGGGCGTGCCCGCGCCGGAGTCGTTCCGGGGGCGCTCGTTGGCGTCGCTCGCGAGGCCGGGGCCTGAGCCCAAGGCGTTGCCGGATGTGCCCGCACTGATTGAAACGGATATCTGGTTCAGCGACAGGGATGGGCATGCATATCAGACGGTGCGCGTGCCGTATCCGTGGCTCTATGAGATTGCGATGGTGGAGGGCGACACGGGGGAGATTGCGCTGAAGCCAGAGTGGGAGGGACCGGTGCGCCGGGCGCGGCACCGAGGTTTGTATCTGGGACGGTGGAAGTTGTTGGAGCTGCCCACGCCGGATGGGGTTCGGGTGCAGCTCTTCGACACAGTGTCGGATCCGGCGGAACTGCGGGACGTGGCGGGAGACAATCCGAACGTCGTGGCCACGATGCGGGCGAAGCTGGCGGCGGAACTGCCGGATGCGACCGGTGAGGCTCGCGGCGCCGTGGGACCATGAACGAAGCACCGCTGCTAGGGTGCCGTGCCATGGCCATCATCATGGAGGGACTGACAAGCTGTCCCATCTGCGGCAGCACCGACTTATCGAAGCCGTATACCGCGACATCCGGCGGGGCCTTCCCTGAACGGGATGAACTCTGGCGTTACTGCGACGCTCCGCTGCATCTCGAATGCCTGGCTCACTGGCCGCACCGTGAGCGGTTCTCCCGCGGCTACTTTGATCTCTGGAGAGATGAATCCATTCGCGGCCACGGCGTCCTGCTGGCGGAGGCGCCCAGATGGCTCCTGCGCTGCGGTCCCGCGAAACCAGAAGCCGAGCCCTACTATGTGGAGGTCCGAATCGCCGACTGGCCCATGAGGCTCTACTCGCGCTGGGCGCAGTGGCCGGACTACTCCGCGCAACAGTATCGCCAGGGGCTGATTGGAGAGGCGTTGGAGGCGGCGGACGAAGTCATGTCGGAGGTTCGCAAGATTGCTCCCGACCTGGAGTCCCTGCGGGCGTTGAGGCAGCGGATGCTGTTCAAGCCAGCCTCGCCCTGAAGGCCCCGTCAGCGGCCCTCCCCGGCACCTCCTCCAGGCTGGAGATGACCCGCGCGAGCAGCGCGCGCCGGTCCGGGCGGGCATGGGCCAGCTCGCCTCGGAGGATGGGCAGCGCGGCCCCTCCCATGACGAGCAATCCATCCCAGGCCGCGCGCGCCACCGCATTGCGGCGGTCAGGCAGCAGCGCCGCCACCTCCGCCACCGCTGGCAGGTGCCCTCCGAACGTGAGCGTCCGGACGGCCCGGACGACGTGCCCGGCCTCCGCATCCTTGAGCAGCTCGCGGGTCAGCTCCAGGTACGGCTCCCGTGGCACCTGGACCTTCAGCAGCCGGTGCGCATGCAGGCGCACCGAGGGCTTCCGGTGGGTGAGCAGCCCCGTCAGTCGTTCGACGACGTGAGGCGCACGCCTGAGCACCATCCACTTCATCGCCTTCACTTCCGGCTCGGGGACCTCCCAGGCCAGCGCCTCCAGCCTCCGCTCCACGTCGCGCATCAGCCCCGCAGGGAGCTTCTTTTCGAGCGACGGATCATCCACGACGAGGAGCGCGAGCGCCGTGACGACCTCCGTCCGCAGCGCGGGCGTGGTGACCCGCGCGAGCAGCGCGCTCCGCACCTCCGGGCCCTGCCGTTCGAGCCCTCGCGACACCGCCGCCAGGGCCTGGGCGTCGTCCTTCTGGTTCACGATTTCGATGAGCCCGTCCGCCAGGCGGAAGGCGTCTTCACGGCTCCCCCAGGAGGCGCGTCCCGCGAGGACCTGCAACGCCGCCTCGCGATGACCGTCGTCCTCGTGGACGATGCGCAAGAGCGCGTCCTCCAGCATCCGACCGTCGCGGCCCTGCGCGGGGTCCGCTCGCTGGAGCCACTCCAGGAAGTGCGTTCGCGCCAGGCCTCGCGCCTGGAGGAACATCGCCATCAACTCGGGTCCCCACACCGTGTTGCCCGGGAGGATTTCGAGCGCCGCGGAGTGGCCTTCTCGAAGCATCGGAAGGACGAAGGGCAGCACCCGGGCCGCCGGGAGCGAGCGCAGCATGTCCGCCGCCATCGTCCCCGACCGACCCCGGCCCATCCGCCACACGTCCAGCAGGAGCAGCACCAGGGAGGGCAGCAGACTCCGCTTCGACCCGAGCCCGCCGAGCAACTCCAGCAGCGACTCCAACCAGACTTCTCCTTCCAACTTCTCCGCATCGGAGCCCGGGGCTCCGAGGGAGCCGAGCGTCGCGCGCAGTGCTTCCAGATCCTGTCGGTCCACGGCCCACGGAGGGATCCACCGGAGCGGTCGCGCCTCGCCGAGGATGTCGAGCAGGGATTCGAGGCGAGGCAGTCCCCGCACCCGCCAGAGCTGTCGCGCGGCCTGTCGGCGGACCTCGACGTGGGCATGGGACAGCAGATCGACGAGCAGCGCCTCATCCTCCGCCGAAGTGGGTGTCCCCAGCGCCGCGAGCGCTGCGAGGGCCATCCCCCGTTCATGGTTGCGCGCGAGTCGCCGCAGGGCCGCGCGAGCCGCCTCCGTTCCGACCTCCGCCAGCCACCGCACGAGCACTCCCGCTCGCGGAGACGTCCCGGATCCGGCGGCGAGGGCAAGCTCCGCGAGCAGCGCATCCTCCGGCACGCGTGCGCCCCACTCATCGCGGACGAGCTCCAACAGGTCCCCGTGCGGCCCTCGCGCCGCCGCGGCCAGCACCTGGAGCGGCGGCACTTCTCGCAGCGCGTACGGCACAAGGAACCGCCGCACCGAAGGCCCGCGGGCCTGGGTCAGCGCCTCCATCAGCCCAGGGCCGGACAGGTCCCCCGCGAGGATGCGTCGCTCCGTCCCCCAGAGCGCCACGCGCTCGTCCGGGAGCGAGGAAGCCATCCGAGCCTCCTCCAGAGAAGGGACGGCCCCCAACCGGAACAGGACGCCAAGGGCCTCGTGAGGTTCGATGAGCTTCCCCGTCCATGCGCGTCGGACCTCCGCGAGCACCCCCACCTGCTCGGGCTCGGACAGCCGTCCGGCGAGCGCCGTCAGCAGGCCCATGGCCAGTCGCCGCAAGGAAGGCCTGGGGCTGTCCAGCAGGCCGCGAATCCCATCGAGGTGCCGCTTGAGGACGGCCGCTCGCGTGTCCGTGAGGGCCGCGCTGGCCACCGCCGCGAGCCGCTTCGTGAACTCCTCTTCCGCGGTTTCGAGCAGGGCCGCGTCCCCGGACGACAGCGCGTCATCCATCCACGCGAGGTCCGCATCCAGCCGCCGCTCCCGGAGCAGCCTCGCCTGCACGGGGTCGTCGGACGTGGCGGGAATCCACTGCGACAGGCCATGGCGCCGCAGCAGCACCTCCAGCGTCTCGCGCGCCTGCGACGAAAGCAGGAGGACTCCGCCATGGACCGCATCGTTCAGCACCTTCGCGGAGCGTGTCCCACGCCGCAGGAGTGACACGAGCGCATGGGGCGACAGCTCGCCGGAGAGCAGCTCGCACAGCAACTCCTGCTCACGAGGCGTGTCCGCGTCCTCGAGTGCATCGAGCACGGTCGCCACATGGCCCCGTCCGCAGGCCGCACGCAGCGCGCGGATGAGGGACTCGCGCAGGCCCGGGTTGTCGTGGCGCCGGAGCCAGCCCAGCATCAGCCCGATGGGCGGCGGCCAACCGGGGCCCGCGTTGACGAGCGCCTCGGCGGCGGTCTTCTTGATGTTCATGTTGGGGTGCGCGAGCCCCGCCGCGAGGAGCGGCACCGCCCACTCCACCTTGAACACCCCGAGGCCACTGAGCGCCTGTCGCAGGCGATAGATGTCCTCCGACCGCGCGAAGGGCACCAGCCAGGCCACGGCCCGCGAATCTCCGGAGTGCGCGAGGCACTCCAGCACGAGCTTCGGCACCTGCACGCCCTCATGGCGGAGCAAGCGCCGCAGCCGCCGCGCGAGCGCGGGATGCCTCCGGCCGACGAGTTGCCCCAGCACCCGTTCGAGCTGCGCGTCGCTCAGGTCCCGCCGCTGGAGCAGGTCGAGCAGACACTCCGTGAGGACCCGCGCGCCGGCTTCGTCTTCCGATACGGGGGCGGAGCGCCGGTCCGGGCGCACACCACCCCGGGCATGGAGCCCACGCCCCACCTGTGCGACGGCCTGCTGCGCCGCGGACCGGACATGCTCGTCCGCATCGAGCAACAGCTCCCCCAGCGGCACGAGTGCGCGCCGCCGGGCTTCATGGCCGAGCTGGCCTATGGCCTGGAGTCGCAGCGGATGCTGCGTCTGGAGCGCGATGCGGGAGACCTCGGAGAAGGACGCGTCGTCGTAGCCGGGCTGAAGGCTCGCGAGCACCTCACGGCTCGGCTCGACCTCCACTGGCGAGGGCATGGACGCGGAGGTGTCTTCAAGCGCCGCCAGCAGGGCGTGCGCTTCGGCGCGCCAGGCGGAATCCGTCAGGCCCGGGTGGGCACGAAGGAACGCCACGGTGCGCGCGCCGCCCAGGTGGTGGAGCGCATCGAGGCAGGCCCAGGGTTCGGCATCGAAGCAGGCGAGGAGGTCCTCCTCGGCGGCGGCGTGTCCCTGGTGTCCAAGTGCCTCGATGACCTCCGGCCGGAGCGTGCGCGCTTCGGGCCGGACGAGCAGGGCGCGGAGCAGGTCGAACGCCTCCGGACCGTCCAGTTCGCGCAGGAGCGCGAGGTGCCGGGTGAAGTCCGCGTCCGTGGCGGACAACCGCCACAGCGGTTCGACGTACTCACGCTGCCGGAGACTCAACACCTCCGCGATGACCTCGGGCGTGATGGCCGGGTTGGCGAGGAACAGCTCGCGCACCCGGGGGACATCGTCCGGCTCGCACCGCACGCCCCGCCGGTAGAGCGTCTGGAGAAACCCCGCGCACATGGGGCCGAAGAGGAGCGGATCCTCAAGTGAGAGGTGGAGCGACAGCCGCAACTCCGCATGGCTCGCGAAGGGTGCCAGCAGGGCCATGGCCTCGCGTCGCACCCGGAGCGATCGCCGGCCGTCCTCCAGCACGAGCCGCAGCGCGGCGGCGTCTCCTCGACGGGCGAGGATGCGCAGCGAAGCGAGGGCCAGTCGCTCCGAGCGCTCCAGCAGGCCCTGGAGCGAACCGAGGGGAGGCGCCAGGTCGGGCCTCGCCGCCCAGGGTTCAGCGAGCAGCTCCGCGGCCTGGAGCGCCACCCGCGCGTCCGGGGCTTCGAGCGCGCGGACCGCGACCGCCAGCGCATGCTTCACCGTGACGAGTCCCAGACCGAGCGCCCCGCCCAGGTGGCGAAGACCCTCGAGCTGGACCTCCGGGTCCAGGTGGCCGCACAGCGCGTCGACCAGCGCCTCCGCGTCAACCCCATCGGCTGGGGAGAGTCGCTGCACGGCATGCAACAGCAGTGCGCCACCCGGCAGGACGGCCAGCTTCGCGGGTTCACGAAGCATCTCCGTGACGAGCCACTCCGCCTCCGCGTCAACGGGGAGCGGCTCCGTTCCCTTCGCCAGCGACTTCAGTCTCGCCAGGGGAATCTCCGGCGGTAGCAGCCGGGCCAGCTTGGCGAGGAGCACCTGCGACTCGGGAGCGCACGCGCCCATAGCCGCCGGAAGCGCCTCCATCAGGGACACTGGCGTGTCACCGCCCTCCAGCCGCTCCAGGCGGCGCTTCAGGTGCAGCAGCGCCGCGTGGACCTCTTCCGGATCGGACGCGGCGAGCAGGCCGCGAAGCGCCTCGGGGGCCAGCCGCTCGGTGAGGAGCCGCTGCGTGAGGAGCGCACGGCGACGACGCGGGGTGAGCTCGACCGGTTGGGGCTGAGGCATGGAACCCTTATAGGCGGACCGGGGAAAGCCCGGCACGCCCCAGGGGACGCCGGCCGTGCCCTGCCCTGACACCCACGGAGGGACGGCTCGTGCAGCTCTTCGATACGGTGGCGGATCCGGCGGAACTGCGCGACGTGGCCGGTGAGGCTCGCGGTGCCGTGGGTCCTTGAGATGCTTTCAGGGCCCGGCGAGCACAGGCTCTGGCGGCCGGGCATCCATCCGCCGCAGTGCTGTCACCGTTCCCACGAACGCCAGCGAGCACACCGCCAGCAACGTCACGTGGACGGAGGCAGGTAGCTCCGTGGTGGACGGCGCATAGCGAGACAGCAGGAACGAGGTCAGGTTGTTGAAGACGTGGACGAAGATGGGCAGCCGCAGGCTTCCCGTGCGCTCCGCGAGCCAGCCCAGGAACAGGCCCATCATCAGGGCCATGGGACTGTGGATGGGATCGAAGTGCAGGATGCCAAAGAGCGTGGCGGCTCCCGCGATGCCAGCCGTGCGCCCCCAGCGCTCCACGAGCCGCGTCTGCACATAGCCTCGGAAGAAGAGTTCCTCCGCCGTGCCCGCGACCAGCGCCCCGAAGAACAGCAACGCCGCGAAGGTGACGAACGAGCCCTGGCTCGCGGCCTGCAGCCCCTTCAGCGACGCCGCGTAATTCCATACGCCCGTGAGCACCGACAGGCTCTCCATCGCCTGTCCCATCGTGAAGCAACCCACCAGCGCGGCCACCCAGGCCCAAGGAGGTATCGGCGCTCCCGCGTCCAGGCGCAGCCGCTGCCTCAACGGCGTGGGGGACAAGAACCCGCCCAGGAGCGCAGCGACCAGCCCAAAGCAACTGGACGTCATCACGGCCGCGACCATCAGCCAGGGCATCGACTTGAGCTGCTCAGTCAGGGCCTGGATGGCTACCGTGTCCTGGGGTTTCACTCCTGCGCGGAGCATCTCCATCGCCATCGCGATGCTGGCGGAAATGACGCCCCCGACGACGATTGCGGTCACCAGGAGCGCGAACGCAACCAGGACCGTCCACAAGCGTGGCGGCGATGTGGGGACCGGCGAATGGGCGGTGGAGGACGGGTCGGAAGGTGAATCCATGGCGGCCGATGCTACCTCCCCACTTTGAGCGAGAGGAGAACGACCTCATCATGAGGAAATGCCAATCCCTGATCTCCAAGACGTCGCGAGGACTGATGCCGAGGCCAGGTTTCTGGAGGCGCTGCTCCATCTTCAACCGGATCTTGATGTGTGGCAGCACGAGAGCGCGGAGGGACATCCGTGGCTTATCGTGTCCATGGACTTCGTCGAGGACGGAGCAGTTCGCGACACACTGCGACTCGACTTCGACGGCCGAGCGATTCGTGGTGGCTGGAGTCGAAGTTTTCTAAATGGGGACGATGGGGTCCCGGCGCAAGAAGCAGGCGTTGACGTTGGACCACCTGATGGAATCGAGATTGAACAGGGGGCTCCTGCGGAACTAGCAGCAGCTGCTGCCGCATGGTTCGCACTGCACGCCCGCCAGTGGGCAAGCAGTCCGAGGCGAGCCCGTTGGAACCTCTAGGTCAGAGCGAAGTCCAATGTTTTTGCACACGTCCGCCTATACGTCGAAGTGACGATCTACCGCCTCAGCACGAGCAACGATTCCACCACCGCGACGCGCGTGGCGGTGCTGCACACGGCCCCCCCAGAACGTGTGCCCGCCCGGCTCGGACCTCGCGACGAGCCGGTTCAAGCACTCGCTGCCTCATGGCCGCGTCAGCGTGCTCACCGGCATGTTCAGCCCGTAAACGCCGAAGTCCTGTGAAGCAGCGCCGAAGCCCCGCACGAACTCCGGTTCAGCCCTCACGAGCCTTGCGCCGGTACTCGCCGGGAGGCACTCCCATCTCCCGCCTGAAAGCCCGGTTGAAGGCGAACTCGGACTCGTAGCCCACGCGGCCCGCGATGGCCGCGAGCCCGTCCTGTCCGTCACGCAGCGCGTGCGCTGCCTCCTGCATCCGAAGCCGCGTGAGGTACTCATGAGGCGCCACGCCCACCTCGCTCGAGAAGCGCCGCGCGAGCGTCGCCCTCGATGTCCCCGAGCGCCGCGCCAGCTCGCTCACGGTCCAACTCCGCCCTGGCTCCGCGTGCATCCAGCCCAGGGCGCTGGCGAGCGTCCGGTCGCCGAGCGCCCCCAACCAGCCCGCGCCGCCCGGCGGCTGCGCGTCCGCCCAGGCACGAAGCACCTGCACCAGCAGGATGTCGAGCAACCGGGAGACGATGATCGAGGAGCCCCGCTCTCCCCGCTCGTACTCCCGTTCGAGCAGCGACACCGTGGGCAACAGGGCACGCGCGTCCTCGGAAGCCCCCCGCAGGTGGACCCGCTCGGGAAGCAACCGCAACACGGGATGCGCCCCCGGCTCGTCAAACGAGAAGAAGCCGCAGAGCACCCGCGACTCCACGCCGGCCCCGCCCAGGACATACGAGGAAGCCCCTTCCCCACGTGTCGCCAGCCACTCCTCCACCCTCAGCTTGGGGCTGCGGGGCGAGTCCGCCACGGCATGCCCGTCGCCGCGCGGCAGCAGCACGACATCCCCTGGCCCCAGCGCGACGGTGTCCCGCCCCTGCGTGAGATGACAGGAGCCCGCGAGGATCAGATGCAGGGCCGCCGAGGCCGTGGGCGCAAAGCGCAGTCCCCAGGGAGCCCGCGCCACGGTGCGGCAGTAGAGCTGCCCTCGCAGCCGGGTTCGCTCGAGAATCTGCCCCAGCAGATCGGAAGCATGCGAGAGGTCCATGCCCTCAAGGCTAGCAGCGGGCTGCCCCCAACGCTCACGCCCTGAGCGTTTCAGACAAAAGGTTGAGTCGTCCGCGAATGGCGACTCCGAGGCCAGACCGTCACATTCCCAGTCATGAACGACACCCGCTCTTCGGCTGGAGGCCTCATGAATCCGAATCCCTCACAGTTGCCCTGGAAGCTCACGTCTCCCACGGCCTTGTTCACCTTGCTGCTGGGCGCCTTCATGCTGTTCCTCAGCCTCAATGCCGCGCGGGACCCGATCAGCGCGGCCAGGGGCTTCGGTCTGCGCGACTCCGGGAGCGAGGTCATCCCCTGGCTGTACATCAAGGCGGGCAGGGACCTCGGCCTGGCACTGGCGATGTTCGCGCTGGTGGCCATCCGGCAGCGACAGGCCGCAGGCGTCTTCGTGCTCGCCTGCATGGTGATGCCCATCGTGGACGCGCTGACCGTGATGAATGGCGGTGCCTCGCTCGCCTTCGCGCTCGCGGTCCATGGAAGCGCGGCGATCTACGGAGTCGTGCTGGCCGCCGCGCTGCTGCGCCCCCAGAAGGGCACCGCTTGATTCACCGCAGGTGCGCACACCGCGGAAATTTCACGCAGGGTGGCGGCGGGAGTCGGCAAGATGCCGGCCATGAAGCGGACCCTGTGGCGTCGCGTGGGCCTGGCTGTCGCGGCCCTGTTGCTGGTGTTGGTCGTCGTCGCGGCCGTGGGACTGAGCGACGTGAACGTACCGGAGACCTCTCGCTTCGACGCCGATCTGGGCGCCATCCGGGCCCTGGCCGTCTCCACCAGTGCGCCGCTCCCCACAGGATTGCGCAGCCAGCGCGTGGGCCGGGCCTCCGGAGTGCCGCACGCGCTCGTGGTGGCCGGCAGCGGCTTCGGAGAGGCCACCTTCGACTTCTACGCGTACCAGGTCGTCTATGCCGACGGCCGCACGGTGCTGGTGGACGTCGTGAACGACGAGAAGACACAGCGGGCCCAGTTCCCCGGCTCGGAGTTCGACGCCGCGGCCTATACCCGGGTCCAGGAGGCGCTGCGCCGCGCGGACGCGACGGTCGTCACCCACGAGCACTTCGACCACTGCGCGGGCATCGCGCACTCGGCATACCTGGACGAGGTGGCGAGCAAGGTTCACCTCACGGACGAACAACTGCGCAGCCCGCTCGCGCAGGAAGCCGGCTTCACCGCGGAGCTGCGCGCCAGGCTCACTCCGCTCCAGTACGAGCGCCTGCACCTGCTGCGCCCCGGCGTGGTCCTCATCAAGGCCCCGGGCCACACGCCCGGCACCCAGTTGGTGTACGTGCGGCTCGGCGACGGGCGCGAGTTCCTGCTCGTCGGCGACGTGGCCTGGCACCAGGACAACATCCGGCTCCCGAGGATGCACCCGCGGCTCACCAACTGGCTGGGCGGCGAGGATGCACAGGCGATGGCACACCAACTGCGATGGCTGCACGACCTGCTGCGCACCGCGCCCGAGCTGCACCCGGTGGTGGCCCACGACGGCGCGCAGATGCAGGACTACCAGCGCCGTGGGCTCATCCAGGACGGAGTGCTCTGATCCATTGGCTTGCGCTGATGGCTGACGCCTCCATGCCACAGTGCCAACGAATGATGAGCGCCGCGGACTGCCTGGCCGAAGCGGAGCGGATCCAGCGGCTGCTGGCCGAGCAGGCACCGCGTCCTGACCGGGAGACCTCCCTGACTGATGCGGGCGGCGGCCCGACAGTGACCCGGTTCCTCCTCTCCGGGGGACTGGGGCGGACGCTAGCGGATGGCGTCGTAGACGCCTCGAAGCTCCGTGAGCCGGTTCCTCACCGTCGCCGGCCTGGTGAGCTGCCGGGCCCGGACCACGATGGAGATGTCAGCGTCGTTGGCCCGGCAGTCGTCACCGCAGTCATGCCCCTCCGCATGCTCGTCGTGGGCGCGCAGTTCGTAGCGCACACTGTCACCATAGGCTTGTGAGAGCCTCGTATAGCCCTGGGTACGGACGGCGGGGGATTCGTCGAAGATCCGGTTGACGGCGCCGATGGCGTTGCCGTTCGAAATCTCCGCCCTGCCCCTCAGCACCTTGCCAGCCTGAAGCTCCAGGAACAGGCCGTTGCCCCCCGGGTTGGCCCAGGACTCAGAGAGCGTCACCGTGCCATCATGGTTCATGCACAGCATGAACGAGTGCCCGTCCGCCTGCGCGGTGCACCTGAAATGCAAGAGATAGAGCTTGTTGTGATCCGACAACAATTGCACGGCGAGGGCCCGCGCTTGTTCGCGAAGGACGGGGCCCCTGCCTCCCGCCTTGTAGGTGGCGTGCTTGCGGCCCAGGATGTTGATCATCCCGGCCGCCGTGGCATGGCAGATGGCCAGGGAGCCCACCTGACGAGCGTCGAGCGACGCCTCCTTCGCGGCCCCTACGAGGTCCCGGCTCTCCTCCGGGACCCGCTCCAGCGGCTCCGCGACGACCGCCCGCCTGCTGGAATTCCAGCCATCACCGTCGTCGATGTTGGCGGGGTCACCGGCGTTGTTGATGATCAACTGGGCGCGCCCCGCGAGTTGCTTGGCGGTCAGCCGCCCTGCATTTCCATTGAGTTCGGCCATGACAACATCAATGGCCTTCAAGCCATTCCAGTCGCCCCGGGTGGAAACCGCATCCACCCTGTTGATGGCCGCCGTTGTCTGGCAATGCCCCCTCAACGCGAGCGCCGCCGCGTGCAGGCGTTGAACCTGGGCCTTTGGCTTGGTGACCATCTGGATGTTCAACAGGGCATCAATGACAGCGACCTCGTCATTGAAATTGAACCGGGCCGTCGAGCGATCCGCGAGCGCGTTCACACAATCGGCACAGATATCAATGAGGTCCTGCCCCAGCGCCCTCGCGACGTCGCGCTTGTAGACCTTGCTTCCGCCAAACCCCAGGAAGTTCTTCGCTGTCTCCTGGGGAAGAACGTTCCGGGCAGTACGAAGCTCGGTCAAGACCGTCTTGAAGTCGAGAAGAGTCGCCATGCTCTGAATAGACTTGAGTCGCCCGTTTTCCGTCAAGACGCGGACACACCCATGAAACACGCGATCCGCGACGGCTGTCACTGGCTTTGGAACGGCCAGCCCGGTGACGACGCCGTCACCGGGGGCCCATGGTCCGTTACTTCGGCAGGATCCGCAGCTCCTTGCCCTTCCCTCGCGCCGGATCTCCGAAGGTGGAATCCGAGGCGCTGACGGTCCCTGTCAGCCCACCGACCACGTTCCAGAGCGTGTCGATTCCGAACGCCACCGTCGTCGGCTCATCTCCCAGGGCATACGTCTGGTTCTCGGAGCAGACCTGGGTGAAGTCCTGCTGGACGTTGTACGCCGAGCGGTTGGGGTAGCCGACCTGCCGGTAGTAGCCCAGGTTCGCTCCACCGGACTGCGGATCACCGAAGGTCGCCGCGTTGAAGGTGATGCTGCCCGTCACCCCCGGGATGAAGCGGAAGTGGCCGTTCGCCCCGTAGGCCACGTCGCAGGGCCCCGGCAGCTTGAAGGTGGCGCCATCCGGAACGCCGACGTTGAAGGTGGCGATGTCGTAGCCACCGGGCAGGTCCCTGGGCACGTTGATGGGCGTGTAGGGCTGCGGCCCCTGGTCCCAGCCCGTGACCACGAACATGAAGCGCGTGGGCAGCGACTGCTCGTAGAGCAGGAGGTTGTCCGCCGACGTGGTGCCGGCCAGCATGTCCAGGTTCGGCTCCGCCGCCGGAGAGGTGAACTCCCCCTGCTGCTTCGCGGTGGCCAGCGCCTGGAGGTACCAATCCCGCGCGATGGCCGGGAAGTACTTCAGCTCGAGCGCCCACAGATACGCCTCCTTGAGGATGTACAGCCGCGCCGACAGGGATTGCGTCGGCGCCAGCGTATTCAGGTAGGTGTAGACGCCGACGCCGCTCGAGGTGGTGCTCGTCGAATCGCGCTTGAACGAGAAGGAGAAGTCAAACGACCCTCCGATGTACGTCTCTCCAGAGGCAGAGAGGCCCGGGACCCCGACCTCCACTTCCTGAACGAAGCCGGCATAGGCGTTGACATCCAGGTGGACGCCGAAGCCCGAGGTCTCGCTGTTCGCCACCCGGTACTCGCCGTCGCAGACCGAGCCGCCGCTCATGGCGAACTTGAGGTACTTCTGGCCATTGATGTTGGTTTCCGTGCCGTACTTCGCGACGACGGCCGCGACGTAGTTGTTGCCTTTGTAGAACTGGCTGAGGTCGGTTCCGTCCGGAGCCGTGAAGATCTGCTGGATCTCCGCCGGTGTCTTGCCGGCGGCCGCCAACCTGTTCACGCACTCGGTATACAGGCTGAACATCCGGGCGTTGATTGCCGCCTCGGTGTAGGAGTCGACCACGCCGGGCGTGCACGCGTAGCTGAAGAAGTCACCCGCCGCGGTTTCATCCGCGTCCTTCGAAACCACGGGCCAGTGGGCCACGATCAACGGCGCCGGACTGAACGAGGCGTTCTGGTTGAAGGACAGGTTCGCCGCCGTGCCGTACTGGGAACGCAGCCAGAACAGCGACCGCCCGAAGTAGCAACTGTAGGGCCGGACCAGGTAGGGAGACGCGTCGCTGAGCGGGTAATAGGGATGCCGGTAGGCCTTCGTCTGCACCTTGATGCTCTGGGCCGTGAACTTGCCGTCCTGCCAGGCGAAGTGCCCCGAGCCTCCGGCCTTCACGGAAAGGCCGAAGCTCCCGCCCGCCTTGAGGCCATCGAACGCGGCCACGGAGGCGGTCGCCTTCGAGGAGGTCTGGAATCCCAGGGTCGCGGAGAAGTTGATCTCATTCAAGACCACGTCTTCCTGGGTCGTGTTCATCTCGTAATCAAACATGTTCCAGTCGGCCATGCCGTCGGGGCTGGAATTCCTCCAGACCTCCGGCGCCGGGATGGGCATGGGGAACGGGTCGCAAACCGACGTGAGCAAACGCTTGCCCGCGTTCTCCTGCTTCGGCGGGTGGAGGGCGGTCTGCATCTTGAAGTCGCCATACTTCAGGGAGGACATCTGGATGGGCGAACCGATCGAGGAGGAAGCCTCGCGGACCCACACCATCCCCAGAATGATGGGGAGGGTGGTTGCGTCCTGGCTCGACGCTTCGGGGATGGCGCCGACCGAGAAGAACATCGAGAGAGGACCCTTCGTGTCCTCTTCCGTGCTCGTGAAGATCTTGCCGTACTCCTTCCAGACAGGCGCGGCGACCGACGCACTGAGCTGGCGCAGGGGCAGGATGTCTTGAATCACGGCGATGGAGATCGCGTTGCTCTTGTTGCCGTCGGCGAACAGGGCGACCAGTCGTCCAGCGGGATCCACGGTCAGGCTCGTCCCCAGGGCCTTGCGACTCTTGATCGAGTTGGGCCAACTGAGGAGCATCGGCGCTGGCGGCGAAGCGCTGACGTTGGCGTGGCACGCGGCGTCCAGCGTCCAGGAGAAGGTGGTCGTGTTGGTATGGGTTTCATCCCACAGCGCCGCGATGACGCAGTTGACGGGAGCGTCGGTGGCGGCGGCTCCCGGCTGGGTGACGAGGATGGTGCGGACGTCGAGATGCGAAAGGTTCGAGGACGTCTGGGAGGGACTGGTGGCGGGGGCCGTCACGTACCAGGACGGGACCTTGGATACCCAGTGATTGGTGAATGGATTGTAATCACCCGTGTCCAGGACGAGGTGCCAGACCTGCACCTGGTTATGCGCGGAGTCCCAGACGAGGTAGTTGAGCAGGATTTCCGTCGCGCCCTTGCCGGCGCACGTCGACACGCCGTGGGCGAGGATCTTCACGGGAGTCGCGCTGCCTCCCGTCGTCGCGGGCAGCAAGACCTGGCACCAGTCCGTCGTGGAGCGAGTGGAGCCGGGGGAGACCCGCGTCGCGCACAGGAGGTTGTTCGTGGTGTCGATCCAGAAGATGTAGACGAGGTCGCGGTTCGCGACCACGCCAATGCGCTTCTGGGTCAGGAAGGCTAGGGAGGACTGCGTGGAGTCCTTCTCGATGGTGAAGTGGGTCCAGGGATCCAGTCGTTTCGGATTCCCCTGGGGGCGGCTGAGGTAGGCGA
This sequence comes from Corallococcus exiguus, assembly GCF_009909105.1. NCBI lineage: Bacteria > Pseudomonadati > Myxococcota > Myxococcia > Myxococcales > Myxococcaceae > Corallococcus > Corallococcus exiguus. The sequence continues at coordinate 497,976 of NZ_JAAAPK010000003.1, forward strand.
CGGTCGACGCGCTGAAGTAGCCCTGGAGCTTCTCGTCATCGTCGACTCCGACCAGGGCCAGGGAGGAGCCGGTCTGGATGAGGCGGAACTCTCCGTCGTCGCCGTCGACGTCGAGCGGCCCGGCGACGGGGATGCTGATGACCTCAGTGGTAGGAGGGATGAGCGGGACCTGAGGCGTCGAGGGCGGGGGAGAGTTGGGCACGGCGATTCCATCCTGTCGTTGGGGGAGTGCGAATAGGGGGATGCGGGCTCCGGGGCTGCCGTTAGCAACCGGAGGGCCAGCCGTGGATGCGGGTCCCCATCCCAGGGAACGCCCGGAATTTCTCGCGCAGGGCCACGGCGTCCGCGTTCAGCGCGAACGCGGATGCGTTCCTCCGGATGCAGGGAGCCGCGCTCGGGCCCGTAGTACGCTTCCAGCCTCGCGGATGTTTCGCGTTGGAGGAGAGCCGATTGCGGAATGCGCTGCGTGCCTGGAGCCTGTGTGTGTTGCTTGCCAGCGGCTGTGCCACGACGTCCGCGGTCCGTGAATCGCCGCCCGTTCCCGATGTGGCCGCGCTGGATGCGGAAGCGGCTCGCGCGATGTCCGCGACCGGCGCGAAGGGGCTGGCCATCGCGGTCATCGACAACGGGCGCGTGGTGGCGACCCGGGCCTACGGCGCACGTGATGCGAAGGGCGAACCGCTGCGCACCGACACGGTGATGTATGGCGCGTCCATCACCAAGACGGTCTTCGCGTACCTCGTGATGCAGTTGGCGGACGAGAAGCGCATCGACCTGGACACGTCCATCTCCAAGTACCTGGACAAGCCGCTACCTGAGTACCCGGACGAGGACCGCTATTCGACCTGGTCCCACCTGGCCGGCGACGAACGCTGGCGGGACATCTCGCCTCGCGTGCTGCTCACCCATAGCGCGGGCTTCGCCAACTTCGGGTTCCTCGAACCGGACGAGAGGCTTCGCATCCACTTCGCTCCGGGCAGCCGCTTCGCGTACTCCGGTGACGGCATCATCCTGATGCAGTTCGTGCTCGAACGCGGGCTCGGGCTGGACGTAGGTGCGGAGATGCAACGGCGCGTGTTCGACCGCTTCGGCATGCGCACGACCAGCATGATGTGGCGGCCGGACTTCGCACAGAACCTGGCCGACGGATGGAAGCTCGACGGCAGCGTGGAACCGCACGACGAACGCAGCAGGGTGCGCGCGGCCGGTTCCATGGACACCACCTTGGACGACCTGTCGCGCTTCGCGGCCGCGCTGGTGAGCGGTGAAGGCTTGTCCCCGGAGCTCTTCGCCCGGATGACCTCACCGCAGCTGCCCATTACCACCCAGAGCCAGTTCCCTACCCTCCAGGACGAACTGCCGCCGGAGTCACGGCGCAAGGATCTGGCGGCAGGCCTTGGCGTGGTGGTGTTCGACGGTCCTCAGGGACGCGGGTTCTTCAAGAACGGCCACAACGACAGCACCGCCAACACCCTCGTGTGTCTGCCGCGCGGACGCCGCTGCGTGCTCATCCTGAGCAACGACGTCCGCGCCGAACCCGCGTATCCCCACCTGGTGCGCTTCGTTTTGGGCGAGGCCGGTGTGCCCTGGGATTGGGAATACGGCCACATGTCGTTCTGGGATGGCCGCTGAGCCGCCCCCTCGGCCTTCACACTTCTTCACGCCCTGCTCAAACCACCGCAACCGGCGGCTTCCATATTGGTTCCAGTCAAGCAGCGGGAAACAGCACCCCCACTCCTGGAGCCACACGCCATGAAGAAGACGCTCGTCATCGCCGGTACCGCCGTCGTCGCCGTCACCTTGCTCACCGGTTTCGGCTGGGGCCGCCATCACCGCGGCACGCCCGACCCGGAGCGCATCCACCAGATGGTCACCTGGAAGCTGGACGACAAGCTGGATGACCTCAACGCCACCGAAGCGCAGCGCTCCTCCATCCACGCCGTGAAGGACCGCCTCCTCAACGAAGGGCAGTCGCTGATGGAGGGCCAGAAGGCCGCACGCTCCGAGGCCGTGGGCCAGCTGGCGTCCGAAACGCCTGACTCCGCGAAGCTCCACGCCCTGGTGGACGCGCGCATCGACGCCGCTCGCGCCTTCGCCCACAAGGCCGTGGATGCCGTGCTCGAAGTCCACCGCACGCTCACCCCTGCCCAGCGCCAGGAGCTGGTCAGCGACTTCCGCGAGCGCACCGGCGAGAAGTAACCCCACCCGGGTGGGTCTCACGGTGCGCTCGGAATGACACATTCCGTGTCCCACCGTGAACCTTCGTGGGCAGGGATGACGCGCGCGGTTATTGTCGGTCGGTGGATTACACCGACTACGCTCGACGCATCCGCTCCCACGCCTCCCTGGGGGAGCTCTCTGAATACGGACAGGTGCATGAAGGGGGGCGCGACTATCCCCTCTTCCGCCTCATCGTCCCGGGCGACCGCTGGCTCGTCATCACGTCCGGCTTCCATGGGGAGGAGCCCGCCGGCCCGCTGACGCTCGCGAAGCACCTGCCGGACATCGTCGCGTACGCGAAGTCCAAGGGCGTGGGCCTGCGCGTCTACCCGTGCATCAACCCCTCCGGCTTCGAGGACGGCACCCGCTACAACCGCAGCGGCGAGAAGCCCAACAACGACTTCATGCGCTACGAGGTCGCCCCCGGCGAGTGGCGCGGCGAGCTCGTGGGTGACCCGTCCATCCTCCGCTGGGCCCTGTACGACGGCGGCCCCAAGGAGACGCGCGCGGTGCGCACGGACCTGGCGCGCTTCCCCGCTCCGGACGCCGCGCTCGACATCCACCAGGACAACTACCTGGGCGGCGTCGCCACGTACGCGTACGTCTTCGGGGACAAGGCCGCCTATCACCCCATGCAGGAGGCCGCCGCCGCGCATGCCACCGTGGTGAAGAGCCGCAAGGTGGATGACAACGCCTACGCGGACGAGCACGGCCTCATCGTCTTCCACGACGGCAGCGTCACCGATTGGTACATGCGCCAGGGCGTGCCGTACGCCGCCGCGCTGGAGACCACCACGCCCATGTCGCAGGACGCCTGCGACGCCGTGAACCTCATCTGGATCCGCGGCTTCATCGACCTGGCCGCGCGTGGAGAGGGGCCCACCCGATGATTCAACGTCCCCTGGGGAAGAGCGGCCTCACCGTGTCCGCGCTCGGCTTCGGCGCGGGGCCCGTGGGCAGTGAGGCGCTGAGCGACGCCGACGCGGAGGCGCTCCTCAACGGCGTGCTGGACGCGGGCATCACCCTCATCGACACCGCGCCCAGCTACGGCGTGTCCGAGGAGCGAATCGGCCGGTTCCTCGGCGCTCGCCGCCGCGAGTTCGTGCTGTCCACCAAGTGCGGCTATGGCGTGCCCGGCGTGGAGGACTGGACGCCCGAGTGCATCACGCGCGGCGTGGACCTGGCCCTCCAGCGCCTGCGCACCGACGTGCTGGACGTGCTGCACTTCCACTCGTGTCCTCCGGACGTGCTCCGCCGCCCGGGGCTCATTGAAGCGCTCACCCGCGCGGTGGAGGCGGGCAAGGTGCGCGCCGCCGCGTATTCGGGCGACAACGCGGGTTTGGACGCCGCGCTGGAGACGGGCGCGTTCGCCGTGGTGCAGACGTCCGTGAACCTCTTCGACCAGCGCTCGCTGGACCATGGCGTGGCCAAGGCCCAGGAGCGCGGCGTGGGCGTCATCGCCAAGCGGCCCCTGGCCAATGCACCGTGGCGCTTTCCGGGGCGCCCCTACGCTCACGACGTGGGCGAGTACTGGGAACGGATGCAGCGCATGGCCCTCCAGACGGACGGCCTGGACTGGCCGGAGCTGGCGCTGCGCTTCACCGCGTTCGCGCCGGGCGTGGCCACCTGCATCGTGGGCACCACGCGCCTGGACAACCTGCGCGCCAACGCTCGCACCCTGGAGCAGGGTCCCCTCCCCGAGCCCACCGTTCAGGCCATCCGGGACGCCTTCCGTCGCAATGACACCGGGTGGGACGGCGTCATCTGACGCAGCCCGCCAGTCTGACGTTCCGTCCTCCAGCGAAGATTTCAGCGTCGGCAACTGCTCACTATCGACGTTTGTCTCGTCCATCCGGGTCGGGTGCTCAGCCTGGGGGGCGTGGCAACCATCCGATCCATGAACGCGATGCCAGAGTCTGAGAAGGATGGAGAAATGGTGGAGCTGCACCCCACCTCGCTGGATTTGAACCAGGTGGATCCCACCCCGCAGGTGGCGAACTGGCTGCGCATGCGCGCGAGCCAGTGGCTCACCACGGCGCAGAGGGACTTCAACGCGGCCCTCTTCGCGAGGGACGGTTCGGAGGCGTCGTTCGATCGCTACTGCGATGCCCGCTCGGAGCTGGACTCCGCGGAGGCCTGGGCCCTGCGCGTCTCCGAGTTCGTGGCGCACGTGCGGTAGGCGGCGGCCTTCAGCGCCCCACGCCCATGCGCGTCCACAATTCCAACAGCGTGCGCAGCACGGACGCATCCGGCACGTCCGCCGCGGGCGGCACGTCCACGCGGATGCCGTGCGCCGCCAGCCGCGTGAAGGGGTTGTTCGCGTCCGGCGTCTTCAGCGGCACGGATGGATCCGCCGGCCGGAAGCCGAACGCCAGCGCCCGGGCCTGCACCTCCGGGCTGCGCAGGAAGGCCACCCACTCCAGCGCCGCCTCGCGCTGCTCGGGCGTCACCCAGTCCGCTTGCAGCACCGCCGCCGGATGGTCGCTCCACAGCGTCACCGGCGGATAGTCCACCCGCAGCGGACCCCACCGGCCCTGGGCATGATCCAACTGCGCGATGGCCAGGCTCTCGTACACCAGCGCCAGGTCGTAGCGGGACGGCCCGTAGCGCACCAGGTCCGTCATGAACGTGCCCGTGGACGGCTCGAAGCGCGTCACGCCCCGCTCCAGTCCCTGGAGCCACGCCTGATAGCCCGGATCCAGCAGGTCACCCTCCTTCACGCTCTCGCGCCGGCCCAGGTACTCCAGCGTCGCGGACAGGAGCGCCTGCAGGCCGGAGTTCGACTTCCGGGGGTCCGTGTGGCCCAGCTTCACGAAGCCCCACTCGGGAGGGCCGCCCACCGCGGGCCAACCGCGGTCGCTCGCCACCGCGCGCTGGAGCGTCTTCCACGACAGGGCCGCGCCACCGCCCGCCTTGCGCAACACCTCCATCCGATCCTGCCAGCCCACGAACACCAGCGGCGTAATCACCAGCGGATGCGGCGCGGCGTCTCCCTCCGTGGCGAACAGCGGCCCGTGCGAGGCGTCCGTCGCCCAATCCGCCGCGAGCATGCGCAACTCCGCGCTGTCCGCCGGGCTCCACACCGTGGGCTTCTCCCGTCCTTCCAGGATGGCCTGCGCCGCCTCCAACGAGCCCCGCCCCACCAGCGTCACCCGCACCCGGGGATGCGTCCGCTCGAACTCCGCGAGCGCCGCCTCCACCCACGCGCGCTTCTCCGTGCTGTAGAGGAACGTGATGTCCGTCACCCGCCGCCGCGACGGCAGCACGGTGGACTCCGGCTCCGGCGTCCCCTGCAGGGGCGCCATCGGGGCCGCCAGCAGGTAGAACACCCCCAGCAACGCGGCCAGCATGCCAATGAGGAGGAGAGCCCGGGGCTTCATGCTCCCCCTCGTACCCCGGGTCGCGGTCCCGGAAAGCCCACCGGTGCTTTTGTCACAACCCTGTCACTCACAGCCTCTCCCCCGGCCGCTCCCCTTCCAGGAACCATCCTGTCGGTTTGTTTGCCCTCATAGGACTGGCAGAATGGGCCGGATGACGACACTGGCACGAAGCATCGCGCTCCTGGGACTGGGAGCGGTGTTGGGGGGCTGCGCGGCGAAGCAGGCCCCGCCCGTCCAGCACTACGCGCTGGGCATGTCCCGGGCGGAGTATCGGGATTACACGGGGGCGAAGGCGAGCCCCTGCGACGCGGAGCCGCGCTGGTTCCAGGACGAGCTGACCGCGGTGAACGGCCTGCTGGCCCGCTTCGTCAAGGAGACGGAGCAGGCCCTGGACCCGAAGGGGCTGGAGCACGCGAAGCACCTGGAGCTGCTGGAGGAGGGCCTGCGCACGCTGCCCCCGGTGCTCAAGGTGCACGAGGCCAACCTCCAGGCGCTGAAGACCTGCGACTTCCGTCGCGCGGGCGCGTTCCCGGACCTGGCCCGGCGCGGTGGGGAGCTGCTGACGGAGACGCGGGAGCGGATGGAGCTGGGGCCCCGGATTCAAGCGGCCGCGGCGCTGCGCGAGGCGCAGAAGCAGTGGCGCGAGCAGGGCGGGGAGCGCGAGGCGAAGGCGCGCGAGACGTGGTGCCCGAAGCCCGTGAAGGTGGGTCAGCCGGACGTGTTCTTCGCGCGCCTGTCGCCGGACGGGCGCACCGAGTGGTTCTTCTGCGACGGCCACGTGGTGGAGAAGTCCGCCGGCGGGGAGCCCACGCTGCTGAGCCCGGAGGGGCTGAGCAAGGCGGAGCGCCGCCGGGTGCAGGCGAAGAAGTACCTGGACGCGGCGCAGACCTACCCCGAGGAGGAGATGGACCGCGAGCCCACGGCCCCCACCCTCCAGAAGCCCGCAGCGTCCGCGGGTGGCGGCGCGCCGTAGGCCAGGGCGTGACGCGCGGGCCTCCGCCGTCACGCTCCCAGCCGGGCGAGCCGCTTGGACAGGTGCGCGTCGCCCCCCGCGTCCACGCCGCCCACGAAGGCGGCGAGCGACTGGCCCGCGCCGGACAGGTAGGCCTCCACGTGCGGCTTGAGCACGGTCCAGCGCTTCGTCCAGGCGTCCTCGGAGCCGTCGCGCAGGTCGGGGCGCTCGGAGAGGAGCGCCGTCACGCGCAGCGCCAGCTCCGGGTCGTTGAGCGTCCGCGCGGCCGCCACACCCGCCGGCACCGAGCCCGCGGGCGCGGCCTTCCACATCTCCGCCGCGCGCTGGAAGGCCGTCACGTCCACCTGGGACAAAAGCCCCAGCGCGTGGCGCACGGGCAGCCGACCTTCCGCCTTGGGGCCCACCACGTGCGCCATCAGCGCGGTGAAGGGCGCGGCCAGGGCCGGGTGCGCCGAGGGGTCCACGCCGCCCAGGGCGCGGAGCGCGTGGCGGGCCTTGCGCGCCAGCCGCGTCACCTTCCAGCTGGGCCCCTTGAGCTTCGACTGGAGCAGCGCGAGCGCGGACGCGGCGGCGGTCACGGCCTCGGGGCCCGGCGAGGCGGCGGCCACGCGGCGCGGCAGCACGAGCGCGGGAGGCGGCGGGGCGGCGGCCTTCGGGGGCGCCGCGGGCGGGGCCTCGCCAGTGGAAACCTCGGCGTAGCCCTCGCGGACCTTCTCCGCGACCTTCTTGTTGTACTCGCGCAGGGCGGCTTCCTCGTCCGGGAAGGCCTTCTCCTTGCGCTGCCCCGCGGTGCCGATGCGGCCGTAGGTGACGATGAAGTTGGCGCCCTGGACCTCGGGCATCCAGAACTTGGAGCTGTTGCCGTCGACGAATTCGAACCTGCGCATGGACGCGGAGGTTACTCCACCTTCGTGGCCAGGGAGCGCAATCCCTCGTCCCGCGACACGCTGCCCGTGTAGCCCAGCTCCAGCCGGGCCTTCTCGTCGCTCACGGTCACCTCCTGGCCCACGAGCAGCAGCTCCGTGCGGGACAGGGGCGGAGTGCTCTTGAGGCCCAGGATGTCCCAGACGAAGTCGCTGACCACGGCCACGGTCGCGGCCAGCGCGGTGGGCAGGGTCTTGTCGCCGGGCTCCACGCCCTGCGTCTTCAGGAGCGCGGTGACGAAGGCGCGGAACTCCACGGGCGGGCCGTCGGTGAGGAAGTACGCCTGACCGCCCTGCCCCTTCTCCGCGGCCAGCAGCAGGCCCTCCACCACGTTGGCCACGTGGCAGGTGGACGTCAGGTAGTGCCCGCCGCCAATCCAGCGGAAGCGCCTGGACTTCACCGCGGCGACCAGCTGCGGCAGCACCGTGGTGTCCCCTGGTCCCCAGACCAGGCGGGGCCGCACCGCGACGGTGGTGAACTCCGGCGAGTTGACCTGGAGCACGAGCCGTTCGGCCTGGCCCTTGGTGGACGGGTACGGGCCCACGGGGCGCTCGGGCAGCGGGTGCGTTTCGTGGAGGTTCACCATGGGGCCGCCGTCCACCAGCACGGCCTCCGTGCTCACGTGCACGAAGCGCTTCACGCCCGCCGCGCGCGCCGCCTCCAGCACGACCTCCGTGCCGCGCACGTTGGCTTCATAGAAGGCGGCGCGAGGGCCGGACATCTTCACGTGCGCGGCGGCGTGGAAGACGGTGTCGCAGTCCTCCATGCCCAGGCGCAGGCGCTCCGGGTCGGTGAGGTCGCCCTCCCACGGCTCGCCGCCCGCGGCCTGGATGGCCTTCGCGGCCTCTGGCGAGCGGGCCAGCGCACGCGCCGGTTCGCCGCGCTTCGCGAGCGCCGCGAGCAGGTGCTTCCCGACGAACCCCGAGCCACCGGTGACGAACGCGCGCACGTGTGAAGCCTCCTCCGACCGAAGACGCCGCTCCTACCACTCCCCGCGCGGGCCGGGTAGCCCGCGCCTGTCCGTCAGAACATGTCGCGCAGCGAGGGGGCGGGGCCCGCGAACAGGGCGCTGGCGGTGTCGAGCGACGCGTCGTCCCCGGTCAGCATGCCGGCGAGTTGGAGCGCTCGGGGCGAGAGGAAGCCGGTGTAGAGCGGCGCCAGGGCGCGCACGTGCAGCTTGAGGCGGCCCTCGCCGCCGGGCCGGACGCGGGCGGTGCCTCCCTCCACCTCCAGCACGAAGCGCCCCGTGTTCTCCGGGAGGAGGTCGTCCTCCACGTCCAGATGGAGCGCGCCGGACAGGCCGGGAGCGAAGCCGCGTGCCTCCAGGGCGCGGGGAACATCCAGCAGGCGCGTCATCCAGTGCATGGAGAGCTTTACCTGGTAGGTCTGTTCACGCAGCAGCGCGAGGAGCGGCTCGTCCGCGCCGCCGAACCACATCACGTCCCGCGCCAGCGAGCGGTGGTCGCCCAGGAAGCGCAGGAGCCGTCGCGCGGCGGCGGGCGTGGTGGCGGTGAAGTCCGTGAGCTTGAGGACCTGCGTGGGCACGGCGCCCTGGGGAGAGAGGCCCCGCACGAGGTACACGTAGCCCTCCAAGCCGGACGCGCCCTCCACGACGTAGCCGTAGGCGGTGTCGTTGCGGGGCGTGCGCACGCGCCGCCAGATGTAGTCCCCGCGGTCCAACCAGCCGTGGTGCTGGGAGGCGAAGCGCCGGTAGCACGCCTCCACCGCCGCGGCGTCGGACGGGCGCATGGGGCGCAGGGACAGCGAGCGCTCTCCCAGCTCCAGCGAGGCCGCTTCGACGTGGATTTCGTAGCGCGCGCCGGAGACCTCGTAGCCCACGCGCCGGTAGAGCGGTTGGGTCGCGGGGTAGAGGACGGAGAGGGGAGCGCCTTCGTCGCGCATCTCGCGCAGGAAGTGATGGAAGAGGCGAGTGGCGGCGCCGGCGCCCCGGTGCGCGGGAGCGACGCCCACGCCGCCCACGCCGATGAGGGGCACCGAGCGGCCACCCAGGAACTGGCCCATGCGGATGAGAGTGAGCGTGGCGGCCACTTCGCCGTTCACGCGCAGGATGCGCAGCGAGGACTCGGAGAAGTTCTTGCGCACCACGGTGTCGGAGTCCGCGAGCGGCATGGCGAACGCCTGCGCGGTGATGTCCGCGATGGCGGCCAGTTCCTGCTCATCCTTCGGCGCTCCGTAGTCGTCCGTCTCCATCCCGCATCCCCTTGCTGGCATCAGGCGGCGCAGCATGACGCAGCGGATGGAGCGCGGGGAAGGCCGCGCGGCTCCGCTGTCACTTCGTGGGCTTCGGGGCCGGAGGCAGGCGTCCGTACTTCCGCAGGGACTTCACAAGCCGGTCCGCGGGCAGGCCGTGGACGCGGACGTTCTGGAACCCGGTCATCGTGTCGGAGGCGAGCATCGAGTTGAGGATGGCCTCCTGGGTGGCCTGCACGGTGGCTTCGAAGAGGGGGGACATCCGCTCGTTGTCGAGCATGGAGACCGGAGCGACCTCCGTGGAGCCCACGGGCTGGGTGGAGAACGCGAGGAAGATGTCGCCGGAGGCGTTCTCCCCCAGGCCGCCCATCTTCCCGATCGCGAGAGGCACGCGCCGGGCCACGCGGTCGAGCTGGTGCGGCAGGAGCGGCGCGTCGGTGGCCACCACGATGATGATGGAGCCCATGCCTTCCGGAGGCGGCGGACCGGCGCTGGCTCGCCGCGAGCAGGGCGGCAGATTGGCGCGGTAGGGCCCTTGGGGAGGCGTGTCTCCGAAGTAGCAGGAGCGCAGGTCGGGGATCTCCTCGCCCACGGGAGCGCCCGCGACGGAGAAGAGGCGGCGGCTGCCGTAGTTGCACTGCACGAGCACGCCGAGGGTGTAGCCGCCCTGCTCCGCTGGGAGCTTGCGGGAGGCAGTGCCGATGCCGCCCTTGAAGCCATGGCAGATCATGCCTGTGCCGCCGCCCACGGAGCCCTCCAGGACGGGGCCCGGGCGCGCGGCGTCGAGCGCTTGCATGGCGTGCAGGGGCCGGACGTGGAAGCCATCGATGTCGTGCAGGAAGCCGTCCCAGGTCTCCGCGACCACGGGCAAGCCCAGCTCCCAGGTGAGGTCGCGTTTCTGGGCCCAGGCGATGACGCCTTCGTGCACGGCACCCACGGCGTGGGTGTCACTGATCATCACGGGGCCGGAGAGCAGGCCGGACTCCTTCACCCAATGGGTGCCGGTCATTTCACCGCTGCCATTGAGGTCATGGGTCGCCGCGAAGACAGGCCGAGCCACGGCCTCGCGGCCCCGGGGCAGCACGGCGGTGACGCCGGTTCGGACCTGTGCGCCGGTGTTCAGCGTGACGTGGCCCACTTCCACGCCCTTCACGTCGGTGATGGCATTGAGCGCACCCGGCTGTCCGCCGAAGGGAATGCCCAGGTCACTGGACCGCAGACGCGCGGTGCTTGTGATTGGCAGGAGGCACAGCAGGCCCAGGAGGACGGCGGGACGAAGTTCCATGGGCTCGGGTTCTACACTTCGACGAACTTTCCTCCCACGATGCCGGTCTGTTCCAGGGCCTGCTTAAGCTGTCCGTCGACGATTAGCGCGGTCTGGAATCCCCACACGCGGAACACGCGCTCGTCAGCAACCCTTGCTTTGTCGATACGCAGTCCAGCGATGTACCGGTACTGCCCTACCTTCGCAGGCTGACCGTCCTCAGGTCTCCAGAACTGGACCTCTTCACTCGCCACTTCATCAACGCAGCGGAGCGTGCGTGCCGCGACAAGGAGGAAATAAGGCTCGGCCTGTCCCTCGACCTGCACCGGGAAGAGCTGCACGTCGTTGGGGGCCAGCGCGCGAAACACCTCGGCCGTCCTGGTGTTGAGGATGGGTGTGAACCCCACCCCGGCGGAGGTGAAGTCCAGGGGGTTCCCAGACAGGGAGAGAGGAATCAGCAGCGGTCCTGGGTCGGCAATAGGCCCCCCGATCGTGAACACCCAGGGGTCCTCCAATGGCTGACCGTCGAGTTGGGTCGGGGTCTTGAAGTACCACCGCCCCGGCACATACACATCAATGTCCAGTTCGAAGAACTGTCGTTGCATCACGTCAGGCATCGGGATTCCTGGTGACGAGCTTGCGTAGGCGAGTGCCCGCAGTCGTCAGATCTTTCGCGATGGCCGTCAGGATGTCCACCAACGCGGCTCGGCACTGCGCGACGCCCCGGCAGCTCAGCATGGCCTGGTTGATTCGAATGCGCACTTCTCGATGGTACTCCGCAGGATGCGGCCCTCGGTGCCCGTTGATCCGCACCAGGTTCGCGGAGTCATTGAGGCTCATTCCCGCCTGTTCGAAGAACGGTTCGAAGAGGGGCGTCCAAGGGCCGCCTGACTGCTCCGACACTTCGTTCTTGTCCGTACAGATGTGATGAACGTCTCCCTCGGGATCCCCCTGAATCCCTCCGCCCCCGGGCCCCATGGCAACGGCCGCCACGGCCGTGGGCGCCAACGTGACGTTGAGCACTCCCGCTGACGACACGGAGATGGACTGCACCTCACCGGCCAGCGCCCGCGACAGCTGGAACCCACCCTCCACTTCCGCCCTCAGCGCCGCCTGCGGGAAGCCCGGCATGCGAGGCCCTTGCGCGGCCATCGCGTTCCTGCCACCGAGCGCCGTCATCGCGACGATGACCAACACCCGGGCCCCGTTGTCCCCAAGCACGCGCCCGAAGCGATGCCCCGCCTCCTTCAGAGCAGCCTCGTCCCGGGCGTCCCGCGACTCGTCCATGAGCCGCAAGAAGGCCTGCCCCATGTTCCACACAGGTCCTGTGCCCAGATACGCGATGAGCGAAGCCGTCAGCACCACCGCGACCAACTTGGACACGGGCTCGGGTGCGACCAGCATCACCATCGCGGTGCCAATCATCGCCGTGACCAGGGTCCGCAGCGCGGCGGGATTCATCAGGTCCTCCACCGCGTCCGCCACCCCTTCCCAAACCGTATCGAGCGCGAAGGAGAGCGCCATGCTCCTCCGCTCCATCGGGTCCAGGGGAAAGTCATCGCTCAAGCGGAGCACGTGCCGACCTTGAGCGCCCGCGACGATGCCTCCCGCCGACGCGAGCAGGGAGCGCCGGCCATCCTCCCGGATCGCGACATCCAGCTTCAGCTCGAGCACGAGCTGCGTGACCGCGTCCCTGAACGCATCCTCGTCAATGCGCACCGGCTTCGTTTCCACCGGCGTATAGGCGATGGGCCTGCCCCGCCCCGTGTCGAGGTTCACCACGCGCGTCGTCGCGCAGCCTGCCGTGAGCCACAGCAGCACAGCCATTGCCCAGAGCTTCATGTGCCCTCCACGGCTCACGGATCCGACGAGACCACCCGCTCCGGCTCCAGGACTTCCCGCGTCCGAGCCCCACTCTCGATGTAGCCCGCACCGCCTCGCAGTTCCCGTCCGTCCGCCAACACAGCGATGAGGCGGTACGACGACTCACCTCGGACGGGATAGGTCAGGGCCACGGTGTCCCCCTTGCCCATGGCGCGGTAGAGGACCTGGCCGTGGTCGTGCTCCAGGCGCACCTCCCGCACGTCCTGGCCGGTGCGGTTCTCCACGCGCACTTCAATCCCCGCTCGCGCGGGCCCCGTGTCGTGCAACCACAGCGCGACCCCGGCGATGACCGTCAGGACCGAACCCAGCACCATTCCTCCCAGCATCCACAGGATCCGCATGGCACTCCCTCCTCTGTGATTGCCGTGCAGGCAACCGACGCCGCCGTTCTAACAGGTGCGTCCGCCCGCCCGGTGCTAAGCCCTGACTTCAGGAGGAAGCACGCCCATGCGGAAACTGACCTATTACGTCGCCACCTCGCTCGATGGCTTCATCGCCTCGCCCACCGGCGCGTACGACTTCTTCAGCACGGAGCAGGAGTACTTCGACGCCATCGCCGCCGAATACCCGGAGACGCTCCCTGCCGCCTATCGCGCCTTCAAGGGCATCACCGGTCCGGGCAAGCACTTCGACACCGTGCTGGAGGGCCGCAACACCTACCAGGTCGGCCTGGACGCGGGCGTCACCAACGCGTACCCGCACCTGGAACACCACGTCTTCTCCCGCACCCTCACGAAGAGCCCCGACCCCGCCGTCAACCTCTCCAGCACACCGCTCGCCACCGTGCGCGAGCTGAAGACCCGCGACGGCCTGGGCATCTGGCTGTGCGGCGGCGGCGCGCTCGCGGCCGAGCTGCTTCCCGAAATCGATGCGTTCATCATCAAGGTCAACCCCGTCATCGTCGGCCAGGACATCCGCCTGGTCGAAGCGGGCTTCGCGCCCCACCGATTGAAGCTCACGGGCACTCGCTCGCTCGACTGCGGCGTCGTCTTCCTGAGCTACGACCACCTCAAGCCCTAGCCGGGCCGGCCGCGCGTCACGCCAGCCCCCGGCCCGCGTATTGGACCTGGGGCCAATGCGGCCCCCGAAAATCGACGGGTTCTCCACGCAGGGTGTGAGCTTCCGCTCTGCTCGGAAGCACGGCCTGCCAGCAGGGTTGGGTGGTGGATGCATCCACCCTGTCGTTCCCCACCGAAGCCCCCGCGCCGTGCATTAGTCTGGACCGTCTATGAGAAGTCCCCTGGACGACAGCCAGCCCCCCTCGTCCGCCAGCGGTGGCGACATCGCCTACGCGACCCCGCACGCGACTCGAGACATGGGCGCACAGCTGCGCCTGTTCATCGACAGCGTGAAGGACTACGCCATCGTGACGCTGGACCCAGCGGGCAACATCATGAGTTGGAACACCGGCGCCGAACGCATCAAGGGCTACCGGCCCGAGGAGATCCTCGGCGAGCACTTCAGCCGCTTCTACCCGCCCGAGGAGATCGCCCGGGGCAAGCCCCAGCAGGACCTGGAGGCCGTCAACCGCGAGGGCCGCATCGAGGAAGAGGGCTGGCGCGTCCGCAAGGACCACAGCCTCTTCTGGGCCAACGTCGTCATCACCGAGATGCGCGACCCCCAGGGCCAGCTCGTGGGCTACGGCCAGGTGACGCGCGACTTCACCGAGCGCAAGCTCGCCCAGGAGCAGCTGCTGCAGAGCGAGGAGCGCTTCCGCCTGCTCGTCGAGCACATCCAGGACTACGCCATCTACATGCTCGACCCGGATGGCCGCGTCTCCACCTGGAACGCGGGCGCCGAGCGCTTCAAGCAGTACAAGGCCGAGGAGATCATCGGCCAGCACTTCAGCCGCTTCTTTCCCCCGGAGGACGTGGCCCGGGGCAAGCCCTGGTACGCCCTCCAGGTGGCCGCCAACGAAGGGCACTTCGAGGAGGAGGCGTGGCGCGTCCGCAAGGACGGCAGCCTCTTCTGGGCCAGCGTCGTCATCACCGCGCTGCGCGACCCGTCAGGCAAGCTCCAGGGCTTCGCCAAGGTGACGCGCGACATCACCCAGCGTAAGCAGACCCAGGAGCGGCGCGAGCTGGAGCTCTTGCGCGACGCCGTGCGCGCCCGCGATGAGTTCCTCTCCGTCGCCTCGCACGAGCTGAAGACGCCGCTCACCCCGCTCCAGCTCAAGCTCACGGCCCTGCTGCGCACCGTGGAGAACCACCCTTCCGCCACCCTGCCCGTGGAGCGCATCGCCCGCGACCTGGAGGTGGCCCGCCGCCAGGTGCGCAAGCTGTCGGACCTCATCGAGGACCTGCTGGACGTGTCTCGCATCAGCATGGGCCAGCTGCGGTTGGACCGGGCCCCCATGGACCTGACCTCGCTCGCGCGGGAGGTGGTGACCCGCTACGCGCCCCAGTCCGCGCAGGTCGGCTGCGCCGTCACGCTGGAGGCCGCCGCGCCCATCGAGGGGAACTGGGACCGGGCCCGGATGGATCAGGTCATCACCAACCTGCTCACCAACGCGCTCAAGTACGGCGCGGGCAAGCCCGTCCACGTCTGGGTCCGCATGGACGCCGGGATGGCCGTGCTGAGCGTGAAGGACGAAGGCATCGGCATCCCGCTCGAGGACCAGCCGCGCGTCTTCGAGCGCTTCGTGCGCGCCGTCTCCGAGCGCAACTACGGCGGCCTGGGGCTGGGCCTCTTCATCACGCAGCAGATCATCGAAGCCCACAGCGGCGTCGTCCAGGTGCGCAGCTCCCTTGGCGAGGGCTCGACCTTCACCGTGATGCTGCCCCCGGGCCCGGACGTCATCCCGTAGCCTGACGCTCCTCCCGGGCCGTGAGGATGTAGCGGTAGGGCACCACGCGCGTCAGCTCATGCAGCGTGGTGACCCCGGACGCCACCTTCGCCACCGCGTCCTCCACCAGCGTGCGGAAGCCCCGCGCCCGGGCGTGCCGGCGCAGCTGGACGCCCGGCGCACCGGTGGCGATGAGCAGTTGCAGCTCCGGGTCCACCACCAGCAGCTCGAAGAGGCCCACGCGCCCCTTGAAGCCGGTGTGGCGGCACGCCTCGCAACCCTGCCCCGCCCGGGGCTGCACGCCATCCAGGAGCGGCCCCAGCAGCGTCAGCTGATCCGCCGTCGGCGTGGTGGGTGCGGAGCACTCCGGACAGATGCGCCGCACCAGCCGTTGCGCCAGCACCGCGAGCAGCGCCTCCGCGATGTCGCCGTCCTCCAGCTTCAACCCGCGCAGCCGGCTCACCGCGCCAATGGCATCCGCCGTGTGCAGCGTGCCCAGCACCACGTGCCCCGTGGACGCCGCCATCAACGCGGTGCTGCCCGTCTCCAGGTCTCGAATCTCGCCCACCAGCATCACGTTGGGGTCCTGCCGCAGGAGCGCGCGCAAGAGCGTCAGGTGCGGCATCTGCGGCGACACCTGCTTCTGGTTCACCTTGGGGACCACGTATTCAATCGGGTCCTCCGCGGTGATGATCTTCTTGCGTCCGTCGTTGAGCCGCGCCAGCGCCGCGTACAACGTCGTCGTCTTCCCGCTGCCCGTGGGGCCCGTCACCAGCACCAGCCCCTCCGGGTTGCCGAGCAGCCGCAGCACCGTGGCCTGCAGCTCCGGCGTCATCCCCAACTTCTCCACCGGCACCAGGCCCACCGTGGCGTCGAGCAGGCGGATGACCACGTCCTCGCCCGCGGGTGAGGGCACCACGCTCACGCGGAAGTCCACGAACTTCCGCCCCGCCGCGCCTTCGTAGAGCGCCCGCAGGCGGCCATCCTGGGGCCGCCGCTTCTCCGCGATGTCCAGCCCCGCCATCACCTTGATGCGGCTCACCACCTCCGGCAGCGAGTCCGGGGAGATGTCCGTGTACGTCTGGTGGAGGATGCCGTCGACGCGATAGCGCAGGTCCACGTCGTCCGTGTAGCTCTCCAGGTGGATGTCGGACGCGTTCTGCGTCACCGCCACCGCGAGCACGTGGTTCACCAACTCCACTGCCGTGGGCCGCTGGGACAGCTCCGTGCCGGCCTTCAGCACCACGTCCACCGACGCGTGTTCGCCCGCGCCGAAGCCCGCCTCCAATGCGGAATCGATTTCGTAGCGGTTGAGCCGCACCGGGCGCACCGGCCGGCGCAGGAAGTCCGCGATGCGGCAGCGCACGGACTCATCCTCCGGGTCCAGCATCGCCACCGTCACGGCTTCCGTGTCGTGGGCCGCGTCCACCTTGCCCATCACCGCGACGCCCAGGCGGCGGCAGAAGGACTCGGGGAGCAGGCGCAGCGAGGCACGGTCCAGCGTGAACTGGGGCAGTTCGGAGAACGGGGGCACGTCCGGGGGAGCCATGGCCTGCCGGCTTATCACGGCCCCCCTCGCGGCCTTCCGGGGCTGCTATCCTCCCCGGCATGTCGCGGCCCCCCGCGGACCCTCCCGCCATGCCGTCGCTGTTGGTGTTCGCCGTGGCGGTGCTGCTGTTCGGCTCGCCGCTGCGCCGGCTGTGGCTGGCCGAAGGGGCTCCCGCTTCGCTTCCCTTCGTCGTGTGGCTGGGCGTCATCGCCCTGGGCGGGTGGGTGGCGCACCGGAGCCTGCGCCCATGACGCTGGGGCTGGGCCCGCTCGTCATCGCCTCCGTGGCCTACCTGGGCGTGCTGTTCCTGGTGGCCTACGCGGCGGAGAAGGGCCGCATCTCCCAGCGCATCACCCAGCACCCGCTGACGTACGCGCTGGCCCTGGGCGTGTACGCCACGTCCTGGTCCTACTTCGGCAGCGTGGGCTACGCCGCCCGCCATGGCTTCCGCTACCTGGGCATCTACCTGGGCCTCACGCTCGCGTGCCTGCTCGCCCCCGTGTTGTGGCGTCCGCTGCTGCGGCTGACGCGCGAGTTGCAGCTCACCTCGCTCGCGGACCTGCTCGCCTTCCGCTACCCCGGCCAGGTGACGGGCACGGCGGTGACGTTGTTCGCGCTGGCCGGCAGCATGCCCTACCTGGCGCTCCAGATTCGCGCCGTCGTGGAGTCCGCGCGCCTCTTGAGCCCCGCCGCTTCCCCCGCGCTGGTGGGCCCCGGCTTCTGCGGCGTGCTCATCGTCTTCGCGCTCCTCTTCGGCGCCCGCCACCCCGCCCCGCGCGAGCGGCATGAAGGCCTGATGCTGGCCATCGCCTTCGAGTCGGGCGTGAAGCTGCTGGCGCTGCTCATCGTCGCGGGCTGGTGCGTGGTGTCCGTCTTCGGCGGAGTGGGCGGGCTCAACGACTGGCTCACCCGCCATCCGGAGGCGGTGGAAGCCCTCCAGCGGCCCGCGCGCGACGCGTCCTGGGCGCCGCTGCTGGTGCTCTCCACCATCGCCGCGTTCCTCACGCCCCGGCAGTACCACGTGGCCTTCACGGAAGCGCCCGAGCGCGACGGCCTGGCCACCGTCGCGTGGGCCTACCCGCTCTTGATGCTGCTCATCAACGTGGCGGTGCCCGTGCTGCTGTGGTCCGGGGAGGCGCTGGGCCTGCCCTGGCCCGCGGACTTCCACGTCCTCTCCGTGCCCATCACGAAGGGCGCCCCGCTGCTGGCGCTCATCGCCTTCCTGGGCGGCGTGTCCGCGGCGAGCGCCATGGTCATCGTCACCACGCTCGCGCTCGCCCCCATGTGCCTGACGCACCTGGTGCTGCCGCTGAGCACCACGCGCGGACGTGACGACCTCTACGGGTGGTTGTTGTGGGCCCGGCGCGTGCTCATCGCCGCCGTCATCCTGGCGGGGTACGGCTTCTACCGGCTGCTGAACGCGCGGGCGACGGGGCTGGTGGACCTGGGGCTCGTGTCCTTCGTGGCCACCGCGCAGTTCGCGCCGGGCGTGCTGGGGCTCCTGATGTGGCCCAAGGCCACGCGCGCGGGGCTGCTCGCGGGGCTCCTGGCGGGTGGGACGACGTGGGCCCTCACGCTCCTGGCCCCGCTGTGGGAGCCGCCGTCACTGGTGGCATGGACCAACCAGATCTCCGTGACCCTGGGCTTCAGCGCGGACGAACCCTGGGGCTTCGCCACCTTCACCTCGCTGGCCCTCAACTCCCTGTGCTTCGTGGCGGTGTCGCTCGTCACGCGCCAGTCGGTGGAGGAGAAGGAGGCCGCGCGGGTGTGCGCGCGCGAGGCGCCGGGGCTCGCGGAGGGCAGCGTGGTGGCCAGCTCCCCGGACGAGTTCCGCCGGCAGCTGGAGCCCGTGCTGGGCGCGCAGGTGGCCGCGGCGGAGGTGGACCGCGCGCGCGAGGCGCTGCAGCTGTCCCCCGACGAGCGCCGGCCCGCGGAGCTGCGCCGCCTGCGCGACGGCGTGGAGCGCAACCTCTCCGGCCTCATCGGTCCGGTGCTGGCACGGCTCGCGGTGGGCGAAGCGCTGCGGCTGGACCCCGGCGCACGCACGGCCCTGGCGGATCAACTGCGCTTCGTGGAGGAGCGGCTGCGCGACGCACGCGACATGCGCGGCCCGTTGCGCGAGCTGGAGGTCGTGCGCCGCTACCTCTACCGCATCCTGGAGGACCTGCCCCTGGGCGTATGCGCCATGGGCCCTGACGGCGAGGTCGTCATCTGGAACGCCGCGCTGGAGGCGCTGTCGGGCGTGCCCATGGACTCCGCGCGCGGCCAGCCGCTCGCGCGCCTGCCGGAGCCCTGGGGCCCCCTGTTCGCGGAGCTCGCGCGGGCGCCCTGCGGCGACGACGAGGTGCGCGTGATGGTGAAAGGCAAGCAGCGCTCGCTGCGCCTGCACCGCTCGCGGCTGGCACCATCGGACGACACCAGCGGTGGGGAGACCGGCATCACGTTCCTGGTGGAGGACTGGACGGAGCGCAAGGCGGTGGACGAGCGGCTCGCGCACCAGGACCGGCTCGCGTCGCTGGGCCGGGTGGCCGCGGGCGTGGCGCATGAGATTGGCAACCCGCTCACCGCCATCGCCAGCATCAGCCAGAACCTCAAATATGAATTGGAGGATCCGGAGGCCGTGCGCGAGCGCGTGGGGCTCATCCTCCAGCAGTGCCGCCGCATCGACACCATCGTCCGGGCGCTGGTGGGCTTCGGCCACTCGGGCACGGTCGGCGGCGAGTCCCGGCCCTTCACGCGCGTGGCGGTGGGCCCACTGCTCGCGGAGGCCGCGCAGCTGGCCCGGCTGTCGCGCAAGGCGCGCGACGTGGCGTGCACGCACCAGAGTCCGGACGGCCTGGACGTGCGCGGCGACGCGCAGCGGTTGGAGCAGGTGCTGGTGAACCTCTTGACCAACGCCATCGACGCGTCGCCCGCGGGCTCGCGCGTGGACCTGTTGGCGGAAGCTTCGGGAGACCAGGTGCGCATCCAGGTGGAGGACCGGGGGCACGGCGTCGCCCCGGAGCTGTCGCAACGCATCTTCGAGCCGTTCTTCACCACCAAGCAGCCCGGCGAAGGCACCGGCCTGGGCCTCACGCTGGTGGAGGGCATCGTGCGCGAGCACGGCGGCACGCTGCGCATCGAGGCCCGCCAGGACGGCGGCACCCGCGTGACGCTGAGCCTGCCCCGCGCTGACGTGCTGAAGCAGGAGGCCTCCGCTTGAGCCGCATCCTGGTCATCGAGGACGAACCCATCATCCGCACGGAGCTGCGAAGGCTGCTCACCCGCGCGGGTCACGACGTGGCGGAAGCCGGCGCCGTACCGGAGGCCGCCGCCGAGCACACGCTGGACGCCTTCGACCTGGTCATCTCCGACTTGCGCCTGCCCGGGCCTCCGGGCACGGACATCATCGCGCTGTGTCCGGGCGTGCCGGTGCTCATCATGACCAGCTTCGCCACGGTGAAGTCCGCCGTGGATGCGATGAAGCTGGGCGCGGTGGACTACATCGCGAAGCCCTTCGACCACGACGAGCTGCTGCTCCAGGTGGAGCGCGTGCTGCGCGAGGGCCGCCTCACCCGCCAGAACGCCGCCCTCAAGCGCGAGGTGGAGCAGACCTGGTCCCCCGGAGGCATGGTGGGCAACTCCCCCGCCATGCGCGACGTGTTCGAGCGCGTGCGCAAGGTGGCCCCCTCCGCCGCCACCGTGCTGGTGCTGGGCGAGTCCGGCACCGGCAAGGAGTTGGTGGCCCGCGCCGTCCACGCGCAGAGCCCACGCGCGGAGGGGCCGCTCATCGCGGTCAACTGCGCCGCCATTCCCGAAGGGCTGCTGGAGAGCGAGCTGTTCGGACACGAGAAGGGCGCCTTCACCGGTGCGCAGGCCGCGCACGCGGGACTGGTGGAGGCCGCGCACGGCGGCACGCTCTTCCTGGATGAGATTGGAGAGCTGCCCGCGCCCGCGCAGGCGCGCCTGTTGCGCATGCTCCAGGACGGCGAGGTGCGGCGGGTGGGCGCCACGCGTTCGCGCAAGGTGGACGTGCGCATCCTCGCGGCCACGCACCGCGACCTGCCCCGCCGCGTGCAGGAGGGGCTGTTCCGCCAGGACCTCTACTTCCGCCTGCGCGTCGTCGAAATCCGCCTGCCGCCCCTGCGCGAGCGCGGCGAGGACGTGCCCGCGCTGGCGAAACACCTGCTGGAGCGGGCCAGCCGCCGGATGGGCCGCCCGCCCGCGTCGCTGTCCCCGGACGCGCTTTCGGCCATCGCGCAGCATCCCTGGCCGGGCAACGTGCGCGAATTGGAGAACGCCATCGAACGCGCGGTCATCCTCGCGGACGGGCCGCTCCTCACCGCCGACCTGCTGGCGCTGGAGCCACCGGGCGGGCCGGGAGCGGACAGCAGCCCGCCCGCGCTGGAGGAGACGGACTTCCCGCTCGTTCCGGTCAGCGAGGATCCGCGCTCGCCGGACTCCATGGAGGAGTACTTCCGCCGCTTCGTGCTGGAGCACCAGGAGCGCATGGGCGAAACGGAGCTCGCTCGCAGGCTGGGCATCAGCCGCAAGACGCTCTGGGAGAAGCGTCAGCGGCTGGGCATCCCGCGCACCCGCGCCTGAGGCGTTACCCGGGTGTTACGACGCGCTGCACGAATCGTTACGGGGGGTAACGCCCTGTCACCTTCCGCCACATCCTGACGCGGCGAGCCAACCTCCAAGGTCCTGAAACCCGGAGCACACGCGTGTGGAACGCGTGTTGCTCAGGGGATGGGGACCCATGCGCCCCGTCCCCCACCCCCTGTCGCGGTTTCTGGTGCTCACGGCCCTGCTGACCGCGCTGCCGGCGGCGGCGGGCAAGATTCAAATCACCGAGGACGCGGTCCTGAACGTGGACGTGCTGCTGCATCCGCAGATGCAGCTCGTCAAGGACGGCGCGCCTACGGGTGGCGTGGGGACGGACTTCTTCCTGCGCCGCGTGCGGCTGCTCGTCTTCGGATCCATCACGAAGAAGCTGTCGTTCTTCATCGACACGGACCAGCCGAACTTCGGCAAGAACGGCGACTACAGCCCCGCCTTCTACATCCAGGACGCCACGGTCGCGTACGAGTTCGCCGACAAGACGTGGGTGGAGGCGGGCTTCATCCTCGCGCCGCTGTCGCACCACGCGTTGCAGGGCGCCATCGCGCTCCAGACGGTGGACTACCACTCCGACCTCATCCGCTACCCGCCAGGCGTGGGCAAGGTGTGGCGCGACATGGGCGTGCAGGTGCGCGGCTTCGCGGGCCCCTGGACGTACCGCGCCGCCATCCTCAACGGCGTGGAGGGCGCGAAGCTGGAGAATGGCCAGACGGTCAACGCGGACGACCTGCCGCGCGTCGTGGGCACCGCGCGCTACAACGTCTGGGGCCAAGAGTACGACCAGTTCCTGCGCGGCATCTACTTCACGGACCAGCCCATGCTGTCGTTCGGCGTGGGCGGGGACTACCAGTACAACGCCATCGCCACCGCCTCCGGCATCCACTCCGCGGTGGCCATGGCGGCGGACGTGTTCCTGGACATCCCCATCGGCGACAACCAGGAGTTCGTCTTCCAGAGCAACGTCTTCTCCTGGCAGCAGGGCTTCGACAACGTGCGCAGCGGCACCGGCTTCTTCGTGGAGCTGGGATACCGCATCGGCATCGTCGAGCCCGTCTTCAGCAGCGAGTACTTCAACGGGCGCGTGCCGTCGACGGACCTGCTCACGTTCAAGCCCGGCCTCAACCTCTGGTTCCAGAAGCACACCTTCAACCTGAAGACGGAGGTGGCCGTGTCACGCGTGGGAGACATCGCCCACACGACCACGGGCATCACCGGCACCGCCCAGCTCCAGCTCTTCTACTGAGGACTCCATCCATGGCCACCGACACGGATTCGCTCTTCCAGCCCAAGGAAGCCTTCCGCCGTACCGCGCACGTGCAGAGCCTGGAGGAGTACCAGCGCCTCTACCGTCAGAGCCTGGACGCTCCGGACGCCTTCTGGGGCGAACAGGCCCGGCAGCTCACCTGGTTCCACCCGCCGGAGTCCATCCGCGAGGTGAACGAACAGGCCGCCGACTTCGCCTGGTTCGTGGGCGGCAAGCTCAACGTGACGGTCAACTGTGTGGACCGCCACGCGAAGGCGCGCCCGGACAAGGCCGCCATCCTCTGGGCCAAGAACACGCCCGGCGAGTACGAGACCATTACCTTCCGCGACCTCGCCCACCACGTGAACCGTCTGGCCAACGTGCTCAAGGCGCACGGCGTGCGGAAGGGCGACCGCGTCATCGTCTACCTGCCCATGATTCCGGAGCTGGTGTACTCGCTGCTGGCGTGCGCGCGCATCGGCGCGGTGCACTCGGTGGTGTTCGCGGGCTTCTCCGCGGACTCGCTGCGCGAGCGCGTGCTGGACTCCGGCGCGAAGGTCGTCATCACCGCCAATGAAGGCCCGCGCGGCCCCAAGAGCGTGGCCACCAAGGCCATCACCGACGAGGCCCTGGACGGCCTGCCCCAGGTGACGTCCGTGCTCGTCGCGCGCCGCACGCCCAAGGAAGTGCCCATGCGCGAGGGGCGTGACCACTGGCTGGACGTGGAGGTGCGGAAGCACCGCGGCGTCTGCCCTGCGGAGTGGATGGACGCGGAGGATCCGCTCTTCATCCTCTACACGTCCGGCTCCACCGGGAAGCCCAAGGGCGTGCTGCACACGACGGGCGGATATCTCGTCTACGCGAACACGACGTTCCGCTACATCTTCGACACGCAGCCGGACGACGTGCACTTCTGCACCGCGGACGTGGGCTGGGTGACGGGCCACTCGTATCTCGTGTACGGCCCGCTCTCCACTGGCACCACCACGGTCCTCTTCGAGTCCACCCCGACGTGGCCGGACGCGAGCCGCCTCTGGCAAGTGGTGGACGACCTGAAGGCCACCACGCTCTACACCGCGCCCACCGCGCTGCGCTCGCTCATCAAGGAGGGCGACAGCTTCGTCACGAAGTCGTCCCGCAAGTCGCTGCGCCTGTTGGGCAGCGTGGGAGAGCCCATCAATCCGGAGGTCTGGCGCTGGTTCCACGACGTGGTGGGCGAGGGCCGCTGCCCCGTGGTGGACACCTGGTGGCAGACGGAGACGGGCGGCATCCTCATCGCGCCGCTGCCGGGCGCGACGCCCTGCAAGCCCGGCAGCGCCACCCTCCCCTTCTTCGGCGTGGAGCCGGTGCTGGTGGATGAAGAGGGCAAGAAGCTGGAGGGCAACGGCGTCAACGGCAACCTGTGCCTCGCGCGCTCGTGGCCCGGCCAGGCGCGCACGCTGTACGGCCACCACTCGCGCTTCGTGGAGACGTACTACGCGCGCTTCCTGCCGCTGTACTTCACCGGCGACGGCTGCCGCCGCGACGAGGACGGCTACTACTGGATCACCGGCCGCGTGGACGACGTGCTCAACGTATCCGGCCACCGCCTGGGCACCGCGGAGGTGGAGAGCGCGCTCGTCGCCCACGAGGCCGTCGCCGAGGCCGCCGTGGTGGGCTTCCCGCACGAGTTGAAGGGCACGGGCGTGTGCGCCTTCGTCACGGTGAAGCCGGACTTCCTGCGCACGCCAGACGAGAAGATGGTGGGCAGCTTGCGCGAGCAGGTGCGGCACGTGATTGGGCCCATCGCCACGCCGGACCGGGTGGTGCTGGTGTCGGGCCTGCCCAAGACGCGCTCCGGGAAGATTCTGCGCCGCATGCTCCGCAAGATTGCTGGCGGCGAGACGGAGAACCTGGGTGACGCGAGCACGCTCGCGGACCCCGCCGTGCTGGAAGAACTGCTCACCAAGGGCCTGCCTCCGGCCCCGCGCCACTGAAGTCCCCTCGCGGTCCCTTTCACGCTTCGCAAGGAGGAACACCGATGTACGGCAATTCCAAGGACGAGGCGTTGAAGGCACTCGCCGCGCGGCGCTGGCGCGTGGCCGGCGCGCTGACGGTGGCGATGCTGGTCGTCTATCTGGGCTTCATCCTGCTGGTGGCCTTCAACCGGCCGCTGATGGGGCACCAGTTCATGCCGGGGCTGTCCGTCGGCATCGTGCTGGGAGCGCTCACCATCCTCTGCGCCTGGGTGCTGACGGGCGTCTACATGAGCTGGGCCAACCGCAAATACGACAGCGCCCTCGACGAACTGCGCCGCTGAAAGGCCACCCATGAATCCCACGACCGCGGGCACGCAGATTGGCCAGCCCAACACCACGGCCATTGTCTTCTTCCTCCTCTTCGTCAGCATCACGCTGGCCATCACGTACTGGGCGGCGCGCAAGACGAAGACGACGTCGGAGTTCTTCGCCGCCGGTGGCGGCATCAGCGCCGGGCAGAACGGCTTCGCGCTGGCGGGCGACTTCATGAGCGCCGCCAGCTTCCTGGGCATCGCGGGGCTCGTGGCCACGTCCGGCTTCGACGGGCTCATCTACTCCGTGGGCTGGCTGGTGGGCTGGCCCGTGGTGACCTTCCTCATCGCGGAGCCCCTGCGCAACCTGGGCAAGTACACCTTCGCGGACGTGGTGGCCTACCGCCTGAAGCAGACCCCGGTGCGCCTGTCCGCCGCGGTGGGCACGCTCACCGTCGTCGTCTTCTATCTGATTGCCCAGATGGTGGGCGCGGGCAACCTCATCCGCCTGCTGTTCGGCCTCTCCTATGAGACGGCCGTCGTCATCGTGGGCGCGGTGATGATCCTCTACGTGCTGTTCGGCGGGATGATCGCCACCACCTGGGTGCAGATCGTCAAGGCGGTGCTGCTGCTGGGCGGCGCGACGGCGCTGGCCATCTCGGTGCTGTACAAGTTCGGCTTCAGCCCCGCGGCGCTCTTCAGCGAGGCGGTGAACCGCTACGGGCCGGAGGCGCTGGCGCCGGGCAAGCTGGTATCCAACCCGCTGGAGACCATCTCCCTGGGCCTGGCGCTGATGTTCGGCACGGCGGGCCTGCCGCACATCCTGATGCGCTTCTACACGGTGCCCAACGCGAAGGCGGCGCGCACCAGCGTGTTCTACGCCACGGGCCTCATCGGCTTCTTCTACCTGGTGACGTTCATCCTGGGCTTCGGCGCGTCCGTGCTGGTGGGCCGGCAGGCCATCGTGAGCGTGGACAAGGGCGGCAACATGGCGGCGCCCATGCTGGCGGAGGTGGTGGGCGGCACGGGCTTCCTGGGCTTCATCTCCGCGGTGTCCTTCGCCACCATCCTCGCGGTGGTGGCGGGCCTGACGCTGTCGGGCGCGGCGGCGCTGTCCCACGACCTGTGGTCCAGCGTGGTGCGCAAGGGACACGCGCCGGAGGCGGAGCAGCTCAAGGTGGCTCGCATCGCCAGCCTCGCGCTGGGCATCCTGGCCATCATCCTGGGCGTCGTCTTCAAGAACCAGAACGTGGCCTTCATGGTGGGCCTTGCGTTCGCCATCGCGGCGAGCGCGAACTTCCCCGCGCTGCTCCTGTCCATGCTGTGGAGGGGCTTCACCACCAAGGGCGCGGTGGCCAGCATGCTCACCGGTTCCATCAGCGCGGTGCTGCTCATCTTCCTGTCGCCCACGGTGCAGGTGGAGCTGCTGGGCAACGCGTCCGCCCTCTTCCCGCTGAAGAACCCGGGCATCGTCACCATCCCGCTGTCCTTCATCGTCGGCTGGGTGGTGTCGGTGCTGGCGCCAGAGGCGGAGGCGTCCGCGCGGTTCGCGGAGGTGGAGCACCGCATGCACGTGGGCGCCGCGGTCACGCCTCCGGTGACGGTCCCCACGGGCGTGACGGGCACGGTGCCCCCCGGCATCCCGGAGGCACCCCAAAAGATTTGAAGCTGCTCGGCGGTCCTTCACGGCTTCTTCCTCGGAGTGAAGGACAGGGCGGAACCCGGGAGTTTCCAAAGGGGCTCGGGTTCCGCCTTTCTTTTTCGTGACTACTTCCCGCGCGTGAGCGGGAGCACGTCCTGCACGAGTTGAACGAGCACCTTCCCGGGCTCCTCCTCGTGCACCATGTGCGCGGAGTCCTCGAACCAGACGAGCTTCTTCGACGGCGCCTGGACGGTGGCGAACCAGGAGTCCGCGAGCTGCGCGGACGCGGTGCGGTCGTGCCGGCCGTGGAAGAGGATGACGGGCACGGCGAAGCGGTTCTCCTTCGTGAGGCTCAGCTGGGTGATGGGTCCCCAGAAGGCCGCGAGGCTCAGGTCCAGGCCCTCGTCACGCGCCTGCATGTCCTTGTCGGTGACGTCCGGGCTGTAGCGCCAGACCTCCGCGCCGTGCCAGTCCGGCGCGCGCCAGCCGCGCACTTCGTAGTGCATGAGCCAGCGGCGCTCCTTGCCCAGGTTGGCCAGCGTGCGCGCGGGGTCCTTGGGGTCCGGGAACGGGGCAATGGACTCCAGGTCCGCGATGGCCTTCTTGTTGCCGTCCGCCTTCGCCGCGGCGAGCGTGGCCTCGTAGCCCAGGGTCTCGTTCTTCGGCAGGTCCACCACCTGGCCGATGCCCACGTACGCGTCGAACCAGTCCGGGTGCATCCGCGCCAGCTTCACGCCCAACACCGTGCCCCAGCTGTGGCCCACGAGCACGATGCGCTTCTTGCCGTACGTCTTGCGCAGGTACGCGGCCACTTCCTCCGCGTCCGCGACCATGCGGTCCACGGTCATGGTGGGCTTCACCTTGTCCGGAGGAGCGAGGGCATACGTCTTCCCCGCGCCGCGCTGATCCCAGTGCGCGACGGTGAAGTATTCCTCCCATTCGCCCTGGTAGAAGTACGCGGTAGGCAGCGCGGTGAAGCCCGGCCCGCCGTGGAGGAAGAGCAGCAGCGGGTTGTCCTTGTGGCGCCCGCGCACCGAAATCCACTGGTCGATGCCGCCGATGCGCACGGCCTCCGCCTTCTCGATGCCGTCCGTGAGCACGCTGCGGCGGGCCTCGCGCATCACGGCCTGGGGCGTGGGCGCTTCGTCCGCGGCGGCCGGGAGGGCCGCCAGTGACAGGCCGAGCAGGGAGAGGGAGACGTGCTTCGAGGTGTCTTTCAGGGTCCGCATGCCCCTTGAACGGACGACTTGAGTGCCGATTGCATGACACTGGCTGGTAGCGCCCTCCGAAAAGTGTCCGAGGCTGCACCGCAGTCAAGAAGCTGCCGCGTCGACTTCACTTCCACGAAAGATTCAGAGCGGATGCATGCTTCGCTCTCTTCACCTCAAGTCGCAACGCCATGACGCAACACAGCGCTTGCTCTGACACCGTCTAGAGTCTGCTATAGTGCAAGCAATGATCGACTTCGAGAATGCGCTTCGGGAGTGGTCTAACAGGGACCCGCAGTACGAAGTGCTCTGGGCTCAGTGGACATATGACAAGCGACTGGTGTCCCGCGCGCTCCAAGCTGTTGGAGTTCTGTTTCCACACTACAGCCTACACGACGAGTCTCATTCGAATACCATCCTGAGACAGCTTGCGCGCGTTCTCGGCCCTAGCCGAATCGCTCGCCTCTCCCCAACAGATATTTGGCTACTGCTTGAGGCAGCCTATCACCACGACATCGGAATGGTCGTGCCTGACGCACGCAAGCGGGCGTGGTGGAGCAATCAGCCCTTCAAAATCCACCTACTCCAACTAGCCGAATCTCACGATCCGGACCTACGAAGAGCAGCAAGGACGCTATCAACGCGCACGTTCGAAAGCCTTGGGGACGAATGGCCGTTTGAGGTCCAGCGGGCTCTGCTTCTGGCTATGGCTGAC
Source organism: Corallococcus exiguus (assembly GCF_009909105.1). Classification (NCBI taxonomy): domain Bacteria; kingdom Pseudomonadati; phylum Myxococcota; class Myxococcia; order Myxococcales; family Myxococcaceae; genus Corallococcus; species Corallococcus exiguus. The sequence continues at coordinate 526,845 of NZ_JAAAPK010000003.1, forward strand.
TATGCGCGCAAACAGCACCCAGCAATGGCTGAAGAAATCGTCGAGACCCCAGCACGCATCTCGCTCGACTCACCCCGCATCCTAATTCCCAGGCGTCTATTTCAACTTCTCGCATTAATTTGCAGACACCATGGCAGCTCTTTCGAGAAGACGCTGGAACTTCCCGGCCGCGAGTCGGGATATGGCACCGACGAGGCCCACCCACGATTCGTCGGCTGCATGCTCAGGCTCGGAGATCTCCTCGACCTAGACGATGGGCGCTTCTGTCCGACACTGATAGGAACCATGGGCCGACTGCCTCCCTCCTCAAGGGCCCATGAACGCAAACACGCATCTATTCGACACCTCCTCGTGAGCCCGAAAATCATTGAAGTCGAAGCGGTTTGCGAGAGGAAAGATGTCGCCGCATATGAAGAAACGGAACGCTGGCTTTCATGGCTACGTGACGAACTGAAGAACCAGGCGGCACGTTGGGCTGAAATCGCGCCCACTGAAGACTTCGGCACCCTTCCCAGCGTAGGCAGAATCACCGCCAAGATTGAGGGCCACATCACTATCGGAGAGGGCCGTCTGCCTCGCTTCGAAGTCGAGCGCGACTCCATTATCAAGCTAGTCCAAGGCGCAAACATCTACGAGAGGCCAACCAGCTTTATCCGCGAACTACTCCAGAATGCAGTAGATGCTACGCTGCTACGCTGTTGGAACGACCATCACAGCGAAATACTGGAATGGGAGAAGGATCTCAAAAATCAGGATAAAGCACTCGACAACCTACGAGGCATACTCAAGAACTATCCCATCCAAGTCAAAGTCACCAACCCTAAGAAAAGATCAACCATTTCCGCCCCCAAAGGACGTGACGACTATCGCTTCAAGGTCGTGATTGAAGACAAGGGATGGGGCATTTCACGCCAGGACATCCATTACCTTCAGCAGATTGGCGGGTCGAGCAAGAACCAGCGCAAGCAGTTCCGGCGCATTGACATGCCGGAATGGATGCAGCCCTCAGGCGTCTTTGGCATCGGACTCCAAAGCGTCTTCCTCTTCGCGCAACGTGTAGTAATCACTACGCGGCCGGACGATTCACCAGAAATCCTGCGAATTACGCTTCGAAAAGGTTACCGAGGCAGCGTAGGCCAGATCTTGGTCGAAGAATTGGATCAGCCTCAGGCGAGACTGGAGATTGGAACCACCATAGTCTGTGAAATCAACATGCCTTCCGTCCCCAAGGCAATGAAGCACCCCTTCGATTCGCCGGAAATCCAAGCAGCATTTTCCGACTTCGATCCGGTAAAAGACTCAACGCTCTTATACAAATTCGCCCTAGCCAAGGATGAGGTGCGAAAATTCGCGAACGAAAGCCTCTGTCAACTAAGCCTCAACGGAATAACACTGACCTCCACTCCGTCTCTCACCGGCACAACCCCCCAAGAACAATCATCAATTGAAGACTCAAGGTACTTTGACAAAAAGACAAATATAGAGATAATTTTCGCCAACCCGAACAGGGGAATTTTTGTTTCACTTTTCTACCGAGGTGCACCTCTCGCCAGAGAGTTTCAGTCCATATCAGACATCCTGTCGTTTGATGTCGATCTTCATTTTGGCGGCGCCGACAAGTTCCTTGGCTTAAGCAGGGATAACGTCCGCCCCGACAAGAAGGCTTGGCTCAACCGCAGAATCAACAAGGCTCTCCTCAACGTATTTCCTCGATACTACGAAAATCTTCGAGCCCAAGCCGAGAAAAACGACTCAGTCAACGCAGACGAGCTTGGAGCTGCTTCACTTTTCGCTGAAGTCAATGGAAAACACTTCAAGCCTCATCTGATCTCCCACCAAGAGTGGCAGAGCCTGGACTGGATCGACGGAATTTCGCTGGGAGATTTGGTCAAGTTCGACATTATCGAACTCAGAGAAACGGGAGATTATTCCTCCAAACATCGCCTAGAAATGTCTCACGACGAAAACATATCGACCTGCAAAATCACCACATCACCAACAGTTAGCGATTGGCTCTGGCAACTACTGAGCCTCAAACACCAGCCCACGCTGATTGCGGCGCACGCAAACCACGCTGCGCACTATCGATTCCACCGCGTATCAGGGCAACTCCTGGCCCCGCTGCCAGACGACGCCGCTTTACGTTCGGCCCTCCAGCTTATTGTGCATCCAGACCGGGGCATGGGTTCTCGAAACACACTCCCTTGCCCCCGAGGGTTTGAGTTACTCAGGATCGAGCGCAGTCCTCCATATGTGAATCAGATTCTATTCCGGCTACCCCTGAGGATTGTCTGCCCATTTACAATCAAGCCAAGCGGTGAAATCAGCGTGCCAAATATCGTGGACGCAGTACGCTGGACTGCAAGGAACGCCGCAGACGAATCTATTCAATATACAGCCAAGCCCCCTTCAAAGAGCACTCTCGCCTTGATCTCAAGCAAAATGCTTGAGCTCATTGAGCATATAAACCGCCTAATGGATAACGCTTGGTCAAGCAGGAGGGCCTACGATCTTGAACAGATTCGCAGAGAACTGGGAAATGCGTTCGGCCCCGAGGCCATCAAGCCAAGCATTCCCCAGCACCCTTGAGTTTCTGCATCATGGATTAAGCGGAACCGTCGTTGAGTACAGATCCCCCCATAGCATAACAATCTCTAGCTAATATCGATGCAAGTGAGGCGAGGGCGTTACACAATACTCTTGGACGAGGAAGATGAAGCGGATGTCATTCCTCCTCTCGTCAGGGATGCTAAGTCGGAGCAATAGGCTCCGTAGGCTGCGGGGCCTGTGAATTGCATGTCCAAGCAGAGCCCTGCGCGCGCCTGCACACGGTCATCTTCGAAGCGGATACTCCGTCGGCAAAGGCGTTCGACGTGGTCTTCCTATGGGTCTTCGTGTTCAGTGTGGCGGCCGTGGTGCTGGGGGAGTGCCGCGCAGGTGCGCGCGGGGCATGCCCTGCACGTCGCGGAGTAGGGCTTCACCGCCCTCTTCGCGCTGGAGTACGTGCTGCGGCTCATCGCGGCGCGCCAGCCGCTGCACTACGCGCGCAGCTTCTTTGACATCGTGGACCGAATGGCGCTGTTGCCTTCGTTCCTGAGCGTGCTGTTCTCGGGAGCGCAGATGCTGCTGATCATCCGCGTGCTGCGGCTCTTGCGCGTCTTCTCATCCTCAAGCGGGTGCACCTGCTGGGTCAGGCGATGGATACGCCTCCCGCGCTCATTGCCTGGACGTGGGTCAGGGACGGGTGCGCAGCGATTCCTGGAGCGACCGCATCGGCCCCTGATCCACGCGGATGCGTCCTCGCGTGGGGAGGTCCAGGTCCAGGAGGGTGAACATCACGGCGGTCAGGATGACCACGAACAGGGTCCAGGAGAGGACCCCGCGCACGCGCGCCTCCGGCCGGTAGCCCAGGAGCACGCCGGAGCCGAACATCCCGATGAGCAGCAGGGCGAGGATGGTGGGCGGGATGAGGTTGTGGGCAGCCGCCAGGCGCTCGTCGGAGACGTCGAACACGTCATTCATCGCCTGGGTGACGAGGATGAGCACGGGGGCCTCCACCTGGGGCGCCAGCGCCTCCAGCCGCGCCCAGAGCTCCGACTGGAGCGACTCCGACTCCTGGAGCAGCTTCGCGAAGACGGCTGGCTCATTCGCGACTTCGTGCCCCTCCAGGCGAAGGTCGGTGTAGCGGCGCAGCCAGGCGCGCGTCTCGCCGCGCGAGGGCTCGGGAAGGAAGCCGAGGCGCAGGTAGAGCGTGCCGATGGCGTTCGCCTCCTTCACCACGAGGGCGCGGCGCAGCGAGTACCGGTCCGCGGCCATGGAGAAGGAGAAGGCCAGCAGGAGCGCCACCAGCCCGAGCACCGACGCCTGGAGCGCCGACACGTCGCCGAGCTCCGGCCTCCGGTGACTGAGCCGGTAGCCGGCCTCCAGGCTCAGGAAGAGCAGGCCCATCACCATCAGGGCGAGCAGCCGCACGGGGAGGACGTCGAGGATTTCCATCATGCGCCGGAGCCGCTCCGCGCCATGGACAGGGCGGATGGGAACGTCAGGCCGGGAATCGGCCCTGGCAACGCGGCCGCCGGTCCAGGGCACTGGGATGCTGTTGAACGTTCCCAAGGGGATTGCGCCTAAGCTGCGCGGCCTGTGGACCGCCCCTCCGAACAGAGCCCCCCGAGCGGCTTTCGCGCCCGCCTGCACACGGTCATCTTCGAAGCGGACACCCCCGCGGGGAAGGCGTTCGACGTAGCGCTCCTGTGGGCCATCGTGTTCAGCGTGGCGGCGGTGATGCTGGAGAGCGTCTCGCAGGTGCGCGCGGAGCATGCCCACGCGCTGCACCTGGCCGAGTGGATCTTCACCGTCCTCTTCGCACTGGAGTACGCGCTGAGGCTCATCGCGGTGCGCCAGCCGCTGCACTACGCGCGAAGCTTCTTCGGCATCGTGGACCTGATGGCGCTGTTGCCGTCGTTCCTGAGCGTGCTGTTCCCGGGCGCGCAGACGCTGCTGGTCATCCGCGTGCTGCGCCTGCTGCGAGTCTTCCGCATCCTCAAGCTGGGGCACCTGCTGGGTCAGGCGGAGGTGCTGCTCACGGCGCTGCGCGCGAGCCGCCCGAAGATCATCGTCTTCCTGGGCACGGTCTTGAGCATCGACGTCATCATGGGCGCGGTCATGTACATGGTGGAGGGCGAGGCGAACGGCTTCGACAGCATTCCCCGCTCCATGTACTGGGCCATCGTGACGATGACGACGGTGGGCTTCGGGGACATCACGCCCAAGACGGTGACGGGGCAGTTCCTCGCGTCCATCCTGATGGTGATGGGCTACGGCATCATCGCGGTGCCCACGGGCATCGTGTCGGTGGAGCTCGCCGCCGCTACGCGTCAGCCCCTGAATACACAGGCGTGTCCGGGTTGTGGCGCACAGGGTCATGACGTGGATGCGCGCTTTTGCAAACGCTGCGGCACGGCATTGGACTGGGCCCCCTCGCAGACCACCGGGTGAATCTGTCTAGGATGGCCCGGCATGGCCCGCGCCATCGACACGCCCGAGCTGGACGAGGAACTGCTGGTCCACCAGTTCCCCGACATCAACCGCAAGGCGGTGGGCGCGTTCTACACGCCCGCGCCCATCGTGGAACGCACGCTCGCGCTCGCGCTGTCACGCCTGGGGGATGGGCCGCTCACCGTGGTGGATCCGGCCTGTGGCGCGGGGGCCTTCCTCGCCGCCGCCGCGCGGCACCGTCCGGACGCGAGGCTGTGCGGTCTGGAGCTGGATGCTGGCGTCGCTCGTCTGTGTCAGGCCCGCGTGCCGGGTGCGGACGTGCGCGTAGGGGACGCGCTCCGGGGAGGCCTGGAGCCACTGCTCGCGGAGACGCCGGAGGGGCACGCGGAGTTATGGGTGGGCAACCCGCCCTACAACGGCACGTCCGCGGTGCTGAAGGACGCGGCCTGCTACGCGCGGCTGCGAGCCCTGGTGCCGCTGGAGATGCCGCCGGGCACGAGCCTCCGGGACGACTTCGCGTTCTTCCTGCTCGTCGCCATGAAGCGGCTGACGGCCCGGCCGGGAGTGTTGGCCTTCATCACACCCGCGAGCCTGCTGGAGTCGTTCATCTACGCGCCGCTGCGCCATGCGCTGTTGCAAGCGCTCCACCTGCGAGAGGTGGTGGACCTGGGCCCAGGCATCTTCACGGGCACGCAGGTGCGCACGTGCATCACGGTGTGGACGTCGCGCTCCAACGCGGACGCCTCCGCGCCCCACTACGAGCACAAGGGCGTGGGCCAGTGCTTCACGCCCGAGGCTCCCGAGTGGAGGCTCTCCCCCATCGCGCAGGAGGCCGCCGCGCTGGACGCGGACTGGCGGGCGCGGGGCGAGCTGCTCACCACGCTCATCCCGGTGAGCCTGCCCGGGGTGAAGACTCGCTTCGACGAGCTGCTGGTGGACGCGGACCGGGAGCGGCTGCTCGCGCGCCTCCGGGCCTTCTGCGCCGCGACGCAGGACACGCTGGAGGACTTCGCGCGGGAGCACGGCCTGGAGCCCGCGCTGTTGCCCAAGCTGCGCGCGCTGAAGCAGGGACCTGAGCTGGAGGTGGACGCAAGCCACATGCGCCCGTTCTTCCGCTACGGCGGCGCGAGGCACCGGGGCGCGCTGCCTCCGGAAGCGAAGGCGTTCTGCTACCTGGACCGGCGGCTGATTCCCCGGGGAGACCACCGGCTGCGCGGTCCGTATGATCCGCACGAGGAAGCGGTGAAGCTCCTGTTCAACGTGCGCGAACTGCCCCTGTCCGCGGCGCTGCTGGAGGAGCCCGGCTGCGTGCACGACCACCGCCACGCACGGTTCGCGCCGCTGTACGTGCCCCAGCGTGTGCGGGACGACGGCCTGGGCATCACTCGGGGCGCCAGGTCCCGCGAGTCCCTGGGCCCGCTGGTGCCGAACCTGTCGCCCCGGGGAAGCGCCTGGGCGGAAGGCCTGGGTGGCCCGGAGGCGGCGTTCCGCGCGGTGATGCGCTTCCTGAACGGGGCGCAGGTGCAGCGCGTGTGGGCGCCCGCGTTCGGTGCGTCCCGAGTGGTGCCGGTGCCATTGGACGGCCCGCTGCCGGAGTGATGACTCCCCATCACCTGATGAATGCGGGGGTGGACATTCCCCTGCGAAGGACGCGGCGGGTGGGTAGTGTCCAGCGCCGCTGGGTAACCCAATCCCTGGAGTCTTCGAAACATGATGATCCGTTCCCTGCTGGTTGCCGCCGCCCTCCTCTCCACGCCCGCCCTGGCCCAGGACGCCGGGACGCCGGCCCCCGCGGACGCGGGCGCGAAGCCTGCCCTCAAGAAGGGCGAGACGGTGAAGGCGACGCTGAAGGACGCCCAGGGCAAGGACGTGGGCGAAGTGACGATGGAGCAGGCGCCCAAGGGCGTGCTGGTGCGGGGCACGCTGATGAACCTGCCCGCGGGCGAGCACGCCTTCCACATCCACGAGACCGGCAAGTGCGAGGCGCCGGAGTTCAAGACGGCGGGCGGCCACTTCAACCCGACGAAGAAGCAGCACGGCGCGCTGTCGCCCAAGGGCCAGCACGCCGGTGACCTGCCCAACCTCTACGTTCCCCAGGACGGCAAGGTGCAGTTCGACGTGTTCCTCGCCGACCTGAAGGTGAAGTCGCTGCTCGACAAGGACGGCTCCGCCGTCATGGTGCACGCCAAGCTGGACGACTACCGCACCGACCCCACCGGCGACGCCGGCGGCCGCATCGCCTGCGGCGTGGTGGAGAAGGCGGAGTAGTCACCGCATCACGGCCGAGGCCTGTTCATCAGGCCTCGGTCCGCACCACCTCGCCATGGGCCATGGCTCGAGGCAGCCCCGTGCGGACCAGGGCAGGAGGAATGACCATGCTGCCTTCCGCAGCGGTCAGCTCATGGAGCCACCACGACACCATCATGACGAACGCCAGGGGCTGGATGTCCTGGGGACCGGTTCCGACGCGCTCGTAGTAGGGCGCCAGCATGTTCGTGGCATCGAGCACCCACGTGGGCATGCCCCGCCCCTTCACCTGGGCTGGCGCCCAGCCATAGAGCTTGTCCGGCGTGATTAGCAGGAAGAACTCGCCTCGCGGCCGAAGGTCGACAGCCTCCAGGTTGATCCAGTAACCCGCCGCCCATTCGCGGGTCGTGCCTGGCTGAGCCCTGACATCGGCCTGGACCTTCGCCTGCCCGGACCGGTCACGGACCGTGAAGTCGAAGCCCGACATGGCTACACGTACCCGAACCGCCGCCGCGCGAACCACTCCGCGCCCAGGAGCGCGATGAGGGCCACCAGGTAGTACCAGCGGTCCCACAGCGGCTGGTCCTTCGCGCGCCCCACCTCCACCACCGGCGGATCCAACAGCGGCACGTCCGGCATCCCGTCCTGCGGCAGCTTGTACGCCTTGCCCTCCGTGACGCTGGCGATCTGCTCCATCAGCGTCGGCCGCACCGACGCGTCCGACAGCTCCGGACCCACCGCGCGCACCGCCACCGCGTCCTCGCCCTTGCCCAGGTCCGTCTCGCCCTTCTTCGCGGACGCGAGCAGCTTGTACGGCCCGGGCGCCGGCGGCGCGAACTCCAGCCGCACCACGCCGTCCGCTCCCGTCGTGCCCGTCTGCACCGCCACCGGCTTCTGCGTCGCCACGGAGAACAGCTCCGCCCGCACCTGCGCGCCGTCCGCCGGCTGGTAGTCCGCCATCCGCGCCTGCACCACCACGCCCACCGGCCGCCCCGGCTCCACCGACGGCGGATCCGCCGTCACCTTCAGCGTCGTCAGGTCCGGATCCCTCACCAGCCACCGCAGCGCATTGCCCCAGAAGCGGTCATATGCCCGGTTCGGCGAACCATCCCGGTGCGCCGTGAACGCCCACGACCACGTAGCATCCGTCGCCACCACCATCGCCCGGCCCCGCCCGTAGTCCCACACCGACACGAGCGGCGCGTTCTTCCCGTCCACCGTCATGAACGGGTGGTCCATCAGCACCGTCGCGCCCGGCCGCGCCCGCGTCAGGTTCGCGCCCGGAATGGGCAACAGCTCGCCCCACGTGGCCTCCGTGCTCGCCGCACCTGTGCCAATGGACGTCACCGGATGCCGCAGGCCCTCCGGCGTAAGGCGCGGCTTGAACGGCTCCGCGTTCGCGGGCCCCGCGGCCTCCACCGGCAGCGCCTCCATCAGCGTGGGCATCGACGCGCGCCCTTCGCCCAGCACGCTGTCGCCGCCAATCATCACGAACGCGCCGCCCTCGTGGATGTAGCGCTCCAGGTTGCGCTCGTACTCCGCGATGGACAGCGAAGGGTCCGAGTAACCGAAGTTCTGGAAGATGACGACGTCGAACGTGTGCAGCTTCGTGTCGAAGATCTCCTCCATGGGGAACGGGATGAGCGACAGCTCCCGCTCGTTCGACACGCCCGTGTCGTCCGACAGCGTGCGCAGGATGTAGAACGACACCAGGTCCACGTTCGCGTCCTGCTTGAGCAGCCCGCGCAGGAAGCGCTCGTCCCACGACGGCCGCCCCACCACCAGCAGCACGCGCACGCGGTCGCGAATCACCTTCAGCGTGAACGAGCGGCTGTTGTTGTCGCTCACCGCTTCATCCGGGAACGTGGGCACCGTCACCGTGTAGACGAACCGCCCCGTCTGGTCCGGCGTGAACGTGAAGGACACCGGCTTCACGTCGTCGCCGGTGGTCATCTTCACCAGCTTGCTCGCCACCGTCTTGCCCTCCTGGCTCAAGACGACGGGGATGTCCTGCCCGGAGAACCCGCGGCCGTGGATCTCCACCTCCACCGTCAGCGAGTTGCGCACGAAGGCGAAGTCATCCACCTTCAGCCCCTCCACCGACAAATCCTTCAGCGCCTCCTGGCCCACCAGGAACGTGGACACCGGCACGCCCAGGTCCGTGAGCGCCGCACGCGCCCGGCCCACCGCCCCGGCCTTCAATTCCGTGTTGTCCGCGCCATCGCTGAACAGCAGCACGCCGGACAGCTTGCGCGACCCCTGCCCTCCGGACGCCGCGGACCGCAGCGCCGCGAGCAGGTCCGTCGTGCCCGCCCGCGCGGGCTCCTGGGCCAGCTGCGCGGCCGTCACCGGCGCCAGCTCCGGGTCCACCCCGTACACCTCCACCGTGAAGCGGTCCTGCCAGGACGCGAACGTGGGCGCCGCCTTCTCCAGGAACGCCGCCACCTGCGCGCTGCGCGTGGGCCCGCCCGGCTCCGACGGGAAGTTCATGGACGCCGAGCGGTCCACCAGCACCGCAACCCGGTTCTTCATCCGCGCCACCTGCAGGTGCCGGATGCCGGGCTCCAGGAGGAAGAAGAACGCCGCCACGCCCGCGCCCAGGCGCAGGCCCCACAGCAGCAGCTTGCGGCCCCGGGACGGCTCGCGGCGCACGCCCCACGCCGCCAGCGCGATGCCCAGCACCAACCCCACGCCCAGCAGCACCAGCGCCCAGACAGGCAGCGGCGACAGGCTGACGAGCTTCCACGCGTTGAAGGACGGGGAGTTCATTCGAGGGTTCGCGCGAGGAAACGCTCTTTCAGCGCCGCTTGTTGAGGATGAGGGGCAGGTGCACCGCGTCGTCCTTGTAGTCCAGACAGAGCGCGTACATGCACAGGTTGATGCCCAGGCGGATGGCCAGCTCGCGCTGCGGCTCGCCGCCCGGGGACACGTCGAACTCGTAGTCGCCGGACTCGCTGCGGCTCCACGCGCCCGCCACGTCGTTCTGCGAATAGATGACCGCCGCGCGCTTGCCCACGCTCGCCACCAGCGGCAGCGGCTTGTGCAACAGGCGCCCCGGCGCTGCGTCCAACAGGAAGAAGGACTTGAAGACGACGTGCGTGCTCGGCGCCTCCTTCAGCGGGCTCTGCGGCAGCACGCGCGCCATCTCCCGGCGGAAGCTGGCGTCGAAGCCGTCCCCATCGCTGCCGTCGTTGGCGTCCCCGAACACGAAGCCGCCGTACGTCAGGTAGCGGCGCAGGTTGGACACCTCCGCGTCGGTGAGCGGCGGGAAGGCCCCGTCCCCTCCGAAGTAGAGGAACGGGTACTCGAAGAGGTCCGGGCTGTTCAGCGCGAACGGGCGCGCGTCCGGCACCACCTCCACGGACGTGCGCCGCTGCAGCTCCCACGCAAGGCGGCGCAGCCCCGACAACCGGCCGTCCCAGCGGCCCCCATGCCGGGCCACGGCGGGGATGAAGCGGCTCTTCTCACCGAAGGCGGCCGCACGCCGGGACAGCAGCGGGACGAGCGCGGACGTGGCGAGCAGGAGGTTTCGACGGGAGAGGGGCCGCACAGGCATGGGGACCTGCTTATACCGTCGGCGGGTGCCTGCATTCCCTGGTATAGACGCGCCCCATGGCGAAAGGCGGACAGACGCCCCCGGAGCCCGGAGGCGGCCCCCAGGCTCCCGGCACCCTCCCAGGCTCTGAAGACGTGCGCGCCGCCTGGGCCCGCAAGGACGCGGGTGACGTGGCCGGCGCCCGGCGGGACGCACAGCGCATCCTCGCGGGCAGCCCTTCTCCGGAAGACCGCGAACGCGCGGAAGACCTGCTGCGCGCCACGGAAACGCCCCGCGCCCTCTACGGTTACGCGCTCCTGGGCGCCGTCATCCTGGCGGTGCTGCTGGGGCTCGCCTTGACCCGCTATTCCTGACGGCCACAGTCGCTAGGATGTCGCGCCATGGAAGGTTTCCTCCAGGCGCTCAAGTCGTACCAGACCTTCAACCCCTCCGGCTGGGTGGGCATCTACCGGCTCCTGCCCATGTGGGTGGGCGTCGTGGTCGCGCTCGTGGGGCTGGTGCTGCTGCTCGCGGGCGGCGGCAAGCTGTTCCGCGCCGTGGCGGGCCCGGTGGGCGCGGTGCTGGGCCTGGTGTGGACGGGCGCCGTCACCCAGCGGCTGAACCTGGTCGACCTGGATCCGCGCATGCCCACCCTGGTGGCCGCGGCGCTGATGGCGCTGGGCTTCCTCTTCCCGCCCGCCGTCACCTTCGTGGGCGTGGGCGTGCCGCTGGGGCTCCTGGCGGGCCAGATTGCCGGCCCCAGTGACTTCCTGCTCGGCTTCGGGCCGGGCTTCATCGTGGGCGGCCTGGTGGGCGCCATCCTCCACCGGCAGGTGAGCGGCATCGTCGCTTCGGTGGTGGGCGCGTGGCTCTTGGTGATTGGCGCGCTCGCGGCGCTGCACCAGTTCGGCGGCGTGGTGGAGGCGGTGGCCAGCCGCCCCTGGGGCGTCATCATCGCCGCGCTCCTCTTCGCCCTGGCGGGCAGCGTCTACCAGATCGCCGTGCGCCCCTCGCCCGAGGAGTCGGATCAACAGAAGGCGGAGAAGCAGAAGCAGAAGCAGCGCCTGGCGGAGCAGCAGGCGCTCGAGAAGCGCTGGGGGGTCAAGTAGCCCCTGTCCCGGCAATCCTTTACGCCGAGGGGGCCGGGGCGTAGATTCCGCCGGCTTTCCCCCTCCCCTTCCTCGAGCATCGATGGGCCAGGCCAGCCGCAAGGACAAGGACACGCAGAAGCAGGAAGGGTCGCCCCCGGCGGCCTCCGTCCCGTCTTCCCCGGACGCCGCCCAGCCCGCCGTGCCCCATGAGGGGTGGCGCAAGCCCGCCGGCATGAGCCGCAAGGGGTGGGCCATCCTCGCCGGCGCGGTCGCCTTCATCCAGCTCCCGCTCATCCACTACGCGCTCATCCGGGGCCAGGCGGACGTCACCGCGACGGTGCCCTACCAGCAGTCGTTCAACGACCCCGCTGTCGTCGCGCGCGACTTCTTCTCCACCGGCGCCTACTGGCGCGTGACGAACGGGGAGCTGCTGGGCCCCGCGCCCAAGAACAACCCGCTGTGGCTCCAGGCCGCGCTGCCGGACGACGTGGCGGTGGAGTTCGACGTGCGCCCGGAGTACCCCGACGGCGACATCCGCGTGGAGCTGTTCGGCAACGGCCGCGACCCGGCCTCCGGCTACGTGCTGGTGCAGGGCGGGTGGAACAACAGCCTGTCCGTCATCGCCCGGAAGGACATCAACGCCCCCGCGCTGGACGCGCTCCAGCGCAAGGCCGCGCGCGTCGCGGAGAAGGGCGGCGGCCAGGGCGCGGACCTCGTCGCAACCGGCGTCTTCAAGAAGGACACCCGCGTGCGCGTGGAGTCCCGCGTGGGCGCCCCCATCCAGTCCGGCCGCACGTACCACTGGCGCATCGAGCGGCGCGGCAACGTGCTCAAGTGGGCCATCGACGGCCAGCTCGTAGGCGAGCTGGACGACCCGTTCCCGCTGAAGGGCAAGGGGCAGGACCGGCTGGGCCTGTCCGGCTGGGAGTCGCAGCTGTTCTTCGACAACCTGCGCATCGGCACGCCGGACTCCATGCCCGCCACCATGGTGGCGAAGCAGGAGCCCACCCTGCCCCCGGGCCCCTCCGAGGACGACTTCAACCGCGACACCCTGGGCGACGCGTGGAACGTCACCAACCCCTCCGCCACGAAGATCGAGGACGGGGCGCTCGTGGTGCAGGCCCTGGGCAACCGCCCGGTGTGGCTGAAGAAGCCCCTCCCGGAGAACGCCGTCATCGAGTTCGACGCCTGGGGTGACAGCCCGGAAGGCGACATGAAGGTCGAGGCGTGGGGCGACGGCCGCTCCTTCTACGCGGGCGACCCGCGCCTCCAGTACACCGCCACCGGCTACGTCTTCATCTTCGGCGGCTGGCGCAACACCCAGTCCATCATCGCGCGCCAGCACGAGCACACCAACGACCGCGCCGTGCGCGACGGCGCCGCGGTGGTGCCCGGCCAGCGCTACCACTTCAAAATCACCCGGCGGGACGGACTCCTGTCGTGGGAAGTGGACGGCAAGCCCTTCCTGACCCTCCAGGACGCGTCCCCGCTCTACGGCCCCCGCAACCAGTACTTCGGGTTCTCCGGCTGGCAGACGCGCGTCCACTTCGACAACCTCAAGATCCAGCCGCTTTAGCCTTCCCCCGGGCGGCGGAGGAAACACCCGTGCGCAGAGTCGGAATCTTCGGCTGGGGCGTGGTCGCCCCGCGTTCCCCCAACATCGAGGCCTTCGCGAAGAACCTCGAGTCGTCCGAGACCTGGCTGACCCCCTTCAACGGCTTCGGTCCGGACAACTTCCTCGTCGGCACGCCCACGTTCAACCTGGCGGACTACAAGCCGTGGATCGACGCGCGCTTCCCCGCCAACCGCTTCTCCCAGCTGGAGCGGAAGATGGGGCAGCCCACGCAGTACGCCATCGGCGCCTTCATCCAGTCGCTGTCGCAGAACCCGGGCATCGAGAAGGAGCTCCAGGAGCTGGGCACGAAGGCCCACGTCTACGTGGGCACCGGCCTGGGCGACCTGCCCACCATCCAGCACATCTCCCTGGACCTCTACCGCGCCCAGCGCCGGTGGGACCGCTTCTGGGCCGCCCCGGAGCGCAACGGCGCCGTTCGCCAGTGGCGTGAGACGCGCGAGCCGCTGCCCGGCCTGCCTCCGGAGCCCTCCACCATTGAAGAGGTGGAGCGCGACAAGGCGGAGGACGACTGGTGGCACTTCTGGGCCGGCCGCTCGCCGGAGCTGCGCGAGTACCTGGAGGAGCTGCGCGAGATTGAAGCCATTGGCGTGCCCGACGAGGGCGACGTGGAGTCCGCCAAGCTGGCCGTCATCAAGGAGAAGCGCACGCGCAACGGGCGCCTGCAGAAGAAGTGGAGCGCGCCCGAGCCGCCGTGGAACGCCGTGTCCTCCAACGTGCTGTGGAACATCCACAACACGCCCGCGTCCCAGGTCTCCATGCTGGGGCAGATCACCGGCATGACGTTCGCGCCGGTGGCCGCGTGCTCGTCCTTCGGCTACGGCCTGAAGCTGGCCATGAACTCCATCCGCCTGGGTGAGGCCAAGGCCGTGGTGCTGGGCATGACGGACGCGGCGCCCAACCCGCTGGTGGTGGGCGGCTTCTACAACGCGCGCGTCATCTCCGCGGACGCCGCCGTGTCCAAGCCCCTCACCGCGCTGCGCGGCACGCACATCGCCGGAGGCGCGGTGGTGTGGGTGGTGGGCGACTACGAGCACTTCACCCAGAAGGGCTTCAAGGCGCTGGGCCTGGAGCCCGTCGCCGTGGGCGTCACCGCGGACGCGGACCACATCATCACCCCGTCCAAGGAAGGCCCCACCCTGGCCATCCGCGAGGCGCTGGGCGCCGCCGGCTGTCAGCCGCAGGACGTGGGCAGCTGGGACCTGCACGCCACCGCCACCCCGGGCGACTTCCTGGAGGTGCAGACCCTGCGCGACGTGCTGCCGGAGTCCGTGCTGATTACCGCGCGCAAGGGCACCTTCGGCCACGGCATGTCCGCGGGCGGCGGCTGGGAGCTCACCGCGCAGTACCTGGGCGCGGAGGCCGGCAAGGTGTACCCCACGCCGCTGGCCGCGCCGGAGCTCAACAAGCAGATCGCCAAGGTGCACGGCCGCTTCGTCTTCAATCAGGGAGAGGCGGCGCCCGAGGGGTGCTCGGGCAAGCTGTCCATGGGCGTGGGCGGCATCAACGCCTGCGTCATCTCCCGGCCCTGGAAGTAGGCCGGGGGGGCGTAGCGGTTCCGCGAAGGGCCTACGGGTACTTCGCGGACGCTTCGGCCTCCAGGGCCGTGGCTCCCTTCGGGTTGAGCTTGCGGAAGAACTCCAGCTCCAGGTCCAGGTCGCGGTAGCTGGCCTTCTGCTCCGGGGCAAGGCCGCTGGTGCTTCGGCCCACGCCGTTGGGGTCCGCCAGGCCGCCGGTGGCCGGGTTGCCGGTGCCCTTGTCGGTGGCGTAGCTGACGCCCACGGACTGCTGCACGCGGTCGGAGCGCAGCGCGCGCAGCACGGCCCGGCCATCCGCCAGGGTGACCCCTTCGATGAGGTAGCGCGTGGAGGACGTGGGCCCCAGCGTGCCGCCGCCGGAGTCCAGCCACTCCGTCTCCAGCACGAACTGGTTGGGCAGTTCGCGCCACGAATAGCCGCGCTCGTCCATGATGGCCTTCACCTCCGGCCACAGCTGCGCGAGCGGCTGCTCGTAGGCCACGGTGGCCGCGCGGTCGCGGACGTAGTTGTCGCGCTGGTGGCCGGCACAACCGGTGACGATGACGACGGACGCGGTCAGGACCGCGCGAAGCAGGTGGCGCATGGGGACGACCTCCCGGACGGGAAGCAGTGGGGTGAAGGCCGCCATCCTAGCGCGGCCCCTTCGCGCCCCGTGCCCCCACCCTTCCCCACTGCGTCAGCCCTTGGGCACCGCCACCATGTCGAAGTCCGGGATGCGTTCGCGCATGAACTCACGCATCCGGTTGATGAGGGCCGCTTCAATCTGCCGGGCGCGCTCGCGGCTGACGCCGTACTTGTCGCCAATGTCCTGGAGCGTGAGCGGCTCGTCCGCGGTGAGGCGGTGCTCGAAGATGTAGCGCTCCTTGCCCTCCAGCGTCTGGGCGAAGGCGGCCAGGTTCTCCCGGAAGAGGGCCTTGAGCTGCTCGCTGCCCAGGCGCTCGTCGGCGGGCACCGCGCTGGACGGCAGGTAGCGGTCCGCCCGGGTGGAGCCCGAATCCCCGTCGTTGCCCAGCGGCGCGTCGATGGACACCTCGTCGTGCCCCAGCCGCTGGTCCATCTCCACCACGTCCTGCTCGGTGACGTTGAGGCGCTCCGCCAACAGGCGCGGGCTGGCCTCGAAGCCCTGGGAGATGAGCTTCTCCTGCTCCTGGCGCAGCTTGAAGAAGAGCTTCCGCTGGGCCTCGGTGGTCCCCAGCTTCACCATCTTCCAGTTGTCCATGATGTAGCGAAGGATGTACGCGCGGATCCACCAGGCGGCGTAGGAGCTGAGCTTCACCCCCCGGTCCGGGTCGTACTTCTTCACTGCCTGCATCAACCCGATGTTGCCCTCCTGCACCAGGTCCAGCAGGGACAGGGGGTTGCGGTGGTACTCGTGGGCCAGTTTCACCACGAGTCTCAGGTTGGAGGCCACCAGGCGGTAGGCCGCCCGCACGTTCCCGCTGGCCTGGTACTCCTTGGCCAGCTGGTGCTCCTCCTCCCGGGTGAGCAGGGGGTGCTTCGTCACCTCGGCCATGTAGGCCTGGAGGGGGTCCCGGTTGGTGAGGGCGCTGCTGCTCTCCGCGCGCACCAGGGCCGCGGGCCGGGCGGCGCGGGCGGGAGCCGGGGACTCCTCGATTTCCGCCTCCGCTTCGCTCAATTCCGTCAGGTCCGGCTCCAGGGCGTCCGGGTCCTGGGCGGTCTCCTCGACTTCTTCGTCCAGAGCTTGCGGGTTTTCCGGAGTGCCTTGCCGGGCGGTCCCCGGGCGGGCGGAGGCCGCGGGGCGCTTCGCGCGGGGCCGGGGGGCGGCCGGACCATTGGTTCTCTTCCTCCCATTCGCCATGCGCGCTCCATACCCCAAAGTGCCGCGATTGTTGCCAGAGGGTAATGCAGGGGCTATGCCCATGCCCGATGAGCGACATCCAAGAGCCCACGCCGGGAGCCCCGGCACCTGACGAAGCCACGACGCGTCCCGGCGAGTACATCGCGGACATCAGCTTCGAAGAAATGAACCTCTCCGAGCCCCTCCGCCGCGCGCTGGCGGAGCGCGGCTACACCAGCCCCACCCCCGTGCAGGCCAAGGCCTTTGGCCCCGCGATGGCGGGCAAGGACCTCATCGTCCGCAGCAAGACGGGCACGGGCAAGACGGCCGCCTTCGGCCTGCCCCTGCTGGAGAAGATTCCGGCGGACGAGAAGCGCGTGCGCGCCCTCATCCTCTGCCCCACGCGCGAGCTGGCGCTCCAGGTGGCGGAGGAGCTGACCACGCTGGCCAAGTACAAGGGCGTGAAGGTGGCGGCCATCTACGGCGGCGCCTCCATGAAGCAGCAGGAGGACGCGCTGGAAGAGGGCACGCCCATCATCGTGGGCACCCCCGGCCGCGTCTTCGACCACATCAACCGCGGCAACCTCAAGCTGGACGGCTGCGACCACGCCATCCTCGACGAAGCCGACGAGATGCTGAACCAGGGCTTCTACGAGGAGGTCACCCGCATCCTCGACCGTCTTCCGAAGACGCGCCAGGTGCTGCTCTTCAGCGCCACCGTCCCCACGGACATCCAGAACCTCATCGCGCGCTACACGACGAACGCGGAGACGCTGCTGCTGTCCGGCGACGTCTTCACGGTGGAGCACATCCACCACATCCGCTACGACGTGTCGGATCAGTTCCCCAAGCCGCGCAACCTCATCTACATCCTGGAGAAGGAGGAGCCCTCCAACGCCATCATCTTCTGCAACACGCGGGATGACACGGCGCTGGTGACCGCGGTGCTCAACCGCAACGGCTTCGACGCGGAATTGCTCAACGGAGACCTGCCGCAGAAGGAGCGCGAGCGGGTGATGGGCAAGGTGAAGCGCGGCGAGGTGGCCTTCATGGTCGCCACGGACATCGCGGCGCGCGGCATCGACATCTCCGGGCTGGAGTACGTCATCAACTACTCCCTGCCGGAGGACCCCGCCGTCTACCTGCACCGCGTGGGCCGCACGGGCCGCATCGGCAACAAGGGCACGGCCATCAACCTCTTCTCCGGGCGCGAGCTGGCGACGTTCACCGTGCTGGAGAAGAAGTTCGGCATCAAGTTCGAGATGCGTGAGATGCCCGCGCCCGAAGAGGCCATGCACCTGTGGACCGAGCGCCACGTGCGTGAGCTGCGCGAGGGCATGGGCTCCAGCATCTTCGAGGGCTTCCTGCCCCTGGCCACGCAGCTCAAGCAGCGCCCGGACGCGGACGACCTCATCGCCTTCCTCATCAAGTACTACTTCAGCCACCTGCGCATGGAGAAGGCGCAGGCCGCCGGGGAGACGGAGAAGCGCGAGCCGGTGGAGAAGAAGCCGCTGGAGCGCCGGGGCAAGGACCGCGACCGTGAGCGCGACCGCGAGCGTCCCCGCCGTGAGGAGCGCGGCGAGCGCACCGAACGTCCGCGCCGCGACGAGCACCCGGACCGCGAGCGCCGTCCGCGCCGCGACGAGCCGCGCCGCGAGGACCGGGGCGAGCGCCGGGGTGCGGGTTCCGCCGCGCTGGAGGCGGGCCCGGGCGAGACGAAGCTCTGGGTGAACCTGGGCACCGCGGACGGCCTGGGGCCGGGCAGCATCGCCACGGCCATGGAGGACGCGGGCGCGCCGCTGGGCAAGATGGTGCGCGCGGAGTTGCGCCCCACGTTCGCGTACGTCTTCGTGGCGGAGGAGGACTCCGCGGGCTTCGAGGCGCTCAACGGCAAGCAGCACGGCGGCAAGACGCTGCGCGTGGAGAAGAGCAAGCCGCGCAGCGAGCGCGACACCACCAGCACCCGCCCGCCCCCGTCCCCGGACGCGGGCCCCGGCGAGGTGAAGCTCTGGGTGAACCTGGGCATGGACGACGGCATGGACGAGGCGAAGCTGCCCGCCACGCTGGAGGCCATGGGCGCCCCGGCGGGCAAGGTCATCAAGGCCCTCACCCGCCCCACCTACGGCTACGTCTACGTGCCGGAAGGTGACGCCGAGGGCTTCGAGTCGCTCAACGGCAAGGCGCACAACGACAAGCCGCTGAAGCTGGAGCGGCACCGTCCGCGCGGCCAGCGTGAAGAGCGCCGCCCCCGTCACGAGTCCCTGCAGGACCTCCCCGGCCAGGCGCGCCTGTGGGTGGGCCTGGGCCGTCAGGAAGGCCTGGACGAGGCGGGCGTCACCGCCGCGCTGGAGGCCGCGGGCGCTCCGGCGGGCAAGGTGCTGCGCACCGACCTGCGCCCCACGTACGCGTATGTCTTCGTGGCGGAGGAGGACGTGGAGGGCTTCGAGTCCACCCACGGCAAGCCGCACGGCGAGGGCAAGACGCTCAAGGTGGAGCGCGCCAAGCGCAAGTAGTGCTTCCGCGCCTTCGGGGGGCTCACGGCCCCCTCAAGGCTCCGGAGCCGTCTTCTTCCTGCGGGCCCGGTGGTAGTGCGCCACGCACAACCCCCGGGCCAGCACGGGCCGGCCGCACTCCGGTGAAGCGCAGGCCGCGCTGGCCTCCTTCGCCGGGGGAGTCGAAGCGCCCGGCCCACCGCTGAACATCGCCTCCGCCACGGCCATCAGACGGTCCACGTCGTCCCGGCCCAGTTTCTTCAGCCGCACCCACTCCACCAGCCGATGAGCCCCCGCGTCCTCCGCGTCCTCCAGCCGGAACAGCTCCCCCAGCGGCAGCTCCAGCGCGGCCGCGACCTGGAGGAGCGTGTCGTAGCTGGGGTTGCGCTCGCCGCGCTCCAGCAGGGACACGAAGCTCACGGAGATGTCGCACCGGGCGGCGAAGTCCTCCTGGGTGAGGCCCCGGCGCTCGCGCAACGTGCGGATCCGCCGCGCCAGTCCCTGCAGGGACGAGCCGGCGTCGCTGTCGTCCGGGGAGTGGGGGCGCATGGACGCACCCATCGTAGCGCACCGCTTCTGTTAAGGTTTTCCGTCTGTCCTCAGGAGTGAAGCCCACCATGAACGCCGTCGACGGCACCAACTACTACTTCCGCAAGGCCGCGCGGGTGATGGACGTGGGCACGCCCATCGAGACGCTCCTGGCCACGCCCCTGCGCGAGGTGAAGGTGCAGGTGTCCATCGAGATGGACTCCGGCGAGATCCGCACGTTCCTGGGCTACCGCATCCAGCACGACAACAGCCGCGGCCCCATGAAGGGCGGCCTGCGCTACCACCCCGCCCTGGACCAGGACGAGTGCGTGTCGCTCGCGTCGCTGATGACGTGGAAGACGGCCGTGGTGAACGTGCCCTACGGCGGCGCCAAGGGCGGCGTGGCGTGCGACCCCGCGCAGATGAGCCTCAAGGAAGTGGAGCGGCTCACGCGCAAGTTCGTGGATCAGATTCAGGACGTCATCGGGCCCACGCGGGACATCCCCGCGCCGGACGTCAACACCAACCCCCAGGTGATGGCCTGGGTGATGGACCAGTACTCGCGCTACCACGGGCACTCCCCGGCAGTGGTGACGGGCAAGCCCCTGGAGCTGTATGGCTCCAAGGGCCGCGAGGCCGCCACCGGGCGCGGCCTGCTCTACGTGTGCCGTGAAATCCTGAGGGATTTGGGCATGCCGGTGAAGGGCACGCGCTTCGCCATCCAGGGCTTCGGCAACGTGGGCAGCCACATCGCGCAGCTCATCTGGGGCGACGGCGGCGTGGTGGTGGCCGCGTCCGACGTGCTGGGCGGCATGTACAACCCCACGGGCCTGGACGTGCCGTCCCTCTTCGAGCACGTGAAGCGCACCGGCACCGTCACGGGCTTCAGCGGCGGCACGCCGTGCCGCAACGAGGACGTGCTCGCGGCGGACTGCGAAGTGCTCATCCCCGCGGCCCTGGGCCACGTGCTCACCCGCGACAACGCCAACAGCGTGCGCGCGCGCCTGGTGGTGGAGGGCGCCAACGGCCCCACCCAGCCGGAGGCGGACGACATCCTGGAGAAGCGCGGCATCTTCGTGGTGCCGGACATCCTGGCCAGCGCGGGCGGCGTCACGGTGAGCTACCTGGAGTGGGTGCAGAACCTCCAGCACGTCTCCTGGGAAGAGGACCGCGTCAACGCGGAGCTGGAGAAGACGATGAAGGAGGCCTACGACCGGGTGGCGCAGATTGCACGCTCGCGAAAGGTCTCCATGCGGACGGCCGCCTACATCCTGGCCATTGGCCGGGTGGGCAAGGCCACGGTGCTGCGCGGCATCTGACGCACCCCGCCGCGCACGTGGGCAGGCAGGCGTGGGGCTCCGGACCGCTTCCGTGCGGGGCCCGCTTCCGCTACACGCCCGGCCATGATGGTCACCCTGCAGGACATCCAGGCGGCGCGCGAACGGATCCGCACCGCGCTGCGCCCCACGCCGTGCCCCGCGTCGGACTACTTCACGGAGAAGACCGACTGCGCGGTGGTGTACTTCAAGCTGGAGAACCTACAGCGCACCGGCGCCTTCAAGGAGCGCGGCGCGCTCAACAAGCTGCTGACGCTGACGGAGGAGGAGAAGCGCCGCGGAGTCATCGCGGCTTCCGCCGGCAACCACGCGCAGGGCGTGGCGTACCACGCGCGCCGGCTGGGCATCCGCGCCACCATCGTGATGCCGGAGCGCACGCCGCTCATCAAGGTGACTCGCACGCGCGATGACTACGGCGCGCGCGTGGTGCTCAAGGGCGCCAACTACGACGAGGCCTACGCGGAGGCCCTGCGCATCCAGGCCGCGGAGAACCTGGTGTTCGTGCACCCGTTCAACGACCCGCACGTCATCGCGGGCCAAGGCACGCTCGCGCTGGAGCTGCTGGAGCAGTGCCCGGACCTGGAGCTGGTGGTGGTGCCGGTGGGCGGCGGCGGGCTCATCTCCGGCGTGGCCGTGGCGCTGAAGGAGACGAATCCGCGCATCCAGGTGGTGGGCGTGCAGGCCTCCACCATCGCCAGCATGAAGGCGTCGCTGGATGCGGGGAAGCGCACGGAGCTCACCAACGCGGGCACCACCATCGCGGACGGCATCGCGGTGAAGGTGCCGGGGGACCTCACCTTCGAGCACGTGCGCAAGTACGTGGACGCGGTGGTGACGGTGGACGAGGAGGAGATCGCCGCCGCCATCCTGATGATGCTGGAGCAGGAGAAGTCGGTGGCGGAGGGCGCGGGCGCGGCGGGGCTGGCGGCGCTCGTCAACGGCCGGATTCCGCAGGCGAAGGGCAAGCGCGTCGCCATCATCGTGGGCGGCGGCAACATCGACATGAACGTCATCAGCCGCATCATCGAGCGGGGCCTCGTGAAGGCGGGCCGCCTGGTGCAACTGGAGGTGCGGCTGCCGGACCGGCCCGGCGTGCTCGCGCGGCTCACCACGCAGATTGCGGAGATGCGCGCCAACGTGGTGGACCTGCACCACGACCGCGCCTTCTCCAAGGCGGGGCTGGGCGAGGCCACGGTGGAGGTGATGCTGGAGACCACCGGGCACGCCCACATCCAGGAGCTGATGGCCGCGCTGGAGGCCCAGGGCTGGCAGGTCGCCCGGACGTAGGGCGGGGAGGCTTGCGCGGGCGCTCGGGGCTTCGGCGATACTCCGGAAACCCATGAACACGCCCCTCATCGCCCTGCTTCTCCTCGCCGCCGCTCCTCCCGCGCAGAAGGCGAAGGAGCTGGCCGCCCACAAGGAGTGGGAGGAGCTGTACCTCGCGTTCGCCGCCGCGGACCCCGCCTCCTACCCGGAGGCGCAGCGGCCGTCCGTGGCGGGCCCGCTGCTCAAGGGCTGCGAGGCGCTGCTCCCGGAGGACGCGGTGATGGCGTACTCGCTGGGCGAGCGCGCCGTGGCCTTCCAGGAGACGGCGGGCGGCCTGCGCTGCCTGGCGCGCTCCGCGCTGAAGACGGATCAGCGGGCCGCCGCGGAGGAGGCGCTGAAGAAGGGCCTGGCGAACTTCCCCAAGGACGGCGCGTTCGCGCTGGAACTGGGCAAATTGCAATTGCAGGACAAGGACTCGGCGGGGGCGCTGACCACGCTGCAGCAGGTGCCCGCGAAGTCGAAGGAGGCCGCGGAGGCGAAGAAGCTGATGGCGCAGGCGCGCTCGCAGGTGTCGGAGGAAGGGGCCGCGCGGCGCGAGGCGGAGCGCCTGGAGCAGCGGATGAACGGCGAGCCCTCCCCGGGGGACACGCGCCAGGCGAGGGCGACCGCGGGCGGAGAGATCCGTTCGGCGGGACTGAGCTACGAGTCCGGCGTGGGCAAGGACGGCATGCGCGTGCGCCAGAACAGCCGCTTCGCCATCCGCTACTTCAACAGCGACCGGGACTTCGGCCAGCGCGCGGAGTACGAGGGCAAGGTCGTGTCCGCGCTCGACGAGGCCTATGAGTTCACCCAGCGCACGCTGGGGAAGGCCCGCGAGCGGCAGCTGAACGTGGTGCTCTACACGCGCGACGAGTTCGCCACGCACATGGGCGCCCGGTACGCGACCGCGGTGGCCGGCCTGTACTCCGAGGACGCCATCCGCATGAACGACGCGGCGGAGCTGACGCAGGCGACGAAGGCCACGCTGGTCCACGAGTACGTGCACGCGGCGGTGGACGAAATCTGCCCGCGCGGCGGCGGCGCCCTGCCCCGCTGGTTCAACGAGGGCCTGGCCGAATACATCGAGTGGCGCTACCTGGGGCTGGACGGCCCCCCGCGCTACCTGCGCGACGTGATGCGCTCCCAGGCGAAGCAGGGGCGGCTGCCGAAGCTTTCGGACATGGACCAGCAGGCGCCCATCTCCATGTCCCAGCCCGAAGTCGCCTACGGAACATCCGCCATGGCGGTGCGGGAGCTGGTGCGGCTGGGGGGCCAGGACAAACTGCTGGACTTCATCCAGAAGGCGGGCCAGGCCGACTCCTTCCAGGAGGCCCTGAAGGCCACCTACGAGAAGGACTTCGCCGGCCTGGACCAGGCGGTGCGTACCGCCCTCTCGGGGAGGTAGCGGCCGGTCGGGCGTGGCGGATTGGTTTACCCCCTGGCGGGAGTCCCCTACACTCGCGACCCTCCAAGATTTTCGCTGCGGCGGTCCCCCCAAGACGCTGGCGCAGCAAGGTGACGGATGTCCGATACGCGCGCCGCGATGAGAGAGTTCCGCTTCCTGGATGAGAAGCGGAAGCTGGGAAGTCTGTCCGCTGTCGAGGAAGCTCGCTGGGTCGAGTTGCGCGGCCTTTTGGGCATCCAGGACGCGGCGGACACCGCGGCGGCGGCCCAGGCGTGGGCCCAGCCCGAGCAGCAGCAGCCCCAGGGGTACTACGGCGAAGACGGCCAGTGGTACGCCTACCCCGCTGGCTACGACCCGAACGCCCAGGGGTACTACGGCGAGGACGGCCAGTGGTACGCCTACCCCGCTGGCTACGACCCGAACGCCCAGGGTTACTACGGCGAGGATGGCCAGTGGTACGCCTACCCCGCCGGCTACGACCCGAACGCGGCGGCCTATGATCCGAACGCCGCCGCCTATGATCCGAACGCGGCGGCGGCCTGGGCGCAGCAGGGTTACGACCCGAACGCGGCGTATGACCCGAACGCGGCGGCGGGCTACGCGGCTCCGGTGGATCCGCAGGCCTATGCCCCTCAGGCGCCCACCGAACCGGACAGCCTGAACCTCAGCACGGACGACATCGACATCCCCTCGCTGAGTGAACCCGCGCCGTGGATGCCGCAGGCGCCCGTGGCGACCTCGCCTGCCGCGGCGGAGGCGACGTGGGACACGAGCGCCGAGGAGGACTTCTCCGGGCTGTCGACGGAGACGCCGCCCCCGGTGGCCGCCGCCGAGCCGGAGCCCTCGCTGGAGGATTCGTTCGCGGACTTGTCGATGGAGGTCGAGTCGGAGGCCCAGGCCCCGGCGGCGTCCGGGCTGGATCCGATGGCGGAGGCGCTGGCCTCCGCGGAGCACGCGGTCGGAGAGGCGGAGCTGCTGGAGGCCGAGCCCGTCGCCGAGGCGGTGCTGGCCGAAGACCTCTCGCCCGTGGATGCGGCGTGGGACGCGGCGCCGCTGGCGGTGGAGTCCGAGGAGTCCCGGGCCAGCGCGCTCGATACCGCGCCGCTCGCGGTGGAGCCGGCGGCGCCGGCCGAAGGTACGGCTTCGGATTGGGACTGGAGCGACGTCGCGACGGCGGAGCCCGCCGCGCCGGTGGAAGCCGCCGTGGAGGAGGCCCAGGCGGTCGCCACGGAGACGGCGGAAGCGTGGGGGACGGACGCGGCCCCTGTCGCCGAGGCGCCGGAGCACGGTGGAGAGATCGCGCTCGGCGCGGGTGACATCGCGGAGGCGTGGACCGACGGCGCCACGGAAGTGCCCGCGGAGGAGATCGCCCTGGATGCGGGCGATGTCGCCACGGAGTGGCAGCCGGAGACGGCCAGCGCGGAGGCCTGGCAGTCCGGTGGAGCAGCCTCGGCGACCGGCACGACCGAGGTCGAGGCTGCGTGGCAGGCGACCGCGGAGGCGGAGGAGATCCCGCTCAGCACGAGCGACGTCGCCACGGACTGGCAGGCGGAGGGTGAGACTCCGGCGGCCGATGCGATCGCGCTCGGCACGAACGATGTCGTCGCCACGGACTGGCAGACCGGCGGCGAGGCCGCGGCGGAGGAGATCTCGCTCGGCACGAATGACGTCGCCACGGATTGGCAGGCGGCGGGTGAAGCTCCGGCTGCGGACGCGCTGAGCACGAATGACGTCGCCACGGAGTGGCAGGCCGACGCGACGGAAGCTCCTGCCGAGGAGATCGCGCTCGGCACGAGCGACGTCGCCACGGACTGGCAGGCCGACACGGCCGCATCCACCGACGAGAGCGCGCTGGCCTCCGGTCATGCGGCGACGGAGTGGACGGCGGACAGCGCCGTCGCCACCGGGACGCCCGCCGAGGAGATCGCGCTCGAGTCGAGCGAGGTCGCCACGGATTGGCAGTCGGGCAGCGCCACGAGTGATGTCGCGACGGAGTGGCAGGCCGACAACGCGGCGCCGGTGCAGACCTCCGCCGAGGAGATCACGCTCGGCACGGATGACGTCGCGACGGAGTGGCAGGCCAATGATCCGTCGGGTGTCGCCGCCGAGACGTGGCAGGCTGGCGCGGAGACGCCCGCCGAAGAAATCGCGCTCGACGCCAACGATGTCGCTCACGAAGGCGCCGCGGATGGGTCCTACGACGGCGCGGCCTCGGCGGTCGCGGCCGGTGTGGAGGCCCAGACCTTCGACGTAGCCGACCTGGGGGCCGAAGAGGAGCAGCAGCTCACTCCGCCGCCCTCCCCGTTCGCGAATGAGCCGGGCATTCCGTCGCTGCGGATCCGCAGCATCCCGGTCGGTCCGGACATCGAAGCCGACACGCTGGAGCTCGGCTCGGACGATGTCGAGCCCTCGGCCGAAGTGGCCCCTGCATCGGAACAGTGGGGCGAGCTGAGCGGCAGTGCCGACGACGCCGTACCGCTGGCCACCGCCTCCGAGTCGCTTGCCGAAGCGCAGTCCGGAGAGTCTTCGGCGTGGGACACCTCGGGACAGGATGCGCAGTCGTGGTCCACCGAGGGAGCGCCCTCGGACGCCACCGATACCGTGGGATTGCAGGACGCGTCCGCCGCCATCGAGCTCCAGCCCGAGTGGGCCGCCGATGCCGTGGAGTCCGCCGCCCCCATCGAGCTCCAGCCTGAATGGGCCGCCTCCGCTGACACGGCGGAGGAAGCCGGTTCGACGCAGGCGTGGTCCGGCACCGCATCGACCGAACAGCCCACCGCGCCTGCGTGGGATGCCCCGGCCGCCGAATCCGCGTGGGTCGCATCCACGGCCGCGCCCGTCGCGGATGCCCAGGGCGGATGGACGCCCCCGTCCGAAGAGGCTCCGCTGATCGAGGCCCAGTCCGAATGGGCCACGCCGGAGGCCGACGCCGCGCAGCCGGCACAGGCGTCCGACTGGAACGCCACGGAAGAAGCCGCCCCCATCGAGGCGCAGCCGGAGTGGGCCACGGAAGAAGCCGCGCCCGTCGAAGCGCAGCCGGAGTGGGCCGCCGCTGAAGAGGCCCCCATCGAAGCGCAGCCGGAGTGGGCCACGGAAGAAGCCGCGCCCGTCGCCGCGCAGCCCGAATGGGCCGCCGCCGAAGAGGCGCCCATCGAAGCGCAGCCCGAGTGGGCCACGGAAGAAGCCGCGCCCGTCGCCGCGCAGCCGGAATGGACCCCCACCGAAGGCACCTCCACCGTTCCCACGCAGCCGCAGTGGGGAGCCGAGGAGGCCGCGCCCATCGCTGCGCAGCCGGAATGGGCCGCCGAAGAGGCTCCCATCGAGGCCCAGCCCGAGTGGGCCGCTGCTGAGGAGACCGCGCCCGTCGCCGCGCAGTCCGAGTGGGCGACGGCTGAAGAGGCCCCCATCGAAGCGCAGCCCGAATGGGCCACGGAAGAGACCGCGCCTGTATCAGCGCAGTCCGAGTGGGCCACCACGGACGCGACGCCTGCCGCCGCGCAGCCGGAGTGGGCGACGACCGACAACACCCCGGAGGCTGCGCCAATCGAGGCCCAGCCGGAGTGGGCCACCGCCGACGCCGCTCCGGTCGCTGCGCAGTCGGAGTGGGAGGCAGCGGAAGCTGCCGAGCCCACGGCACCGCAGTCGGAGTGGGCCGCGACCGAAGAGGCAGCCCCCATCGAAGCGCAGCCCGAGTGGGCCACCGAGGAAGCAGCGCCCGTAGCGACGCTGCCTGAATGGGCCACGGAAGAAGCCGCCGCGCCCGTCGCCGCGCAGCCGGAGTGGGCCGCCGCCGAAGAGGCACCCATCGAAGCGCAGCCGGAGTGGGCCGCCGCCGAAGAAGCTCCCATCGAAGCGCAGCCCGAGTGGGCCACGGAAGAAGCCGCCACGCCCGTCGCTGCGCAGCCCGAATGGGCCGCCGCCGAAGAGGCGCCCATCGAAGCGCAGCCCGAGTGGGCCACGGAAGAAGCCGCCACGCCCGTCGCTGCGCAGCCCGAATGGGCCGCCGCGGAAGAAGCTCCCATCGAAGCGCAGCCCGAGTGGGCGACCACGGAAGAAGCCGCGCCCGTCGCCGCGCAGTCCGAATGGGCGAGCACGGAAGCCGCTGCTCCTGTCTCCGCACAGCCGGAGTGGGCTGCCACTGAAGAAGCCGCGCCCATCGAAGCGCAGCCCGAATGGGCCACCGAGGAAACCTCCGCGCCCGTCGCCGCGCAATCCGAATGGGCCGCCGAAGAAGAAGCCCCCATCGAAGCGCAGCCCGAATGGGCCACCGAAGAAGCTGCGCCTGTCGCTGCGCAGCCGGAGTGGGCCGCCGCCGAAGAAGCTCCCATCGAAGCGCAGCCCGAATGGGCCACCGAGGAAGCCGCCCCCGTCGCCGTACAGCCGGAGTGGGCCGCGGCCGAAGAGGCACCCATCGAAGCGCAGCCCGAATGGGCCACGACGGAAGCCTCCGCACCTGTCGCCGCGCAGTCCGAGTGGGCCGCTGAAGAGGCACCCATCGAAGCGCAGCCGGAGTGGGCCGCGGCCGAAGAGGCACCCATCGAAGCGCAGCCGGAGTGGGCCACGACGGAAGCCGCCACGCCGGTCGTCGCGCAGCCTGAATGGGCCGCGGCTGAAGAAGCCCCCATTGAAGCGCAGCCCGAATGGGCGACCACGGAGGCCGTGACCCCGGGCGCGGATCAGCCGTGGGCCGCCACGGACACCGCCGCGCAGTCGGAGTGGGCCGCCACCGAGGACGCCTCCGCGAACTCCGCCTGGGCCCAGCCGTCCACCGACGCCCAGCAGCCCTGGGACGCCCCGGTCGAGGAAGCCGCCCCTGCATGGGGTGCCCCCCAGGCCCCCGCCGCGCGCTCCTCCTGGGCCGAGCCCCAGGAGGCCCAGCCCGAGTGGATGGCCGACGCCGCCCCCGCTGCGTCCGCCTGGCAGGCCCCCGCGGCCCCCGCCGCCGAGTGGAGCGAGCCCGTCGCCGAGGAAGAGGTCTCCCTCACCGACATCACCGCCCCCACCCCGTCCGCCGGCTGGGAAGAGCCCGCCGTGGACGTGGACGCGGAGCTCGACGCCACCCCCGCCCTCGACGTCGAGGAGGTGGAGTCCGAGCCCGTGGCCGACATCGAGCTCGTCGAGGAGGTCCCCGCCCTGCCCGTCGCGGCCATCCCTCCGCCGCCCGCGCCCTCTCTGCCCGTGGCCCGGCTGACTCCCGCCGCCCCCGCGAGCCCGACGCTCCGGAGCCCGTCGCCCGTGGCCCCCTCGGCGCCGGCCATGGCCGCGGCCGTGGCCATCAACCACCTGCGCCCCGCGGACGACTCGCTCTTCGAAGCGCCGGTGGCCGGCTTCACGTCCGCCGCCAACTCCTTCGTGGAAGGCGAACACCGCGTCATCATCCACACCGTCGAAGGACAGGTGAAGCGCGGCACCATCCGCGACGCGGACCTCCTGGAGGACACCATCTCCCTGGAGCAGCAGAGCGGCTTCGCCCCGGAGCGCATCCCCGGCAAGCGCGTGAAGGCCATCTTCTTCATGCTCGCCGCGGGCGCGCGTCAGCCGCAGGCGGAGGGCTCGAAGATCCGCGTCACCTTCAACGACGGCCGCCAGGTGGCCGGCTTCTCCCAGGACTTCAAGGGCCCCACCCCGGGCTTCTTCGTCGTCCCCGCCGACACCCGCACCAACACCGCGCGCATCTTCATCTACCGCGCCAGCGTGCAGGCCGTCGCCGAGGGCTGAGCGTCACCCCCGGGGGCGGCACCGCCCGCCCCCACCGCGCACAAAAAAGAGGGGCCCCGGTCACCCGAGGCCCCTCTCTTCATTTCAAGACCGGGACGAAGACTACTTCTTGTCCGTGGCCGTCGGGGCCGCCGCCGCGTCCGGCTTCTTCGTGGTCTCCAGGTCCAGGGTGATGGTCACCTCGTCACCCACCGCCACGCCGCCAGCCTCCAGCGCCTTGTTCCAGGTCAGGCCGAAGTCGCTGCGCTTGATCTTCGTGGTCGCCACGGCGCCGCGGCGCACGTTGCCCCAGGCGTCCTTCGTCTCCGCCGTCGGGCCTTCCACGGCCAGCGTCACGGGCTTGGTCACGCCGTGCATCGTCAGGTCGCCCGTGACGTTCAGCTTGTCCTTGCCGGCCTTCGCCACCTTCGTGGACTTGAAGGTGATGGTGGGGAACTTCGCCGTGTCGAAGAAGTCAGGGCTCTTCAGGTGCTCGTCGCGCTTGGGCTCATTGGTGTTGATGGTGGTCGCGTCGAGGGTCGCCTCGATGGTGGACTTGGTGATGTCCTTGTCATCCAGGTTGACGTTGCCCTTCACGTTGCTGAACGTGCCACGCACGTTGGACACCATCATGTGCTTCACGGCGAACTGCGCGCTGGAGTGCGACGAGTCGATCTCCCACGCGGACGCGAAGGCAAACGAGGGGGCGGCGACGGCGACCAGCGTGATGACGGACTTGAGCGACATCTTCATGGTGTGGACTCCTTGAGGTTGCGGACTGCGAGGTTCAGGCGCGCAGCGCGAAGCTGCGCATGGACAAGGTTCCGTGATGGAAGCCCTCGAACACCGGGGTGATGCGGTCCTCGGGGAGGGCAGCTCCGAGGACGAAATAAATGGGCAACCAATGCTCGGCGGATGGATGCGCGACCCGCGCATTCGGTGCATCCATCCATGACTGAAGCCCAAGGAAGTCACGTGCGGCAAGTTTTCCGGCGACCCACGCGTCGAACTCGGCGGCCCATGGTTCAACGGACGCCAGCTTGGATCTGAAATTCACCCGGCGCAGGTTGTGAACCACCCCGCCGCTGCCCATGAGCAGCACGCCCTCCGAGCGCAAAGGACGCAGCGCCTCGCCCATGCGCGCCACCTGCGCGGGCGTCGCGTCCGCCGGCAGCGCCACCTGCAACACGGGCACGCGCGCCTCCGGGAACGCATGCCGAAGAGGCACCCAGACGCCGTGATCCAGACCGCGCTCGCCATCCGCCACCGCGGGCACACCCGCCGCGGCCAGTCGCGCCACCACGTCCTCGGCCAGCGCAGGGGCGCCGGGCGGCGCGTAGCGCAGCCGGTACATCTCCTCCGGGAAGCCGTAGAAGTCGTAGACGAGCGGCGGAGCGGCCATCGCCGTGACGTGCACGCGCGCGTCCGTCTCCCAGTGCGCGGACACCACCACCAGCGCCTTCACCGCGCCCGCGCCGTCACCAAAGCGCTTGAGCGCCTGGGGATATTCGTCCGCGTCCAGCGCCGTCATCGGCGAGCCGTGCGAGACGAACAGCGCCGGCGCCACCTGCCGGACGACCGAGGGACCAGGCCCCATCACTCCCGCCACCCCGGCGGCCGCCACGCCCTGCAGCACCTCGCGTCTGTCCACCCCGGTAGGCATCGTGGCGGCTTGTACTGCAACCCCAGGACCAACGCAGCCGACACGGCAACCACTGATAATTACTCGACATCCAATTCCAGTGCTGTGAAACGACTCTCAGATTGATAGAGATGCACCTCAGACTGAAACACCTGGGAGAGACGTCGTGGCGGGTCTGGAAGGTTTGGACTTGAAGGAGCTCCTGGCGCTCGAGCCGAAGGGCGGAGTCATCCGCTTCGCCGGGCAGCGGGCGCTGTTGATGGATCCGGTGGCGCTGGGCCTCCTGCGCAAGGAGCTCATCGGGATGCTGGGGATGACGGCCGCGCGCGGCATCTTCACGCGGCTGGGCTACGCGCACGGCTGGCGCACGGCGGAGGCGATGAAGACCGCGGTGCCGTGGACGGATGAAGCGGAGTGGCGCCGCTCGGGTGGCCGGCTGCACACGCTGATGGGCCAGGTGCGCGTGGAGCGCATCGAGCGCACGGACAAGGACGGACCGGAGCCCTTCGCGGAAGCGCAGTGGAGCGACTCCTATGAGGCCGAGCAGCACCTGCTCCACCTGGGCCAGGCGGAGGAGCCCGTGTGCTGGAGCCTCACCGGCTTCGCGTCCGGCTACCTGAGCTACTGCAACAACAAGCCCATCTACTGCGCGGAGCTCAAGTGCGTGGGCAAGGGCGACGCGTTCTGCCACATCGTGGGCCGCCCGGAGGCGGAGTGGAGCACCGAGTGCACGGAGTTCCTGCGCTTCTATGAAACGCAGTGCATGGAGGGCGTGCTCGGGCAGGTGACGGAGGCGCTGCGGCAGGCGGAGCGCAAGCTGCGCGCGAAGCGTCAGTCGCTGGCGCGCGTGTCCGGCGTGACGGAGGACCCGACGGGCATGGTGGCGCGCTCGGAGTCCATGCAGCGCGTGCTCAACCTGGCGCGCAGGTCCGCCAAGGTGGACACCACGGTGCTCGTCACCGGCGAGAGCGGCGTGGGCAAGGAGAGAATCGCCCGGCTCATCCACGACGAGTCCGGCCGCGCGCACAAGGCCTTCATCGCCGTGAACTGCGCCGCGGTGACGGAGAGCCTCCTGGAGAGCGAGCTGTTCGGCCACGCGAAGGGCGCCTTCACCGGCGCCACGCACGACCGGCCCGGCCTCTTCGAGGCGGCGCACGGCGGCACCCTCTTCCTGGACGAAGTGGGCGAGGTGCCTCCCGCCATGCAGGCCAAGCTCCTGCGCGCCCTCCAGGAGCGCGAGGTGCGCCGCGTGGGGGAGAATACCAGCCGCAAGGTGGACGTGCGCGTGGTGGCGGCCACCAACCGCGAGCTGGCCGAGGAGGTCCGCCTGGGCCGCTTCCGCCAGGACCTCTTCTACCGTCTGCGCGTCATCGAGCTGCGCATCCCGCCCCTGCGCGAACGCCGTGAGGACATCCTCCCCCTGGCGCGGCTGCTGCTGGCGGAGACCGGCGAGAGGCTGGGCCGCCGCGTGAATGGCCTGGCCCCGGACGCGGCGGATCAACTGCTGCGCTACACCTGGCCGGGCAACGTGCGCGAGCTGGGCAACGCCGTCGAGCGTGCGGTGGCGCTGAGCGAAGGCCCGCGAATGGAGCGCGACGACTTGCCGGAAGAGGTGCGCGCCGCGCCGCCCAGCCTTGTCCCCACCGGCAACCCGCGCCGGCTGGAGGACATGGAGAAGGAATACATCCTCGCGGTGCTGGCGCAGAACGGCGGCAACCGCTCACGCACCGCGGAGCAGTTGGACATCGGCGTGGCCACGCTCTACCGGAAGCTCAAGCAGTACGGCCACCCGGAGGCCGCGCACTGAAGGCGCGCGGCCTTCAGGCCTTCAGTTGAGGAACTGGTCGCGGTCCGACGGGCGGTTGCGGTCCACCACGCGCAGGTGCTTGGAGCGGTCGCGCAGCTGCCGCTGCAGGCGCCAGTGCTGCAACTGGAGCATCAGCCGCTTGGGGCTCGCGCCGCGCACGTAGACGAACACCAGCACCAGGCCGAAGATCTCCGGCGCCACCGCGCGCCAGGAGCCCGCGGTCAGCATGTTCAGCACCGTGAAGCCCGCGCCAATGGCCGCGAACCAGTTGCCCGTCAGCGGGATGCCCCAGAAGTTCGCCTGCCCCTTGCCGATGACGAGCCCGTACGCCACCCACAGCACCGCCGTCATCACGGAGCCGCCCGCGTAGATGCTCATGGGCATCACCAGGGCCAGCGCCGTGGTGATGAGGCCCGCGACGAACGGGATGCCCACCGCGACCAGCAAGAGCCGCTTGCCGCCCCAGGTGGACTCCAGGAAGCCACCGATGGACCAGATGATGAGGCCGCCGAAGAGGATGCCCAGCGGGCCCGTGGCCACGAAGGCGTAGGTGACCAGCTCCCAGACTCGGAAGCGCAGAATCACGTCCGCCGGGTTGAGCAGCAGCAGCCCGCCCTGCCCGCGTGAGGTCGCCAGGAACAGGGCGGAGATGCCCACGAACGCTATCGCCAGCTTGGCGGCCATCGAATCCAGGCTCGGGAACATGTCGCCGAAACCGCCGCCGCCTCGATTGAAGCCCCGCATGGGTCGCATAGAGGCCCAAAGGTGGTGGAACCCCGCCCGGTCCGCAACCCCAAATCCAGAAACGATGAAGGGCGCCCCACCCTGGTGTCACCAGGGAGAAGCGCCCTCGCATCCCACGCCTTCGCTGTACCTGCCGGGCCGCTAGACCTTGTGGCGGTAGAAGAGCGTGATGGTCAGACAGTGAAACTCCTTGTCCGAGGACTGCGTGACGATCTTGTCCACGATCTCCACGGCGGAGTTCTCCTTCAGCCACTTGGTGATGTTCTCACCCATGTTCTCGCGATCGCGCGCGAGCGTGGTGGAGAACACCTTGACTCCCGTGAAGCTGATAACGGCCATTCCACCCTCGTGTCACCAGAGATTACAAATGTTTACCCCGAGTCGGGGGCGCCATCAAGAAACGGGCCCGACAATCCGGCCTGGGAGCCGCCTCCCACCCCTTGGGGAGCCCACCGGGGAGTGGGGCCCACCCATCGTCCACTCGCCGACAGTGCGGCGGGGGGCGTGGGCGCAGGGCCCCCGCGGGTTCAGCGACCGGCGGCGGCGCGCCGGGCCTGGCAGGTGACTTCATCCTTGCAGGCGGGACCGATGCCCTCCGGGTGGGCCGTCAGGGGCGTCTTGTCGCTCTCCTCCACACCGCACACCACGCAGCGGCGCTTGCGGTTGCGGCGCTCGGCACGGCGCTGCTCGGCGATGGCCTTGGCCCGCTCGCGGGCCGTCTTCGCGTCCACCTCGTTGCTCATCTCACCACGTCCCGTCCGGATGTCGTCTGCCCCGTACCCCGTCGCCACGTGCGCTCCTAGAGCGCCTCGACCAGCACCGCGATGCCCTGGCCGCCACCGATGCAGGCGGACCCGATACCATAGCGGGCGCCCCGGCGCTTCAGCTCGTACGCCAGCGTCATGGTGATGCGGGCCCCGGAGGCGCCCAGCGGGTGGCCCACGGCGATGGCGCCGCCGTTGACGTTGGTGGCGTCGCGTGGCAGGCCCAGCTCCTTCTCCACCGCCAGGTACTGGGGCGCGAAGGCCTCGTTGACCTCGAAGAGGTCCACGTCCGTCAGCTTCGCGTCCGCGCGCTGGAGCAGGTTGCGGATGGCCGGCGCGGGGCCAATGCCCATGATTTTCGGGTCGCAGCCGGACACGCCCCAGTTGACGAGCCGCGCCACGGGCTTGAGGCCGTGCTTCTCCACGAACCCGCGCGTGGCCATGACCATGGAGCCCGCGCCGTCGCAGATGCCGCTGGCCGCGCCCGCGTGCACCACGCCGTCCTTCTTGAACACCTTGGGCAGCTTGCGCAGCCCCTCCACCGTGGTCTCCGGACGGTTGTGCTCGTCCTTGGAAACCACCGTGTCGCCCTTCTTGCCCTTGATCGTCACCGGCGCGATTTCATCCGCCAGCCGGCCCGCCTCCTGCGCCGCGGCGAAGCGCTTCTGGGTGAGGACGGCGTACTGGTCCACGTCGTCCTGGGTGAGGCCGTAGTCCACCGCCAGCTGCTCGGCGGTGAGCGCCATGGGCTGGCCGGTGTAGCTGTCCGTCAGGGCCGTCCAGAGCATGTCCTCCAGGCCGCCCTTGCCCAGGGGGATGCCCCAGCGCGCGCCGCGGATGACGTGGGGCGCCTGGCTCATGGACTCCGTGCCGCCCGCGAGGACGGCCTCCGCGCCGCCCGTCAGCATCATCTCCGCGGCCGTGACGAAGGCCTGGAAGCCGGAGCCGCACAGCCGGTTGACGCCCAGCGCGGGCACCGGCACAGGCACGCCCGTGCGCAGGCCCACGTGGCGCGGCAGGTAGATGGCGTCCGAGCTCGTCTGGACGACGTTGCCGTAGACGACATGCTCGATGAGCTCCGGGGAGACGCCCGCCTGGGCCAGGGCCGCCTTCGCGGACTCCACGGCCAGGTCGGTGGCGCTCAGGTCCTTGAGGCTGCCGCCGTAGGTACCGAACGGGGTGCGCTTGCCGGACAGGAAGTAGATTTCCTCGTTCTTGGACACGCTCTTCATGGTGCTCGTCTCCCTACTCTTCCGGGGCGCGCGGTGCACGCACGACGTGACGCGGAATAGCGTCCAGGGGGCCGTCAGCCCGCGCGCCGTCCCAGGAAGGCGCTGGCGACGATGGCAAGCGCGATGGCCGTCCACAACAGTCCCTGGAGGTTCTGGCGGCGGATTTCCTTGCGCCCCAGGCCCTGGTACCAGGCCCTGGCCGCCTGGACCCGCCCCTCCCAGGTGAAGCCCTCCGGACCCGCCGCTTCCAACCCCTCGAGCCGTCGCACATGCGCGCGCAACAGGCGCTCCGGTGCGGCGTCCTCCAGCGACCCGGAGCGGTAGCCGGGCACGTCCAGCGCGGGGCGGCGGTAGCTGGCCGTCACCACGAAGCCCCCGGAGGCCAGGGGGGTGAGCAGGTAGAGCCGGGGCAGCAGGTCTCCCCCCTCGTGGAGGGTGGCGAAGACGCGCTCGCCCGGGTGCGCCCAGTCGTAGGAGCGGGTGGCCTTCTGGAGGAGCGGCTTCTCCTCGTGGCTGCCCACCGGCGTGAAGCCCAGCGCCTGGAGCTGGCCCGCCAGGGGGCTCAAGGAATCCGGCAGGTCCATCTGGTCCGCGGGGGCCTCCGGCTCCACCCGGACGGAGTGGGGGAAGAGGTAGAGCAGCGCGCGCCAGAAGTTGAGGAACAGGAGTACGCCCGCCAGCACCAGGCCGGCGACAGCCACTCCCAGCTGCCCGAGCACGTTCACGGGCGCGGCTTTCCGCCCTGGCGCCGGTCCGCGGTGGCGGGCAGGTGCTGCCACTTCGCCAGCTCCGCGGGGGTGAGCGGGTCGCGGCCCTCCAGGAAGCGCTCCAGGTGGCCCAGCGAGTCCACGCCCCAGAACATCTCGTCGTCCACCAGCACGGACGGCACGCCGAAGGCGCCCTGGGCGAGCGCGGCCTCCGTGTTCTTGCGCAGGCGGTCCTTCACCTCCGGCAACTGGGCTCGCTCGAGCAGCGCCCGCGCGTCGAAGCCCGCGTCCGTCAGCACCGCGCCCACCTGCTCTGGCGTCTCGATGCCCCGGCCCTGCCCCCACGCGGCCGAGTAGAGCGCGGTGGTGAGCCGCGTGCGCTCCGCCACGTCGTCCACCGCCGCCGTCACGCGCAGGGACAACAGCGGGTTGAAGGGGTGCGAGGGCGGCAGGGTGAAGGGCGCGCCCTGCTCATGCGCGATGCGGAACGTCTGCTTGAAGACGTAGACGCGCTTGGCGGGAATCTCCGCCGGGCCCACGGAGCCCACGGCGTTGAGCAGCCCCGCGAGCAGCACCGGCACGGGCTCCAGCACCCGGCCGTGACGCTCCGCGATGGCGGGCATGCGCAGCCAGGCGAGGTAGGCGTACGGGGACAGGTAGTCCAGGCAGAAGCGCAGGGGGGAGGAGGCCATGTGCCCATCCTAAGCACGACCCGGCCGTCAGGCGCTCTGCTTCACGTCCTCGTGCTGGCGCGACAGCGGGCCGCGCAGCGACTGGGCAAGCTGTTGCAGGTGCGTGGCCCGGGCGGTGGTGAAGGCCCGCTCGGCGATCTCCAGCTCCCGCATCGCCTCTTCCGGCGTGCCGTGCCGCTCCGCGTGCTGCATGTACACGAGGCCCATCTGGAGCACGTTGCCGGTGGACTCCGCCAGCAGGCGCGCGTGGCGCAGGTGCGCGTCCCCCTCCTCCTGGGACACCAGCGGCGCCAGGGCGCGGCGGGCCAGGATTTCATCCCAGGGGTTGGCGAAGCGCGGGTCCAGCGCGCGCTCCAACGCGGCCTCGGCGGCGGCGAGCGCGGCGGGCAGCCGACCCTGCTCCCTCTCGAAGCGCGACTGGTACACGCGCACCAGCGTCTCCATGCGCAGGCCGCCCTTCTGAGCGGCCTCCAGGGCGCGGGGCAGCGACTCGCGCGCGGCGGCCGCGTCCTCGAAGAGCACGTCGCGGCACGCCTGGTACACCTGCACGTGCGCGCGCAGCCAGCGGTCCTCGGGCAGCACGAGTGAGAGCGCCTCGCCGCGCGACACCACCGCGGCGACGAGCTCGTGCTCGCCTCGCTCCAGGTAGTACGGCGGCGTGAAGAGGGCCAGGTTGCGCTCCATCAACCGCGGACTGCCTAGCCGCCGGACGAGCTCCATCTTCTGCGCGAGCGCGGACGCGAACGCGGCGCCGTCGCCGGTGAAGGCCGCGCGCGCCACCTGCGCGAAGAGGTGGTAGGCGCGCACGTCGGTGAAGCCCTGCGCTTCCGCCAGGTGCAGCCCGTCCTTCAGCAGCGCTTCGTCCAGCGGCTCGCCGCGCAGGGCCAGGTTCACGTTGAGCAGGTAACCACCCATGCCCAGCGCCCACGCCAGCCGCCGGGGCGGACGCCCCACCGCGTCGCGGAACGCGTGCAGCCGCTGCACCTGCTTGCGCTGCTCGGCCACCCCGCCCGCCCAGTGGCCGGTGTACGCGCACAGCGTCGAGCGCGCCACGGACAGCCCCGCCCGGTACGGCGAGTCCTCCGGGTGCTCGGCGGCCACGCCCGCGATGAGCGCCTCCAACTCATCCGTGCGCCCCAGGATGGCCAGCGCCATGCCCTGGAGGATTTGAAGCTCGGAGCGCTTCCAGAAGACGTCCACCGGCGTCATCCGCCCGTCCGCCGACACCTCGCGGAAGAGCGGGATGAGCAGCTCCTCGCGCTCCGCGGGCGTGGCCACGCGCGCGGACTCCAGCCGGGAGAGCGCCTCGCGCCGTCCGGCCTCCACGTCCACCGTGGCCGCCCAGTGCGCGAAGAGCCGCTCCGCGTACGCCACAGACGTCGGCGGGTCGCTGGAGTAGCCCACCTCCACCAGCGACACCCACGTGCGCAAGAGCTGCTCCGAGCGGCCCGGGTAGTCCGGCGCGGACTCCAGGAGCCCCGCCGCTTCCTTCAGCAGCAGCGTGGCCTCCAGCAGCGCCTCCGCCTCGATGGCGGCCTGTCCCGCCTCCAGCAGCGGCTGGATGGCCTCCGCGGGCGCGTCCGAGCGAGCGAAGTGCCAGCCCACCGCGCGCACCACGCCCGAGCGCCCCGAGGGCAGCGCCTGGAGCACCCGCGCCACCTGGCCGTGGTACGTCCGGCGCTCCGCCTCCGGCGTGCTGTCGTAGACGGCCTGGTGCACGGTGTCGTGCGTGAAGACGTAGCGGCCCTCCACGTCCTGGAGGAACTGCCGCTCCACGATGCCGTCCAGCACGGCGAACAGCTCCGCCTCCGGCAGGCCGGACAGCGCGCGCAACAGCGGCAGGTCCAGCATCCGGCCCGCGGGCGCCAGCTTGCGCAACAGCGACACCTGCTCCGGCGGCGCGTTGGCCAGGCGCACCAGCACCGCCTCCTGGATGCTCGCGGGAAGCCTCCGCGTGCCCAGCCCTTCTTCCGCTTCCCAGCGCCCGCCCACGCGCTTGAGCGCGCCCGCCTCCACCAGCATGCGCAGGCATTCGGTGGCGAAGAAGGCGTTGCCGCCGGTGGTCTCGTGCAGCCGCTGCACGAAGCCCTCCGGCACGTCCAGCCCCGGCAGCACCAGCCCCACCAACTTCGCCACGTGCTCGGCGGACAGGGGCTCCAGGTCCATGCGGGACGTGAGCTTCTCGTCCACCGTCTGGAACGCGAGGCTCAGGCGCGACAGCTCCTGCGAGCGGAACGTGCCCACCACCACGCCGCGCGTGCCGTGCAGCGCGCGGATGAGGACGTTGAGCGCCTCCAGCGACGCGCTGTCCGCCCACTGCAGGTCCTCGAAGCAGAGCACGAAGGACTGCCGCCCGCCGAGCGTGTGGGTCCACTCCGTCAGCGCCTCGAAGAAGGCGGCCTTCTCCGCGGAGCCGTCGCGCGGCAGCTGTTCGTCCTGGTCGCCCTCCAGCACCTCCGGCGACAAGAGGCGCGCGAGCGGAGCCTTCACCCGCTCCATCAAGTCCGAGGGCGTTTGCGGCACCAGGCAGCGCAGGGCCTGCGCCACCGGCGCCAGCGGGGACAGCCCTTCCGCGCGGCACTGGCCCCGGCCGAAGGGCAGCTCCGCCAGCTTCGCCTGGAGCTCGAACTCCTGGAGCAGCCGCGTCTTGCCCACGCCCGCGGGGCCGCCCACCAGCATCGCGCGCGACTGGCCCCAGTCCGCCTCCGCCAGGCCGTTCATCAGCCCTTCCAGCTCCGCCTCGCGCCCCACCACCTCCGGCACGTGCAGGTAGCTGGCGCGCGCGGACAGCGGCTCCTCGGGGACGGGCTCGCCGCTGGCGTGGCAGAGCGCCTCCAGCAGCTCGCCCGCGTCCTGGAAGCGCTCGCGCGGGTCCTTCGCCATCAGGAGGAGGATGATCTCCTCCAGCTGCGGATCCACCGGGCAGAGCGTGGAGGGGCGCGGCGGCGGACGCGTCAGGTGATCCGCCAGCAGCACCGCGGGGCTGTTGCGCTTGAAGGGCAGCTTGCGAGTGGCCAGGTACCAGGCCATCACGCCCAGCGAGTACAGGTCCGCGCGCCCGTCGATGCTCGCGCCGCGCTGCCACTCCGGCGCCAGGTACTCCAGCGTGCCCTTCAGCTTGCCGGGGCTGGGCGTGCCCAGCTGGTGCATCACGCCGAAGTCCATCAGCTTCACCGCGCCGGACTCGGTGATGCGCACGTTGCTGGCCTTGATGTCGCAGTGCACGTACAGGCGCGAGTGGATGAACGCCAGCACCTGCGCCATCTGGATCAACACGCGATACAGCGTGCGCGTGTCCAGCGGCGCGTCCCGCACCAGCGTGCTCAGGTCCTTGCCGCCCACCACCTCCATGGTGATGAAGCGGTTGCCGGCCTCCGTCATGCCCCAGTCGAAGACCTTGAGCGTGGACGGGTGCTGGAGCTTCTTCATGGCGAAGAACTCGTGCCGGAACAGCAGCACCAGCTCCTCCACCTTCGCCGCGGACAGCTCCGCGGGGACATGCATCTCCTTGAGCGCCACGCGCCGGCGCTCCTGCAGGTCGTCCGCCAGCCAGATGCGGCCCATGCCGCCTTCGCCCAGCAGCGACTCCACGCGGTAGCGCCCAGTGACGACGACGCCCGGAATCAGCGAGCGCCGCTCTCCGATGCCCGAGCCCGGCAACGTAATGGGCGTACGCGCCCGATCCCCCCAGGTGCTCGGAGGGCGGGTGCGTTCATCCAATACCGTTGTCTTCTCGTCGTCGCTCACGAGCCAAAGGGCTGGCCGTTTCGAGGCCAGGATCTGGATTCCAGAATCCAGACGTAGCGAGGAATAGCACGTTTCAGTGACACCGCCTCCGGGACATCCGAGCAGGTGCACGCTCTGCTGCCATTCTCTATTTCACCGCCTCGCTGGAAGAAGACACGGAATCGCGCCCGGACGCCTGCTGGGGAGCCACTTCCCCACCCGCTCCCACGACACGCCCGCACGCGTGCACACCGTTCCTTCGAACCCCTGGGCCCGTCGCCCGGGGGGGGAGGGGGAAGCGGCATGCGTGCATGGAAGTGGGGCGGCGCCACGGTGGCACTCGCGGCCGTGAGCGCCTGGATGGCCTGCGGCCAGTCCGGCCCGGGCGAAACGCAAGGGTTGGAGAAGGCTGAAGCCGCGACGGTGACGCTGGGCGACGGACACTGCGCGGGCGTGGTGGTGGGCCAGGGCCGCCATGTCCTCACCGCGGCCCACTGCGTCGCACCGGACGCGGGCGAGGAGCGGACGAACTTCGAGGACGGCCGGCAGCTCCATGGCCGCTACGTGTTCGTGGATCGCGGCCGGGACATGGCGGTGCTGGAGCTGGAGGCGAAGGCACCGGTGGCGCCGCTGGAGGTGGCAGAAGGGCCGCCCATCCCTGGCGCGATGCTCGTCTTCACCGGACGCCACGACCGGCCCGGTGAACCGCAGCGGGTGATGGTGGAGCGCTGGGGCCGCTGCCCTTCGCTGCCGGACGTGCCCAACGCGCTCTTCACCACGATGCACGGCGTGCCGGGGGACTCCGGCGCGCCGCTGGTGGACGAGCAACTGCGCGTGGTGGGCCTGGTGCATGGCGGCGCGCGGTGCAGCATCGCCGCGCCCACCGGGGACGTGGCGCCAGAGGTCCAACGCCTGTCGCGAGAGGACACGCAGCCGCTGGCCCGACGGCCGACTTCCGCACCGCGCTGACGCGGCGGGACGGCGCACATCGCCCTTCCCGCACCTGGACGGCCAGGCAGGCGGCGTGCACACGCGCCGTCATTGCCCCGTCGTCCCGGTGCATCCCACCTTCCCGTCGGAGGCGACACCATGGCTTCGGACAAGGGGTCCAAGAACTTCCAACCGCGCAACCGGGGACAGATGGAGGACGCGCTGGACCGCGGCGCCGCCGAGCTGGCCCGCGAACGCTCCCAGGCCGCGACCCGCGAGGACGAGAACCCGGGCCCGCTGGAGGAGACGCGCTGGGAAGCGGAGGTGGAGCGCGGCGCGGAATGGCAGGACCAAGAGGTGCCCGAGCGCGAGGCGCGGGGCGACGAGGAGCCGGACTCCGAGGTTTCCCGGCGGGGGCTCGTGAATCCGCCGCCCGAGGGTTAGCGGCGTTGGCGGCAAACCCGTGAGGTGAAGGCTTTCGGGAATTCTCACGGGTGAAGGGGGACCTCTTGCCCGGTGCGCACGGCGGGGGGATGCTGTGCGCGCCGTTCCCCCTTGCCGTTCGTCGTTGCCTCCCCAGGAGTCGATGCACCGTGAAGCCCAAGGTCCTCATCGTGGAGAACTCCTGGACCATGCGAGAGACGCTGAGGCTGCTCTTGTCAGGTGAGTTCGACTGCACGGTGGCCGCGGATGGAGAGACGGGGCTCGCGCACGCGCTGGCGCAGCCGCCGGACGTGCTCCTGTCGGACGTGAACATGGAGGGCATCGACGGCTACGAGCTGTGCCGCCGCGTGCGCGCGGAGCCCTCCCTGGCGCACCTGCCGGTGATGTTCGTCAGCGGCTACCCGCCGCGTACGGACCTGGAGCCCGGGCAGCCCCAGCCTGACGCGTACCTGGTCAAGCCGGTGAAGCCGCCCTACCTCATCGCGCAGCTGCACGCCGTGCTGCAGCGCGCGAGGGGCGCCACCGCCAAGGCCGCTGGCGAGGGCTGAACCGGACGGCCGCCGGGGCCTCTGTCTCGGCGAGGACGCCGCACGCTTCTGTCACTGACCTGGGACACGGGGAGGGCTATACCTTGCCCGAACTTTCCATCCTCTCGTCCCGAGGTTCCCGCGTGCTCAACGCCACTCCCCGCGTCCCGGCTCCCAAGAACGAGCCCGTCCTCTCCTACGCCCCCGGCACTCCGGAGCGCGCGGAGCTCCAGTCCACCCTCAAGAGCATGAGCGGGGAGCGCATCGAGATCCCCGTCGTCATCGGTGGCAAGCACGTGAAGTCCGGCAAGACGGACACCGTGCGCATGCCGCACCGGCACCAGCACGTGCTGGCCACCCTGCACGAGGCCGACGCGGGCCACGTGGAGCAGGCCATCCAGAACGCCATGAGCGTGAAGGAGGACTGGGCGCGGATGCCCTTCCACGCTCGCGCGGCCATCTTCCTGCGCGCCGCGGAGCTGCTCGCCACGCGCTACCGCCCGCTGCTCAACGCGTCCTCCATGGCGGGCCAGTCGAAGACGGCGCACCAGGCGGAGATCGACGCGTCGTGCGAGCTCATCGACTTCCTTCGCTACAACGTCCACTTCGCGCAGCAGATCCTGGCCATCCAGCCGGAGAACTCGCCGCAGATGTGGAACATGACGGACTACCGGCCGCTGGACGGGTTCGTCTTCGCCATCGCGCCGTTCAATTTCACCTCCATCGCGCTGAACCTCTGTCTGTCGCCCGCGCTGATGGGCAACGTGGTGCTGTGGAAGCCGTCCTCCACGCAGGCGCTGAGCGCCTGGTACAGCCTGGAGCTGATGCGCGAGGCGGGCCTGCCCGACGGCGTCATCAACATGCTGCCCGGCGACGGCCCCACGGTGGGCAACCCGGTGCTGGCGAGCCCCCACCTGGGCGGCATCCACTTCACCGGCTCCACGCCCACGTTCAACAACCTGTGGAAGACGGTGGGAGAGAACATCGGCCGCTACAAGCAGTACCCGCGGCTGGTGGGTGAGACGGGCGGCAAGGACTTCATCTTCGCGCACCCGTCCGCGGCGGACGACCTGGAGGCGCTCGCGGTCGCCATCGTGCGCGGCGGCTATGAGTACCAGGGCCAGAAGTGCAGCGCGGCCAGCCGCGTCTACGTGCCGGAGTCCCTGTGGCCCAAGCTGAAGCCTCGCCTCCAGGCGCTCATCAGCGAAATCAAGATGGGCGACGTGGCGGACTTCCGGAACTTCATGGGCGCCGTCATCGACGAGCGCTCGTTCAAGAAGGTGTCCTCGTACATCGAGCTGGCGAAGTCCGGCGGTGACGCGACCATCGTCGCGGGCGGCGGCACGGACAAGAGCGAGGGCTGGTTCGTGCAGCCCACGCTGGTGCAGTGCAACAGCCCGCGCCACCGCATCATGACGGAGGAGATCTTCGCGCCGCTGGTCGGCCTGTACGTCTACCCGGACGCGAAGCTGGAGGAGACGCTGAAGGAGTGCGACCAGTCCGCGAGCTACGCGCTGACGGGCGCCATCTTCGCGCGCGACCGCAAGGCCATCGAGCACATGATGAGCGCCCTGCGCAACGCGGCGGGCAACTTCTACATCAACGACAAGCCCACGGGCGCGGTGGTGGGCCAGCAGCCGTTCGGCGGCAGCCGGGCGTCCGGCACCAACGACAAGTCCGGGTCGATGATCAACCTGTTCCGCTGGAGCAGCCCGCGCACCATCAAGGAGAACTTCGCGCCGCCGGTGAAGGTCCCCTACCCCTTCATGGACAGCGACCCGAAGGAAGGGGCCATCTAGTTCCATGAGCGGACCGTTCCCGGGCATCGCGGGGCTGGAGACGTATGCGCTGGAGGACGGCGGCTGCCGCGTGGAGATCATCCCCACGCGCGGCGCGCTCGTCACGCGCATGGTGGTGGACGGCGAGGACGTGCTCTATCTGGACGAGAGCACCGTCGCCGACCTCACGAAGAGCGTGCGCGGGGGCATCCCCGTGCTCTTTCCCAACGCCGGTCCCCTGCCCGGGGACACGTATCCGGCGGACCGCAAGGCGTACTCACTGCCGCAGCACGGCTTCGCGCGGAAGCTGCCGTGGACGGTGCGCCAGGCGGAGGACT
This sequence comes from Corallococcus exiguus, assembly GCF_009909105.1. Lineage (NCBI taxonomy): Bacteria > Pseudomonadati > Myxococcota > Myxococcia > Myxococcales > Myxococcaceae > Corallococcus > Corallococcus exiguus. The sequence continues at coordinate 571,777 of NZ_JAAAPK010000003.1, forward strand.
CGCTGCTGGTGCTGGGGCTGACGTCGTCGGAGGAGACGCTGCGCCAGTACCCGTGGGCCTTCGACGCGCAGCTGGCGTTCTCGCTGGCGGGCCGGAGGCTCACGGTGGACTTCGACGTGGAGAACCGGGACACGCGGCCCCTGCCGCTGCACCTGGGCTACCACCCGTACTTCCGCGTGCCTCAAGGGAACAAGGCGCAGGCGCGCGTGGAGACGGACGCCACGCACGCGTGGGACAACCGCGCGAAGCACGAGGTGCCCTTCACCGGCCTGGACCTCACGGCGCAGGAGGTGGACATGCACCTGCGTGACCACTCCGCGCCGGGCACGGTGCTGGAGCGCGGGCCGGGCCTGTCCCCCGTGAAGCTGTCGTGGAGCGGGGAGTTCCGCATGCTCGTCGTGTGGACGCTCACGGGGAAGGACTTCGTCTGCGTGGAGCCGTGGACGGCCGCAGCCGGTGCATTGGCCACCGGCGAGGGTTTGTTGCACGTGGACCCGGGCGAGCGGGTGTCGCTCGCGTTCGACATCGAGGCGTAACGCTCGCCTCAGGCGTGCGGGATGAGGGGCAGGCTCAGCGGGCCGCGCACGGTGAGGGAGGTGTTCCACTTCACCGGGCCCGTGGGCGTGAAGCGCGTGAAGCGGGACAGCAGCACCTCCAGCCCCACGCGCGCCTCCAGCCGGGCCAGCGGCGCGCCCAGGCAGAAATGGATGCCGTGGCCGAAGGGCATGTTGTTCACGCCCTCGCGGTCCATGTCGAAGGTGTCCGGGTCCTTGAAGCGCTCGCCGTCGCGGCACGCGGAGCCGATCATCAGCGCCACGCGCGCACCCTCCGGAATCACCACGCCCGCGACTTGCGTCTCCTTCGTGGTGACGCGCACCAGGCCGTGCACGGAGGGCTCGTAGCGCAGCACCTCCTCCACGAAGCGCCCCACCTGCGACGGGTTCTCACGCAGCCGGGTCACCAGGTGCGGCTGCTCCATCAGCATGCGCACGCAGTGGCTGACGAGCTGCACGGTGGTCTCCAGCCCCGCCACCACCAGGAGGAACAGGAAGCTCATCAGCTCCGCGTCGCTGAGCGCCTCGCCCTCCACGCGCGTCTTCACCAGGTCCGACACCATGTCGTCCTGCGGATGGCGGCGGCGCTCGGCGACGACTTCGGACAGGTAGGCCTCCATCTCGCGCACGGTGGCCTTGATGGATTCGTGCCGGTGGGTGTCCTTCTCCGTCGTGCCGGACACGCTGGACAGGTCCACCGACCAGCGCTTGTAGCGGGCCGTCATGGTGGGGTCCAAGGCGAAGAGTTCGCCAATCACGCTCGCGGGCAGCGGCATGGCGAAGGCGTCCACGAGGTCCACCTCGCGCTCGGGGGACAGTCGCTCCGCGAGTATCTGCGCGAAGCTCCGGATGCGCGGCTCCAGCCGGTTCACCGCCGCGGGCGTCCACGCGCGGCTCACCAGCGTGCGCAGCCGCATGTGGTGCGGCGGATCCATGACGATCATCGACTCGGAGAAGGGGTTGTGACCCAGCCACGGCGGCGCGGTGGTCGTGCGCACCCCAGCGGAGGAGAACACCTGCGGGTTCTTGAAGGCCGCGGCCACGTCCTCGAAGCGGGTGATGGCCCACAGCCCAGCGGGTTCCACCTGACACACCGGCGCGGTGCGGCGCAGCTCCGCGTAGACGGGGTAGGGATTCGCCCGGACTTCCGGCGCCAGCAGGTTCACGCGTCCAGTCATGAAAGAATTTCCTTTCCCGACTGGAAATCTATACCCGGTATGCTGGCTGCTGAACAGAGGCGCCGCCTCCCCCTCCCTCGAGTCACCATGTCCCGCTTCGTCCTCGCCGCCGTCCTCGCCCTGGGTCTGTCCGCATGTTCCGACGACCCCGATGAAGTCATTCCCGACTCCGGCACGAATCCCACCGCCGACGCGGGCACGGATGCCGGCACGAACACGGACGCGGGCACCGACGCCGGGACGGACGTGGACGCGGGGACGGATGCGGGCACGGACGTGGATGCCGGCACGGGCAGCTCGCACGGCTCCGGGAAGCTCGCGTGCAGCAAGACGGGCACGGTGAGCACGGACGCGGGCACGCTGACGTACTGCGTGGCGCAGGTGGGCGCGACGGAGGTGAAGTACATCGAGCCGAAGCAGGGCATCGCGCCCGCGCCCATGCGGCTGGCCATCTACCTGCACGGTGACGGCGCGGCCACGTACACCGGCACCAATGGCGGCAGCCCTCGCTCGCTGTTCACGCACGGCGGTTGGACGTACGGGCACAACACGCTCTACGTGACGGCGCTCGCGCCCAACAAGTGCGCGTGGTGGGTGAAGCCGGAGTACACGACCTGCTCGCCGGACGGAGCGCCTCTGACGGAACGCGACCTGGAGGGCAAGAACGCCGCGGAGCTGGTGTCGCTCATCGAGGCCCTGCGCAAGGGCTGGGACATCCAGGACGGGCCCATCCTCTTCGGTGGCTCGTCGGGTGGATCCATCCAGCTGACGGCCAGCTTCCTGCCGCGCTACGGAGACCGCTACCCGGGCATCTACGCGCTGAGCTGCGGCGGTGAGAAGCCGTGGTCGGGCAGCATGAACTGGGACGCGTCGAACGCGGCGCTGCGCGGCGGCACGAAGTTCTGGTTCACCTACGGCGACCAGGACTACCTCCTCCAGGACATCCAGGCGGCGGAGGCGTACCTGGGCGGGCTCGGGTTCCCGGTGAATGACAAGGTCATCGCGGGCGCGGCGCACTGCGCGCAGCCGTTCGACCAGGTCGGCCGTGTCACGGAAGTGTGGAACGAGGCCACCGCGCAGTAGGCATCCTCCCCTGCTCCGCTTCTCGCGGTGATTCCATCGCAAGAAGCGGAGTGCGCGGAGTGAGTGCGGTCGATAGCGTCGCGCGCATCCTCTTGATGGAGACCGGATGCGCCTCTACGACTATCTGCCTTCCGCGAATGGCTACAAGGTCCGCACGCTGCTGAAGCAGTTGGGGCTTACGTGCGAGTTGGTGCCGGTGGACATCTTCGCGGGGGAGAGCCACACGGCGGACTTCCACGCGAAGAACCCGGACGGCCGCATCCCCGTGCTGGAGCCGGAGCCGGGGCGGTTCCTCGCGGAGTCCAACGCCATCCTGTTGTTCCTGGCGGAGGGCACGCGCTTGCTGCCCGAGGACCGCTTCGCTCGCGCGCAGGTGCACCAGTGGATGTTCTTCGAACAGAACACGGTGGAGCCGAACCTCGGCACCGCGCGCTTCTGGCTGCTCACGGGCCGGCAGCCGCCGGAGTCCGACGTCCTCCGGAGCCGCGTGCAGGGCGGTGAGCGCGCGCTGGCCGCGATGGAGCGGCACCTGGGCCAACACGCGTTCCTTGTCGAGGAGCGCTACACCGTCGCGGACCTCTGCCTCTTCGCGTACACGCACCTGGCGCCGGACGCGGGCGTGGACCTGACGCCCTACCCGTCCGTGGCCGCATGGTTCGAGCGCGTGAAGGCCCAGCTTGGCTTCCTGGGCCCCCTGCCGCCCTACTCCGCGAACGCGCACGTTCGCTGACTACTCCTGCTCAGCGGCGACGACCTCGCGGACCTCCGCGTCCGTGAGCCGCACCGCGGGCGCGTCCGCCTTCGCTTCCATGAGCCGCTTCGCCAGCAACTCCGTCACGGTCTCACGGTTGGGGGCGCCACCACAGGCCCTTCAGCCCCGCCTGCTCACACGCCTGCCGTGTTTCCTCGGTGTAGCAGTAAAAGACCAACTCGGGGACGGAGAACACGGGCGGGAAACCTCCTGGCGGAGGGCGGAGCACGAGCGGCTCGGCTTCCTCCTGACCCAGGAACTCTTCGCCGCATTGGTGGAAGGGCACGCCCTTCACGAGGGTGCGCTCCCGGTCAAGACAATCGGTCCGCTCCAGCAACTGGAGGATGACGAAGTCCTCGTTCTTCAGCGACGCGTCCGTCACCGAATGCCAGGTTCGCCTCCGAGGGTACCCTTTGCTCACGAGGTGCCTGATGCGTTCCGAATAGATGACAGTGGGGATGAGGCGGTGACGGAACGGGCCCACCGCTTCGAGCACGCGCACCATGCGCCGGGAGAGCAGCAACCACCCCATGGGCGCGGTGAACAGGTGGTCGAGCCGGGCGGCACTCTCCAGGTTGCCGACGAACTCGATGACCCCAGGCGCGCCCTGCTGGCTCTGATAGTCGATGCCGGGCTCGAAGAACGTCGCGTTCTCGAAGCCGTCGAACTCGATGAGCCTGGCGTCATAGACACCTTCCTCCTCGATGTGGGAGGTGTCAGCCGTCAATGCGTACATCATGTGGTGTGTGACTCCTCGTGGGAGGACAACTCCAGCAAGGCCAGCTTCTTCCCCGTGAGCACCCTACCGCCGCGCTGCTCCTGGATCATCTTGATGACCGGCTCTTTCAAGCTCCCGGATTGGATGGCCTGGCGAAGCTCGTTCTCGATCTTGAGGATGGCCTCCTCGATGACCTTGGGTGTCCAACTGGAGGACGGACCCTTCGTGCGCAGCTTCCTCAAGGCGTCATCAAGCCGGGTCTCCACGAACTTGCTGTAGCGCGGATGGCTGCCCGAGTGGATGAGCTTGCCTTCCACGTTGAGCCCGGAGTGCATGTCTAGGATGTTCGACCCCCGGTCAATCGTGTAGCCCTTGAGCCGCTCCATGGCCGTGCGGATCAACGGGTGGGTCTGGGCGATCTCATCGGGAATGAGGTGATGCATGGGATGGCCCGCGGAGAGCCGGACTTCCGCCGCCGCCCGCGCCGCCGGGCCCTGGGTCTTCTCCACCCAGTCCAGGTAGTTCCTGCGGTAGCGGGTGAAGACGCTCAGGCGGAGCGTGCCCTTGCCTGCCTTGAGCACCACCAGTCCATCCTGGGTCACCGTGAGCGCCCCGTACTCTTCTCCCAGGGACTTTCCGTCCGGACGGCGCAGCCGGTAGGGCTGGGTGTCCGAGCTCAACTTCTCCAGGCGGTATCCGGCGGCCTGGAGCTCCTGCTTGAACGCGCTGAACTCAGGCGTTCCTTCCTGCGGGATGCGGCGTCCGACGAAGTCCTTGAGCTTGTCCCAGTTGGGAAGCTTCTCCAGCAGCTTCTCCAACTCGGCGTCACTGAGCATGCGCTCGGTCAGGGTGGGCTCGGGGTCCGGCGTGGAAGATCCACCGTCCTTGACGGCCTTTGACAGCAACGGCGTGCCGGCTGCCCAGGGATTGAAGGGGAGCGGGATGGCGGGGGCGGCGGTGATGGAGCCCGGCTGGAACACGGGGACGCCCGCGTAGGCACCGCCGGGACCCGCCACTGCCATCATGTAGATGCGGGGTGGGATGATCTTCACGGACGTCATCAGCTTGAGCCCACGTCCCGCGTTGGTCTTCACGCCCATCAGCGCCAGCGCCGCCATCGCGATGCTCACCAGCATCCGGAGGAAGGACTTGCTCGCCTCCTTGAGCTTCTCCGGGGAGCCGTTGGCCTCCCAGGCCTGGGTGAGCCACAGCTGCGCGTGCTTCAAGGCCTCTCCTCCGGCCTCGATGAGTCCATGGGCCCCGAACGCTGCCAGGCCCAGCTGGATGAGCGCCGCCGCGAGCTGTCCTACGCCGGTGGGCGTCGCCGCCAGGAAGGTGGACAGCGCCTCCGCGGCGATGAAGCCCACCACCATCGCGGAGATCTCCAGCCAGTTGTCCAGGATGGCCTTGCCGTACTGGCCCGTGACCTCACCGAAGTACTGGTCCGCTTGCCGCACGGAGGTGATGACGTCCTCCAGGTGCAGGGCGGCCTTGCGTGCCTTGGCCATCGCCTCGTGGGTGATGGAGCCGCTCGACACGATTCCCTGGAGCTGGTTGGCGAAGGCGATGCTCACCAGCCAGATGCGCTCGCCCGCGACCAGCCGCACGTCACCGTCGATGCGCTGGACCCCCTTGCGGCCACTCTTCACGTTCACGTGATGAATGACATTCTCGTAGAAGCGCAGGTCCCGCCCCGGCTGGATGGCCTGCCGGTAGATGCGTGCGGCGATGGGCTCCAGGCGGTCCCCTGGGCGGACTTGATAGAGCGTCGCCGCGGGCTCCGGCAGCTGCGTCGTGATGCGCAAGGTCTGCAGATAGCCTTGCAGCAGGTATCCCCCCACCACGGTGGAGACGTAGGACCAGCCAGGCGCCTGGGCATGGTCCCGGATGACGCTCACCCTCGTGCCCGGAGGCAGGGGCGCTGGCGTCAGGCAGGTGGAGCCCTTCATCTCCGCGGGAAGCGTCCGGAGGTTGGCGCCATCACTCTGGTCGATGAACCCGAACTGAATCGTCATGTTCCCCCCAGGTCTCGGGACTGAGAGGATTCAGCCACCCGGACCGGAGGTGAAGGACCGGCCGGGTGGGAATGACAATGACTTACAGCCGCTGCGCGGCGGGTAACCGCTCACTGCGGGAGCGGCTTGAAGGCACCCCGTCCGTGGCCGCATGGATGGAGCGAGTGAAGACCCAGCCCGGCTTCCTGGGCGCTCTGCCGCCCTACTCCGCGAACGCGCGCGTGCGCTGACGCGACCTATTCCTGTTCAGCCGCCACGGCCTGACGGACCTCCGCGTCCGTGAGCTTCACCGTGGGCGCGTCCGCCTTGGCCTCCATGATCCGCTTCGCCAGCAGCTCCGTCACGGGCGCGAGCACGCTGAAGTGAGTGGCCCCAGGCACCGCCAGGAACGACAGCGGTGCGCCCTTCGCCGCCACGCGCAGCGGTTCGAACGCATCCATGTTGCCGTGGTCCGAGCCCTCGATGACCTGCGTGGGCACGCGCAGGTGCTCCACGTAGCTCACCGGATTTCGCAGCCACAGCTCCGTCCCTCGAGCCTGTCCCAGCAATGGCACATAGGGCGCATATTCGGTCACGTCGTGAACCGGACCGAACACGTAGGCGCCCTTCAACCGGGGTGACAGCACCGCCGCCATCAACGCCACCGTGCCGCCCGTGCTGTGCCCCGCCACGTAGATGCGCGCGGGGTCCACATCCGGGCGCTTCGCCACGAAGTCGATGGCGGCGACCACGTCATCCACCTCGCCCAGGAAGTACTCGCGCGCTCCCGGGTTGTCGTCCGACCCGCGCAGCGACGGCAGCATCAACACCAGCCCCGCCTCACGGAACGCCCGCGCGCTCTGATCATTGCTCCGGGGCGAAGGCGCCCACGCGAAGCCGTCGATCCCGAAGTCCATGCCACCGTGGATCCACACCACCGCCGGCCGCTTCGCGCCCTCGCGCACGGGCGTGACGTAGGCCGCGTTGCTGCCCAGCGGCGAGGGATAGCGCACCAGTTCGAAGAGTTCCTTCGGCGGCGTGGGCGCGGGAGCGCGCTGCGTGGGCTCCTCCTTCAACTGCGTGCGGAAGCTCTTTCGAATGTTCACGGATGTGGGCGGCGCGGGCTTGGAGCACGCAGCGAGGAACAGACAGGCCAACAGGAGGACAGAGCGGGAGGACGTCATTCTGGGAATACGCAGTGAATCGGTGTCACGGGTCCGCGACACATGCGGTGCTGTTCTGGAGGGTGGCTTGACAGCTCGCGCCATCGCGTCTACTTCTTCTCGCAGAATGTTCGTCACCTCCGCCATGTGCATGTGTTCGATGCCTGTTCCGGGTGGGCCCAAGCCCGCCGCGGCCGGCTGACGCACAGCCTGCCCCTGGCGAGCCAAACGGAGCCCACCCACCCGCGAGGGTCGGTGGGCTTCGTCGTTCCGGGCCTCCGCTCTCGCACCCCTGCCGAGGAGCGTCGCAGCGCCCGCCGTGTCCTGAAGTCCTCCCCGCCGCCCGCAGTGCCCTGACGTCCCCACCACCCGTCCGCCTTCACGCACGCGCGTTCCTTCCGGAGCGACGCGAACAGGAGTCCCTTGCCATGAGCACGCCCAACAACGAACGCCCGCTGCACCCCGACACGCTCGCGCTGCACGCCGGCTATTCGCCCGACCCCACCACGGGCGCTCGCGCGGTGCCCATCTACCAGACGACGAGCTACCGCTTCCGCGACGCGGACCACGCCGCCGCGCTCTTCGGCCTCAAGGAGTTCGGCAACATCTACACGCGCATCATGAACCCCACGACGGACGTCTTCGAGAAGCGCATCGCCGCGCTCGAAGGTGGCGTGGGCGCGCTCGCGGTCGCGTCCGGGCAGGCCGCTCAGACGCTGGGCATCCTCAACATCCTCAAGACGGGGGATGAAATCGTCTCCGGCGCCAGCCTCTACGGCGGCACGTACAACCTCTTCAAGGTGACGCTCCCACGCCTGGGCATCACCACGAAGTTCGTGGACGCGAGCAACGCGGACGCGTTCCGCCAGGCCATTGGCCCGAAGACGAAGGCGCTCTACCTGGAGTCCCTGGGCAACCCGCGCCTGGACGTGCCGGACTTCGACGCCATTGGCGCCGTGGCACGCGAGGCGGGCCTGCCCCTCTTCGTGGACAACACCGCGCTGTCCCCCGCCCTCTTCAACCCGCTGCGCCACGGCGCGAACATCGTGCTGCACAGCGCGACGAAGTACATCGGCGGCCACGGCACCTCCATTGGCGGCGTCATCGTGGACGGCGGCAACTTCCCCTGGGAGAACGGCAAGTTCCCGGAGCTGACCGAGCCCAACCCCGGCTACCACGGACTGCGTCTGCGTGAGGCCTTCGGGCCCGCGGCCTTCATCCTCAAGGCCCGCCTGGAGGGCCTGCGCGACCTCGGACCCGCGCTCAGCCCCTTCAACGCGCACGCGTTCATCCTGGGCCTGGAGACGCTGCGGCTGCGGCTGGAGCGCCACTCGCAGAACGCGCTCGCGGTGGCGAAGTGGCTCCAGCAGCACAAGAAGGTGGAGTGGGTGCGCTACCCGGGCCTGGAGGACGACCCCTCGTTCCTCAACGCGAAGAAGTACCTCCAGGGCGGCTTCGGCGGGCTCGTCACCTTCGGCGTGAAGGGCGGGCTGTCCGCCGGGCGCAAGGTGATTGATGGCGTGAAGCTGTGGAGCCTGCTCGCGAACATCGGCGACACGCGCTCGCTCATCATCCACCCCGCGTCCACCACGCACGAACAGCTCACCCCGGCGGAGCGCGCCAGCACGGGCGTCACTGACGACCTGGTGCGCCTGTCCGTGGGCATCGAGCACCTGGACGACATCGTGGCCGATCTCGATCAGGCCCTGAGCGCGGTCTGACGCCATGCGACCCGTGAGGCCTGGCCAGGAAATCCCCCCGCGCGCGGAGACCCCGCGCGTCTTCGACATATCGCTGCCGGACCTGCCGCTGGAGGCCGGCGCCCGCGTGGCGCCCCACCTCGTGCGCGGCTGGTGGTGGGGGCCTCCGGAGGACCTCGCGTGGTTGCAGTCCAGAGCCCGCGTGCATTCCGAGGAAGCGGCTCGCGAAGGCCGGCTGCGCGTGGTGCGGAGGACCGCCTCCGAGCTGCGCGACACCGCCACCGACGCGCGCCGCACCGGTCCCCGCCGCACGCCGGTTCCGGTGCCCACCGTGCTGCTGGTGCACGCGCTCACCGGGGACATGAACGCCGGAGGAGAAGGCGGCTGGTGGGCCCCCGTCATCGGGCCTGGCCGGCCGCTGGACCCATCGCGCGTGCGGCTGTTGTGCTTCAACAACCTGGGCTCCTGCTACGGCACCTCCGGCCCTGCGGACGAGGGCTTCCCGCAGCGCACCGACGACACGCGCTTCGGCCCGGCGCCGGTGCTGACCAAGGGCGACCTGCGCCTGGATGAACGGAGCCTGCCCGCGACCATCACGCCGTGGGACCAGGCGCGCTCCATCCTCGCGGCGCTGGACGCGCTGGGCGTGGACGAGGTGGCGCTCGTCACCGGCGGTTCGCTGGGCGGCATGGTGGTGCTGTGCCTTGCGGCGCTGGCACCGGAGCGCTTCCAACGCATGGTGCCCATCGCGACGGCGGAGGCCGCGTCCGCGTGGGTGGTGGGCTGGAACCACGTGGCCCGGCAGGCCGTGCTGCTGGACCCCGAGTACCCCGAATCCCCCCGGCGCGGCCTGGAGCTGGCGCGGCAGCTGGCGACGCTCACCTATCGCGCGGAGGCCGGACTGGAGGCGCTCCAGCCCCGTCCGCAGGCGTGGTCGTCACGCGCGTTGTACCCGGTGGAGAGCTACCTGGAGTACCAGGGTGCGAAGCTGGAAGTGCGCTTCGACGCGCGAGCGTACCTGGCGCTCCTGGGCGCCATGGATCATCACGACCTCACGCGCGTGCCCACGCCAAACGGTGGGCCCGGCGTGGACCGCATCCGCGCGAGCACGCTCACCATCGGCATCGGCCGGGACGCGCTCTTTCCGCCCGAGCACATGAAGAACCTGTCCCGCCGCCTGCGCGCGCAGGGACTGCATGCCGAATACGCGGCCCTGTGCAGCGTGCACGGCCACGACGGCTTCCTCATCGAATGGGACGCGCTCGCGCCCCTGCTGGTCCGCGCGCTGGCCCTGCCTCCGGGCGTGGGCCGCGACGCCCGCATTTCATCCACTGCCGGCGTCCGCGCCCGGAAGACTTCATGACCGCCCCTGTGAGCATCACCCGTTACGCCCCCTTCCTGCTCGACACCGCCCTGGGACTCGCATCCGTGGCCACGCACCTGTCGCGCCGCGACGCGGGCAACACGCGCGCAGCCATCGTGTCCTCACCACCCTGGCTCGCGGCGGGGCTGGAGTCCGCGCTGTCCATCGCGTTGAAGGGCAACTCCACGCTGGCCCGGCAGGAACTGGACGGCCTGCTCGCGCGCGGCCTGTTGATGCTGGAGGAGGCCGAGCGCCGGTTGGGTGCGCCCCCGGGCTCCACGTCGGTGGAGGCGGACGGCACGCGCACGCTCGCGTCCCTGCTGGAGCCCGCACGCCGCGCGCTGGATGGCGCAAGTCTGGTGCGCGAACGGCGGCCCGCGCTGGAGGACGTGGTGCGTGGCACCGGCGAGCGGCTGACGGCGGCGCTGCTGGCGAAGTTGCTCGGTGCGCGCGGCGTGCCGTCGCTCGAGGTGGACGCGGCGGACTGGACGGTGACGGAGGGTGAGCCTGGGCAGGCACGAGTGAACCGCGAGCACACTCGCGCCCGGGTGGCCACGCTGCGGCCTTCGTGGGAGGGGCGGCTGACGTTGCACGCGGGTGGCCGGGGGACGGCGGTGGATGGCCGATCCACGACGCTGGGCGTGGAGGGCGCGGACGAGACGGCGGCCGTGCTGTCCGTGCTGCTGGGCACGCCGCTGACGCTGTGGACGGACGTGCCCGGCGTGATGACGGCGGATCCACTGCACGTGGCGGATGCGCGGCCAGTGCCGCACCTGAGCTACACGGAGGCGCTGGAGCTGGTGTACCTGGGCCTGCCCACACTGCACCCGCGCGCGCTGTCCACGCTGCGCGATGCGGACATCCCGCTGCGCGTGCGCCACCTGCAACAGCCTGACGAACCCGGCACGCTCATCGACGTGCGCGGCGCGGGCAACGGCACCGTGCCTACGTGCGTGGTGTCCCTGGAGGACCTGGCGCTGCTGGGCCTGGAGGGAGGCACGGAGGAAGCGGCGCGGCCTGTGGGGCCTCGCGCGTTGCAGGCGCTGGATGCCGCGGGCATCGACGCGTGGATGGCGGCGCAGTCGTCGCCGGGGCGCTCGGTGGCGGTGGTGCTGCGACGGGCGCACGCGGCCCGCGCGGAGGAGGTGCTGCGACGGGAGCTGGCACCGGAGCTGGAACGCGGAGCCTTGCAGCCGCCGCAGGTGCGCGCGCCGGTGACGCAGGTGGCGCTGGTGGCGGAGGCCATGGGTCAGGGCGCCAACGTGGCGGGACGGCTGTTCCAACCGTTGGGGGCGCTGGGCATCAACGTGCGCGCCATCGCGCAGACGGCGAGCGCCCGCTCCATCTCGTTCATCGTGGATGGGGCGGAGACGGCGCTGACGGTGCGTACGGTGCACGCGGCCTTCCACTTCTCGCATGAAGAGGTGAGCCTGCTGGTGCTGGGCCATGGCGTGGTGGGCAGCCAGCTGCTGGAGCAGCTGCGCACGTTGCAGGAGACGCTGGCGCAGGAGCACGGCATCCAGCTCAATCTGGTAGGGCTCGCGGACAGCCGGCGGGTGCTCTTCTCGCCGGAGGGCATCCCGCTGAAGCAGTGGCGCGAGCGCATCGAAGCCGTGCCCGAAGGCGCGTCACCGCCCGTGGTGCGCGCCCTGCTGGAGCCGCTGCGCAGATTGCCCGTGCCGGTGCTGGTGGACTGCACGGCGGCATCGGGCATGGAGGAGCTGTACCTGGAGGCGTTCCGCAGCGGCATCCACGTGGTGGCGGCGAACAAGAAGCCGCTGACGCAGCCGCTCGAGGTCTGGGAGCGGCTGCGGAGCACGGCGCACCTGAACCACCGCGCGTACCACTACGAGACGACGGTGGGCGCGGGACTCCCGGTCATCCAGACGCTGAAGGACCTGGTGCGCACGGGGGACCGGGTGCACGGCGTGGAGGGTTCGTTCTCCGGGACGCTCGGCTACTTGAGCCAGCAGCTGATGGATGGGGTGCCGCTGTCGAAGGCAGTGCGCACGGCGCGCGAGAAGGGCTTCACGGAGCCGCACCCTCGCGAGGACCTGGCGGGCACGGATGCCGCGCGCAAGGCGCTCATCCTCGCGCGTGAGCAGGGCTTGAACCTGTCGATGGAGGACGTGGAGGTGGAGCCGTTCGTCCCGCGCGAGTACCTGGAGGAGGCGGACGTGGAGCGCTTCCTCTCGGGGCTGGAGAAGCTGGACCGGACGTTCACCTCGCGCATCGAGGGACTGCGCGCGGAGGGCAAGGTGCTGCGCTACCTGGCGCGCATCGACCCGGCGGCGAAGGACGGGCCCGTGTTGCGGGTGGGCCCGGTGGCGGTGCCGAAGGAGCATCCGGCGACACGGCTGCGCGGCTCGGAGGCGTTCGTGGCCTTCTCCACGGAGCGCTACGCGGACTACCCGCTGCTGGTCCAGGGCGCGGGTGCAGGCGGCCCTGTCACGGCGGCGGGCGTCCTCGCGGACATCCTGAAGATCGCCCAGAACCTGCGGGGGCGGTGAGGCTCAGTAGCCCACGTAGCCGCTGCCGCCATTCATCGCCTGGATGCCCGGCGTGTTCGACACGGAGCCGTAGCGGTCCACCGAGTAGCGAACGGCCGCGACGATGTTGTCCACCGGGTTGCGGATGTTGTCGTGGCCCGGGACCTTGTACGCGTCGAACGTCGGCTGGATGGTCTGCATCAGGCCGATGGAGGGGTGGCCGTCCTTGGCGTTCTGGTCCCAGAGGTTGATGGCGTTCGGGTCGCCGCTGGACTCGTGCTGGATGATCTTCGCGATGTCCTGCGGGTTCATCTTCTCCACCGGGACGCCGTTGGCCTTGAGGATGTCCATGGCCTGCTTGATCCAATCGCCCACTTCGCCCTTCGGGACGTCGCCCGCGGGGCTGGCCGACTGAGTGGCGCCGGACGACTGAGCGGCTCCGGTCTGGAACGAGTCACCCGCGCCAAGCGCACCGCCCGTGCTGGACGCACCGTCGACGCTGGGAGCGCCACCCGTGCTGGACACGCCCGACGGGGCCTGGACTCCGGCCGCGCCGTCCGCGGAGGCAGCGGCGCCACCCATCTGGGTCTGGAGCAGCTGGACGAGCTGCTGCAGCTGCTTCACCACGTCCTCGAGCCCCTCCGCGAACTGCTTCCACTGCGCGCCCTTCGCGGGGCCCGCGCTGAAGCCATCCTGCTGGAACTGGGACGCCAGGTTCGAACCCGGCTTCTGGCAGGAGCCGCCCTGCACGCGGCCGCCGGACACGGCATCCGGACGGGAAGCGAAGTCCTGCGAGGGGACGCGGAAGGAAGCGGCGCGGGCGGAGGTGGGCGCGATGGCCATGGGATTTCCTCGGGAGCTTGAGTGCGGCTGACGAGGAACACCTACAGCAGGGGACATGCCAACCCATGGGCTGACACCTGCTTGAGGCCAAGTGATTGAGTTCCTTGAGGCAGCGCGAGGCGCGGTGGGACGAACCGGGGCCCGTCCCTGGTGACTGGAGTCACCGCTCGCCAACAGCGGTCACCAGTCGCGATGCGCCCTACTTCGTGCGCCCGGAGGGCTTCCGACGCCCGGCCCGCGAGGGCTTCACGGTCTTCTTCGCGACCGGAGCCTTCTTCGCGACTGGAGCCTTCTTCGCGACCGGAGCCTTCTTCACCGGCGCGGCCTTCTTCACGGCCCGAGGCAGCTTCGTGGCCACGGCCTTCTTCGTGCCTCGCGCGGGGCCGTGCTTCTTCAGCAAGGCCGCGCCCTGCTCCGCGAGGCCCTGCTCCAACGTGGGGGGCTTCTTCGCGCCCTTCTTCCCCGGGGGCTCGCGCTTCGGAGCCCCTTCGCGGGTCACCTCCACGGTCCTTCCGGAGAAGGCGCTCCAGCCCTCCAGTGCACGCGTCCAGCGCGCCAGCAGCGCTTCACGAGTGTCCGCGTCCGGCAGTCCTTCCGCGTGCAGCGCCACGGTGACGCCATGCACCGACGGCAGCACGCGAAGCTGCACGGTGCGCGCCCGGGGCCACTCGTCACGCTCCAGTCGCAGGCGGAGCTGCTTGGGCGGAACCTGACGCACCACCTGGATGCGCGTCCCGTCCACGAGCGCGACCTGCTCGCCCTCCGTCAGCGCCTGGGCGCAGTCCCCCACCCAGCGGACCAATCCTGACGCCTCACCCCAGGCGGCCCAGGCCATCTCCGAGCCCACCGCGAAGGAGCGCCGCACCCCTGCCTGATATCCACCATCCGAAGTCCGACCTGTCGACATAGACGCCCCTAGCAACTTAATCTCGTTTCCCCAACCTGAGAGGAACGATGCGACATCTTCTGACGGGCCTGATGTGCGCGGGAACCCTGCTGTTGGCCGCATGTGGTGGCGGTGACCCGGCGGAGGACGCCGCCGCGACGGACGTCGGGACGGCCGAACAGGCCATCCTCCCGCAGTGCCGCGTGGGCCAGAACACGCGCATCTTCTTCTACAGCGACGCCGCGAAGACGAATCAGGTGGGCCAGCGCGTCTGTTCCTGCTCCGGCACCGTCACCACGACTGGCACGGTGACCTCCATCTGGAGTCTCTCCGCGGTGCCCTGCAATCCCTAGCAGGCCGCGGAGGGCTTACCCCGTGGGGCGGTAGCCCGGCATGAGGAAGTTGTCGTGGTCCGCGTACGCCGGCGCGTCCGCCTCACCGGTGAAGGCGCGCAGGGTGCAGTACTCCGGATACGACGCCTGGACGGTGATCTGATCCCCCACCTGGAGGACCACGTCACCGTTCGGGTGCAGCGTCTCCTCCTCACCCCGGATGAGCGACAGGGCCAGCCCGCCGAAGCGGTCGCGCACCTGGGAGATGTTCATCCCCGGTAGTCCGTCCCGCACCACGAACAGCGACACCACCATCAGGTGCTTGCCGATGCGGAACGAGTGGACGAGCCGCGGATCCAACGCCGCCAGCGCCATGGCGGGCGCGGCCAGCGAGGAGCTCGACAGGGCCTCCGCCTTGAACGTGTCGCGCACCTTCGCGCCCAGGTCGTCGTCGAACAGGCGGATGACCACGCGGATGCCGGGGTTCAACCGCCGCGCGTCCAACGCGATGTTCAGGTTCGCCAGGTCGTCGTCCGTGGCGCAGACGATGGCGGACGCCTTCTTCACGTGCGTGCGCGGCAGGCACAGCGGACTGCGCGTGTCGTCGATGAGCAGCGGGATGTTCTCGTCGCGCAGCGCGGACACGAACGTCGCGTCCTCGCGCTTCTCCACCACGACGACGTCCTTGCCCATCTCCCGCAGCTGCGTCACCACGCGGTAGCCCACGCGTCCCGCGCCGCACACGACGACGTGGCCCTTCATCGTTTCGGACACCACGGTGACCCACTCCTTGTCGTTCTTGTGCCGCGCGAAGAAGAGGTACGCGAAGCGCACCACGCCATCCACCACCAGCGCGATGCTGACCGGCGGGATGAGGATGTTGAGCGTCTCCACGAACCAGTCGCTCACGTAGGGCAGCGACGGCTGGCCGAAGAGCAGGAAGTAGACGTGGTGCAGCGCCTCTCCGTAGGAGATGCGGTCCCCGCCCGGCCCCACGTAGCGCCAGTGGTACAGCGCCGGCCCCACCCCGAAGATGACCGCCGCGAGCAGCAACGTGCTGCGGAACCTCCGCGACAGCGCGCGCAGGTACCGCAGGTCCATCATCAGGCGCGCGGCAGGGCTCTTCATGCGCGCGGGAGTCTACGCCGCCGGGGTGATGTCCGTGGAGGCTTCCGCCTTCGCACGGCGTTTCTCGATGAGCCACACCGCCAACACGCCCAGCTCGTAGCAGAGCAGCATGGGGCCGGCCATGAGCGACAGGTTCACCACGTCACCCGTGGGCGTCAGCACCGCCGCCGCGATGAGGCACACCACGAACGCGTGGCGCTGGTAGCGGATGAGGAAGCTCGACTGCACCACCCCGACGATGCCCAACAGCGCCATCACCAGCGGCAGCTCGAAGATGACGCCGAAGGCGAGGATGAGCAGCAGCACCAGCGACAGCTGCTCGTTCATCGTCAGCATGGGCCGGGTCCAGCGCGCGGCCTCCGCTTCCGCGTGGCCCTTGGCCAGCTCCTTCTGCAGCCGCCACAGGCCGGACATCTCCTCCGCGCGAGTGGGCGCCACGCCCGCGAGCAGGCTGGCCGCCTGGTCCATGGCGGCCTCCGACGCGACGTAGTCCTGCTTGCCGAAGGCCGTCACCGCCTCCACGCGCTTCTCCACCGCCTGGCGCAGCACGCCGCGCGCGGGCACGCCCAGCCCATCCGCGGCGGCGTCCAGCAGGTCGCCCAGGCCCTTGAGGCGCGCGGTGAGCTCCACGCTCTTCGCGGACGCCACCTCCGGGTCCTTCACCTGGCCCTCACCGGCGGCCGTCAGCACGGCGCTGGTCTCCTTGGCCACGTGGCCGGCGCGCTCCACCTCGCCAATGCGCAGGAAGCGCAGCGCGTCCTCGCCGCCCATGCGCGCGGTGTCCAGGCGCTGCTCCAGGGCGAGCGTCTCCTCCTCGTTGAGGAGGAACTTGAACATGGAGGGCAGCACCAGGAAGTAGCAGAACATCGAGCCCACGATGAACGCGACGGAGCCCAGCACCACGAAGGGCGACGCGTACTTGCGCTCCTCCGGGTAGAGGCCCGGCGCCACGAAGCCCCAGATCTGCCAGAGGATGACGGGCGTGGTGAGGAAGATGCCGCAGTACACGCCCACCTTCATCAGCACGTTGATTTCTTCGATGCCGGATGTGTAGACGAGCGAGCGCCCTTCCGGGGGCAGCGCGTCCAGCACCGGCCGCATCAACACGCCGAAGATGGGCTTGGCGAAGATGAGCGACACGGCGCCCAGCACGAGCACCGCGAGCGAACACTTCACGAGCCGCGAGCGCAGCTCCGTGAGGTGCTCCGCCAGGCTCATCCGGAAATCCGACAGGTCAACCCCTTGGCGATTCAGGGCTCAGCTCCGTTTCGGCGCGTTGCGCGCCACCGTGCCCGGGATGGGGGCGAGTTGCGGAAGGCCGTTCTCGTCCTGCGCCGGCGCCGCCCCCGTCTCCGCCGCGGCCTGCGTGCCGGTGGCGGGATCAGCGTCCACGGCGGCCTCGGCGGGCGCGGGAACGTTCTCGGGGTCCACCGTCGCGGTGAGCGCGGGGGCGGGCTCGGCGAGCACGTTGGCGGGGGCCGCGCCCGGAAGGGAGGACGGGGCGAGCTCCGGCGGAGGGGACGGCACGCGCGTGCCCGGACGCGTCGGGGGCATGCGGTTGAATTCCTCGTCCATGGAGTAGAACTCGCGCTCCACCACGTTGCGCACGTCGTCCGTCTGCCGGCGGAACTCGCGCATGAACTTGCCAATGGCCCGCGCCAGCTCAGGCAGCCGCTGGGGGCCGAGCACGATCAGCGCGGCCACCAGGATGAACACCATTTCGCCTGCGCCGATGTTGAACATGGAGGGTCGTCTTCCCCTTGGAGGGAACGTCCCGGGGTTATCGCGCCCACAGGCGGCCCGCGCAACCGTCAGCGACCATCCAGCGTCCGTCTGGCCTCGTGTCCAGGAGGCGGGCGGCCGGGCTCCCTGGAACTCCTGGGGCACATTGCCCCATCAGCCGTGGGGATTGGCCTCGGGAGACAGCGGCGCGGCCATCCCCTGCGCCGGGGGCACCGCCAGGGCCCGGGCCTGCTCTCGCGAGCGCACCCGCCCCTCCACCACCCGCAACATGACGGGAACACCCACCGCCAGCCCGATGGACACCCAGGCGATGGTGTCCATGCCGCCGAGCGTCCCGTCCGGCAGGTCCACCAGCAGGCGTGACGACAGGAAGGCGCCCAGCGCGGAGGCCATGTGCTGGGTGGCGGACTGCAGCGACATGAAGCGGGCGCGCACCGGGTTGTCCGGCACGCGCGAGGTGAGCGTGTTGTACGCCACGTTGCGCACGCCCATGGCCAGCATGAAGACCATGAACAGCAGGGGGATGGGCAGCCACGCGGGGTAGTGGATGAAGCCCACGTACGTGGTGAGGGCCGCCAGCACCACGCCCACCGTGCCGATGCGGTAGGAGCCGAAGCGGTCCACCAGCGGCCCCGTCAGCCGCAGCGTGAAGAAGCTCACGATGCCGCCCGCGGCGTAGATGATCCACAGGTTCTCGCGCGGGTAGGCCAGGTTCTGCTGGAGGTAGGCGGAGATGTTGGGGATGACGATGAAGCCGCTCATCATCACCAGCGCCGTCATCAGGTAGGACAGCTGCACGTCGGTGTTGCCCAGGAGCTCCGCCACGCCCGGGGCCCGGTCCGCGCTGCCGCCGGGCTTGAGGTGCCCGCGCACGGGCGGCAGGAGCCCGAGCGCGGCCAGCACCAACACCAGCCCCAGCGCCGCCACCACGAAGAAGGGCGTCCGCCAGCTGCCCAGCTCCGCGACCTTCAAGGCCAGGGGCACGCCCAGCACGGAGGCCACGGAGAAGGACGCCATCACCGCGCCCAGCGCCCGGCCCCGGCGCTCCATCGGGATGAGGTCCGCGATGATGGACAGGGACAGCGCCGTCGCCGGTCCGCCGAAGAGCCCCGCGCACACCCGCGCCAGCAGCAGCGTGGACAGCCCCACCGCGAATCCCCCCGCCGCGGTGGCCGCGACGAGCCCCAGCATGCACACGGCCAGCGCCTTGCGCCGGTCGAAGCGGTCCAGGAAGTAGCCGCCCAGGAGTCCCGCCACGCTCGCGGCGGCGGTGTAGCTGCCGCCAATGGTCCCGATGTGCGAGGACTCGATGCCCAGCCCCTTCGCGAAGTCCGGGCCCAGCGGCATCACCATCACGAAGTCGAGGATGTTGACGAACTGCACCGCGCCAATGAGCAACACCACGGCGCGCTCGGACACGGAACGGGGAGAGGCGGACTCGGACGACTCGGGCATGGAGGCTTTCAACGGGGAACGGCTGGTGCGTCAGACGCGGAAGCGGCGCACCTCGGCGCGGAGGATTTCCGCCTGGCGCGTGAGGTTGTCGATGGCCTCTTCCAGCTGGCGCACCGAGCGCGTCTGGTGCTCGGACACGCCCTTGATGGTCTCCACGGCCTTGAGCACCTGCTCGCTGCCCTTGGTCTGCTCCTTCTGGGCGCGGTTCAGGTGGGTGACCATCTCGTTGATGCTTTCGATGGAGCGGGTGATCTGCTTGCTGCCGTGCGCCTGCTCCTGGCTGGAGCGCTGCACGTGCTGGGTGAGCGTCTTCATCCGCTCCGCGCTCTTCATGATCTGCTCGCCGCCCCGGGCCTGCTCGTTGGAGGCCTGGGAGATCATCGACACGGTGGCGGAGATGCGGTGGATGGCGGCCGTCACCTGCTTGCTGCCGCGCGCCTGCTCCACGGTGGCGCGGGCAATGGCCTTCACCATCTGCGTGGACTTCTGGGTGCTGTCGTTGATCTTCCGCAGGGCGCCTTCCGCCTCGCGGCCCAGCTGCACGCCCTCCTCCACGCTCTTGACGCCCTGGTTCATCACCACCACGGCGTTGCGGCTCTCCTCCTGCACGCCGCGGATGAGCTCGGCGATCTCCTTGGTGGACGCGCCGGTGCGCTCGGCCAGGTCCTTGATCTCCTCCGCCACCACCGCGAAGCCCTTGCCGTGCTCGCCCGCCTGCGCGGCGATGATGGCGGCGTTGAGGGCCAGCAGGTTCGTCTGCTCCGCCACGTCGTCAATGACGTTGAGGATGTTGCCAATCTCGCTGATGCGCCGGCCCAGGCTGTCGATGACGCCCGCGGCGGTGCGGCTGGTGTCCTTGATGCGGTCGATGCCGGAGAGCGTCTTGCGCAGGGCCTCCACGCCCGTCTGCGCGTCCTCGAAGACCTGTTCGGACAGGCGGGCCGTCTCGTTGGCGTTGGCGTCGACCTGACCGATGGCGGCGTCCATCTCACTGATGGCGGAGGAGGTGTCCTCCGTGGACGCGGAGAGGTCCTCGATGTTCTTGGCCACCTCCTTGATGGAGTACGTCATCTGCTCGATGGCGCTGGTGGTCTCCTCCACGCTGGCGGCCATGGCCTGGACGTTCTCCGCCACCTCGTCGTTGGTGGCGGCCATCTCCATGATGGAGGAGCTGCTCTCCTCCGCGCTCTGGTAGAGGACCTCCACGTTCTCCGCGATGCCGCGCATGCTGGCCATCATCTCCACCATGGAGGAGGACGTCTCCTCCACGCGCGACTGCACGGTGCCCGCGCCGGAGGACACGGTGGTGCCGGTGCGGTGGATCTGCTCGATGACGCCGGCCACCACGTCGGACACGCCGCGCACGCGGCCCAGCGTGTCTCGCCAGGACTGGGCCATGCGGTTGAGGGCCTCCGCCAGCTGGCCCAGTTCGTCCCTGTTGTTGCGCACGTCCGCGCGGCCGGTGAGGTCGGCCTCCGCCAGCTTGCTCGCCATGGACATCATCGCGTCCAGCGGGTGGAGGATGAACGCGCGCGAGATGAGGAACGCCACCACGAGGAAGAGCACCAGGCCCACGAGGAAGGCCAGCAGCACCGTGTGGCGCAGGGCCGTGAGCACTCCCTCCAGCCGCGCCCCATCCACCACCACGACGACTTCACCGGGCACGCCGCCCGCGAGCGCCACCGGCCTGGTCACCGCCCAGCTGTCGTTCTCGAACTCCACCTGCTCCAGAGACGGGAGCGGGCGCTGTTGGAGGCGCTTCTCCAGGCCCTGGGTGAACCACGCAGGCGCTGTCGCCGGGGAGGTGGCGCGGGGCACGCCCTGGGCGTCCAGCACCGCCACGACGCTGAAGTCGTCGTCCTGGAGATAGAGCCCTTCCAGGTTGGGGACCGGCTGGGTGCCCGCCTGCTTTTCGACGAGTGCCGTTACCTCCCTGGCCTTGTTCTGGGCGCGCGAAGCCATGCGCTCCCTCAGGTGGTTGCCCACCTGGCGGGGAACGACGAAGTAGAGCGTCCCCAGGATGACGGCCAGCGCGAGGCCGAACGAACCCAGGAGGATGCCCCGGAGACCGGGTTTCTTGAGGCGACGTGGCAAGGCCCGCGCACTGTAGGGAGGGTGGCCCGTCCAGGGCAAGGAACGGACTTCCCCGCCTGCCAGGGACGGACGCTGGGTTCCCGGGGACAGGATGCGTAAGGTCCAGGGGATGACCGCGACGCTGCTGCTCACCGACCCGCTCTTCCTCCAGCACGACGCCGGAGAGGGCCACCCCGAGTCGCCCGCACGCTTGCGGCGCATCCTCCAGGTGCTGGCGCGAAACCCCGTCGCGGGCACGGTGATGACCCATCCCCGCTCCGCCACGGACGCGGAGATTCTGGCGGTGCACACCCCGGCGCACCTGGACGCGATGGAGAAGCTGGGCGGCCGCTTCGAGCGCATCGACGAGGACACGGCGGTGTCGCCGGACAGCATCGACGCGGCGAGGCTGGCGGCGGGCGCGGCGGTGCAGGCCGTGGAGGCGGTGATGGCGGGGACGGCGAAGAACGCGTTCGCGCTGGTGCGTCCGCCCGGCCACCACGCGGAGCCGGACCGGGCGATGGGCTTCTGCCTCTACAACAACGTCGCCATCGCGGCGGAGGCCGGGCGGCGGCTGGGAGCCGAGCGAGTGCTGGTGCTGGACTGGGACGTGCACCACGGCAACGGCACGCAGGCGGCGTTCTGGGGGCGCAGGGACGTGCTCTACCAGTCGGTGCACCAGTTCCCCTATTACCCGGGCAGCGGCGCGGCGCCGGAGGTGGGGCGCGGAGAGGGCCAGGGCTTCACGGTCAACTGCGGCCTGCCGGGCGGCAACACGGACGCGGACTACGGGATGATCTTCGAAGAGCTGCTGCTCCCCGTGGCGCAGGCGTACCGGCCGGACCTGGTGCTGGTGTCCGCGGGGTTCGACCCGCACCGCGCGGATCCGATTGGCGGCATGGACGTCACCGAGCGCGGCTTCGCGGCGATGTGCACCGCCGTGCGCAAGCTGGCGGAGGAGGTCTCTGGCGGGAAGCTGGCGCTGGTGCTGGAGGGTGGCTATTCGCTGGAGGGGCTGTCGAACTCCGTGCACGCGTGCATCGAAGTGCTGGCGGGGCGCGATGACAGCTTCGCGTCCGGCAACGTGAACGCGGACGCGAGGGCGGCGCTGGCGACGAGCCGCGAGGCGCTCAAGCCATTCTGGGCCAGCGTGCGCTGAAGACCGCTCAGTAAAGCGTGTCGTCGTCCATGGACATGCCAGACAGCTCCACCAGGAACGCTCCCAGGTCATGGATGGCACGCGCGGGCCCTTCCGGGTCCGGGCTGTGGATGCTCACCATCCGGTAGCGCCCATCCCGCCCTCCCTCGAAGAGCCACTCCGTCCCGTCGAGGTAGGAGAGGTTCCGAGACGCGAAGAAGCGGTCCATGGACCAGAAGCGGGCCGCGTCCAATCGCTGTTGCACGGCCTGCCACTGGGTGGGCGTGAGCAGGATGCGCCGGTCGACAGCCAACGTCCCTTCTTGCGTGCCGGCCCTCTTCACGTGCAGGGAGTGGAGAGGCCCCAGGTGCTCGATGCGGATGACGAAGGGCCCACGAGAAGAAGGGATCCACGTGAAGCGGTAGACCTCGGCACCGGATGCCACGGGAAGGAGCGGGCCTTCCTTCAAGGCCCGCAGAATGCCGGAGTTCCAGCAATGCATGAGTTCCTGCTCGCGCTCGCTGTGGAACTTCACCTCCAGGCCGGGCATCAGGGACAGGGCAAAAGCGCCTCGCGGAAAGACATCGCGCAGGGGCGCCGGCCACTCCTTGCCGCAGGTGCCGCTGGACGGGAATCCGTCCTCGATGAACCCCAGGGGCGGCTCCACCCGCGGTTGAACGGTGGTGCAGGCTCCGAGCAGCAGCAGTCCTGCGATGATGGCGGATGCCTTCAAGTCCCCTCCTGTTCGAGCCGCTCAGTACAGCGTGTATTCGGTCATGGGAATGCCAGACAGCTCCAGCAGGAACGCGCCCAGTTCGTAGAAAGGGCCCGCGAGCCCATCACGGTTGGGGCTGTGAATGTCCAGCGCCCGGTAGCGCCCGCTCCGGCCTCCTTCGAACAGCCACGTCGCCCCGTCGGAGTACGCATAGGGAAGAGGAGAGGAGAAGTGAACCTGGGACCAGAATCGGGCCTGCTCCAGACGCTGCTGAAGGGCCTGCCACTGCGTGGGCGTGAGCAGGATGCGCCGGTCCGTGGCCAAGGCGCCCTCGTCGTTCCCCTCGACCTTGACGTGAAGGGAGTAGACGTTCCCCCGGCGCTCGACGCGAATGATCCTGTTCGCGTGAAAGGAGGGGATCCAGGTGAAGCGGTAGACCTCGCTGTCCGGAGCCAGGGGAAGCATCGAGGCCTCATTCAAGAGCAGGAGAATGAGCGAGCACCTGCACTGGCTTGAGTCCTGGCTGTCCTGGCTGCGACGGTCCATCTCAAGGAACGACCCCAGGTTCAGGGCAAGAGCCCCGCGAGGAAGCAGATCGGGCCACCTGGACCCCGTCGCGGTGAAGCAGGTGCGGGTGCCAAGGCGGTCGGTCTTGACGAACCTCGGGTCCGCCTCGATCGCATAGGGGTCGGCGGGTAGCTCCGGCCGGTGGGCCGCGGTGCAAGCCGCGAACACGCATAACAGTCCCCCCGAAAGCCACTTCATGCCTTGGCCCTCCTCCATCACCGGACGGGCTCCGTGGGTGGGGTCCTGACGGAGCCCAGACCCGCGCGACACAGCAGCGTCTCCAATTCGGCATCGAGCACCTGCTCCGCGTCCCGGACGGGCTCACTCCACCGCGCGGCCACCATGCCGTCCGGGCGCACGAGACAGGCGCCACCCTCCCCTACCCCATACGCGTGCTGCCAGCCCTGGACCTCGTGAACCCGCAGCGGCATGCGCTCCGCGAGTCTCCGGCCTGCGTCGCTCCACGCTTCGTTTCCGGTCAGCAGGACGAAGCCGTTGCCAAACAAATCCAGGATCGACCTGCGACCCTCCAACCACACGTGCGGCGCGCGCGTGCCGGGTTCGCCCGTGGGGACGAACGTCTTCGGCAGCGGCGGCCCGTCTCCGTAGCGGTAGCCCAGGGTGACCGCATCCTCGTCGACGAACTCCGCGTCCGCCGGAAGTGCCTGCTTCGCCATCCGCAGCGCGAGCAGCGCGGCCTGGTTCGCGGTGGCGGCGGCCACGGGCCTTCGCTCGGCGTCGTAGGTCTCCAGCAGCGCGGGACCCGCGTGGCCGTTCAACACCGCAGCCAGCTTCCACGCGAGGTTCGCCGCGTCGTGGATGCCGGTGTTCGCGCCAAAGCCTCCCGTGGGCGGCATCTGGTGCGCCGCGTCTCCGGCCAGGAACACACGGCCTGAACCGAAACGCTCCGCGACGCGCTCCGCGGCCTCCCACACGAAGGTCCCGTGGAGCGAGGGCTCGAGGTCCGCGATGCCAGTGACCGTGCGCAGCCGCTCCGTCCACCGGGCCTCCGTGAAGTCCTCGGCCTTCTCCCGGGACACGTCGATCCGCGTCGCGTGGATCCACCGGTCCTTCACGTCCGTGGCCGCGATGACGCCGCCCAGCTCCGGATGCGTGAGCACCGCGAAGGCCAGCGGCACCTCCCGCTGCACAGGCGAGAGGTCCGCGTCGAAGAGTGTGGAGATGTTGTGGCCAAAGGAGCCCCGGCCGCGCAGCGCGATGCCCAGCGCCTCGCGCACCGGACTGCGGACCCCGTCCGCGCCAATGAGATACGCCGCATGCACGGTGGACACCGTCCCCGCCTCGCGGTCGAGCACCGTGGCCTGCACGCCCTGCGCATCCTGCGTGAAGCCCGTCAGCTCATGCCGGAAGCGCACCTCCACGCCCTGGCTCCTCGCGGCCTCCAGGAGGATGGGCTCCAGCCGGTCCTGTCCCAGGAAGACGTACGGGCACGGGCTGACATCCGTCCGCTGCGTGGACACCGTCCGCGTCTTCCACGAATGCACCGGCCCCGCGAGCGTGACGGCCACCAACTCTCCAACGACCGTGCCGGCGGGAACGGACCCGGCCCGCTCCACCTCCTCCCTCGCGCATGTGGACCGCAACAACTCCACGGTGCGCGCATGGAAGCCTCGTGCGCGGGGATGGAGCGAAGTGCCCGCGTGCTTCTCGATGACCCACGAGCGCACGCCCTGATGGGCGAGGAACAACGCCGTCGAGAGGCCCACGAGGCCACCACCGACAATGAGCACCGGGACCGGCTGCACCTGCGAGGACGGGGCGTGCATGCCCGGACACATAGGGCCCGGGCGCGCACCGCGTCCAGGCTTCTTCAGCCGCCGGACTGACGGCCTTCAATCGCGCACAGGAGCACCGCCGCGGCGATTCCCAGACGCCGATCCAACCGGCGCTGCGTGTCCACGGAGAAGTCCAGGTCGATCTTCTGGATGAACGGGTTGAAGTGCTGCTTGAAGCTGAACACCTGGTCGCTGCCCAGGGTCCCGGTGAAGGTCTGCGGGATGAGGTTGGTGAGGAAGCGCCGCACGAGCGCCAGCAGCATGCTGTCCTCCTCCACCTTGCCCACCTCCTGCCCGTCCGCGTCCAGGATGAGCCAGGTGTCGCGCAGGATGGAGCTCAGGGCCTTGCGGCGCAGCGCGCCCACGCGCTCTCCCGTCGCCGCGTCGGTGACGTCGTAGGTGGCGCCGAAGTCCAGGATGCTGCGGGCCTGGATGGTGATCAGCTCCTCCTGCATGTCCTCGCCGCTGTAGACGCGCAGGTCCTCCTTCAGCTTGAAGGCCTTCATCTTCGAGTAGAAGGCGACGTTGCCCGCCTCGTCGTAGATGTGGAACGCGCCGCCGAACAGCTTGAAGAACTTCCGGCGGAGCATGAAGCGGGTCTGGCCGAAGCGCCCGGAGGCAAGCTCACTCCGGGGACGGGTCTGGAGAGCGGAGGACATGACTCCCTCCCTAGCGCGAAGCGGCGCGCGGAGCCAGGGGCCTACGGAATGCCCTGTTGCTGCTTGCTCTTCGCCACCAGCTCGTTGGCCTTGGTGTGGATGTTGTCGAACTGCGTGCGGTAGACGTCCGAGTGGCTCTTGCCCGTCTTCGCGTCCGGGACGTTCTGGCGCGCCCAATAGCTGTCGAAGCTGGGGTCCGCGCCCTCCAGCCGCTTGCCGAACCGGTCCATCTCCTTGGGCCAGCCCTGGTTCTGGATGCCGTCCTTCATCACCTCATGGTGGCGCTTGATGCCGTCGTACTCGATGCGCTCCATGCTCTTGGCGAAGTTCTCCCGCCGGGCGGACAGGCTGCCGCCCACGTGCGGCTTGCCCAGCGCCGCGTTGACCTCGTTCTGGAAGGCGTCGCCCGTGACCTTGCTGAACTTCTTCTGCTGGGCGGCGTTCGTCATCTCGAACGCCATGACGCCAGCGCGCTTGGGGCCCGTGAGGTCCGGCCGCAGGCCAATCTGCTTCGGGCCCGAGTAGAACATGCCGCCCTGGACCTGGTCCTTGGTGACGACATTGATAGTCTTGCCATCGGACGCCTGCGAGGCGTCGTTCGCCAGCGCCGCGTACTTCGGATTCTTCAGCATCTCCTCATGCGCCATCTTGTCGTAGGCGGCGTGCATGGAGGGGTCCGTGGGCGGCTTCTGCACCTGCTGCTGCGGCAGGGTCTCCTGGGTCCGCTGCTTCTTCACCGCGGGCCCTTCCACCTCCGGCTTGCGGATGGGCGAGGTGAGGTCGTCGTGCTTGCGCTTCGGAGGCAGAGAGGGGCCAGAGCCTGCTTTGAAGATGCCACGGGGCATGGGGAGCGCTCCTGGGAGGGGAAGCGCAGGATAGCGCGAAATCCCCCGCCAAGACACGCCGCGTCATGCCCGTGCGTCAGGCCTCGCGCCGCTCGTGCTGCTTGAAGGCGTCCATCTGCGCTGCCAGCGCGCGCTGGAACGCGGGCCGTGCCTCACAGCGTTCCTTGTAGGCCTTGAGCGTGGGATGCGCGTCGAGCACCTCGGTGTGCCGCAGGATGCGCAGCACCGTGGTCATCATCAGGTCGCCCGCGGTGAAGCGGTCCTCCAGGTACTCACGGCTCCCCAGCGACGTGGCCAGTTCGCCCAGGCGATGGTGGATCCGCGCCTCCACTTCGGGCCGGTGGAGCTTCGCCCACTGGGCATCCGGCGCGAACAGATCGATCTCCGCGAGCTGCTGGAGGTAGATCTCCACCGAGTTCAACGCCGCGAACACCCACGTGAGCGCGCGCGCCCGGCCCGCCTCGTCCTTGGGGAAGAGCACTTCGCTCTTCAACGCGATGTGGACCACGATGGCGCCCGATTCGAAGAGCGTCAGGCCGTCCTCCTGGAACACCGGCACCTGACCGAAGGGCTGCTGCTCGCGGTAGTCCGCGGACTTCTGCACCTGGGGGTCGATGAGCCGCGCCTCGTACGGCAGGCCCGCCTCCTCCAGCGCCCACCTCACCCGGAGGTCACGAACCACGCCCTGCGCGAACGGCGGCACCCACTTGAATGCACTGACAGTGATCATGCGCGGCAGCCTCGCGCCACTGCGACAGGCATGACCACCATCATGCATGACGCATGTCGCCTGAGTGACCAGACGGATGCGCCGCTGGCCGGCCCCCCCGAGAGGACGATGCTCCTGTCGGTTCGGGTGGACACTTCGTGCGCATGGGCACCGCTCGGAGCCGCACCCCATGGCTCACCCGCGTCAGTCCCTTCGTCGCTTCGCTGCGCGGCTATGACGGGACCCGCCTGAAGAAGGACCTGGTGGGCGCGCTCACGGTGACGGCGCTGCACATCCCGGAGGGCATGGCCTACGCGCAGCTGGCGGGGATGCCTCCGCAGG